>NZ_LT906473.1:602313-1204626 GCF_900187295.1 Corynebacterium cystitidis | reverse complement strand
AAAGCCGCCGAGGAGGTCCGGGTGGACCATCTGCATCAGGTGGAGGTGTCGGTGCCGGAGCAGGCTGGCAAGATCCTGGACACGCTCAAACTGGTGGGGGAGGACACGTGGATGTCGTTTGCCGCCTTGACTCGAGATTGCACGCGGTCAATGGAGGTTGTCGGGCGGTTTTTGGCGTTACTTGAGCTGTATAAGGCGCGCGCCGTAGACACGGAGCAGGAGGAGGCTTTGGGCCCACTCGATATTGCCTGGACTGGTATCGATGTGGACCCCGCCGTGGTCGCCGCCGCTAACTGGTCGTAGCAGGTTTGTAGGTTGGTGATGCCCGCGGTGAGCGGGAAGCTTGTGGGGACTTAACCCACGCTGGGTTGGGACGCATTAGACTACGTGACCATGGAGTTACTCATTACACCAGACCAGCTGCGCTTCTTGCGTGAAAGGGCCGCGGTGGTGGTTTTCCACGCTTCCATGGGCCCCAATCCGCCGACGCAGGTGATGTGCGGGGCGTATGTCGCAGATCTGGAAGGCGATTTCTCCGATGCCTCGGACCCTCTCCCGCACACGGTGCCTCACCAGATTCAGGAGGTGTTTGCCTCCTACGGAGTTTCGGAAGACACACCCGTAGTCGTCTACGATTCTGACGGTGCAACGGCTGCCCGCATTTGGTGGCTTGCTCGGGTTGCCGGGGTGCGCGATGTCGCACTTCTCGACGGTGGCCTTAACGCCTGGGTATCTGCCGGGGGAGAGCTGTGTGCGCCACAAGACAAACCGGCCACGCCGGGATCGTTCTTATCGAGCCCCACGTGGAGCCTGCTGGTGGACGCTGATGAGGTAGAGCGGACCGACCGTACTGTGGTGGATGCCCGCTCGCACGACCGTTTCACCGGCGTGGTGGAGGAACCCCGCCCAGGGCTACGCTGCGGCCATATTCCCGGGTCGCGCAACGTGCCCTACACAGAGGTGTACAACCCAGACGGCACGTTCAAAACGCCAGAGGAGCTGGCGAAACTTTTTCCGGATGACCATCTCGTGTTTTCCTGTGGCTCAGGGGTGACTGCGTGCGTCGACGCTTTCGCCGCTACCCTTGCCGGAAGGAAAGATCTCGTAGTGTACGAAGGCTCCTGGTCGCAGTGGGGGAGGCCCGATTCCGGCCGCGAAATAGCGACAAAAGCGACGAGGTAGGGAGACACTAGATGAACCTGCCCATGGTTAGCCAGTTGCGTTCGCAGCTTGAGTCGATTCTGTTAGTTATCGATACTCCCGCCGCGGCAGAAACACTTGCAGCGGCGCTTGGCGCCGAGGTTGCAGACGTTCGTGATCAGCTGCGTTTGCTTTCCGACGAGTTAGACTCCCGCGGCAGTGGCATAGATTTGCGCGAGACTGAAGAAGGCTGGCGGTTGTATACGCGACAAGACAACGCGGAGGCCGTCGAAAAGTTTTTGCTCGACGGCACCCAAACCCGACTGTCGCGCGCAGCGATGGAAACGCTCGCGGTGGTGGCTTACCGACAGCCGGTCACCCGCGCCCAGGTGGCGGGCGTGCGTGGGGTCAATGTCGACGGTGTGATGCGGACGCTTTCGCTTCGCGGACTCGTCCGTGAGGTAGAGCCGGATGAGGCTACTGGCGCACACCGCTACGTTACAACGGAACTGTTCCTTGAGCTGCTTGGTATTGACTCTCTGGACAGATTGCCGGATCTTGCGCCGTTGCTTCCAGAAGTCGATTCAATCGAAGATGCCTGGTAGCATCATCACCGTTCAACAATCGCATATCGAGAGTCAAGGACTAACTATGACCCCTCCCGCTCGCCGAGAAGGCACACCGGACAACGACAAGCAAGACGACGAGTTTTTCTTGTCCAACGCGAAACCGGCGCGTAAACAGCACGTTAGCCGCCAACAGCGCGCGAAGAATGCACAAAAGAAATCAGACCATCCCTTGGCCGACAACTGGTGGGACGATGATGCCGACAAGCCACAAGGAATCCGCCTCCAGAAAGTTTTGGCCCAGGCAGGTATCGCTTCTCGTCGACACGCGGAAGTGATGATCGACAAGGGCCGTGTCGAAGTCAACGGCGAAACCGTGCGTAGACAAGGCATGCGCGTTAACCCCAACGTGGACATCATTCGCGTTGACGGTGTGCGCGTGAACGTTAATGAAGATCACGAATACTTCGTATTTAATAAGCCACGTGGCGTGCACACCACCATGATCGATGAGATGGACAGGCCGTGCGTGGGCGACTATGTTGCCGAGAAGACTGTCTCAGGGCAGCGACTTTTCCACGTCGGACGCCTCGATGCAGACACCGAGGGATTGTTGCTGCTTACTAACGACGGTGAGCTGGCCAACCGCCTGACCCACCCCAAGTTTGAGGTGTCAAAGACGTACTTGGCTACCGTGCTGGGCGAGGCGAAGAGCTCCTTGGTTCGCGAACTGAAGAAGGGTATAGAGCTTGACGACGGCCCGGCGAAAGTCGACTATGCACAGATCGTGGATGTGCACAACGGCCAGTCCCTGGTTCGGGTGGAACTACACGAAGGCCGCAAACACATTGTGCGCCGGCTGCTCAAAGCGGCTGGTTACCCGGTGCAGCGCCTAGTACGCACCAAGATGCATACCGTGCAGCTCGGTGAACAGAAACCGGGTACGCTGCGTTCTTTGAACTCTTCCGAACTGACATCTTTGTACAAGGCGGTGGGAATGTGAACCTGTCAAATATGCCTCACGGCGGCCTGATCCTCGCAGTCGATGGCCCGTCTGGCACCGGCAAGTCGTCGACCTGCCGCGCATTGGCCAAACAGTTGGACGCGAAGTATGTGGACACAGGTGCGATGTACCGCGTGGCTACATTGGCTGTGCTGCGCGCGGGGGTGGACCCCGACGATACAGCAGCTGTGATTGCTACTACGGCAAATTTGCCTTTGACGGTGTCTGATGACCCTGATTCCACTGAGGTCTTGCTGAGCGGCGACGATGTCTCTGGGGAGATCCGCGGGCCTGAGGTTACGCGTGCGGTTTCTGCTGTCTCAGCGATCCCGGAGGTGCGGAAGAATTTGGTGGAGTTACAACGCAAGCTGGCCCGCGATGCGCACCGCGCCATCGTCGAAGGCCGCGACATCGGGACTGTTGTGCTCGATACAGCACCGGCGAAGGTGTTTCTCACTGCTAGTGCTGACGTGCGGGCCCGCCGCCGTTATGACCAAGATATCGCTGCTGGACGTGGGGCTGACTATGACACGGTGCTTGCCGATGTCCAGCGCCGTGATGAGCTTGATTCGTCGCGCGCAACGTCGCCCCTGCGGCCTGCCGATGATGCCGAGGTGATTGATACGTCTGATCTGACCCCTGACGAGGTTGTGGCAGCGTTGATCTCCGTAATTGAAAAGAGCGCGAAGTGACCGAGAAAAACACGGGCCAGACCGAGCATGATGGCACGACAAACTTTGTCTATGCCTTCGGTGGTGGCGAGGAACTTGACGCAGATCAAGCCTACACCGATGAGATCGTGGAAAACCCCGGCGGTGGATGGGCCGATGAGGGCTTTGACGAAGACGATTTCGACTTCGAGGAGATGACAGAGGAAGACTGGGAGGCTCTCGACGAGCGTCTTGGCATCCTCGATCCACACCTCGTTGAAGAAGCGCTGCCAACGGTGGCTGTTGTAGGCAGGCCCAACGTTGGTAAATCCACCATGGTCAACCGCTTTTTGGGGCGCCGGGAAGCCGTTGTGGAAGACCACCCCGGTGTCACACGTGACCGCGTGAGCTATCTCGCTGAATGGAATGGGCAACGATACTGGGTGCAGGACACCGGCGGCTGGGACCCAGACGCGAAGGGGATCCACGCTGCTATCGCACGCCAGTCTGAGGCCGCGATGGCTACGGCTGACGTGATCGTGATGGTGGTGGACTCGCACGTGGGCATCACCGAATCGGACTCGGCGATGGCACACAACCTGCAGCGTTCTGACGTGCCCGTGATTTTGGTGGCCAATAAGTTTGAGTCTGATAACCAGTGGGCCGACGTCGCAGAATTGTACGGCCTCGGCCTGGGCGACCCATGGCCGGTATCGGCTTTGCACGGACGGGGCAATGCTGACGTGCTCGATGAAATTGTTCGCCATTTCCCTGCGGAACCACGCCAAGCGTCCTCGATTACGGAAGGCCCACGGCGCGTAGCACTCGTCGGCAAGCCCAACGTGGGTAAATCAAGCCTGCTGAACAAACTATCTAACTCAGACCGATCCGTGGTAGATAACGTTGCGGGCACTACGGTGGACCCGGTCGATGAAATGATTACGCTCGACCAGCGCACCTGGCAGTTCATTGACACCGCAGGCCTGCGCCGTAAGGTGAAGGCGGCCCAAGGGCACGAGTACTACGCCTCGCTGCGCACCCAGAACACCATTGAAGCGGCTGAAGTGTGTATCGTCCTCATCGACTCATCCCAGGAAATCACCGAGCAGGACCAGCGCATCATATCCATGGTCATTGATGCGGGTAAAGCGCTCGTGATTGCGTTTAATAAGTGGGACCTCATGGACGAGGACCGCCGCTACTTCTTCGACCGCGAGATTGATCTGCAGATTGACCGGTTACCGTGGGTTTCCAAGATCAATATTTCGGCACAATCGGGCAGGGCACTGCACAAGCTAGAACCTGCCATGATCGAGGCTGTCGAAAATTGGGATAAGCGCATCTCCACCGGCCAGCTGAACAATTGGTTGCGGGAAGCGATCGCAGCTAACCCTCCACCAATGAACAATAACCGCTTGCCGCGCGTCCTGTTCGCAACCATGGCGTCCACCCGCCCACCGACAATTGTCTTATTCACTACCGGTTTCCTGGACGCTGGTTACCGCCGTTATTTGGAACGGAAGTTCCGTGAGCAGTTCGGCTATCACGGTACACCGGTGCGCATCGCGGTGCGCGTGCGTGAACGCCGCAGGAAGTAGATTGTGGTGAAAGTGTCACAGTTGGTCCGCGCCGTCTTAGCGATAGTTGTCGCAGGCCTTGTCGCGGTGGCAACGGCAGCCTGCCATATTGGTATGCCAAGCTTGCCAGGGCTAGGTGATGATGAGGCATCGGCTCTGCCGGAGCTGACAGGGGATGCGTCGGAAAGCAACCCTGCCTTCCCGCTGATCCATGCTGTGGGCCACAGCTTTCCTGCGCGCGGTGCTGTCATCGCAGACCAGGTGCCCGGGTGGACGTGTGGTGCGTCTGCCGGCAGCGACTATGGCTGTGTCAAGAGCACAGGAGAGTCGTTTAGCTTTGCAGACGCACATGGGGCGTGGTCGATGGCGCCCGGGTGGGACGATGACAACCTGGAAACGGAGCAGGCTATTGTCGTTGACGCGATGAGGCCCGGCGACTTCGTCAGTTTTCCCGGCGGAGCCTGCGCCGCCACCGCCGATGAGGAGTTGACGTGCGCAAGCCTCGAGTATTCCGCTGGCTTTAAGCTGAGAGAGGACGGGATGCAGGAGCTTACCGACGATGAGGTCGCCAACTTTTTCGGTGAGCCCCACACGATTCCCACGCAATATATTACGGCCAACCTGGATGGGGAGAACGTAACGTGTGTGGTGCAGCCGAGGGGAGGATGGATGACCTTTGGCTGTCAAGGAAGCCAGGTGGACTGGGGCTGGGTACCGGAGACGCACGATGTCGCCAACAGCGTCTCTATTAATACCTCCGGTGATGGAAAAATGGTCACGATGGCTGGCAACATGGGCCCGGATCGGAAGGGCACAACTTGGCTTAGCGAGGGTTCATATAACTGGCTGAATAGCGCTGACCTCACCTACGACGGCAGCCGGCTGCGCGTGAACTACGACGGCTACGAGATCAGCGTAGATCGCTCAAACTATAGCGCAGTGAAACAAGGCAGTGAGGGTGCTGGCGAGGAGCTGCATGAAGAAGTTATCAACGTTGACGGGACTGACCGCTATTACCGTGTGTCCGCCCCCGAGGGGTGGCAGAACGGGCGCCTTCCAGTGATCTATGTGGTTCATGGGAGAGGGTCTAACCCGCAGAACATGGCTGATGCCACTGAGTTTCATAAGTTTGCCGATGCGATTGTGGTGTACCCACAGGGCGTCGATGAATCTTGGGCCCCAACCTTTTATGCTGCCGATCCTTCGGGGCGCAGCGATTTAGCATTTATGGATCAGCTGCATAACACGATTAGCAGCACCTATTCGGTAGACCAGCAGCGCGTGTTTGCAACAGGCTTTTCCAATGGTGGTGGCTTTGTCCGCTACTTATCCTGCCAGCGCCCGGGTCGCTTTTCGACGATCACCACTGCCGGTGCCGCCATATATGAAAGTGTGATCGATGGCTGCGCGGAAAGCCCCATCAATTACCTCAGCTTCCACGGAACTGCCGACGACCTGGTGGAATTCGACGGCGATGTCCGTGAGGTATTCGGCGGGACTTTCCGGTATCTCAGTGCCACCGACACACTGCTTGATGCTGCCGAAGACAGCGAGTGCAGCCAGCCGAAACCAGGGCCAAAGCTGGAAAAATCACACGTTGATGGCTATCCCACCAGCGTGGAATCCATCAAATATAACGGCTACTGTGCCACAGATCTGCAGCTCATTTCCATTGCCGGGATGGATCATCGCTGGCCGAGTGGTGAGAATAAAGCAGGAGGCGTGGATGCCACGTTAGAAAGCCTGAACTTCTTCCAGGTCCGCCACACCGGCGATAGCGACTAGCCGGACACTATTTCTTAAGACAGCTCGCCGGTGCGACGCGTGTACACGAACACGTCGAGACGGTAGGGGATTGGCAGTAATTGTCCGGGCTGGTATTCGAGGTGCTCAAACAAATACCAGTACAGGTTGTCGCGCATCCGCGTGCGGGTTTTCTGGTTGGCGCGCAGCCACGATGAGCGAGTTTGGCTTAAGGCGTATACCTGATCGGTGGTGAGATGCTGCACCCACGTTGAACGCATCTCCTGGTCAAGCTGCCAGGGGCTAGCCACCTCGGGGTAGAATCCCGCGCGTTGGATGTCACCGGAGCGCATAATGCGTGTCAAACGCAGCACCCACGGGTGCGACGTGTCGAGCGTGTTCCAGAGCAGCACCAGTTTCCCACCGGGCCGGATCACCCGGTCTGCCTCCTGACTCGCGGCGATGGGGTCTACCCAGTGCCACGTTTGCCCACACGTGATGGCGTCCACGGTGTCGTCGGCGAGTCCTGTTGCTTCGGCCGTGGCACGCCACACATGCACATCGGGTAATTGGGTGGCGCACACGCGCGTCATGTCAGCGGAAGGATCGCAGGCCAGCACGGTCGTTCCTGCCGTTGCATTGGTCTTGGATTGAGATGCGTTGACGATGACTCGCGTCAGTTTCCCGGTGCCGCAGCCGCAGTCCAGAATCACAGGGCAATCGTCGAGAAGTGCTGTTACTTCGGCAGGATAGGTAGGGCGAACGTCATCGTAAAGGTCTGCTCCGTGGGCAAAGGCTGCTGCCACATCGCGCCTGTGCGCATCGTTGCGGAACGTGGGGGCTTCCTTTTGGCTGGGGGGAGTAATAGTCATAGGTGTCTAAAATACTCCCAACACGCGTTGATGGTGGCCAGCTCTCGGTGGGTCTGGTCGATGGATCGTGCTGAATCGTTGTTTTTTGCCCCTGTTTTTGAAGATCCATCGACCAGGCAAACGCGAGTTTGCACGTAAGATGAGCACCCATGAGTGTTCTGCCCGAAGATCCCCGGTGGCTGATCAAAACCGTCACTTCACGGTGGCAGCGCACCCTACCTGCGGCGGTACTGATGTCCATCACTTTCGTGACAAACGGGCTGACCCCGGTTATTGTGGGTCACGCTATCGACGGCTCTATCGCAAGTGATAGCTTATCGCGCTTGTGGTTCTGGATCGGAGTACTAGCCGCGACGTTCTTGGTGAATATTGTGGCGGGTTTTTTCGGCCGCCGATTGCTCATCGTGGCGACACTGTTGATTGGGCATGATTTGCGCATGGCAGTCAGCGATCGGATCATGCATCCGCGAGGAATTGCCGGCAGGCTCAGGACAGCCGGCGAGTTGTTGTCGATTGCATCAGCGGATACTCAGCGTGTGGCCGACGCCGTGATGATGACGGTGTTTCCCGTCGCAGAGGTTGTCTCGGTGCTATACGTCGGTGTGATGGTGATGTCGATTCATCTGCCCTTGGGCATTGCGATTTTGGTGGGTGGGCCGATCGTGGTAGCTATCGCGCTCGCCGGAGCTACTCCGCTCCGTAGCGCATCCGGCAAACGCCAGCAGGCTTTGGCGGAGACCGCCGCTACGGCCACGGATGTTGTCCGGGGCTTGCGCACGCTCAAAGGCCTCGGTGCGATTGCCACGGTGCGACAGCGCTACTCTCGTGTTTCTGACTGCGCCTATGAGCGGACTGTCAACGCTAATGCAGCTCAGGCACGCCTGAATACTCTTACTGAATCAACTGGTTCTTTGTATGTGATTGCCGTCGGTATTACTGCAGGTTGGCTTGGCTTGTCTGGCACTATCAGCATCGGTGAACTGATCACTGTTGTGGGATTGACCCAGTTCATCATCCAGCCGATGACCATGCTGGGAAAGAACATTGCATCACGCTGGGCATCAGCACAGGCCTCAGGCGTGCGCATCCGGAAGGTCTTGGGGGCGGATTTCGCTTTCGGGCGTGACGACGAGCACGTGCCTGCTTTAGCGTCCGGAATCACCGTAGTGACGGGGCATGTTCCCGATGCACTACTTACCGCTCCGCGGGATCGCGTGATTGTGGCCCCGCATGCGGCAGAGCTGTTCTTTGGAACGGTGGGCAGCAATATCCACCTCGACCCGGCGCGTGTCGACGAAGCTCTCTATGTCGCTGCTGCAGATGATATTCCCGGTGGCGCCCATCGAGAAGTCGGCGAAAACGGTGGCCAACTATCCGGTGGGCAGCGTCAACGTGTCGCTTTGGCCCGCGCGATTGCGGCAGACCCCAAGATCCTCGTGTTGCAAGATCCCACTACGGCGGTGGATTCCATCACGGAACAACGCATTGCGGAGCGGGTGGCGGCTTACCGCGGTGATAAACCAACAGTGGTGTTCACGAACCAGCCAGCATGGAAGCGCGTGGCAACTCGTGTTGAGGAGGTGGTGAACCCATGAGGTTTCCGGTTGCCACGTTTAGAGAAGTCCGGCGCGAGCTCGGCCACCATGTGGTGCAGGTGGCAGGTGCTCGTCGGCAAGCGATCCTTGCCCTGATTTTGCTGAGCGTCGGTGCGTATGCAAACGTGATGGTGCCCCGGGTCCTTGGTGGCATCGTCGATATCGTAGTAGAGGGCCGAGGCGGGGGAGCACTGGCTGCTGCAGGAGGTCTGCTCGTGGTTGTGGCGCTGCTGGCTGCCGCACTAAGTGCTGCGGGTTTTTATGTGGTTGCCCGGATCGCGGAGCGGGTGATTGCGGATCTGCGCGAGTCGATGGTCGGTACGGCACTGGGGCTGCCGGTGCACCGCGTCGAAGAGGCTGGTACCGGTGATTTGGTGTCGCGGTCGACCGATGATGTTTCCGAGCTGTCAACGGCGGTGACGGAGACAATACCTGTCCTGGCTTCTAGCGCGTTCACGCTGGTGGCAACGGTGTGTGCGCTTGTGACTGTGGATTGGCAGTTCCTGCTTGTGCCATGTGTGGCGGCTCCGGTGTATGTGTTGGGTGCCTGGTGTTACCTGCGGGTTGCGCCTGATCGGTACGCCAGTGAGCGCGCCACTATGGCAGAGCGTGCTCGGCGGATCCTCGAGGCTATTCACGGGCGCGACACAGTGCGCGCCTTTTGTATGGAACAAGCTGCCCACGATCGCATCCACCGCTCCTCACTGGATGTGGTCACGCGCGGTTTCTCGGCTCGTACCACGATGACTTCGCTGCAGGTCTGGATGAGCTGTGGCGAGTTCCTCATGATCGCCACTGGGCTTGTCGTTGCTTACTTTACTGTCCAGTCCGGAACGTTGACGGTGGGAGCGGCCACGGGTGCGATGTTGATGCTGATCCGACTGCGTGGGCCGATTATGGGCGTGATGCGTGTGCTGGACACCATTCAATCGGGGTACGCGTCGCTGGCACGTATCGTGGGGGTGACAGCATACCCACCGCTCCCAGTCCCGCCAGTCGGTGCTCCCGCACCCCGCGGTGAGGTGGTGATGGAAGATGTTAGTTTCACGTACGACGATGCCTCGGGCAGTACCTCAGAACGTGCACTTGATGGTGTCAGTTTCGCTATCAAGCCTGGCGAGACCGTTGCTGTTGTTGGGAGATCGGGCGCCGGCAAGACCACTGTCGCTGCGTTGGTGTCGGGTTTGCGCGTGCCGACGTCCGGTGCAGTCACCATCGATGGAGAAAATGTTTCCGAATTGTCTGATGAGGAGCGTGTGGCACGCATCGCGATGGTGTCACAGGAGGTCTACGTGTTTTCGGGAACGTTGCGTGAAAACCTGACCTTGGCCAAACCGGATGCTACCGACGACGAACTGGAAGACGCTCTCAAGACCGTTGGGGCAACCTGGTTCCAAAAGTTAGCTGACGGGTTGGACACGATCATTGGTGCCCGCGGCCACCAGCTGGAGCCTTATGAAGCGCAACAGCTGGCGTTCGCACGCATTCTGCTGCTGGACCCTGCTGTGGTGGTGATGGACGAGGCAACCGCAGAGGCAGGCTCGTCGCATGCTTCTAATTTGGAGGAGGCAGCAGCACATGTGGCTCGGAACAGGGCCGCCTTGGTGGTTGCACATCGTTTAGACCAAGCTCGTCGTGCTGACAATATTGTGGTGATGGATAATGGTCGCATTATCGAAAGTGGAACACATGACGAATTGATTGTGCACGGCGGGGCGTATGCCAGAATGTGGAACGCATGGCAGGAAGGGCGAAACCAACAGTGAACAGGACAGTGCGCCAGACAGTGCGCCAGACAATGGGCATAGCATCGTGGAAGGCAGCGTTAGTCGCCGTCTTGTCGTCGTTAAGCATTGTTGGCGTCGCTGCCTGCGGTTTCCCTTTTGATGACGAGGAGTTGCGTGATAGTAACGACGCTTTCGTCGACCTTGAAAGCGATGCCAGCCAGACCACCGCTGCGCAGCCGGAAGCGCCTGAGTCTCAGACGATCGGGGAGCCGACCACGACGGCAGAATCCGTCACCGTCGATGGGAAGAAGCGGACTTTTTCACTGACTGTGCCCCCCGAAGCCACCGACGGCGCTCGCCTGCCGCTGATTTTTGTCTTTCACGGAATGAATGAGTCCTCCGAGGCGATCCGCGACTATTCCAACCTCGATCTGGCGCGGGCGTACGTGGTCTACCTGGATGGTGTGGACAAAGCCTGGGCGCCGGCGCCCTACGCCGCAACCACCGGTGAGGAAGACCTCGCGTTTGTAGATGCGGTACGTGAAAAGATCATCGCGGAGCACAACGTGGATACCGCGCGCGTGTTTGCTACCGGCCTATCGAACGGGGGTGGTTTTGCAGCGTATATCGGTTGTCAACGGCCCGTGGACTTCACCGCTGTCGCTACTGTCTCTGCGGCTTACTACTGGAAAGTGTCGGAGAAGTGTTCCTCGATCCCCATGAAACTGTTAGACATTCATGGTACCGACGACAAGGTTGTCTCGTATGAAGGCGGCAACCGGCACGACACCGCCTACCACTCGGTGCCGGAAATTTTGGAGGACGCGGCTGATCGAAACCACTGTAGCGACAGCATTTCGATCACCCAGTTGTGGACCAATGGGATTCGACAAGTCTGGGACGACTGCGATGCTCCACTGGAACATGTCCGTGTGGGATCCGGTACGCACACGTGGCCAGGCGGAGAAAAGGACCCCAATGAAAGCACTCCGAATGATATCGCCACCAAAGAGATCTTAAAGTTCTTCGGAGTATCCATGCGTGGATCTTAATGATTGACTGATCCGTGAATCGCTGGCGCAGGTAGGATCGTGTGCATGACAAACCAGCATGGACAAAAGGTTGCGACCATCATCTATAACCCGGTAAAAGCCGAGCGCAGCGAACTCGAAGAGCTTGCCGCACGTTACGACGAGGGCTACAGCGAGATTCACTGGAAGGAAACCACCGAAGAAGACCCCGGTTATTCGCAGGCGCAGAAGGCGGTTTCGGAGGGCGCGGATGTAGTGATTGCCTGTGGTGGCGACGGCACTGTCCGGCTCGTGGCAGCAGCCCTAGCAAACACCGACTCATCTCTCGGGATCGTCCCAGCTGGAACGGGTAATCTTCTGGCGCGCAATCTCAAACTAAAGCCAGGGTTTGAAGAGGCGATGCAGGTGGCTCTCCAGGGTGAGGATCGTCCGATTGATATCTGTTATGCAGAAGTTGATCGTCCTGACTCTGCGAATGAGAAAATCCCGTTCGTTGTGATGGCGGGTGTCGGTATCGACGCTCAGATGATCGAAAACACCGACGATGATCTGAAAGCGAAAATCGGTTTTCTTGCCTATGGTGTGGCAATTGCGAAATCTTTGAAGGGTGGAGACAGAATCAAACTTCTTCGTCGCATCGACCGCGGGCGCTGGCAGAGTGCTCGAGCACATAGCGTGATCGTGGGAAACTGCGGCGACTTGGTAAACAACATAACCTTGCTGCCAAACGCGATCCCTGATGATGGAAAGCTTGACATTGTGATCATGCGCCCGAAGGGAATTTTCGGCTGGATTAATATCTTCGGCCAGATGGCGTACCAGATGGTGCAGAAGCTTGTGTATACGCTGCGTGGACGTGGTGAAGAAAAAGATGGTGAGGACAATAATTCGAAAAGCCTTCGATACCTGCAAGGCAAGCAGATTGACATTAAGTTCTCGCATACCGAGGACTTTGAAGTCGATGGTGACCCAGCCGGCCGGGCTGATGGGTTTAGCGTTACCGTAGACCCAGCTGCACTGAGCGTCCGTGTTCCGCGCGGTAGTGTTGGGGAGTAACCACTGCCAGGTGGTGTACATAGCAGTGACGGGGGGTAACCTACAGGGCAACACCTGTCACGATCCCGCCCTTTTGTTCACTAGGGCACAGGTAGTTAGGTACTTTTTCACCAATCCTGCTTCGTCGTGAAGCAGACCGTGTGAAAGGACACCTTCCCAGGTTTGCATCTCGCAAGCGTTATATTTCGCGTCAGTCGCGCCCGCACTGCCACCGGCATTGTCGCTGCCACCTCGTTGGTGCTAGCTGGCTGCTCTGACTTCAACTCTGGCGGATCTGAAGGCGCTGCTGGTGATGCCTACTCGATTGGGATTAACCAGTTGGTGCAGCACCCAGCACTCGACGAAGCAACAGCCGGGTTCAAGGCCGCATTCGATGATGCTGGCATTGATGTGCAGTGGGATGAACAAAACGCCAACGGCGAACAGTCCACAGCGCTGACCATTGCGCAGCAGCTAGCCGGCTCACAGCCAGACCTGGTGCTTTCGGTAGCAACCCCGGCAGCCCAGGCAACCACTCAAACAATTACTGATATTCCAGTGCTGTTTACGGCAGTGACTGATCCGGTAGAAGCCCAACTCGTCGACTCTCTTGAAACCCCAGGTGGAAACGCTACCGGTACCCCAGACATCACGCCGATAGCTGACCAAT
The DNA here is from genome assembly GCF_900187295.1 of Corynebacterium cystitidis. Taxonomy (NCBI): domain Bacteria; kingdom Bacillati; phylum Actinomycetota; class Actinomycetes; order Mycobacteriales; family Corynebacteriaceae; genus Corynebacterium; species Corynebacterium cystitidis. The sequence continues at coordinate 1,191,017 of NZ_LT906473.1, read as the reverse complement.
TTGATCTTTTAGAGCAGCTAGTTCCTGAGGCGACAAAGATCGGAATTATCTATGCTTCTGGAGAGGTCAACTCCCAGGTCCAGGTGGACAACGCCAAGGAAGAAGCTGCGGCACGTGATATGGAGATCGTCACCCAGACGGTCACTAACGTCACCGAAATCCCGCAGGCTGTTGAGGCGATTGGTGATGTCGATGCGTTTTACGTGCCTACCGACAACATGGTTGTCTCGGGTATTTCGTCGTTGGTCCAAGCAGCGGAAGGCAATGGGACTCCCGTTATCGCTGCGGAAGCCGGCTCCGTTGAGGGTGGTGCTGCAGCCACGATCGGTATTGACTACTTCGAGCTGGGTCGGCAAACAGGCGAGATGGCGATCCAGATTCTTGAAGAGGGTGCAGACCCGGCAACCATGCCGGTGGAAACCGCTACCGAGTTTACCTACGTGGTCAACGAGGAAGCGGCGCAGCGCCAAGGCGTGACAATTCCTGCAGAGATCCTTGCTGAGGCTGAAACTGTATGATCGGCGCGCTAGAACTCGGACTGCTCTACGGTGTGATGGCGCTTGGCGTTTATCTCACCTTCCGCATCCTCAATTTCGCCGGCCTCACTGTTGACGGTAGTTTCACCACTGGTGGTGCTACTGCTGCGGTACTCCTGCTTGCCGGATGGAATCCGCTTCTTGCCACGCTCATGGGATTCGTCGCAGGTTTCGCGGCCGGTATCCTCACCCAAATTGGGTTGTGGTCCATCAACCTACGCATTATGGGCGGTGCGAATGTCCCTTTGCTCCGCCAAGACACTGTATTCACACCGCTGCGCGAAGCAGGCCTGATGGGTAATTGGGGTGGTGTCGCACTCCTCGCCGTGATGGTCGTTCTACTTGGTCTAGTCATGTATTGGTTTCTCACCACCGATTTGGGTCTGGCAATCCGGGTTACCGGCGACAATGGCCCCATGATCACCAGCTTCGGAGTCTCCACGGATAACACGAAGATACTCACTCTTGCTCTTTCCAACGGGCTGGTTGGGGCGTGCGGCGGTCTTGTTGCTCAGTTTCAGGGTTTCGCGGATATTTCCATGGGTATTGGGCTCATCGTAGTGGGATTGGCCTCGGTGATTCTTGGTCAGGCGATCTTGGGGCAGCGTTACGTGTTCCAAGCGATCATCGCTGTGATCGTCGGTGCTGTCCTCTACCGCGTGATCATTTTCTTCACGTTGACAGTCGGCCTTGATCCGAACGATATGAAGTTGGTCTCGGCAGTGCTCGTAGTCGTCGCATTGCTAGTGCCCTTCGTATCACGGATATTCAAAAGACTTTTTCCGTGGCACTGCCAACGAGCGGGTGGCCCTCGACGGGGTGAATCTAGAGCTGAACGAAGGTGACTTTGTCACCATCATCGGTTCGAATGGTGCCGGAAAATCCACACTGCTTAACATGGTTTCGGGAAGGCTACGTCCGGATTCAGGCTCGGTGCTTATCGACGGCACCGATGTCACCCGCATGAAAGAGTATGCGCGTGCCCGTTATGTTGGCCGCGTGTTTCAAGATCCTCTAGCAGGCACAGCACCGAATCTGACCATTGAGGAAAATCTCTCGCTGGCTTATCAGCGTGGCAAGACTCGCGGTTTGGGCCGGAGCTTGAACCAGCGTCGTCGTGATGTGTTCCGCAGCCAGCTCGCCACGTTGGAGCTGGGGCTGGAGGATCGGCTCACCCACAAAGTCGGACTTTTGTCAGGTGGCCAGCGTCAAGCATTGAGCCTGCTCATGGCGGGTTTTACGCGGCCGAAGATCATGCTTCTCGACGAGTATACCGCAGCACTTGACCCTCAGCGTGCACATTTGGTCACGGAACTTACCCACGAGATTGTGGAAGACGGTGGTTTAACAACTCTTATGGTTACTCACAATATGGAGCAGGCCATTCGCCTAGGTAATCGCCTGGTCATGATGCACGAAGGTCGTATTGTTTATGAGGCCGACGAGGCCACTAAACGCGAGCTCACAGTCAAGGATCTGTTGCAGCAGTTTGTCAACATTAAGGGCGCTACTTTATCGGACAAAGCCTTTTTGGGTTAAGTCTTTGATCTTGCGCGTTCAGCCTAGTTCGGGTACCCAGTGGAGGTGCTTGATCTGGGCTTTTCGTGCGCTTAACGACGATGCCTCGGGCAACTCAAACACTGTGAGGCTGCCCGGGGCTATAAGACACTGGTCGAATGATGTGGTTGAGCACTTCGTCGACGTAGCGGCCTTCCTAGTCGCCCAGCATCATTTCGCGTAAGTCGTCGTCGGTGGCATCGATGTGAAGGCCCGCGATTTCTGCGGTGGTGCGGGCACGTTGCAGTGTAGAAGTGACCACTAGCTGCGGATTTAGTTGTGTGACTGTAGGAGAAAACGCAGCGGGATGTGAGAGCTGCTTTGTCGTGTTGGCGGGTTTAATCAACGCGTACTGCCTCGGCATTAAAGCAGGCATCTGGTTCTGGTGGTAGGGCAACATAGAGAGGATCCCCAGCATAACCTGTGCACCGTGTATCGCTGACGATATTGATGCGAGTCGAATCAGCTAGTTCTGCTCCGATGACGAACTTGCGGTGTTTGTGATCGCGAGAGCTTCCGCTTTGAAACGAATTCTGTGGCAGGGAGTGCCGCCAGATCCTCGGGAGTGCCAAATTGTTCAGGTTTGCCATCCTAGAGCAAAGCGATATGTGTGGCCATCGTCATCGCCTCAACCTGGTCGTGGGTCACATACACGCTGGTGGCCTTGGTGGCTCTGTGTATTATCATGATTTCTCCGTGCATCTCCACACGGAGTATGGTGTCGAGGTTCGACAGTGGCTCGTCGAAAAGCAAAACATCAGGCTGTGGTGCAATCATTCGGGCGATTGCCACGCGTTGCTGCTGCCCGCCGGAAATTTCCGCACGGTAGCGATGAAGCGAGCTACTTTGAAATTGGTTGTCCCTGTCAGCAGAGCAGCCTCGAGGTAATCGCACCTCAGATTCTCTGCCAGGGCAGAACCATGTCCAGCTGCGAACACGGAGATGGTGCGGCAGCGCTGAATTGTGTCTGCTACAGAGTCGATACGCCGCGCCATAGGACTGCGTCCACTGGGTTAGCCAGGATCTCGTTGGCCAGCGCGACATCAGTCTTTGTTAGGTGGTCACGGTGTGTCTCGAAACGATCTAAAAACCTCAGATCCGGACGATAAATGCACAACTGTGACATGAAAATCCGCCCGAGCAGTGGGCAATAGTCCACACATGTCGAGAGCCTAGGACCTGTCCTTAGACCAGACAGAACGTGGTTGATAGTGGCTGGCGGCCGGTCGCCGCGAGTAACAGGTCCAGTTTCTCGTCCTCGGTGGCAATGTCTGTGGCTAGAGCGAGGCAGTTGTCTAATGTACTCAGGGTCCGCTGCGGAATTGGCTGGTCGCTAGCGCGCGCTAGGTCGATGGTGTGCATGCTGATCTCAAAGGCGCGAGTGTCGATGTAGGTCTCAATATTGATGGTTCCGGAGCCGGTATCGACCAGCGCAGTAGACGCTGTGCGGTCCAGGCGGCGGAGTACGCGCTCAATAATCTCACGGATTGTTGCTTCTGGGTCTTCGCCAAGTTTTTGCCCGGCACCGGGCCCACGCTCGAAGTCATGTTGCGGGTCTGTGGCTACATGCCGTGCCGCTCGGTAATACACACCTGCTGACTCTAATTCTGGCAACCCAGTCATTCCGTCTGCCTGGTTAAGGAAATGCTCGATTAGCAGGTATGCCCGCGAGGTGTGTCCCAGCAGCGCACGGACTGACCAGTCACCGATTCCGGGTTGATCGAGATGGGAGTTTAAACCAGGAAGTATTTCGAGGAGGCCACCTGTGGCGGCATTGAGCCAAGTGCGTGAATCCATACTTTGCAAGCCTAATGATTCACTACCGTTTTCGAGACGAAAACGCCTCAAGACTTCGTATTCGCTGTCCATGCTAACGATGTCTCAAGGCTACTGTCGGACTGACAGGATTTGAACCTGCGACCCCCACACCCCCAGTGTGGTGCGCTACCAAACTGCGCCACAGCCCGTGCCACCGCGATTCTTCGCCTATCGGCTTTGATTTAGCGGTGCTAACAGGTTACAACACTGCCATCTGCTAGACCTAATCGCGCTACCCCTGGACATCGATGATCTTGTGCTCGTCGAGGATCTGGTTGGCTTCGGACTTGCGGCCGGCATTTAAGAGGGTGCGCTTTTCGGCGTCGGTGAGGTTGCCCTCGAAGCTAAATTTGCGTTCGAAGGTTGCCCCGGTGATGTGGGTGACCTCGACGCGGACATCGACCAAGTCCATGCCCTTGGCTGCCTCTCGCACCGCTTGTGAGGCGGAAGTGGCGATAGCGGACATGAACAGGCCTTTCGCGGTGACACCTTGACCTTTGCCACCTTTGTTCTTAGGGCGGTCGGTAGTGATCGCACGGCCTGAGGTTCGCACCACGTCGCCGTACTTCGTGCCACGAGCGGTGTGCGAAATCGCATTATCATCGCCGGTGGGTTCTGGAGTGAACTCGGAAACGATGTACTGCTTCGCCCATGAGCCGATCATGTCGGCTGCACGCTGCGCGCTGCCCTGTCGGGTAACGAGGTGGTCGGCTTTGTCCAAGCTCACGAGAGACTTGGGGTAGCGGGTGGCCAGGAAAATATTCTGGGCGTTGTCGATTCCCACGGTTTGATCAATCGGGGAGTGCACCAGCAATAATGGGGAGCGTAGACCTGGCAGGTACGCTTCGGGGTTGGTTTCAGCTAGATCTTCGAGGAATCCACGTGAAATTACCAGGTCTTTGCCGCCTAAGGTCACGGTCACGGCACCATTTTCATCCGCCTCGGAAATCTTGTCGGCATAGTGCAGCACCGAGTGCGCGGGGTCAAACGGCGCACCCAAGGTAGCTACTGCTTTCAAAGATGGAATGCGTCGTGTCGCAGCAGCTTTGAGCGCGGCCGCTCCACCCAGCGAGTGGCCCATAAGTAGCTGGGGTGCGCGGTAGTGCTGCGCTAACCATTCGGCTGCGGCCACGATGTCATCGACGTTTTGGCTGAAGGATGTATCGGCAAAGTCGCCTGCGGACTGTCCCAGGCCAGGGAAGTCAAAGCGTAGCGTGGCAATGCCGTATTGCGTTAGCCGTTTGGAAATCCGCGATGCACCCGGGGTGTGGCGCGAACCGGCAAAGCAGTGGGCGAAAATCGCGTACGCCTCCGCTGGGCCATCGGGGCGGTCGATGGTTCCGGCCATGTCCAAGCCGGTCGATGATGGGACGATGACGTTGTCGGACTTCATGGTGTGTTCCTCCGAGCGGTGTATTGTTCTTCGTTTTGAGTTTAGGCCAGTGTTTCACGCAGTGGGCCGACAGGTGCCGACAGGTGCCACAGCACTAGCGGCTTGTCACGTAAAGTCGATAGGAACACGCGATTGTACGTGGCACGCACAACAACATGCAGATGGAAAGGTATACCTATGGCTGCATTCGACTGGTTCTGGAAGGCGATGGGCGCTTCGTCGGAACGCAATACGAAGAAGTCCAAAGACATCGTCGACAAGGCGCATTTGCGTATCGACGAGCTCAGCTCGCTTACCGACGACGAGGTCTCCCAGCGTGCGCACGCCCTGGTGAAAGACGGTGCGATCACAGATAAATCTGAGTTCCTCGCGCTGCTGACTGTGGCCTCGCAGCGCACGTTGTCGATGAGGCCTTTTCATGTGCAGAACCAGGCTGTGCTACGCCTGCTGGAAGGCGACGTTATCCAGATGGCCACCGGTGAGGGTAAGACGTTGGTGGGTGCCATGGCAGCCACAGGTTTTGCGCTGACTGGGCAACGCACGCACGTGATTACTGTGAACAATTACCTCGCAGACCGCGATGCGGAATGGATGCGCCCGCTGGTCGAGTTTTTTGGCCTGAGTGTGGGTGCTGTCACCGAAAAGACGCGTCGTGCGGACCGCGCTGAGCTATATCGGCGCGACGTGATTTATGCGCCGGTGACCGAAATCGGCTTCGACCACCTGCGCGATAACCAGATCACGCATCGCTGCCAGACCGTTCAGGCGCCGGCACAGGTTGCGTTGGTCGACGAAGCGGATTCCGTGCTTGTCGACGAAGCCCTTGTGCCTTTAGTGCTCGCGGGCTCGGAACCGGGTGTGCAGTCCACCGGCCAGATCACCGATGTGGTTGGCCACCTGCGCGAGAAAGAGCACTACACCATCGATGTTGACGGCCGCAACGTGTTTTTGACGGAGGCTGGAGCGGATGCGGTGGAGCGCGCGCTTGGCATTGACTCGTTGTACTCGGATGAGCACATCGGTTCGACTTTGGTGAAGGTGAACCTAGCGCTGCATGCCAAAGCGTTGCTGCTGCGCGACGTGCACTACGTAGTTGCCGAGGGCAAAGTGGCTCTGGTGGATGCCTCACGTGGGCGCGTCGCCGAGTTGCAACGTTGGCCCGACGGGTTGCAAGCCGCTGTGGAGGCGAAGGAAGGCCTTGACGTTACTGAAGGCGGCAGGATTTTGGATTCGATCACCTTGCAGGCACTCATGCGACGCTACCCGCTGGTGTGCGGTATGACGGGTACCGCTGTGGAGGCCACCGACCAGCTACGTCAGTTCTATGGCCTGCATGTCTCTGTCATTGACCGGGACAAAGAACCGCAGCGCTTCGATGAAGCGGACCGCATCTATCACACCATGGACGATAAAAACCGTGCGATCGTCGAAGAAATCGCCCACATCAACTCCACCGGCCAACCGGTGCTCGTCGGCACGCACGATGTTGCCGAATCGGAGGCGTTGGCCGCAGCGCTCCAACAACGCGGCATCGAAGTGAACGTGCTTAACGCGAAAAATGATGCGGAGGAGGCACGCATCATCGCTGAGGCCGGCGACTTGGGTCGGGTGACCGTGTCTACGCAGATGGCGGGACGCGGTACCGATATCCGTTTGGGAGGTGCTGACGAGTCCGATCATGACGCTGTGGCCGAGCTCGGAGGTCTTGCAGTAATCGGTACAGCGCGCCACCGTACTGCACGCTTGGACAACCAGCTGCGCGGTCGCGCGGGCCGCCAGGGCGATCCAGGCTTGAGCCTGTTTTTCGTTTCGCTTGACGACGACATTGTCACTACTGGTGGTGCGGATGAGGAACTCACCGTACATCCCGAACCTGATGGGCGCATCAACACTAAGCGCATCCAAGACTTCGTGGAGCATTGTCAACGTGTTACCGAGGGCCAATTGCTGGAGATCCACGCCCAAACCTGGAAGTACAACCAACTCCTAGCTGACCAGCGCATCATCGTCGATGAGCGCCGCGCAAAACTTTTGGACACGGACCAGGCGTGGCAGGAGCTCGCCCAGCGCGCCCCAGAGCGGGCTGCAGAACTCGACCACCTGGATGCGTCGATACGCGAACAGGCTGCGCGCGATATCATGCTGTTCCACTTGGATGATGAGTGGAGTGAGCACCTCGCGCACATGGATGATGTGCGCGAGTCGATCCACTTGCGCGCCATTGCTCGCGAGACACCGATCGACGAGTATCACCGGATTGCGGTCGGCGAATTCAAGCAGTTGGCTCAGCGGGCTGTAGACAGCGCCGTAGAAACGTTTCAAAGCGTGAACATTGATGCTGATGGGGCACACCTAGAGAGCGCAGGTTGGAAACGGCCGAGTGCGACGTGGACTTATATGGTGTCTGATAATCCTCTCGCGGGCTCAGGAAATTCGGTAATCTCGGGTATTAGCAATCTGTTCCGTTAGGGATTCCCTGCCTAGAACTGCAGGTCAATGAGGTAAAACTTAATCCTTGTACTGAACGATGTGTCGTAATCGGCACGAGCGGGCTTCGTATCGCTATGATTGAATGCAGCAGTTAATTCGTTTGATAAACCGTCAGGAGATGTAATGAGCGAAAACACCGGTACCCCCGAGCAGCAGGTAGAAACCACCTCGGTCTTCCGCGCCGATTTGCTGAAGGAGATGGAAAACGGTGCAGCCACCAGCTCTGAGAACAAAGGTGTCGATAACCTTCCTGAAGGTGCAGCGCTCCTCGTTGTGAAGCGTGGCCCCAATGCGGGTGCCCGCTTCCTGCTAGACCAAGAAACCACCACTGCAGGTCGACACACAGAGGCTGATATCTTCCTTGACGATGTCACCGTATCGCGCCGTCACGCGGAGTTCCGCAATAACGCAGGCGAGTTTGAGGTGGTCGATGTAGGTTCTTTGAACGGCACCTACGTTAACCGTGAGCCACGCAACTCCCAGGTTCTGGCTTCTGGTGATGAAATCCAGATTGGTAAATTCCGTTTGGTTTTTATTACGCAAGGCTAAGGCCTCTGCAAGGGCTGCTGACGAGGCCCACATCGGTCACGGCTATCACGTTGCTTCTTAGCACGCTAGGCGTGATCAACTTGGTTGAAACCAATCCACTACTCAACGGAACCACGGGCCATGCCGTGGTTCCCCTGACATAGAGCAAGAGAAATTTCCGTGAGCGCAGTTCGCAACACCCAACCACGATTGTCCGCACCGCGGGCAGGTAAGAAGACGGGCACAAAGACCATGTCTATCGGTGTGGTCATCGAGCGCTTACGTGAAGAATTTCCCGATGTGGCGGTGTCCAAAATCCGTTTTCTTGAATCGGAGGGGCTGATCACTCCACAGCGCACTGATTCTGGCTATCGCCGATTCACCGAAGACGATGTTGAGCGACTGCGTTATATCCTGGTCACCCAACGTGATAATTACCTGCCGCTAAAGGTTATTCGCGAACAGCTTGACGCCATGGATTCTGGCCAAGTCACCGCAATTTTGTCTGCGACCGATGCTGACCCAATGATTTCTCCCGAGAATTTCAAGGCGCCGGCTCCGACCCGCCTGACTGATACGGACGTGGCGGAACAAGCGAATGCAACCGGCGAGCAGGTGATGGAGCTGGTGAAAATCGGAGTAGTGACTCCCGATTCTGCAGGCCTGTTCACCGCAGACGATGTGCGTACCGTGACAACAGCACTGGCGTTGATGGAGTTCGGTTTTGATTCCCGACACCTCAAATCACTTCGCAATACGGCCTCACGCCAGGCGGATCTCATTGGGCAAGTGGCGGGCCCAGTTGCTAAGTCTCAGAAGGACACTGCAAAGGCTCAAGCAGAGGAGCTGGGGCAGCAGATGACGGCATTAGTTGTTTCGCTACACGCGTCACTGGTGAAAAACGAACTGCGTAACCGGCTGGACTAAACTGCTAGCTAGACTAGGGGACCATGACTATGGTCCCTTTAGATTTTTATGGTGTACACACCATCGGCCCAGAGAACTTCGTGTGCGTGTTATTGCACAGTCGCGAGCGTGATCGAATTGTTCCGGTGTGGATTTCACCGGTTGAAGGCGCTCGCCTGGCGGCCCGCCAAGCGGAGTGGGAGCCCGATCGTCCGGATACTTTTGATGTGTTGACCTCGGTGATTACTCAGTGCACGTCGGGGGCGACTGCGGTAGAGATCAACAGTTACTATGAAGGAATCTTTGTTGCTTCACTGTTAATGCAAGACGGTGAGGACATTGATTGCCGAGTATCCGATGCGGTGATGATTGCCCAGATACTTAATCTGCCGATTGCGGCAGACGAAACGGTGGTGGCTCAGGCGGGAATGTGGATCTCCCATGAAGACGCGCTCGAGCACTTTGGGGTTGAGCTGCCCGATCCACCTACTGATGATTCCTTACTGGGATCTTCGGCGAGTGGCGATACGTCTGCTGATGAAGAGTTCGCTGACATGATGCGCAAGATGGGTGTCGATGCAAGCGATCTGGCAGGGGAAAGGGATACAACGCGTGACGACGACATCCCTGAAACTGATGGGGTAAGTGATACGGATGTGACTCAAGATGACAGTGATGAAATTTAAGTCTAAACTTGAAGTTGAGGGTTAGAGTTCGGCGTGTTATCAGTGCCTGGGCTTGACCAACATCTACGCTTGACATTTAATAGCCATAAGGCGCTTTGACAAACACCACGGGAGTAATTACGTGACTAGCAACGAATTCGACCAGGGCGAACAGCCCATCCAAGAGTCCCTGTTTGACTTGGGGCCGTCCGATGAGGTGGGCTACCGGGTCCCCATCGCATGCCAGGTAGCTGGCATTACCTACCGTCAGCTCGATTACTGGGCACGCACCGATCTGGTGAAACCATCAATTCGTGGAGCCCAGGGCTCAGGCTCGCAGCGCCTGTATTCCTTCAAAGATATTCTTGTCTTAAAAATTGTAAAGCGCCTCCTGGACACCGGAATTTCCTTGCAGAACATTCGCCTTGCCGTAGACAAGCTCCGAGACCGCGGTGTCAACGATATTGCGGAAATCACTTTGGTATCCGATGGCACCACCGTTTATGAGTGCCACAGCGCCGATGAAGTGATTGACTTGCTTGGTGGTGGCCAGGGGGTCTTCGGTATCGCAGTTCCTGGCATCATGAAGGAACTTACCGGCACTATCGCTTCTTTTCCTTCAGAACGCGTTGTTCCAGACGAAGAAACCACTGTTGTCTCTCTGGATGAACTTGCTGCGCGTCGCCGTCGCAAGTCCTCCTAGCTTCAGCTCCCCTCACGGGGCTACCGTAGGTAGCCCCGGATACTCACCGTCAAGCCGACCCGCCTGCTTTTCGACGCTATCGACGAAATCATTGCCCTGCATCACAGGACAGAGGCCTTGTTTATAGCGTCTCCAAGTTCGTCTGCGGTGCTTGCGTGCTCGGACGTTTTCGCAATACCTTTAACCGCAGCATCCTCTGGGCCATCTCCGACGTGAACAACAGATAAGGTCACACCGTCTGCCAGCAATGGCTCCAAGGTTGACAGGAATGCCGCGTCATCGCCAGCATCGCTGGTGCCAGCTGTGACAAGCACGATGTGGTACTCGCCGTTGAAACCAGCCAAGGTTTCAACAGCTGCGCGCACTGCCTCACGGGTATTTGAATCGCCCGCGTTAGCTAGCACTGCCACCTTTTTGGACACCGCATCTTTTTCGTCGGTGAACTGAACGTTGGAGCGCCAGCTCTTAGTCACTCCGGGATTCAGCGGCGAGGAATAGTTCCAGAGCGCCACCTCATGGTCCTCGTCGATTACTTTATTTGCAGCCTCACCAATGCCTCGTGCCGCAGCATCTGCGAACGGACCCATTGCTTGCGACGTGTCCAGCAGGAACAGGGTGTCCGTAGTGTGCGCCTGGCTCTCAGATGTAGAAGATTCCGCAGTAGGCGTGGGGCTAGGAGCGGAATCCTTCGCGTGGCCCGAGATCTGTGCCTGTGAGACCACTTGTGCTGCAGCGGCCCACACCGAAGGGTCGATCGATTCTGCCGCCTCTGCCCCCTCATAAGATGCGGCAGCAAACTGGGCAAAGTGTAAACCCGCACGGGTTTGATCTTCGGTGACTTCGCCATCGGGGTTAAGGGGAATCGCCGTGTAGATGACCTCGGCTCCGTCCAGCGCAACGAAATTCTTCTCTCCGGCTGACTTGCTGGCAACCTGGTAGGACCCACCGGTTGCGCCTAGGGCGGCTCGAGCTTGCTCAGGAGTTTCTGCCAAAACGGAGGCCACCCGCGCGGCAATAGCAGCGTCAGTTGCGGTGGAGTAGTCGACGTCGTCAGCTTTGACCTCGGCCGGGTTAGGGGTTTTAGACTCCCCAGAAACACCTGCAGGATCGGAGGCGACTGCAAGGCGTTCCGAGGTCGACGGTGTGCGCGATGCTTCATCCAACGCACCGTTGGTCACGGGGGAGTTGGCGGCCACCACCACCGCTGCAGCGGAGATGGCGCTGACAAGCCTCGGTGTCACGCAGTAGTCGCGAACAATTGGCTGCGACGCGGCATAGGCCTCGATGAGGGGTTGGGTGATTTCCTCATTGGTGGTCGCAATGGGAAGTGTGAGGTCACCGGAGATGCAGTTGGGCTGAGCTTGGTCCTCGCCGCTGTCTTCGCGCAGGAAGAAAAACCAAGCGATTAGCGCGATGATCAGTACCAACGCGATTAAGGTCGCGCTTAAACCCCGCGACAATTTGTAGTTATTCTCACCACTGCTGTGTCGACCCACTATGCCTCCTCAGACATACTGAAACTAGAAAAGATGTCGCCGATAAGGGAATCTTACCTAGTCAAGTGTGTGATTAAGCGTTGCGACAAGCTGTGAGCGTCGGAAAGCATCTGATACTGGGCCGTGGTTCGTGTCCCTTTCCTGCGGCCAAGGTCAAGTGCACGTTACTGATCTTCGTGGGTCCAGTCGGAGACGGTGCCAACATACTCTTCGATAAGGTCTTCCAGTGCGATTAAACCGACGAGCTCGCCGCGTACGCGAACCTGCCCCATGTGGGCACTGCGACGGTGCATGGAGGCTAACGCCTCGTCCAGCGACCCAGTACCGTCGATAACTGTGAGAGGCCGGATCCGGTCATAGGGGATGATCGCATCGTCCGCGCCGTCTTCGAGTAAATCCAGCACATCTTTCACGTGCAGGTAGCCCAGCAACGAGTCCGCCTGGCCGGAGATAGGGTAGCGCGAATAGCCCGTTTCCTGCACGCCAGTAATCACATCCCGCAGTGCGACGCCGCGGGAGGAGTACTCAATGGTGTAGACGTCCTCGATGGGGATCATCACGTCATTCAGACTTAAAGAATCGGTCTGGAGTGCTTTGGCGAGGCGCTCGGTTTCTTCGGCGTCGAGCAGTCCTTCCTGGCTTGATTCTTGGATCATGGAGGCCAGTTGAATCTCGTCTATCGTGGCGTCGAGTTCGTCTTTTTGTTCCACGCCCACCGCACGTAAAGTGATACGGGCCACCCAGTTTAAAAATTCGATCAGGGGGCGGGTTACTTTGACCCAGATATCCATAGCTGGGGTGATCCACATCGCAAGCGACTCCGGTCCCGCGATTGCGATATTCTTTGGGACCATCTCACCGAACAGAATGTGTAGGTAAGTGATGAACGCCAACGCGATCACAAAGGAAATTGGGTGCAGGAGGTTCTCCGGGATCCCTAGCGCCACCATCGGGGCCTCTAGGAAGTGAGCAACGGCCGGCTCGGCCACCTTGCCGAGGATCAGGGAACAGATGGTGATCCCGAACTGGGCGCCGGCCAAATAGATGGATAAGTGCTCGGTCGCGTTGATCACGCGTTTGGCCGCCGGCTTACCCTGCGCTACCAGCGCCTCGAGACGGTCCCGGCGCGAAGAGATCAAGGCGAATTCTGACGCAACGAAGAATGCGTTGGCCAGAAGCAGCCCGATGATCAGCAGAATTGTTGTCCAAATACCCATTACTTGTACTCCTCCGCGGCCTCGTTAGAGATCGGAGTGAGAATGGCTCTATCAACTCGGCGGTCATCCATGACGGTGACACGAGCAATCCAACGTCCAGTAATGCCAGACTCGAACTCTTCCATGGCGTCGTTTTCGGTTTGGGGAAGTAAGACCACATCGCCCACCTGGGGAACAGCTCCTTGTGTGGACATGATGAGCCCACCTAGTGTCTCGTAGGGTCCTTCTGCGGCTGTGTAGCCGATTTTGTCCGGAAGCTCATCGAGACGCACCAAACCAGCAACTTCCCAGGAGGCGCCGAAGCGTTGGAAGTCGCGCTCTGATTCGGCATCGTCGTACTCGTCGTATACTTCACCGAGGATCTCCTCGACGAGGTCCTCGATGGTAACTAATCCTTGGGTTCCGCCATATTCGTCAGCAACAAGAACCACCTGGGAGCCTGCCGAGCGCACCTTGTCTAACACCGAGTCCCCGTCGAGCGTGCCTGGTACGAACGCCACTGGCTTTGCGAGAGATTCTAATTTGGTGCTGGATCGCTGGTCTTTCGGTATTGAGAATGCGTCTTTAATATGGACCATGCCAACGGTGTCATCGAGATCACCGCGGCGCACAGGAAAGCGTGAGTGTCCGGTGTCGCGGGCTAATGAAATCAGATCATCGACGGTATCGTCCACGTCGAGTGAGTTAATGGTGGATCGTGGAGTCATTACTTCTTCGGCTGTCGTCTCGCCAAACCGCAGCGAGCGGTCCAACATCGCTGCGGTGGAGGCGTCGAGGCCTCCAGCTGCTGCAGAATTACGCACTAAGGCGCCAAGTTCGTGGGCGGTGCGTGCCGACGCTGGCTCATCCGACGGCTCGAAACCGAGCTTGCGCACGAACCAGTTAGCCGACTTGTTCATCGCCTGAATGAACCACTTAAACACTGTGTTAAACCAGTGCACGGGCGGTACCACGAACCGGGCAACCGTCATTGGATCAGTGATCGCCCAGTTTTTGGGCACCAGCTCACCGAAAATCATGGATAGGAATGTGGCGACAATTAGTGCCAGTACCAGCGCCACCGCGCTTGACGACGATTCACTCAAACCGATGAGCTCAAGAACGGGAGTGAAGAACTGTGCCAGTACCGGCTCTGCAAGGAAACCGGTGGCCAACGTGGTGACAGTGATGCCGAGCTGGGCGCCCGACAATACAAACGACAAGTTCTGGTAATCGCGCTGGACTGCCTTTGCACGGCGATCGCCCTTTTCTTTGACGTGATTGTCAATGGTGGCGCGTTCCAAGCCGGTGAGGGCGAATTCGATTGCAACAAACAAGCCCGTCGACGCCGTCAAGAGTACGAAGCCGATCAGTGCGAGGATTGATATGACTATGTCCATGAGTTGTTCGACGACCCTCTAGGGTTTAGGTCGAGCGTCCATTCTTTCCTGCTTTATTACGCCCGGATTTCGGGTGTAATGAGTTCCTGCGCCGGTTCGACCCTGACCTTCCTCGGTGGGAACGTCGGTTACGCTGCTGTGAGCGCCCTTGATCGTTGCCCTGCTTCGGTTGTGTCGGTTGTCCGGGAGGAGGAAGCGGAGACCCCTGCGGTTTCCGCGCTAAAGTAATTCTAACTAACTCCTCTGAGTCCGGTGTGACCCGTACCCGCTTCGCATCTACACCAGCTTTTTTCAGCAGTGTGTCGACCTCTTTTTGCTGATCATCCATCACTAGTGTGACCACTGTGCCGGACGTACCAGCACGGGCGGTGCGCCCGGCGCGGTGAAGATAAGCCTTATGCTCTGCGGGTGGATCGACGTGGACAACGAGAGAGACGTCGTCTATATCTATGCCTCGAGCTGCGATATCAGTAGCGACGAGGACAGGGCAGGAGCCGTTTGCGAACCCTTCCAACGCACGAGTTCGCGCGCCTTGGCCTTTGTCCCCGTGGATACCGTCAGCATGGATGCCTACCCGGCGTAACTTCTTTACTTGGCGGTCTACGCCATGTTTGGTGCGCATGAACATGATGGTCTTGCCGGGGCGGGCGCCGATACGCAGGACAATTTCGTTGCGTTCTTCACGCCCGCCGACGATAAGTTGGTAGTGCTCCATCGTGTCTACTGATGCCTCAACGGGCGCGGTGGAATGGGTTACCGGGTTGTGCATATAGCGCTTAACGAGCTTATCGACGTCCCCGTCGAGCGTTGCCGAAAACAGCAGCCGCTGGCCACCTTTCGGTGTGCGGTCTAACAGTTTGCGCACCTGGGGGAGAAAACCCATGTCCGCCATCTGGTCTGCCTCGTCGATCGCGGTAATCTCCACGTGGTCGAAGTGGAGTTTACCTTGGTTGATGAGGTCTTCAGCGCGCCCTGGGGTGGCTACCAGCAGGTCAACGGGTGCAGCTAATGCGCGGATGTGATGGTTGATGTTGACACCACCGACAATGTCGAGCAATCGCAGGCCGAGTGCCGCCGCCGGGTCGTCGAGACGCTCGCGAACCTGCGTGGCAAGCTCGCGGGTAGGTGTCAGGATCAGGCCACGTGGATGGCCCGGTTTAGACGGTGCTCCAGCCAGCTGCGCCAGCATCGGCAGGCCGAAGGTGAAGGTCTTTCCGGAGCCTGTAGGCCCACGGCCAAGCACGTCTTTACCGGCGAGAGCGTTGGGTATCGCCGCCTCTTGAATAGGAAATGGTTCAGTAATGCCCTGCTTGGTTAGCACGTTCACGATCGAACGCGGCAAGCCTAGGTCGGCGAATGTAGTCATTTCTGCCACTGTACTGTCAACCTTGAGTGTGAGCCAAAACCTGTAACCGATCGTTCTGGGCAGTACGAGGGAGTGTGAGGCGCGGCAGCGTGTCTTAAACGCCCCCGCGTGTCCAGGCTGGCGGAAGTACAGTGGACATCACCGGAGAAAAGGAGCGTGAGACATTGCCATCGACCGAAGCTGCCGAAGCTGTAGCGCAAACCAAATTGCCCGAAGATGTGTACAAAGCGGAACTGGCAGATCTTGTTGCACGCAAGGACTCGCGGCCACCAGGGTGGAAATTGTCGCCAGAGTCTGTTGTGGATTTTGTCTGCGGTGATGCCTCAGGTTCTATTTCGCCAAAGTTCATCGGTGAACGCAGTGTGATTGAGCGTTGCGTGGTCACGCTATTGGGTTCACGCGGGCTCATGCTTGTGGGTGAACCAGGAACCGCCAAATCCATGCTGTCAGAGTTGCTGGCAGCTGCGATTTCAGGCACATCGACGCTGACGGTTCAAGGCAGTGCCGGTACTACAGAAGATCAGCTGCGCTATGGCTGGAACTATGCCTTGTTGCTGGCCGAGGGGCCATCGATGCGGGCACTTGTTCCGTCTGCGGTGATGGCAGCGATGACATCGGGTGCAATAGCGCGTGTTGAGGAGATCACCCGTTGCCAACCTGAAGTTCAAGACGCTTTGGTGCCAGTGCTGTCTGAGCGGCGTATCGCTGTGCCGGAACTCGGCCAGGAAAACGTGGCCGCCCGCCCAGGTTTTGCGGTGATTGCCACCGCGAATTTACGTGATCGTGGTGTTTCTGAGATGTCGGCGGCGCTGAAGCGACGGTTTAATTTTGAACAGATTGATCCAATTGCTGATCGCGCCAAGGAAATCTCCCTCGTCGATACGCGGACCAAACAAGCCTTGGAGGATGCGGCATTACCACAGGAGATAAGCGCGGTTGATCAGCGGATTATCAACCTTTTGGTCACAATCGTCCGCGATCTGCGCCGTGGAGTGACCGAAGAGGGGTGGGGCGTGGAGAAACCGTCTACGGTAATGTCGACGGCGGAGGCCGCCAGTATCGCCTCGTCGATGATTCTGTCCAGCCGCTGTTTTGGGTCAGGCGGGCGTGATCGACTCAGCGAGGTTCCGGCGCACTTACTCGGTGCGGTTCGCAAAGATAATCCTGATGATGCGGCTGTGCTTCGCACCTATTGGGACGCGGTGGTGCGTCGACGCGCGGAACGTGAGGGGGTAGGCAGCCCGTGGTCAGTATTGTGGGACCAGCGACATGAATTCGCCTGATCCGCGTGTGCTTATCGACGAAATACTTCGTCATCCGTTCACTATCGTCGGTGTGCGTCATCATTCGCCTGCGTGCGCCACAATGGTTATTGATGTGGCCAACACAGTTCGGCCAACTGCGGTAGCAGTTGAGCTGCCGGTAGATCTGCAACACATGGTTCCAGACCTGGTACGCGGTGATCTCAGAGCACCTGTGGCGATCGCCGCCGCGTGGGACAGTGGGGCAGGCTTGTGGCCGTTTGCAGATTTCTCGCCGGAACTTGCCATCATGCGGTGGGCGCACGCACAAGGGATCCCGATTTATGCCATCGACTTGCCCGCCGGAACACCTCGTGACGATGAGACAGCCACCTACCAGGCAGGGTTCGAGGAGTTAATCGGACAAGATAACTGGGACCGCAACGTCGAGGGGCGTGCTCCAGGACAATCGTCGGAACGCGTGCGACGTGCAGCGATCGGTATCGGTGTCGCTTCACGGATGGCAACAACCGTGGATCGCCACACCATGCAGCGCGAAGTGTTCATGCGTAACCAGCTTGACCAGCTTGTCGCGGTGGGGCACCAGCTGCTGACAGTAGTTGGAAGCTTCCATGCGGCCGGCCTCGTCGAAGACTCCCAGTGCAGTGCTCACACGCGTGAAGCCGAACCGGTGAACGCATCATTGATCCCGTTTAGCTTTACCCGTCTTGATACCCGTGGCGGGTATGCCTCAGGGATCCGGGATCCACAGTGGCAACAACACGTGTGGGAGGCTCGCTCACCCCAGGACGTAGTTGATGCGTGTTCTGCAGTGCTGACGGATATTGCGCGAGCGTGCCGCGAATCTGGGGAGCAGGTAGGCACTGGTGAAATTGCTGAAGCACACCGCGTGGCAACAAGTCTTGCCACACTGCGTCACATGCCAGCTCCGGGACGTCTCGAGATCGTCGAGGCAGCAACAAGTGTGTTCGCTCAAGGCTCGGTGACTGGCCGTGGAAGAATCATCGCACAAGCCATGGAGAAGGTGCTAGTTGGCACATGCACAGGCCACCTACCAGACAGCGTCGAGCAACCCGCACTGGTCACTGCGGTGCGCCAAGAGCTCAAAGAGCTCAAGATGCCAACCACAAAGGTGATATCTTCGCTGCGGATTGAGCCTTACCAGTCGACCGGACTGCGCCGACACCTGATGCTGGAACGACTGAGCGTTGCAGGCGTGGACTATCTTGTTGAGCGCACGGCTACCGAGATCCGTGGATTGCCCGCGCGCAGCTACACGGCACGCGTACAGTGGTCGGAGCCGACGCAGCTAGGTTTGCACAATCTGGTGAGCTATGGTGCACGACTAGACCAGGCGGTAGACGCATGGTTGTGCTCCACGCTGCATAACAACCTGCAATCAGCAGGAACCAGCGGTGACGTCATCCTCCACAGCATTAGTCAGGCTGCCCGCACTGGTAGTCCTCGAGCGCTGCGCCTGGCCTTAGAATCATATGCCACTCAAGGTGTCACTCAGGCGACATTTACAGAAGTGGTGCGCGCCATGGAAACTATCGGTGCAGTCGCGCAAGCCACCCTCCCGTCTACCCAGATACTTCCGGCGCCTCTGATGAAGCAGGCACAACAGGTTGCGAAGCGGTGCGAGGAGGCACTGGTTCGCGAGCTTGCGGGAATCCGGCAGTCGGAAAATGAAGACGACGCACGCTTGCTTCCTCGTGCCGTCGCAGTGCTGGGCGCGGACTCAGTCACGGTGCGCCACGAGCTGACCCACATGTGTACTGAAGGATCAGCCTTGATGCAAGGAGCTGGCCTTGCTGTGTCCGCCCGCTACTCGGTGGAGACAGGACTGAACTCTCACGCTGCGATCGCTGGGTGGCTGGTAGGCGTGGCCACACCCGTTGGCCGCAAGCAGCTCCAACGACGAGTTACAGGATTCCTTCTGGCCAGTGGAGGTAGCTGGGTCGATGCTCCAGAGCTGGAGGCGTTTGTGCAATGGGTGGAGCAGTGCCCCGACTCCGTCTTCCTTACAGCCGCCCCCAGCTTGCGCACCGCATTCGACGACGCCACGGATGTGACCAGCCGCGAACAGTTCTTGCAAAACCGCGGGGTGGCCCACTCTACCTTCAACATTGCCCCGCAGGATTTGGAACGTTTTGCGCGTGTCGACGAAGAGATCCGGCAGCGGCTCACCACACTAGGTTTGGCGGATGTGTCCTTTCAACCAGCGACCCGCTGGCGGTTGCTGCTGGGCTTGGAATACAACAAGCTGGGCCAGCCAAGCTTCGACGTGGGTATCACCCTAGACCAGTTATACGGACACGCCGGTGGACGCGGCCGGGGTTGGCCTGCGCCACGCCACTGGGCAGAGAGGATTACCGCTCACTTCGGTGCCGATATGCTCGAAGAAATTGCAGGAGAGGCCGTCGAGCGGGGCAATCTGGACCTTGTCAGTTTCGCCGACCCGAGAAAGGTACGTGCAGACGCAGACGTGTTGGCCCAGGTGCTGGCTCTCCGAGGTGGCCTTCCCCAAGGAAAACTGGACGAACTACGTCCTATTGTTCGACGAGCGGTTGCTGAATTGAGCGAGAAACTCGCCACAGAAATTCACCCAGCGCTCAACGGTGCGCTCTCAACAACCACCGGTCGACGACGCTCCGCGCGGATCAACCTTGCAGCAACCCTGCGCCGAAACATGAAGCACGTCGCTGAGGTCAACGACCGCCCCGTGGTGGTGCCGGTCACGCCGCTGTTTTATCAACCCCGGCACGAGGTCTCCCCATGGCACATTATTGTGCTGGTTGATGTGTCTGGGTCGATGGCACAGTCGACCGTGTTCGCAGCGCTCACGGGTGCCATCCTGGCAAGCGTGAAAACACTTCGCATCAGTTTTCTCACATTCTCAGATTCAGTAGTTGATTTATCGGATCATATCGGCGACCCACTGGAGTTACTGCTAGAAATTTCTATTGGTGGTGGCACAGATATTGGTAGCGCCTTGCGTTATACACGTCAGTTGATCGACAACCCGGCGCGCACCGCAATCATCACTATCAGTGATTTTCATGAGGGATATAGCACCGGCGATTTAGTGGGCGAGGTGCAATGGTTAAGCGAGTCAGGGGTCCAGTTGCTTGGCTGCGCAGCCCTCAATGATCAAGGCGAAGGGGTGTATGATGTGGCGATGGCGCGGACGTTGGCAGAACGTGGCATGCGCGTGGCGACGATGACACCTTCCAAACTCGCCGAATGGGTAGCAGGGGTGCTGGCATGACCAATCTCGCACCGATTCGCCCGAGTGTGGCCGAAGCGCTGCTGGCACGAATTCCCCAGCGATTACGCGACCGCGCCACAACGATGACCGTAGACGCGGTGGATCGTCACGGTACTGCTGTGACGGTGGGCAAAGCTACCGTCACCATCACCGAAGATTCAGTTCAATGCAGCTGCCTGCTGTCGCCACAGTGCGCGCATATCGCCGCCGTGATTGCGGCAGCACCCCAGGCTGTAGAAGCTAGTGTAGAAGCTAGTGCAGCGAACACACCAACCCCGCCACCTCCGGTGGCAGAACCTGTTTCTGCATCGACATCGCAGGAGACTGCTCGGATCGTTGCCACACTCGACGAATTATTCACCGAGGTGGCACATACCGGTTTAACCGGCATGGGTGAGGGGCACCGCCAACGCCTAGCCTCCCTGACACAAGACGCCCGCGTGGCTGGGATTCACCGCCTCGAACGGTCATTGACCAGTATGATTGCCCAGCTTTACTCCTCCGATCCCGATTACGATGCGGTCACGGAAGCGCTCGTCGTCACGCACCGGTTGGTGCACAACCCGGCCGATCCTGATCTGACCGCGCGGGTGCGCCACAACTATAAAAATATTGATCTTGGGGCCAACGGGCGGCTGACCCCTCTCTGGGCGGAACCCGTCGTGGAACTTGGCGGTTTCGCTGGAATCCGCATCGTGTTCAGCACCCCCGATGGCCAGCTGTATTCCATCAGCAAGACCCCACCTGGAGAGGCAAGCAACGTTTACAACGTGTGGAACTCAGCTGTGCGCCTGGGAGACCTCCACTGCACCTACGCAGAGTTGTCACGGCGCACATTGCTGATCACCGGAGCCGCTGCCAGCTCCGACGGCAGCCTCCAGCGTGGCAAGAAAGCACGCGCCGTCCAAGGCGCCGAGGCGACTTATGAGAAGGTGCGCGACCGCGTGCTTGAGGGCGAACTAACATGGCATACCGGTGAGATCGGTACGGTCACAACTCACGGAGTACACATCGGTGGGAAATATCTCGATTTCACACCAGGCGCCAAACAGCTTGATTTAGACACTTTTAGCGCCTGGCTCACCGATCACCTCGGCGACACAGCAACATGTCTAGCAGACCGCGACAACCAACTTTTGGCACTGTGGATTGCAGGTCGGCGCTATCTTCCGGGACTGGATCGGCCCCGCCCAACACCGCGCCCATTAGTGGCATCAACGTCAAGCGATCAGCCTTTTGACAACATTACTGCCTCGCCACAAGACATTTTGAAAACCTGGGCGACCATCGCGTTTCGTGACGGGAGACAGGGCCTAGCCAACAGGTTCGCTGCCGTCACTGGCGATGCTGACAGGTTGGAGGAGTGTGCCGCACCGACGGCAGCACGACTGCTGAGACGCGCTGTGGATGGCAGCTGGCGGGAACATTGCTCGCTGGGGGTGTATTACTTGTATAAAAGCTCACAGGAAAGGCATTAAAATATGGCGGTTTTTGCAACAGTCCACACCAGCCGCAACAAGGCCACGGGAGCAACTGAGCAGGTGCAGGCGGTATCCTACGAGATTCTCGGCCACCGCGTCGTACAGCTTGTCACCGACGTTGCACCCGCTGTGGCTGTGGTCTCCGAAGTAGCCGACTCGGACCCAACCGTAACAGCTGTCGGATATGCAGAACCACAATCAGATGAATACCCTGCATGGGCGATCACACACTACCCGGAGTTCACCCGTGACGCGGTAACCTCAATGCAAGAGACCGCGTGGCTGCGCCGCAACCTGCACCTATCCGCGACCAAGTTAAAGAAACGAGCCCAAGACACCGGTGCTGCTCTGGCCGAAACAGCAGCGCAAATCGCTCCGTTGTTTCTCGAAGAAGCCGCCCGCATACTTGCAGATAACGGCAAACTGAAAGAAGCCCAACAGCTATTCGGGCAGGCGCGCAAGATCGAACGCGACAAAAACCTTGATAAAGACCCGCAACGTCATGCAAAAGCGATGAGGGAATTCGCACGCCTTGGGGCTATCGGCGCCCGCGAGATCAGCGCCGAGGCGAAAACCGCCACCTTCGACGAGCTGCTCGAACTCAACGCCTATCGCCTCAACGCCAAGCACACACCTCACAAACGGATGCTTGCTGAGCTACGCAAAGCAGCCAAAGCCGACCGACTCGACCCACAGGCAGCAGAGCTCGCCATCGCCGAAGCACTTGCACCGACACCGGGTTTTCAACGTGCAGGCCGTGAGCTTATCGACGAACTCTCGCCTTACTTCTCCCAGCTTTCAAACTGGCGCGAATTACTCAGGGCTGACTTCCGCGATCTGACCATGAAGCAAACCTTTGAGATTTGGGAAAACACGGGCTTGCTGGACAAAATCCGCGCGAACCCCAAAGAGCACGCTGCGTGGGTTCTGGAGCTGGTGGACAGCAATATGGCCAGCCCCCACCGCAACCAAAATCAAGACGGTCTGATTCTGGAAATCCGGCGTGCTCAGTTCCCTGACGGGATCAATAGCCCCGGCAGCCCTGAAAAATTCGAGCCAATCTTGATTGATGTTGTGCATGTCGGTGTGCTCAACGAGCTGCTTGCTCAAGGGATCCCGCTGCAGTATGCGCCCAATGCGCGAACCTTCATCACCCGACTGCCAGAGCGCACCGACAACCGCATGGGCCCTGCTACCCGGCTGGATACCCTTGCCAACGATGAAGACGCCATGCAGCTGGTCTACGCAAACTATGACCACTACCCTCAGGGTTGGTACGGATCCAGCATCGTCCAGCTGTTGCAATTTGAGGGCGGAATCGAGGTTGCGCGCCTTGCCCTTGAGCGTTACTTGGCCCAGCAAGAACAGGAAGATGCGACTGCTTTGGCTTCGCAGTCCTGGATCAAGCAGCGCAAGAAAAGTATTGAGACGATGGCGTTGGCCACGCTTAACCGCCACTTCCCAGAACTCGTCGACAGGCTTCTTCGCTTCGACCCAGTCTCGGCACTGGCTCGGCGGCTGCGCACAGGTCACTTTGCAGAGCTGACCTGGCCGACCTATGAGCACGCGATGTCAGAAATGCTGCGCAAGGGCCACCATGTCGACGCGATCTACGTTCATAGCTCCTATCCTGGCGTCACCATGATGGCGGGAGGAGATATCGCCTACGTGGAAGGCGACACTCTGCAGTGGTACACCACAGAGCAGGTCGCCACTGGGAATGATTGGCCACGGTGTGCATGGAAAGTGGGCGAAGATATTGTCATCATCACTCCGATCGGATCGACGTATGATGTCAACAGTGTGCACCTCCACTGGGTTAAGGCTGGCACTGAGTATGAGGTGCCCGTCACCGGACAATTTGAGCTGAGTGGAACTGAGACGTCATTTGCCGTTGATGGCGGAAGGCTCACCGCATCAGGGTTTCTTGCCGAGGGCGGAACCCTTGAGACTTATCGCTCCGGCTCGGTTGTCTACATTGATGGCGCATATTACACCGAAGACAACAACAGCTACTTCGCCTGGATTAATGGCCAATGGGCCCAAGTAGACCCGCCTGTGGTCAATGGCCAGCACAAAGGTTGGGTGAGCGAATTTACCGTCGGCACGCCCGAGTGGGGGTCACTGTGTTCGACAAGCTCGGAAAAATACCGCTATGGCATGCCGGAGCATGCCGATGTGCGCACAAGTGATGGAGCTGAATACCCAGACGAGATCGGGCTGACGGCACCTCGACCAGGTGGGGGACACTTCCTTTTTACCTACTCCTATCACAGCCTTCGCAGCAAGCAAGTCTGGACTCAACCGACGCTTGCAGGCAGGCACCACCTTGATCGGACTTCGACTGTGGCAACTGCATCCGCAGGCGACTTCACTATTCAACTCCCACTATCCGCAATTGGGAACTTAGTATCCCGCGACGAAGCTGCCAGCCGGGCGTTACGCGCCATACGCAACGACGATGTCCGGCGCATCTTCAATCAGCCGGATAAAAAGACTATTGCCTCAACCATTGGTAGCACAGATCCTGTGATCGTCGAGATGGTGCTTCGCACCGTGACGTCTGTCCATGAAGGCCTCGGTGGAATGAATCCTTCAGCACCTTTTGCATCTACCCGTGCCATGCTTGACTCAGAGTTCGCCACGCTTACCGACGATTCGGTGGTCACATCCGCGATCAAGGGCAGTGATCTTTCCCACGATCTGGGTCCACACGGCGCCTTTACCAGGTTCGAGGGCGCAGAGAATTTTCCACTTGCTGCCTACAACGCGTGGCGCACTGTCGAAGAAAAGGCCAGCTTTGACGAGATGCGCCAAGCCGAAACTATTCTGTGGCTAGCGGGTAATGAAGCAGCTTATGTGGGATCCCTGTTGTCACCGGTGACGCGGTCCTTCATGCCAAGTATCTCTCGGTGGCATGAATGGATCTCCGCGATGCGCACGCTGATCAACGCAGGAGTACTAGGCAGTGAGTGGACCTGCGTGGAGGTTGATTCAGCTACCAGAAGCAATATCCAGGCTCCAGGATTCATGATGTCCTCATGGGGAGCATGGCGTAACGCGTATGTGTGCGTCACCCGCTTAAGCGGTGATGAACTTGAAGGTTGCACCATTGTTCGCCCGGGGCCAGAGGCTGCTCTTTCCGCACAGCAATTCCACCGTGTACTCGATGTACTTGAACAGCAGCTCAATACTGACCACGCTGTTGGGCTTGAGGCGATGCACCAAGGAGACCTTGCAGAAATCGAAGCCAGGACGGGACTGACACCGAATATGATCGCTTATCAACTTTGCGGATTTCGGTGGCAATTCCTCGAAAATGAAACCGTGTTCGGCTTTACCAAAGCGCAGAAAGAAACCCTGTGGAAGATCCCACAGCATGGTCGCCGCAACTCTGGGACAAGTAGTGCTGTATCTGCAAAGCGGCTCGATTTTCGGCTCGCGGTGCTACCGGATCAGCCAGAGGATTTTGTGCGGGGCAGGCTCAACGTCGAGGGCGTCCACCAGTGGTGGTTGCACCTAACAGGGCAGGATCAGCACTAAGGATAAGAACGGAGGCCAAGCATGACCTGGATTGAAGGAAACAACTACGACTTCGCCCTTGACGCAGACACCGCAGGGGTGGTTGTCCGGAATAAAAAGGGCACGGTGCTAAAAACCGTGCCAGCTAAAGCAAAAGTAGAGTCCGCTTATGAAACTATCGATACCAAAGCGAATTTTCTTGAGCAGCACGCACGCACCTGCCGGGACACCGTACGCGCATGGCTTCTTGGGGATGTGACCGTACCTACACGCGTGATTGCAGCGGTGTGGGACGACAAGGCATGGCAAAAGCAGCTGGGAAACCTCGTTATTACCGACGGTGCGGCGACAGGTCTGCTGCGCCACGTCTCACCTGAGGCTCTTACCGTCATTGATTTAGACGGCGAGGAGGCAACCATGATTGTCGATGAGACCACCGTCGTGTCAATTCCGCACCCAGTGTTACTGCCTGATCTTGAGGATTGGCGGGAGTTTGCCATCGACCTTGGCGTGCAGCAGGAAATGGACCAGTTGATGCGCGATGTCTATCAGAAGCCAGCAGACAGAGCGGACGGCCAAGTTGTGCAGTCCAGTTTCAAAGGCTCCGAGTATTCACGCGCAGGCGCACTGATCGGACGTGCCCGGGGTGCTGGCTATAGCGCTACCTTTAACTCTATCGGGATGACCATGGAAGAAAACGGCACCACCGTTGGCGCATATCTCGAGGTTGAAGCCTGGGCCTTCGACGATACCGCCCACATCTACAATCTTCATTTCACCTCCGGGGATAGGGAAGCCCACTGGGACGAGATCAGTCACACGCTGTGGTCAGAGGCAGTACGCATGGCTAATTATGTGTACGCTGGCAGGACGAATGCAGAGGCCGAGTCACAATGACATCCAACGCTGACACTGCGATAAGCAGCTGGTTCGAGGGCGCAGACTATGACTTCGCCTTATCAGGCGCGTATGCCGATAAGATTGTCGCGCGCAACAAGAAAGGCAGAACACTGAAAAGTGTGCCGAAGAAAGCGAAGACTGATGAGGTATATCAACAGGTCGACGCACTGCGCAACTATTTTGCTGCCCACCACGATCGGTGCCGCGAAGCAGTCATAGCCTGGCTGTTTCAAGAGGGCCCTGTTCCTAGCGAGGTACTCGGTGCTATCTGGAAAGATTCAGTGTGGCAGCACTATGTGAAAGACTTGGTGGTCACTGCTGGAGGAGTGCACGGTTTGTTGCGCCATGCCGACGCCACCTGCCTCCAGCTGGTAGATCTCGACGGTGAAAGCCATGAGGTTGAGGTCAGTGCAAGCCAGCTGGTCCAGATCCCGCACCCGATCAAAATAGCTCAGCGTGATCAGTGGCGTGAATTTGTCATCGACCTTGGTGTGACGCAGAGCGTCGACCAGTTATTCCGCGACGTGTACCCGTTACCTGAAACGCTTCGTGAGCGTGAAGACGCAATGCAGGCATACGCAGACGCAGAGATCAACCCCGGTGGAATTCTTGCTGGCATCGCCCGCGATAACGGCGCAAAGTTCTCCACCCAGTACCTCCAGGTAGAAGTCGAAGAACAAGGCCGCCGGGTGCAAGGCCGGTTGGATATCTCTTTTGTCTCGCCGAAGGAGAAGGCTTTCCTGTCCTCAGTGTATTTCACAGCCGCTGATCGCAGTGTTCCACCTAGCGACATCGGCCCTGTCACGTGGTCAGAAACTATGCGCCTGGCCCACCAAGCGTACGCAGCCCGCACAATTGACAACACAACCGAGGAGGCTCACTCATGAGCACCCTTTCACCGATTGTTTCCCGCAATGAAAGCCCAGCAGGGTGGTCGTCGTTAAGCGCGCTCGATCATCACATCGCAGGCCGCACGCTGGTCACACTGACCACAGCACCCGAAGCGGTCCAGGCGACAACCGCGATTTTCGATGGTGAGGTTCTGGCGGTGCGCGAGGTAGGGCGAGTGCCCGCGGACACCGCAAGTTTTGTTGATTATGCGTTAGTGAACTTCCCCGAATACCGCGCTACGGTCACACGGCTGATGGGCGATTTGGCATACCTGCAGAAGCATATTCACAAAGCGCAGTCAGAATTGCGTGGATTTATCATGGCCCGCGCCGAGCCATTGATCGACGAGGCACCTGAGTTAGTCGCACCACTGTGCGAGGAGTGTGCCCGACTGCTCGGCGATGCCTACCAAATTAAACTTGCCAAGGAGATGGCCTCCACAGCCCGGCAGCTGGAACGTGCACACGGGCTTCCCATTGATCCGCACCGCCATCGCCAGGCAATGTCGGACCTGATTAAACGCGGACTTGTCGCGGTTAGGGAACTAAAAGCCGAGATGGAGCAGGCCTCTTTCGATACGGCTGTAGCCCTTGCAGAGGAGTGGTTGGGCGCAGGTCACAGCGCACACTCCACCTTCCTGAGTGACATGCGCAAAGCGGCAGCACGCGAAGGGCGCAACAAAGCAGAAACTGACCGACTAATCGGTGACTTGGTGCTCACCTCGCCGGGGCTAGCGGGTACCTCCCATGTGGTAGCGCTGAAGTTTGCCCCGCTGTGGAAGAAGTCTCAGTTTCGCGACACACTACTTTCGACACGATTCGTGCATTCTCGCAACGACTACTACCTCGCCCTCCTCGAGCGTGCAGGTGTACTTGCAGAACTACGCCGCAACCCGGAGCAACATGCCGCATGGATTGCGCAGCTGATACCACTGTTGGTCACCTCGGTGTCATCAGCGGCGGTGCGCGACGAGATCGCACGGGCAGATTTCTCTACAGTCAGTGAGCCGATTGTTCTCAACAATGCGCCGATTGGTGTGGTCAATGCGCTGCTGCTGGCTGGGGCACCGGTAGTCTTTCCCGAAGGCGCGCGCATTCACTACATACCATGGTCAAACGACAACGAACCCGATTGGGGAGTAACAGGCATCGTCGACCACGACCAAGCGCTAGATATCGTATTATCAGCGTTTAGATCTTTGCATGCGGACACGTGGTTTTCTGAACTATTCCCACGGCTTGGTGGCCCAGCCCTGCTCACGGCACTATGCGACCGGATTGGCAAACACCTACGCGACAGCACTATTGATGAAGCCCGCGCGATTGTGAGCCATTTACTCAAGGTCGATTGGGCAACTGTTGCCGACGAGATTCCTGGCGCTGTAGCGACGGCGTTAAATCCGGGGTGGAGTGAAGTATTAGCTTCAGGACTACGCCACGGTGTGCTCAACGAGTTGGACTGGTCTACGTTTGTGCGCACCTACCGTGATTTAGCCAGCCACGGGACGGTCGACGTGTCCGAGTCATCGCCGGGCGCTGTGTTGATTTCCGGGAATCGTGTGGCCTACGTCGAAGGTAATACTGTGTCCATGTTCGATATCGAACCACCCGATTTCATCTCGTCGGCGACACGGTATGGGTGGGAGAGCCAGGGCGATATCCTTGCACTGTGGCCAGTGGCGGTACCTGGCAGCTACCAGGTCGGGTGGCAGGGCATGTGGGTCGCAGAGGGCACCATGTTCGAACTTAGAACCCTCGATGGGTATGAGGAGCCACTGCCGGTTAGTTCGCGTAACGACGAAGGCTACCGCATCCTGTCTTCTGGCGCATTAATACCGGGTGACACACCGGACCGAATCTCTCTCAAAGCAATCCAGGACATCCCCAACTCTGAAAAACCTTCCCGGTTGTGGGCCGGCGTGACGGAATCACGGCTGATCGTGGATCGACCTGGCGGGGGACAATGGAGGGTGACCCATGATGCGCAGTCTCGCTACATATCAGCGCCGTCGATATGGGTTGAGGATGCCTCCAGCCCAGTGCGCGACATTGAGCATTGGAGGACCCGCCAGGTGGATTCTGATCCGATGCGTTGGATTCCAGCGGTTCTTCTTCAACAGCTTCCCGCCTGCGATGAGGCCGCCAGTAGACTGCTGCGCAACGTGACTGCAGATCAGGCACAGTTGCTTCTCGACGAGATCATGCCCGTCGCCGAGCTTTTAGACACTGAGCACCCAGAGCTCATTGCTGCTATCGAGAAACAGGTGGCCCACGTGCAAAAGATGCGTAAGGAATGTGGCGCTGTTCTGGCTACGCAGCAAGCAAAGCGGGCCGATCCCTTGCATGTTTCCGATGCAGTGGCATCACTGTTCCACTTCACCCGCTATGAATACATCCGCGCCAAGACTATTGATGCACGCTATGCACTAATGCTTGCTGGGTTAGAGCAGGACTATGACGCAACGACTAGCACAGGCACTCCGATACCGGTGTTTAATATCACAGGCAGGGAGCGCTTCCTCATGGGGCGTTGGGCATCACCAACGGCTCGTGCCCACACCGATCACACTGTTGAACACTGGCAGCAATGGACCACAATACTGCGTATTCTTGTACAGCGTGGATTGCTGTGCAGCGCATGGCATCGGGCTGAAACTACACAGTTGATTCCTCGTGACCTCGTTGTTTCTGATGCGATTGTCCACAGCAGGTTCGGGCACAGACAATTAGGTGATTATGTCTACCTGCAAGATGACCGCAAGACGATCGGTGGCCAAACCTTGACGCACCACAATGAGCCAGCAAACCGGCTGCGTAAGCATGAGATGATGAGCTTGCTGGATGCCGTAGATCAGGCTGTTGAAAAAGAGAAGAACAACCAGCCTGCTGGCCCGCACCCTTCCGACGTTGCCGCAATCACTGCTGGTTGCGGGTTGTTACCAGAAACCATTGAGTACTTACTCGCGGGCGCTCCTGAAACAAAGAAGGTCGATGACCTGGTCGATCTTTTCGGATGGTCTACAGCTGCGCGTAAGAATATGAGCAAGCAATTTAAGCTGGTCCGCGAACGAGTTTCATGGGGCTGGCCTGATTACACCTTAGAATTCTACGCGGCGGCTATTCCACAGGACGATCCTGCTTCTTTTGCTTACGGCAGACTCAACGTGGAGCGGATCATTGAGTGGTGGAAGCAGGTCCAGTGGCGGGCGCAGAACGCTTGATTCTGTGCACTACTCCGGATGCAGTGGTGCTACTCGCCACGGCGACTGCGGGTGGATTAGTAGATTCGTGAGCGTCTCATGGGTTTCTCCCAGACCACGCTTAGCACCTTCAGGTGTCTTTATCTCATCAGCCATCCAGATAGCACGGCCCCACCAAAAACCTGCAGCGACATCCGCCCAGGTGGGGTAGTAGTGCTGCAAGGCTTGTAGCGCGCGTGCTGAGTAGTCAAGGTAGTCGTCGACAGGCAACCAGCCCAACTCAACCGACTTTCCTCCGACGATCTCAATGCGCATGAGATCCCACGCTTTTGTTGTCAACGGCACACGTGGTGGCGCGGCTTCGGCAAAAGTTTTGCTAGTACGCAGATCCATCCAACAGTTGAACTGGAAGACAGCTTCGGATCCGCTCATGCTGTGGGCTGCTACTGCGCGGGCGATGAAGGATTCAAGGTCGCGCTTGCGTGCCTCCCACACTGCAGTCCGCGCGCCCTCGGCCCGTTCTAGTTCAATGAGTTCTTCGCCGGCGAACATGATGAAGTCGAATTCGGTGGCATGGTTGTACGGCCCAAGCAGAAGTTCCATCTGCGCTCGGGCGCCGTCACCGTCGGTAAAGCCCCAGGAGCGCTCGAGGGTTTTGCGATACAGCGTGTGGTTGTGCTTCACGCCAAACGCAGGTGGCCCATCAATGGGCCGGTCTTCTCGATACGGAGCACCGAAGGTAGCCAGACGTACCGCATCAAGGTCGGGCTCGTTCGTCGACCATTGCCACAGAGCTTTCGGGTCTTTGTGGAAAAACGATTCCGGAGCATCGAACGCCACACGCCGTGCAGTCGCAGCCATACGATCAACCTCCTCGGGCTTGAGCGGAAAGATTCTGATGGTGTTATTCTAGCCTGCATGACGGACGGTTCGGTTGACAACAGCGCGCCCCGATTCGCTGATGCTGCGCTTGCACGCGCTCAGGGTGATTACATCGCAACGAGGGTGGTAAACGATGTCGTCAGCGTCTGCAGGCCCGACGAGGTTGTTCTTGAGGTTGCCCAATGCGCACATCCCGGTTTTGAATCCGCGTGCGTAGCAACAAATCGGCACCTATTCTTAGGTGTTGGTCCAGGCCAACTTGATGTGGTCGACTTGGATCTAGTGACGTCGGTAAGCGCGCTTGACGACGACACACTGCCTGGCGCCCACAGCGTAGAAGTACGCGCAATGGCAGCACCCCTGGTGTGGCACGGTTTTGGGCCACGCGGAGTGGCGCGTATCGTGCACGCCGTGGAATGGGTGCTTGGTGTGCACCGCCAGTACCGCTCTAACGATCATCGCGTACCGATGCCACAGGTATATCAGTTTTGGCGTGATACGTACAGGTTGGCCCAGACTAGTAATTTGAGTGGCGATGCATTCGACCATTACGTTGACCACACCATGAGCAGAGTATGGAGCCGGCAGTGAATCAACAGAAATTGCCAGACGGCGCAGAGTATACGCCTGCACCTCAGGGGATCCATGGCCGCGATGAGGTGCACGTTGCCGAGGAACGTGCCACAACACGCTACGAGGATCCACAGGCTCGCCCAGAGGTAACCACACCGGGACAAGCACGCATGGCGAAAGCGAAGCCGTGGTTGGGTGCCCTGGGTGGCTGTGTGGTGCTGCTGATTCTGGGTGTTGTTGGTCTTTCACTGTTAGTTGCCATTCCACTTGGAATCTTTGGGTTGCGCGAAGCACTCTTTGGTGCGCTTGTCTTCGCTCTCTGAACAAGAAAAGACCTCCCCGTTGGGGAGGTCTTTAGCCGAAGAGTTGAAAGAATCTAGTCCATCTTGGTCTCGGTGCGGTCACCGGACCACTCGGTGTGGAAGGTACCTTCCTTATCGACGCGCTTGTAGGTGTGAGCGCCGAAGAAGTCACGCTGCCCTTGAACTATAGCGGCCGGCAGGCGCTCGGAGCGCAGGGAGTCGTAGTACGCCAGTGACGAGGTAAACACAGGTGCTGGCAATCCCAGGCGGGTGGCGTAAACCACCACATTGCGCCAGGAATCCATCAGGCCCTTGAGCTCATCGTTAAAGTATGGGTCGAGTAACAGGGATGCCAACTCTGGGTTCTTATCGTAGGCTTCCTTGATGCGCTCGAGGAAGACTGCGCGGATGATGCAGCCGTTGCGCCAGATCATCGCCATGTCGCCTGGGTTGATTCCCCAGTTGTACTCGTCGGAGCCAGCCTTGATCTCATCGAAGCCCTGAGCGTACGCAACCAACTTGGACGCGTAGAGTGCCTTGCGGACTTCCTCGACGAAGTCCTCCTTGGAAATGCCAAGGTCCTCGAAGGACTTTAGGGCACCGGTTGGTAGGTTACCCTGTGCTGCCTTGCGCTGATCGAGGGAGGAGGACAGCGCACGTGCAAATACTGCCTCACCGATGCCGGTAGTGGGGATGCCCAAGTCAAGTGCTTCCTTCACCGTCCAGCGGCCAGTGCCCTTTTGTCCTGCAGCGTCCAAAATGACATCAACCAGTGGCTTGCCGGTCTCCGCATCAACCTGACGCAGGACCTCCACTGTGATCTCGATGAGGTAGGAGTTCAGGTCACCCTTGTTCCACTCGGCGAAAATGTCTGCGATCTCAGCTGGCTCGTAGCCCGCGCCGAAGCGCAGTAGCTGGTAAGCCTCACCGATGACCTGCATGTCGGCGTACTCGATACCGTTGTGGACCATCTTCACAAAGTGGCCAGCGCCGTCTGGTCCGACGTGGGTGACACATGGGGTACCGTCTTCAGCCTTGGCGGCGATCTGCTCCAGCAGTGGGCCAAGGGTCTCCCAGGACTCCTTCGGGCCACCAGGCATGATCGATGGGCCCTTTAGTGCACCCTCTTCGCCACCGGAAATTCCAGCCCCAACGAAGTGGCGGTTGCGCTCAGCCATTTCCTTCTCGCGGCGGATGGTGTCATTGAACAGTGCATTCCCGCCGTCAATGATGATGTCTCCATCGTCCATCGCATCTGCCAGCTGGTTGATTACCGCATCGGTAGCCTTACCCGCCTGGACCATGATGATGGCCTTGCGTGGCTTCTCCAGGGAATTGACGAACTCTTCAATGGTTTCGCCAGCGACGAAATCGCCGGTCTCGCCGAATTCGTTCATGAAGTCTTCAGTCTTGGAGTAGGTGCGGTTGTAGACAGCGGTCTTGATGCCGCGGGAAGCGAAGTTGCGTGCCAAGTTGGAGCCCATGACTGCCAGGCCCACAACGCCGATTTGTGCGAGGTTATTATCTGTGGTCATAGTCTCAACCATACTCGTATGTGAGACTATTGTCAGCCGAATTTTACAAAAAGTACTACCTAAGTGCTTTTGGGTGCAGGAAAGAGAGATCCACGGTGTATGAAACCCTTATCAACGCAGGCCAACGCGCGCTTAACGACGAAGAACTGGCCGCTATCAACGCCCACCGCCCACTATTCGACACGTTTATTGGCCTGCAATTCAACCGAATTAGCCCAAAATTCGTGACCGGTGAGGTAGAAGTCACACCCAATATTCTTCAACCCGCGGGGCTGGTGAATGGGGGAGTGCTAGCTGCCATCGCAGAGTCTGTTGGTTCAACGGCAGGAGTGGTGGCAGCAGGTGCTCCGGTAGTGGGCATCAGTAACTCCACCGACTTCCTGAAATCCATCAAGCAGGGCCGAATCGACGTGGTCGCACGACCCATCCATCTCGGTAGGACTACTCAACTGTGGCGGATTGAAATGAGTAACGAAGAAAAACTGTGCGCCGTTAGTCAGCTCCGCACTATGGTCATGCCCACCTCGACTTCAGAAGAGGCCACGAACTAGGGCCACGAAGTAGCAAGCAACATGTACTAAATCCAGTCATTGCGTTTAAACCACCACAGCATGACTACCACCACTACCAGCATGAGCAACAACGCAAAAGGATAACCAAGATCCCACTCCAACTCAGGCATGTTCGCAAAGTTCATGCCATAAATACCGGCGATCAACGTGGGAGCCGCAGCCATACCAACTACTGCAGAAATAGTGCGCATGTCCGTATTCTGCTGCAAAGTTACCTTCGCCACCGACGCGTCTAGCAATGACGACAACCTCTCATCGAAGCCGCTGACTTGGTCGGTCACAATCAGCACGTTATCCTGAACGTCACGGAAGTAACTGAGCAAAGGCTTTGACAGCAAGTCCTTGTTCACACTCAAACCCGTGCGAAGCGCCGGGCCCAGAGGACCTACAGCATGACGCATTTCCAAAATCTCTCGCTTATACATGTAGATCTTGTCAATATTGATCCTCTTGCGCGGCGTAAAGACCTCATTTTCCATCTCATCGACATCCTCGGACAGCTCCGCAGTAATCCGGGCGTAGTCCTCCACGATGTTGTTGGCGATCTTCCACGCCACCGCCGCTGGACCTAAGGCAGCCGTTTCGGGCTCACGATCAAGAGAATCGGCAACGTCGGGAAGCTCGGCATTGTGGCGCACGGTGATAATGAAGTCACGTCCCACCAGCATCTGAACTTCACCTGTAGAAATAATTTGTCGAGTATCAACAACCTCTTCGTCATCCGTGTACTTGACCGAGCGCACCACAAAGAACAGCTGATCGTCGTAACGCTCCACCTTCGGCCGCTGATGGGCAGACACAGCGTCTTCCACAATCAGCTCATGGATGCCGAAGGCCTTCGCTACTTTCGTCATCTGTTCGTCACTGGGTTCATGAAGAGATAACCAGACGAATCCGTTACTATACTCACGGGCTTTCGCTAACGCAGCATCGATCTGAAAATCGCCTGCTAACCGCAATCCATCGTGGAACACTCGGCAGAGGTCGATGGCGCGCTCAACCGGGATAGAATACCGCGGAGAAGACGGTGCCGTGGATTCAGTTGTCTTGAGCATCCGACGAGGCAAACGAGGTGGCATGCCACGACCTTCCTGTTGTATACGGGCCCAGGAGCGCCAAAAGGGCACCGAAAGGGCTAAGGACAAACCGATATTCTACGCTTCTCTATACTGAAGGCCATGCCTACCTGGAAAGAAGTCACTACAGCTAACCCTGACCATTCTGAAAACTATGCTCGTCGCTGGCAAAATATGATCAACGCTGGTGACGACATCCATGGTGAAGCACGCCTCGTGGATGCTCTCGCGCCACAGCGAGGCTCTCGGATCCTCGACGCTGGATGCGGCCAGGGCCGCCTCGGAGGCCGTCTAGCAGAACTAGGCCACGACGTTGTAGGGACAGATCTTGACGAGATTCTCATTGATCACGCCAAGCGCCAATTCCCGCATGCGCGTTGGTACGTCGGCGATTTGGGAGTTGACCCCATCGCGGAAGATGACTTCGACGTTGCAGTGTCGGCGGGCAACGTCATGGGGTTCTTAGCTCCAGAAGGTCGCGAGCCAGCCCTCCAACACATCTTCGACTCGCTGGTTGCTGGTGGACGTTTCGTCGTCGGCTACGGTGCGGGGCGTGGATGGGGATTTCCCGACTTCTTGGAAAACGCCAAGGGAGTCGGGTTCACCCTCGACTATGTTTTTGAGTCGTGGGACCTGAAGCCTTTCACCCAGGATTCGCGCTTCATGGTGGCTTTGTTCACCAGGCCCACTGACTAGTACGTGGTCAGCCCTCGGCTGCGGAAAACTTCACGGGTGCGTTCCACCGACTCTGCAGTTGGTGCAACCGCATCTTTCAGTTCATAATCCATTCCGAGGTGCTCCCACTTATCCGCACCCATGTTGTGGAAGGGGAGTACTTCGACCCGCTCCACGCTGTTCTTCCACTGCGCTGCGATGTCGGCAATCTTTTCAACATTAGTGGGTTCGTCCGTAAGGCCGGGGACCAGCACGAAGCGCACCCAGATCTTCTTACCTAATGCGTTAAGCCGATTGCCGAAGTCCAGTGTGGGCTGCAGCTGGCGCCCACCGGTGACCTTGGAATAAGTCGCCTCATCACCCGACTTCAGATCAAGCAGCACGAGATCAACATTGGCAAGATCGTCGTCGGAAAGCCGTGCCCCGAGGTAGCCAGACGTGTCAATAGCGGTATGCACGCCAGCATCGTGGACTTCTTTGAGGACTCGCCGTGTAAAAGCGATCTGGAATAGGGGCTCACCACCTGAAATGGTGAGCCCACCACCCGACGCGTTGAACACGGGCCGATAGCGCAGAACGCGCTTTACGACGGCTGACACCGTTTCGAGTGTGCCTTCTTTCATCCCCATTGTGTCGGGGTTGTGGCAGTACAGGCAGCGCAGCGGGCACCCAGACATGAACATAGTCATGCGGGTTCCGGGGCCGTCAACGGCTGTCACCAACTCCCAGGAGTGGACGAGCCCGACATCGCCGGTGCGTCGCGCTTCCATGAGCTCGGCACGGTTTAGGTCGTCTGCTGTGTCGTAGGCGTCGCCGCCAAGACCGGCCGCGACCCCACGGACCTTGTCGCCCTCCTCGGGGGTGAGGGTGACTATTCCTGTGATGCCATCGTGAGCCACTGTGACGCTGCTTTCACTGGAATTACTTGCCCTGGTGGAAGGTACGCGAAATCACGTCGCGCTGCTGCTCCTTGGTCAGCTTGACGAAGTTCACGGCGTAGCCGGACACGCGCACAGTGAGGTTCGGGTAATTCTCTGGGTGCTCCATCGCATCTTCTAGAGTTGTCTCGTCGAGGACGTTGATATTTGCGTGGTAGAGGCCGGATTCCATGTTATTAGCCTGGCGGTTTTCCTTCATGGATGCGAGACGCTCGTCGAAAGTTTTGGTAGCCATTGTGTTTTCTCCTTAGTAAATGTGTAGGTGATTGACGTGGGTGGATAGGTCGATGTGCAATGCGGGTGAGAACGTGGTGTCACACTCACCCCGGAATTGCTACGTACTACATGCTGGGTCCATGATGAAGCCGGCATCGAGCACACCAACCAGGTTAGTTACCTGCTCGTCCTTAGTGCGCCCCAAACCAGATGGTGTGATGGTGTTGGTCAGGGAGATGCCATCAAGGGCATCGTTGTAGTCCAACTTACCCACCGAGAGCATCGATGCGACCATGCCGTGATTGTCGGCACCATTTTCGGGGTTCGCGCCCGGGGCGAACGGAGTGCCTGCTCTATGCCCGGACGGGAAGTTGCCGGTTGCCTTGCCGTACACCACGTTCGAGGTGATCGTGAGAACAGACTGGGTCGGGATCGCGTCGCGGTACATCGGGATAGCCTTGATTTTCTCCATCACGGTGTGGACGATGGTGGCCGCGATGTCATCAGCGCGGTCATCGTCATTTCCGTAGAACGGGAAATCGCCTTCTGTTTTGTAGTCGACAACCAGACCCGTCTCGTCGCGAATGGGGTAGACCTTGGCGTACTTGATCGCGGACAGTGAGTCCGCCACGATCGACAGCCCTGCAATCCCGCATCCCATGGTGCGGATGATATCGGAATCGTGCAGTGCCATTTCCAGCGCCTCGTAGGCGTATTTGTCGTGGCAGTAATGGATGATGTTGAGCGCTTCCACGTAGGTGCCCACAACCCAGTCGAGCATGAGCTCGTACTTCTCCCAGACTTCGTCGAAGTCCAGTGGCCCATCACCTTCGATTGGGGTGTGATCCTTGGTGATTTGCTGGCCAGTTATCTCATCGCGGCCACCATTGATGGCGTACAGCAGAGATTTCGCGGCATTAACGCGCGCGCCAAAGAACTGCATCTGTTTGCCCACCTTCATCGGTGACACGCAGCACGCAATCGCGGCATCATCGCCCCACTGGTCGCGGATTTGCTTATCAGACTCGTACTGAATCGATGAGGTCTCAATGGAGATCGCAGCGCAGAATTCCTTGTACCCGTTGGGAAGCTCTGGGTCCCAGAAAATAGTGATGTTCGGCTCTGGTGCGGGGCCTAAGTTTCGCAGGGTTTGCAGCAGGCGGAATGCGGTCTTAGTTACTTGGTGGCGGCCGTCCTCGGAGAAGCCAGCGTCGGACCAGGTCGCCCAGTAGGGGTCACCAGAGAAGATTTGGTCATAATCTTCGGTACGCAAGAACCGCACGATGCGCAGCTTGATCACTAGTGCGTCGATGATCTCCTGAGCGCCCTCCTCGGTAAGAGTGCCGTTGGCGATGTCACGCTCGAAGTAAATGTCGAAGAAAGGGGAGAGGCGGCCGAAGCTCATCGCTGCTCCATCTTGGCTCTTCACCGCTGCGAGGTAGCCGAAGTAGGTCCACTGCACCGCCTCCTGGGCGGTCGTTGCGGGACCCGAAATGTCAAAGCCGTAGGCCTTAGCCATCGCCTTCAGCTTTTTCAGCGCCTTGATTTGCTCGGAGTGTTCTTCCCGGAAGCGCGCCCAATCCTCAGAAAAGCCAAGGGACCCGACTGCGTGTTTGGAGGCTTCCTTCTCCTCGATCAAAGCGTCCACACCGTAAAGGGCGACGCGACGATAGTCGCCGATGATCCGTCCGCGCCCATAGGCATCTGGCAGGCCGGTGATGATGTGTGATGAGCGCGCCGCACGGATTCGGGGCGTGTAGATATCGAAGACGGCGTCGTTATGCGTCTTGCGATACTTGGTGAAAATCGTCTCTACATCGGGATTGACCTCTTCGCCAGACTCTTTAATGGCCTGCTTGACCATGCGCCAGCCACCGTACGGCATCATGGCGCGCTTCAAAGGCTCGTCGGTTTGCAGGCCGACGATGATGTCGTCATCTTCTGAGATGTAGCCGGGGCCGAACGCGTCAATATCCGCCGGGGTATCGGTATCGACAGCGTATACGCGACGTTGACGTTCGACGGAGAGGTAGTTTTCTTCTAGGTGGTCCCACGTGCGGAGGGTTTTCTCGGTGGGTCCAGCAAGGAAAGACGCGTCCCCGTCGTACGGGGTGTAATTGCGTTGGATGAAGTCACGGATATCGATCGTGTCCGTCCACGGCCCGTCCTCGAAGCCTTGCCATGCGGTGTGGCTTGGTGAAGTGACTGTAGTCACAAGCGGTCCCTTTCAGTTGATCAAAGCTAAAACCGTTCTGGGGTACACGCTGTCCCTTTCCTATACCGATAACATCGTTCTTTTGCGCTGGTTGGTGCGCTTGTTTAAGCGTGGACCCCACATATCACCCATTATATAGGTGATATTTAATTAATGCTGTATTGAGCCTGGTAACAATGGTCACAGTGCATGCATCCGCCCCGGTCGACCTCAGGGTGGGGGTCAACCGAGTCTAGTCCTCTCCGAGATTGGTGGTGTCGCGCACTTCCGGAAGCTGCTTTGATTCTTCGCCGTTTGAAACCTTCAGCTTGCTCAAGCCGGTGTGGCCGTGCATTTGCTGGGACGTGATTGCCAGGTTATAGCGGCGAGGGGACAGGGCATTAAGTCCCCACGTGATCATTGAGACGAAGCGGTTACGGAAGCCCACCAAGAACATGACGTGAACGACAAGCCACATGATCCAGCCAATGAAGCCGGTGACCTCCACCTTGCCCATCTTCACCACAGCAGAGAAGCGGGAGACGATAGCCATCGAACCCTTGTCGAAGTACTCGAAAGGTTCACGTTCACGTGGATCCTGGTTGTGCTCCACGAAGTTCTTAATTGACTGCGCGGCGTACTCGCCGGTCTGAATTGCCACTTGTGCAACGCCCGGCAGATTATTCAAGTTCATCATGTCGCCAATAACGTAGATGTTATTCGTCTCACCAGCAAGAGCTTGGGAATTCACGATCACGCGTCCGGAACGGTCAACCTCAGCACCAGTTTGATCCGCGATCATCTTACCCAGCGGTGATGCCTGCACACCGGCAGACCAAATCTTGGTGAAGGACTCAATGGTGGTTTCCTCATCCGTCTTGGTGTCGCGGAAGGTCACAGTGTTTGCATCTAGGTCGGTCACCATCGCGTTGAGGCGTACCGTTACACCCAGCTTCTCCAACTGACGCTGAGCGTTGCGGCCTAGGCGCTTACCGAAAGGAGGCAGAACCTGCGATGCGCCATCGAGCAAGATAATCTTCGCCTGGCTCGGCTCGAAACTGTCATAATCATCCTTGAAGGAGCGGTTTGCCATTTCCGCGATCTGGCCGGCGATCTCCACACCCGTCGCACCAGCACCGACGATGACGAACGTTAGCAAGCGCTCCACCTCGACTGGGTCTTGTGCGACCTCCGCGCGCTCAAACGCGGTAACGATACGTGCTCGCAGCTCAAGAGCGTTATCGACTGTCTTCAATCCAGGAGCATACTGTGCAAAGTGGTCATTTCCGAAGTAGGACTGGCCCGCGCCAGCGGCGACGATTAAGGAATCGTACTCGAAAGAACGCTCGTAGGCGCTGGAGTTAATGCGGACAACTTGGTCCTCCACGTCGATGTCCACCACATCGCCTTTGATCACGCGAGCGTTTTGCTGCTGTGACAGGATCTGACGGGTGGACACCGCGATCTCACCAGAGGACAAGATGCCGGTAGCAACCTGGTAAAGCAGAGGCTGGAACAGGTGGTGGTTGGTGCGGGAGATCAAGGTGACGTCGACATCGGCATCTGCCAACTCCTTCGCCGCGAAAATGCCACCGAATCCAGAACCGATAATTACGACATGGTGGCGGTTCCCTGGTGGTCGGGTGGGTGATTGAGACACAGATTTAACTCCTTGTGCAGCAGTACTTATTGGGATGGATTAGAAATCCGTCTTCATTCTACGGTTAATTACCGGTTTCAACTGAAGTCATAGTAACGCTACGTGAGGGCCTCACGAAGCGAGGCACACGTCGCGCCTTACGAAGAATACCGCGCGTACTGGTTTAAG
Organism: Corynebacterium cystitidis; assembly: GCF_900187295.1. Lineage (NCBI taxonomy): Bacteria > Bacillati > Actinomycetota > Actinomycetes > Mycobacteriales > Corynebacteriaceae > Corynebacterium > Corynebacterium cystitidis. The sequence goes on along the minus strand of NZ_LT906473.1, from coordinate 1,149,646 downwards.
GTGAAAAGCGTGATTGAAATGCCCTACACGCGAAGCATTGATGCGAAGGCGTGGCCTAGCGTCGCGAATGTTCCTGCCGGTTGGGGTATCCGAATGCGCGCCCGTCGGGCAGAAGCAGCCTTCGCGCGAGCTTGTGCTCACGCTGGTTTGACACTTGTGCCTAACGACGAGCATCCAACGGCAGATCTCGTCGTTAAGCACGAAGCGTTATTTTCACGCATCGCTACCCACGGCTGGGTGGGTCTGGCAGAAGGCTACCTTGCCGGAGAGTGGGAGACTGACACCCCAGGCGGCCTCGTCGATGTTCTGGCAGCCTTACTGGCTGTTGAGTATCATCCAAAAACCGCGGTAGTGCCTACCGACGAAGAATATGTTGGCGGGGAAGTACCCCCAGAGCTAGTAGAACGCTACTCGGGAGATGGGATGAGTGCGTTTGCGGGCAGATTTGCCACGGGCGTGCCGACGACCCAACGAGTCAGTGTTCCATCCTACGCACGAGGGGCGGGCCGAGGTGACGAGCCTGCGACTCATTTTGTTGACATCACGGAGATCAGTGATCCGCTGGATGTGAATCGCGATGATCTTGGCGATGCGCAGCGTCGAGCAGCACGCATGCTGCTCGATTATGTTGCCGCGGGTCCTGGAACCCATATTCTGGAGTATCCGTCAGCAGGTGGCGCCCTTGCCATTGAGGCAGCGCGGTGTAACGCAACCGTAGATACTGTCACGGCAGACCCAGAACTTTACGACGCACTCCATGAGAGACTGACGTTTGCCGGAGTTGCCGACGCTGTCCATACCGAGCTGATTGATCCGCCGATCTTTGCCCCAGGCCGCTGGCATGGGCGTTACGACGCCGTTGTTAGTGCCGAAAAGCTCGAGACCATTCCTCCTGACCAACGAGTGCCGTTTATCACTGCCGTAGATAAGCTTGTCGCCCCTGGCGGGAAAGCGGCGCTCCAGACCGTCACGGCCACCGATCGATTCAATCCTGCAGCACAGGCTGCTGTCGAATCACTGCGGGCCTATATTTGGCCTGGCCTGAGCTACCCGCAGCCAGAAGATGTACTCAAGCTCGTTGACCGGCACACGGGCCTGCGGGTGATCAGCCAAGTGCATGCTCCAGGACATCTTGAACAGTCATTGAAACTGCAGCGTGAGACGTTTACCACGCAGCTGCGAGAAGCGGCTGCTGATGGTTTCGATGCGGTGTACCGCAGGCTCTGGATCTGGCAGCTGTCGTTGCGGGAGGCACTGGTCAGAGAAAGCATGCTTGAGGTGGTGCACTTCACGTTAACGCACCGGCATCGTCGCGGTATGCGCTAAGGGGGCGATGGTTTACTTAAGCGGGGACCGGCGCCATAAACGTTAGTTGACATAATGTACATTATCGGACAATGAGGGATCATCTCCGTTACTGTTGATAATCTTCTGCATCGTCACTTGGCGGACATGCACCCGGCCGGCACTTTTACGTAACAGTGACGTAATTTCGCCTACTTATCCTGTACAAAATTTAGGCGAACATTGATTTCGCCTTCCTCGGCGATGGTCGCTGCAACAAACTCCGGTGACTCCACGCCGTAATCCAGGCGATTAATCGGAATGTCGGCCGCAACGACAAGATTATTGCCGTCGCGTGCAACGTTAAATTCTTGCGTGATCGAGTTGGTTTCGCCGTGGATCGTCATATCGCCAGTCAACTCAACGGTTCCCACTGAGCCATTTTCTGGAAGGCCGGAGACATCCGCAGGCTCGGTCACCGTGAATGTTGCCACTGGAAATTCATCCGTGTGCAAAATCTTGATACGCACATTTGAGTCACGGTTATCTCGGTCCGTGACGATATTACCCATTCCTACGGTGACCTCACCGGCGGTCAGAGTCTCGTTTTCAATCGTGACCGAACCAGACACGTCCTGTGTAGATCCCGATGTCCTTGTTCGCTCACCAGGAAGAACCTCGTCAAAGGTAAAGCCCACAGACGTCGAGTTATGCCCCGCGCGCGTGGTGATGTTCCACTCACCGTTGACATCGGTCGCAGCAGGCTGTACCTGTTGTTCGTTGATCCCCTCGGTCTTCACACCAGAACCCATCGCCAAGGTATAGACAACGGGACCGATAGCTAGCGCGGCCAGGGCCAAGATCACCACTACTGCCAACGCCAAGAGCGCTTTCGTGGTGGTGCTCATTTTCTGCACGTTTCTACCTCAGTTTCTCAATACGTATCGCCATGGACACTAGCTCATTGCATAACTGCTGAATTTCGTTGCGCTCCGCATTCTCAGAGCAGGCTGTCGCAATGTCTTCCGCAGCACAGCGTAATGCATATAAATCGTCACGCAGTGACTCTGCCTTATCCGGTGCCAAAATTACCGCCTGCTGTGGGATGGCGGTGCCGATGAAATTGTGGCGCTGTTCATACGCCCGCTGTTTGCATGCAGCGCTGCAGTACTTTCGACGCCTGCCTCTCCCCTTCTGGACAGCCAACTCACTCCCACACCATTGGCAGGTGGGTCGCAATTCAGTCTGGGGATGTGTCACGTTCATCTACCTTAGCCCACTCAAGGGGAACAAATTAAACAGCCCTACCGTTATAATGGTAAGACTGCCTGTAGAGTGAAGCGAGCAGGCACTAAAGATGTGAAGGGATGGATGCAACATGGCCGATCGCGTATTGCGCGGTAGCCGTATGGGCGCAGTCAGCTACGAAACTGATCGCGACCATGACCTGGCACCCCGTCAGATGGTCAAATACAAGACTCCATCGGGCGAAATTTTCGACGTTCCATTCGCGGATGACGCAGAGATTCCCGAAGAGTGGATGTGCAAGAATGGTCAACTTGGCACCCTTATTGAAGGTGAAGGCGTTGAATCCAAGCCAGCCAAACCACCACGTACCCACTGGGATATGCTGCGCGAACGTCGCTCCATTGAAGAGCTCGACGTTTTGTTGGAGGAGCGCCTTGAGCAGTTGCGCAAACGTCGCCGTCACGCTGCCCGCATCGCGAAGGAACAGCAGCAACAGCAAGAGCAGGAAAGCTAGGCCGTCCGCGCGTCTTTCGTCGCGCCTCGGAAAGCACACTTAACGACGAACACCCCAGCCACTTCCGGTTAAGGAATGAGCTGGGGCTTTATTGTGACGCGCATTAGGCCTTCTTGTGCTTGGAATGTCGAACCTCATAGTCAGCTAGTTTGCCCACTTCCTGAGTGATACCGACGATGTCGCGCACCAGGTTCTTGGCTTTGCGCGGCAGGCTTGCTAATGGTGAGCGCTTGAACTCATATACCGTGAAGTTTTTTGCGTAGTTCACGATCTCTGCAAGCTGCTCCCCACGGTGCTCCAACCCCCACTTCGTGACCTCTGCTAGCGAGTCCTTGGCAAAGCTTGCATCCAGCTTCGACTCTCCCAGCTCACGCTCGGTGAAGGTGATGGGAACCTCACGCACATCGAAGCCAGACTGGATGGCGCGAAACGCTAATTCCACCTGGAAGATGTAGCCCTTGGTCGATAGCTGATCCACATCCAACGTCTCGAGAACGCTGCGACGAATCGCCCTATACCCCGCCGTCATATCTTTCACATCACCCGACAACGCAGCCGAGATATACAGGTTGCCACCTTTAGACAAGATGTAGCGATCCTTCGGCCAGTTAACTACCTTGCCACCGTCCACATAACGTGAGCCAATCACTAGATCTGCTCCCGCGTCAATCTCGTCGAGAAGCAAGTGCAATTGCTCAGGCGCGTGCGAGCCATCAGCATCCATCTGACACAACACCTGGTAATCTCGCTGCAAACCCCAGTCGAAACCGGCGCGGTAAGCCCCTAAGAGGCCACCTTTGCCTTCGCGGTGCAAAACGTGGATGGAATCGTCGTCACGAGCAAGCTCATCGGCCTTGTCACCGGTGCCGTCAGGCGAATTGTCGTCGACAATAAGAACGTCCACCTCGGGGCTGGATTGGCGCACGCGCCCGACGATCAGCGGGAGGTTCTCACGCTCGTTGTACGTGGGGATGATCACAAGCGTTGAATCGTCGACCTGAGCCACGGTAAATCCATTCTCCTTAAAGTGTTAAGAAACAGTGCTATCGGCCAGTTTACCCGCGACGGCGCACAACTAGCGACACCCCCATCGACAGCACACCCAAGGCAACCAGAAGCCACTCCACAGTTGCACCGTACCGTGCAGCAAACGTAATGGAATCACGCAACGGTAAAGTTTCGGTCAAGGTGTCGGCCTCGAAGATCTCGGTTTTCTGCGACACACTCCCGTCGGGGTGGACAATAGCGGACACTCCAGAGGTCGCCGCCACTACCAGTGCGCGATCTAATTCGATGGCGCGCAAACGACTCATCGCGAGTTGCTGGTACGTCATGTCGGTGAAACCGAAAGTCGCATTATTCGTTGGCGTAGTGAGGATCTCAGCGCCGTTGAGCACCGAGTCCCGGTAGGCCGGATCAAACGCCACCTCGTAGCACGTGGCCACCCCGACCACAATATCGCGCATCGTCACCGTGCCGTCGCCATTGCCAGGTTTGAAATCGCCGGCGTCATCAACATATGGGGAAAATAAGCGGAAAGATTCACGCATCGGCATAGTCTCGCCAAAGGGCTGGAGATAGATCTTGTGGTGGTAGTCCCCTGGCCCCGTAGCCGGGTCAAAAACCACCATGGTGTTGCGGGCACCAACATGGTCATATGTAATTGTGCCCACCAACACGGGCGCATTAATCGCGGCGACGGCGTCGTCGATAAGCTCACGTGCCTCCTCATCAGTAAACGGGTTGACATCCGACGAGTTCTCCGGCCAGATCACAATATCGGGTTCTACACCAGTAGCTGCCAACTCTTCAGTGACACGAGCGTGGTTGGCCAGCACAGCACGGCGTTGTGCGTTGAAGTCGAGGCCCATGCGAGGCACGTTTCCTTGGATCGCCGAAGCGGTGATCTCATCGGTGGTGTGCTCCGGGTTATTCACGCCCAAACCTGCCACAAGACCAAGCAGGATGGGAACAACCACCGCCACCGTACCGCCAACCCGTGAGGAGCGGAAAAACGCTACGGCACCTGTCGCGACCACAACAGTGGCCAGCGTAACAAGCGCTGGGCCACCCCACGGGGCGAGATTGGCCAGCGGGCCGTTGATCTGGCCCCATGCCAAGCGCACCCAGGAAAAACCACCGAAAGGAAACGACGACCGGGCGAACTCCACCGCCACGTAGATCACGGAGAAAGCGATAAAACCCCCGCGATGCCGAGCAGCGAAAACCCCAAACGCGCCGGTGGCCACGGAATACAGGGCACAGGCAACTGCAAGCGCAACCCACGGCAGCGGCCCAACATACTCACCGATCCACGGAAGCAAAAACATGTACAGCACAAAACCGTGCGCAAACCCGATCGCCGCACCACCCCACCCGGTGGGTTTCCTTGTCCCCCACGGAATCAGACAGATATACAACAACGCAATCCCTGCGATGCCAGCCCACCACAAGCCCAATGGTTCATAAGACGCAAAAGCGACAAACCCCGAAAACGCCGCCAGCGCCAGGCGCAGCACAAATATCACTTACTTGTCCCCGCCCTTGCCGTCGGTCTTGAAATCATCAGGATCTAGTTTTCGGGTCCAGTGTTCGATCTCTTCATTGTCAATAACCATTCCGGCAGCGGATCCGTCGCAGGCCCCGCCGTCAAAGGAACCGTAATCATCGTGGCGTTTGGACAGTGGCGAATGCTGGTAAATCGACATGCCAAAGTTTTCGAAGTCGCGGGTGATCTTCGTGGCCGCAAAACGGCGGATCACCGACCGTGTCGGCCCGAACAGCAGGATTAAACCTACGACGGAACTGACAATGCCTGGGATCATACTCATCGCCCACCCTGCCAGGATCAAACCGGAATCACCCGCCACTTTGCCGGGATTTTCATACCCAGTCTGGGCACTACTCAGCAAGGTTGTGCGTAACGACGCACCACCCGCCAACCCGCCGAGCAGCATCAATCCAAGAACAAGCAGAACTGCCCACCCATAGCCGATCCACGCGCCGACCGCGATGAAGACCATCGCCTCTACGAGCAGAAATCCAAGCAGTATTCGCATGGTGGTAACCCTACCTGCCCAGCTGGGAGAGAAGCCATCGGACATCACTGGTGGCATGCTGAAAGTACGGCAGGAAGTGGTTCAGCGCGTTACGTCCAGGAATCCGAGGCAGGCGACGCGTTTGGAGCTCAACGCCCCATGCATCTGCCAGGTCCACCACTGTTGAATACGGAACGATATCATCATGCACACTGCCCCACAGTCGAACCGGAATCAAAGGACTTCGGGTGCCCAGCCGACGTTGGTCGAGGACCGCGCCAGTGGCAGGAAGGTCGTCGAGAAGCTCTGCTAAGGATCGACCAGAAATAGTCCACGTTGAGGTGGGCGCACGTGTCACACGTTGGGCACCACCGGAGACGCAGACCTCGGCGGCGCGACGCAACAAGGCAAGCCCCCGATCGTTGAGAACGGAAGAAATTTCATCACGGATCGCTGGGCTCAAGGCGGCCAGTCCTGCTGCGGCGTAAGCGATGACCACGGTAGCCAGCCCGCCGTCGACATGCTTGAGGGTTGCAACAAGATCCGCCGGAGGCGCTCCCACTACCGCAGCCTGGGGCTGCAGTTCAGGGCAATATTCGGGGTGTTCCAGCAGGGTGCCTACTGCCCCACCGCCTTGAGAGAACCCCCACAAGGCCAAGTTCTCATGCCCCACGCCGAGCGATGCGGCGGCGCGGACGGCGTCGGCAAGCGCGTGAGAAGCTGCACCATGGTCGCAGTACAGCTGAATATTGTCCTCGGGGTCACGGGGGTAGTCGGTGACCACCACGTGCGAACCAGCTGCAACCATGAGGTTGATAACAGGTTGTTCGTAGGCTGCGACAAAATCGAAATCGCCCCGAAATTCCAGGCCCACAGTGCTGGAATAGGACGGGTCACAATGAGGGGCTACTCCCTGGGTGGACGGAGCGAAAGCAATAGTGGGCCGGGGGCCGGCACCCTGCCACGGGTTATTGGAGCGAAACACTACCCCCGTGGAGGTGATCGTGCGGTTCTCAGCGTCGGAGGTGACGTAGGTAATGCGCCATGCATGTGCGTGGTTAAGGCGCGTGTTCAAACCAAGCGCAGGGATGCGCCGGGCATGAATAAGTGTGCCCGGAGTCCCGCCGATAACCCAGGTGGCTTTTGCGTCATCGGGGTCAGCACCGCGACGCCTGCGCAGCAGATCGTAGCAAAAAGGCAACAGGGTTCGGGCTATCACGCAGGCCATCCTAGTAGTGCCGGTGGTGTTAGTGTCGCATCACTAGCGTGGCTAGCGTGGCATGTGGCGCCACAGCGGTCGCGGCACAAGGTTCATGGCAGCGGCCAAAACAGCAAGCCTGCGCGGAATCCACACGGTGCGCGAGCCTGTCTTCCCTATCGCGTGGACTACGTGAGCGGCTACGACATCGGGCGTGACCGACATGATCGCAGGCTTCATGCCCTCGGTCATTTTTCCGATGACAAAACCGGGACGGGCGGTTATCAGAGCCAGATCGCTGCCGTGCAGCCGGTCTGCAAGACCTTGGCAGAAAGCGTCAAGGCCTGCCTTCGTGGAGCCATAGACGTAGTTAGCGCGGCGTGCCCGCCAGCCCGCGATGGAAGAAAACGCGATGATTTCTCCACGCGACATTTCGTCGGCAAGCACCGTGAGCATGGTGATCTGGGCAGTGTAATCAACCGTGGCAATCTCGGCTACGTGCGCTTCGTCGGATTCAGCGCGCGACTGCGTACCCAAAATACCAAACGCGACGATAGCGGTTGTCGGTGCAGCATCGCGCACAATCTCGCGGTGTGACGCCAGATCCGTTGCTTCGAAGGCAACACGGCGAAGGTCTCGTGCACCGGCATCACGCAGTCTTTGCTCCACGGCAGAAAGAGCCTCCACACGTCGTGCTGCTAGAACCACGTCGCGGCCTGTGCAAATGCGTGCGGCAATCTCCACACCGATATCGCTTGTAGCGCCAAGCAGTAAGATCGTGCCCGAACTCATGCTTGCGAGTCTCCTGTTTCGACCGTGAAGCCGGTCATAGATAGGGAACCCCAGGTGCGCTTCTTATTAAACTCATCGACTTCAGTGTGCCCAAACCCTGCGGCTGCACCGGCGACATAGGCCAAGGGAAGGAAGTGATCGGGGGTGGGAACCGCACGGGAATAGGATGCGTGATCGGCCAAAGCGTTGAGGCGTTCCGGGTCTGTCTTCATGATGGAGGCGGCATCTTCGTCGAACTCGTCAGCCCAGGCGAAGCCAGTGTCGCCCGCATGGCGTTGGACCATGTGCAGGTTATGCACCACATTGCCAGACCCCACAATGAGCACATTATTTTCCCGCGCGAGGCGTGCAAGTTTCGTGCCCATCTCAACGTGGTGGCTCAGCGGCTTCGTGGCGTCGATAGACAGCTGTACTACGGGGATTGTGGCGTCGGGAAACATGTGTTTGAGCACGCTCCAGGTGCCGTGATCCAATCCCCAGTTATAGTCCTGCTGCACCAATGTTGGTTTGACAATGTCTGAGACTAATTCAGCCACCTCTGGGTCACCGGGTGCGTTGTATTCCACCGAGTGCAGCTCCGGCGGGAAACCCCAGAAATCGTGAATTGTCTTTGGGTCGGTCATGGCGGTAACCCCGGCACCCCGGGTGTACCAGTGCGCCGAAATACTCACGATGGCACGTGGCGTGGCATTTTCGCGGCGGATCTGCTCGCCTAGGCGTGCCCACGTGCGTGTGAAATCATTGTCTTGGATTGCGTTCATGGGCGTGCCATGGCCGACGAATAATGCGCGGGTTGTCATCGAAGCTCCTTTGGTTGAAAGTTTAAGCGTTCTCCTCCGTTTGATGTTACAACAACAATGTCTTCGATGCGCATTCCCCATGCACCGGGCTTATAGATGCCCGGTTCAATGGAAAACACCATCCCCTCCCGTAACACCTGCTTTGAGCCGGCAATGATAAACGGAGCTTCGTGCACGCTCAGACCAATCCCGTGTCCAAGACGGTGAGTAAACCAATCCCCAAACCCTGCCTCGCTGATAATGTCGCGCGCCACCGCATCCAATTCACCTGCTGTCATCCCCGGACGCACCGCCGCGCACGCAGCCTCCTGCGCCCGCAACAGCGTTGAATAGGCGCGGGAAACTTCGTCGTCACGCGCCACACCGGCACCGACACGATAGGTGCGCGTGCAATCCGAGTGGTACCCCACCCCCACCGTCCCACCAAGATCGACCACGACCAGATCACCATCGACCAGCACACGGTCAGAAAACGAATGGTGTGGATTCGCACCGTTCGGACCCGAACCAACAATGACAAAATCCACGACATCATGCTCAACGAGAATAAGTTTTTCGATCTGAGCAGCCACCTCACGTTCAGTACGCCCCGGGCGAAGCAAGCCCGGAACCTGGTCGTGCACGCGATCAATGGCAGCTCCTGCAAAACGCAACTGCTCCAACTCCGCCTCATCCTTGACCATGAACACCTCTGCCAACACATCCGTGGCCAGGACCAAAGAACCGTCGATACGCTCCCGGAGCGCAAAGACATGGTCGGCCGTTAGCGAGGAGCCAAGCCCCACAGTGCCCGCGGACACAGGCTCCACCGCAAGTTGATATGCATCCTCACCATCGCGCCAACCACGAACGGTGATGCCAGGCAGATCAAGGTCGCCGATATCAGTCATCGGTGCGACGACCTGCGCCACACCCTCAGCCGGAATGGTCAGGGCAGTGAGGCGTTCATGGGAACTGATCCAGGACCCGGTCAAAAAGGCAAACTCGGACCCCGTACCCACAATCACTCCGGCTAGGCCCTGCGCACGCAGCATTTCTTGGGCCTTGCGCATACGCTCGGCGTAGACGGACAACGGAAACTCTGTAGCAATCGAACTAGTCATAGCCTCCATGCTAGATCTACTACCATGGTCACCTGTGTTGACTACCGTGTTGCCCACTACCCTGGCCCGCATCACTAACGGCCGAACATTCTGCTCCGGCGTTCTCATCGATGCCTCCACGGCACTGACCTGCGCGCACTTCTTCCGCGAATCGCGCCACAACACCTACGTGTGGGTAGCAGGTGTGCGCCGTGTCCCCCGTGATATCGAACTTATCGACGGCACCGACCTCGCCATCGTCCACCTGCCGCCGATCACCCACGTCGCAGCCGGCGACTTCCCCACCTTCGGCTCCACGCCCACCCTGCTCACCCCGACTGTGACCGCGGGATTCGGAGGAACAGTGCGCGGTCGCGATAGTTTCCGGTTGCGTCGCGGGTGGTTCCTGGCACGCTCTCCCATCGCTGTCTCTCGCGGGATGGCTACTGTGGTGCGCCCGGCAGGCTTCATCCTCAACGCCAATCCCGCCATCAAAGGCGACTCGGGAGGCCCCGTATACGCAGGCGGGCAACTTATTGGGGTGCAGTCGCTGATCTTCACCCCGGCCGGGATCAACCTGCGCATTGCCACAACAGCGCTGCTCGAGCCCATCGTCGATCAGCTCCGCGCGCACACCGACCAGCGCCGACAGGGCTGACAGGGCTGACAGGGCTGACTATGCCCCGATAGCCACCACACCACGCTGGATCGCATCAATCGCTTGACGCGCATTGCGCCTGATGTCGTCGGTGTAGCCCGTCTTAGCAATCTGCCCCAACAAATCCACCACCTGGCGGCACCAGCGGACAAAATCGCCCGGGGACAGATCCGCACCACTTTCGGCAGCCGCAGCCAGGCAGTACCCCAGTGGTGCACCGGCAGCCCACTGGTGCACTGCGAGGGCGAAGCCGGCCTCCGGCTCCTTCGTCAGCGGTAGATTGTGCCGACGCTCGTCGACAACAATCTCGCCGTAAATGCGCATTGTGTCATTCATGGCGTCAGCCATCCGGTCAGTCGCCGCGTTCGGTGTACCCCCACTGATCTTGCGATTTTCAAACACGCATAACGACGACACGCCCGCCAACTCCGCCGGATCCAGTTCGTTCCAGATCCCCCGCTTTAAACACTGCGCCACAAACAAATCCGACACGTTGTGGATTTCGGCCAGCCGAGCACCTTCATCAGTGATCTGTGGTTGGCCGTCGACAAGCTCGATATAATCCAACTCGGTGAGCAACCCAACAATGCGCTCGAAAGTGCGGCCCAACGAGTCCGTCGCCTGATCCACTCGTTTTTCCAGTCGGCCCAGTTTACGCTGCTCGCGAGCCAACTCATCGCCCACTCGTGCCAGCATCTCGCGGCCTGTGGCTGGCCAGCTATGCACCGGATGGTCCCGCAACGCCGCCCGCAGAGCCACCACCTTCTTATTCGGGCGAGAACGCGCCTGCTCCTTCAACTTCTTTGGTTTACGGAAGTGCCCCTTGTGCAGCTGATCCACTACGCGCCGGGTGTGTTTGCGGGGGCGCTCCGCGATATGGCGCGGCAGCTTGATTTCGCCGACCACGACAGGAGCGTTGCGGAACGAAGCGGCGTCGATCCGCCCGGACCACCCACGCTCAGTAGTGATCCATGGGCGCGGGTCGTCCTGGCGGCCCGCCGGCGCCACCACCGCGGCAAGCTCGGGACGCCGTTTCGACGGCAACACGATCACCTCACCGACTCGCAGCCGGCCCAAAATCTTCGTGATCTCTTCCTGCCGGTTTTCAACGGCCTCACGCTTCGACTGCTTCTCCGCCTCAGACAGCTCAGTGCGCAACTCCAAGTACTCGATAAGATCATCGGCGGCGTTTGCCGCTAGCGTTTCAGACGGCGCAAAAGATCCGATATCGCGATGCAATTGCTCGCGGAGCTGATCGACGCGCACCCGGGCACGCTCGATTTGCCGGACCTCGTCTACCACCGAGCCGTCAGTCTGATATTGAGCGAAAGACTTCTCAATCAAACGCAGCGAATCCTCATAGCCATTCATGGCGATCAAGTTCACCGCCATGTTGTATCCCGGAGTGAACGTTGAGATCAGCGGGTACGTCCGTGTCGAGGCAAGACCTGCCACCTCACGCGGATCCATCGCAGGAGCCCATTGCACCACGGCATTGCCCAACACGTCTATGCCACGACGACCGGCCCGGCCCGTAAGTTGTGTGTACTGGCCCGGAGTGAGATCCACATGCGCCTCACCATTAAACTTCACTAACTTTTCCAGCACGACGGTGCGCGCGGGCATATTAATGCCTAACGCCAGCGTTTCAGTAGCAAACACCGCCTTGACCAGGCCCTTGACAAATAGCTCTTCAACGATGTGGCGAAACCCGGGCAACATCCCGGCGTGGTGCGCCGCAAAACCCCGTGACCAGACCGAGCGTAACAGGCGAAAATTCAACACCTCGAGATCCTCAGCGGGAATCCCCTCGACGCCTTTGTCCACTATCTCCCGAATTTGCTGCGCTTCTTCCTTGGTGGTCAACTCCATCCGCGAGCGATGGCACTGGGCGAGCGCCCCATCACAGCCGGCCCGGGAGAAAATAAACGTAATTGAAGGTAGCATGTTCTGCCCGCCGAGGGTGCTAATCACTTCAGGCCTGCCTACGGGCCGATACCTGTCTTGGGCACGGTCCTTGCCGCTGCGCCGGCCTTCTGCACGCGCCCGGAATCCCCGGCCCTGCTCAAAGTCGCTACGGCCCTCGCTGGTCGCGCCCGCCTCAAGGCGCTCAATCTTACGCTCTAGTTCGCGGTTTACGCGGCTCTCCTCTCCCGGTTCAAACAACGGGTAGAGCTTGCGGCCCACCATCATGTATTGGCTGAGCGGCACAGGACGGTGCTCAGACACGATGACCTCGGTGTCGCCGCGCACAGTGCTCAGCCACTCGCCGAATTCATCGGAATTAGAGACGGTAGCCGACAGCCCAATCAGCGACACCGACTCATCAAGGTTGAGGATGATCTCCTCCCACACCGCGCCCCGGTCGCGGTCCGCAAGGAAGTGGATTTCGTCCATTACTACGTGGGTCAACCGGTCGATCTGGGGTGACTGTGCGTAGATCATGTTGCGCAGTACCTCGGTAGTCATCACAACGACGTCGGCAGACCCGTTGATTGATACATCACCAGTAAGCAAGCCAACAGCATCTTCACCGTGCTCCTCGACTAGGTCGTGGTACTTCTGGTTGCTTAAGGCCTTGATCGGTGTGGTGTAAAAACACTTCGTGCCGCGACTTAAGGCAAGTGACACCGCGAATTCTCCTACCACGGTTTTGCCTGCGCCGGTGGGTGCACAGACCAAAACCCCCCGATCCTGCTCGACTGCTTGGCAGCCGGCTATTTGGAAGTCATCGAGTAGGTAAGGCTTTGAGGCTTTAAACGCGTCCAGATGGGTGGATGTCATGCCACCAGACTAGGTCACATCAGAGCACATCGTCGAAGTAGGAGGTTTCCGTGTTATCGCGTGTTGAGGCTGCGTTGTCAGCAGCGCGTGGAGCGGTCGGCTGTGGACTGGGTGTAGGTTCAGAGCTCGGTGCCGGAGTGCGTGACGACGACACCGGGGCTGGCTTGCTAACAGGAGCCGGAATGTGGTTGAGCTCGGAAGTTTCATCGTCGTCAAGGTCCATCCACTCTGGCCGCTTGCGTGCCTTCCGTTTATCGTTCACCCGGCAGAACTGGAAAGATAGCTCGACCAGGAAGGACACCGCCGTAGCCAGCACGATCATCGAGATCGGGTCTTGGCCTGGCGTCATGAAAGCAGCGAAGATGAACACCACGACGATGACGATGCGGCGCTTATCTTTCACATGTTCATATTCCAGCACTCCCATGATGTTTAACAAGATGACGATCAATGGGATCTCGAAACTTACGCCGAAGATCACTGTCAGCCCCAGCACGAAATCATAATATTGTTGGCCGGTCAGCCAGGCCTGCTGAAACTCGTCACCGATGGATAACAGTACTGCTAGCCCAACATCAAGGATGAAGTACGCTAACAATGCGCCGAGCACGAACAAAATCACCGCCAGGGTGACAAAGGTGAAGGTGTAACGTTTTTCTTTCTTGTGCAGTCCGGGGACGATAAACAGCCAGATCTGTGTCAGCCAGACCGGAGACGACAGCACGAGCCCCGCCAGAGCGCCCACTTTGAGGCGCAGCATGAACATTTCGAATGGGCTGGTGGCAAGTAGTCGGCATTCTTCCCCGTCGTTGAAGCTCACCCGAAGGTCTTCGGGCAGGTTACAGTACGGACGGCGGATGATCTCGCCGAGCGAGAATATGCCGAAAGGTGCATTCTGGTACCAAATGAACCCGATGATCGTTCCGACCAGCAAGGCGGCAAGTGAAATCATGATCCGGCGCCGGAGCTCAATTAAGTGCTCTCGAAGCGCCATCGTGCCGTCGTGGTTCTTTGGCTTTTTCTTCTTTGTGCTGCGGAACTTCTTCTCAGCCACGGATCCTGACTACTGGTTCTGAGGGTTCTGCTGTTGAGGGAGCTGCTCTGGGTGCGCAGTCGGCTGGTTTTCTGGTCGGTCCCAGAAGTCTTGCTCCTGCTGGGCCTGGGTGAGCTGACTTTGTTGTTGGGGCTGCTCGTTATCGTCCTGCATCTCCTTAACTTCAGATTTGAAGATACGCGCGGATCGTCCCATCGAACGTGCCAGATCCGGCAGCTTCTTTGCGCCGAAGAGGAGCAGGATGACGACGAGGATGAGTATGAATTCCACCCAACCGACGTTTGGCATTGTAGTGAGACCTTTCGAAATGTTAGCTTTGGCGTTTGATTAACCAACTTAGCAGCTAATCAGGGCTGTTCGCACGATCATAACGCCTGCGCGCCGAATCCGCTCGGTGAGCGATCTCTTCCGCAATTGCTTGCGGGGATACTACTCTGACGCGATCGGCTTGACTCAGCGCGAAGCGAATAAGCCATTCTGGTGAGCCAAAGGGCATGGTTGCATGCCACCAGCCGCGATCACCCGCAGTGCTACTGCGCTGACCTAGTTCGATCTCCCAATAGTCCACAAGCCAGGTTGCCTCGGGGGCGATCAGAAGTTCGGCGACCTGCTTGTCGCCAAAGCCGAAGGGGTCATTTGCATCAAACCGACCAGTTTCGGCTACCGCTGGTTCATCGATGAGGGCCGCCTGGCGCACCCGGTCCAAGCGAAAAGTTTTTTGCTCCCCGTTTTCCCATGCGCGCAGGTAGGTTTGGCCATCGCGGTGAAAGAGATTGTCGGGGCTGACCTGCCGGGTTCGCGTAGTATTTGACGAGGGCGAATAGTACTCAAGGTTCAGCTGTCGTTTGCCAGCAAGCGCCTGGCTGATCACGGCGGCTGGACCGGGGTCACTATCTGCAATGATGTCAGTCACACCCGGAGAATTTACGACGTCCCTGATCTTTGCGGCCGCCGAGGTGACTGCCTTCTGGTCGATCAGCCCGGGGATTGTTTCGAGGGTCTCCAGAGTCAGCAATAGCGCGTTCGCCTCCGTAGGTGTCAATCGCAGTGGTTTGTCCAACCCTTGGTCGTCGATGACTGTCACCCCGGACCATTCCGCCACGAGGTCGATCATTTCGCCAGGGCCTTTGCCCACCCCGGAGACGTGCAGCCGGTTCAGTGCTCCCATCACTTCCTGTGGGGTTAGGCCTAGATCTCGCGCGATCTCCATCACCGATGCATCGGGATGTTGTCGCAGGTACGGCACGAGGTTCAGCGAACGTACCAGGTCAGTAATCTTTTCGGGGCTATCTTTCACGTGCGGCCTCCAATAATGCGATGACGTCGGCGCGTACGTCGTCAGGCTTAACGACGATCACTTCGTCGCCGTAGCTTGCAATAGTACGTACTAGCCAATCACGCTCGACGTTTTCAAATATCCAATGCTCGCCGTGCTCGTCACCGGGTACCCCCTGCTCAATGAGCTCAGTGAGCTCGGGGACCGGGCCGGAAACCTGCACGGTGGCGGTTGTTGTGGGCCCACGCAGCGATTCCTCTACCACATCTTGGAGGTCTCGTTCGGTGGAGATGAACTCGTCGGAACGTACTTTTCGTACTTGGCTGACACGGATGGCGCGAAAGCTGCGCTCGGCTCCGCGTTCCACGTCCCAACCCACGATGTACGCCCGGTTATTGAGTGCGACGATGCCCCACGGGTCCATCACGCGGCGCTGCGGATCACTGGTGGGGCTGGGCCGATAGTCGAAACTCATCCGCGTGGAGCTACGAATGCACGCGGTCACGGCGTTGACGAGCTCTGCGGATAACCGCAGCACGTCATTATCCATGTCTGCAAAAGGTGCATCATCGAAATTGCGTGTGGCCCCAGAGGCCGCCAGTTTGGTCCACCCTGAGCGCGCAAAGGCTCCGAGGCTGCTGGAGTGCCCCAGATCACCAGCGAGACCGAGGACTGTCGCCTCCGCCTCAGTAAACTCGATCGGTGGGAGTTCGTAAGTGTCTTGATCCACCCACACCAAGCCGTTCTCGCTGCGTGCAGGAACCCCTGCGCGCCGGATGGAGGCCACGTCGCGTTGAATCATGCGCTGGAACGCCTGATCAGTCTTGTTTTCATAGCCGGCAACATGGCGGCGCACCCAGTCCTGCGTGCGCGGAGTTTCGGCGCCAAGCAGCGCAAACGTGAGATTGGTGAGGCGTGCCACCACATCGTCATCAGTCGTCACGGTGCTTAGCCTTCCTTCTTTTCTCTCTACTGGTGGTGGGCGTGCATGTAGGCGATCAGATCGTCGACACGCTCGTCCTCGTTAGCAAATGGGTCTTTCAGCTCAACCGTGCGCGGCTCGGGTCGATCGACTTTCATCTGCACCCAATCCACAGAAATGCTGGCGTCCAGCTCGTCGGCGGCACGCAGGAACCGCTCGCGCAGCGCGGAACGGGTGGTGTGTGGCGCATGGCGGGTGGCCTCGTCGATTGCTTCATCAGTTGTCCACCGCGCCACCAAACCTTTACGTTGCAGCAGGTAGAATAGGCTGCGCTCGGGGTGGATATCGTGATATGCCAGATCGATCTGCTGCAGCTTCGGGTGCTCGTAGCCTTCTGTGAGTTTCGCGCGGTAGGCGTCGAGCAGCTTCTTTTTAATCACCCAGTCGATTTCGGTATCCACCGCGCTGAAATCCTGCGTCTCAATCGCGTCGAGCACGCGCCCCCACAGATCTACTACGCGCACCATCTCCTCATTTGGGGTACCCTCGTCGGGGCGGGCGTCACACCAGGCACGTGCCGACGCCCAAATTGCCCGCTGCACCTCCAACGCCGTGACTGTCGAGCCATCCTTCAATGTCAGGGGCGTGGCCCCTGTGGGGTCATCAGCGATGTCACGCACGTGCTTAATCGCGTTGGCCAGCTCAAAGTCCGGTAGAGCGAAGCCGGCCTCAAGCATCTCGATGACCAGCAGCGTCGAACCTACCTTGAGAGCAAACGTGGGTTCGGCCATGTTCGAGTCACCGGCGATGACGTGCATCCGGCGGAACCGGTGCGAATCACCGTGAGGTTCATCACGGGTGTTAATGATCGGACGCGTGCGGGTCGTGGCCGAGGAGACACCCTCCCACACCTGGTCTGCGCGCTGCGAGAGCACGAAACGGCCCTCCTTGATCAGGCCCGCCCCACAAATCAGCTGGCGGGTAATCATAAACGGCAGCAGCTGCTTGCCAAAAGATTTCAGCACCATGTCTCGGCTGATCAGATAGTTCTCATGGGCCCCATAGGAGTTACCGGCCGAATCCACGTTGTTCTTAAACAAGTACACAGACCCGCCGATATTGTCGTCGGCAAGCGCCTGCTCTGCCTGAAGCGCAAGGTCATGGTAGATCCTCTCCCCCGCCTTATCGTGATTGAGAAGCTGGGTGAGACTGTCACATTCCGCAGTAGCGTACTCGGGGTGGCTGCCCACATCCAGGTACAAACGCGCGGCCGAAAGGGAGAAAATATTTGAGGATTGGTATTTCGCCACAATCGGCCGAAACAGGTAGCGCGCTACCTCTTCAGGCCCCAACACGGGCCTCCCGTCGATGGTGGCGGTTATCCCAAATTCGGTTTCAACGCCCATGATGCGCCGCGCAAAGACTGTGCTCACCGCTTACTGGCCGCCCTTCTGTACAAAAGAGCGCACGAACTCCTCAGCGTTTGTTTCTAGCAGTCCGTCAATCTCGTCGAGCAGGTCGTCGGTGCCAGCCGTGTTAATCTGGGCCTGCCCACTGGTCAGCCCGTCGTCGGTAAAGTCGCCATCGTCGTTGTCGGGCTGGCCGTGAATGTGTTGCCGTGCCATAGTGTGCTCCTTTTCGGTTGCTTACTGATTATTACTTCGTGTTACTCAGTGTACGTCGCTGATTTCGTGGCCTGCCTCACGCAGCGCCGCCAGTAGCTCTTCGGTTGAGTCAGATGCTGCAACGAGCGCGCCGACCTCAGCCTGGGTAAAGCCGTCCACAGCATCGATACCAATCTTTGCCACGCCATGGTTGTGCTTTACGACGATCGTTTGCCAACTCGATGCCACAATGTGCTCGGGGAACTTCGCGGCTATCGCACCGCGCAGAAAAGCTCGGGAGTTTCGTGGCGCGTGCCGGGCGGCCTCGCGGATGGTTTCCTGGCTCACAAGCGTGCGCATCCGGCCCGCGCGCACCAGCGCATGGTACAAACTCTTGTCCGGGTCGATGTCCGAGTACTGGATGTCGACCAGCTTCAACTTTGGGTCGTTCCACGCCACACCCCGGTCCACATAGCCCCTGATCAGTCTATACTTCGCGGTCCAGTCCAGCCGATCAGCAGTAGAAAGCGGATCGCGGTCTAAGTCATCGAGGATTTCTGCCCACAGATCCACGACACGCTGATCATGCTCGTCGACGGCGGTAACGCGTGCCAGGTATTCCCGCTGGAGTTGAACGGCGGTCAGGCTCCTGCCGTCGGCAAGCACAGCAGCGTGCGTACAGGTGGGGTCGTGCGAGATCTTCTTTAACTCCGCAACGGGGTCCTTCAACTTCAGATCTGTGAAGTCCACGCCATTTTCGATTGCATCGATAACCAGCTTTGTCGTGCCTAGTTTCAGCACGTTAGAAAACTGGCTCATGTTCGCATCACCGATGATGGTGTGCAGTCTGCGGAAACGGGCAGCATCGGCGTGCGGTTCGTCGCGCGTATTGACGATGCCCCGGTTCAGCGTGGTCTCCAGCGAAACCTCCTGGACGAAATAGTCGGCGCGTTGCGAAATCTGGAACCCATCACGCTCTCCTGTCTCACCGATGCCCACACGCCCTGCACCCACCACTACCTGGCGGGAGACGAAAAACGGGATGATCGCCTGGGTAAGCACATCAAAGTCAGTAGCTCGGCGGTATTGGTAATTTTCGTGCGAACCGTAGGAAGCACCCTTGCCATCCACATTGTTTTTGTACAACTTCACAGGCGGGCACGGCTCATGATTCTTCAGCACGCTGACATTCTGCTCATAAAGTTCCGCCACGGTTTGAGCAGCCTCATTGAGCACAATGTCACCCGCAGCGTCATAAATCATGGCGTCGAAGGCGTTATCCACCTCAGGTGAAGCGTATTCCGGGTGCGCGTGGTCCACATAGAAACGCGCACCGTTAGTGGGCACCACATTGGCCACACCGATCGCGTCCCAGTCCACCACCGGCACTGTATGATAACGCTTCAGATCGAAGCCACGGGCGTCGGCAAGCGGATGCTCGTCCTCATAGTCCCACCGGGCACGCGCCCCTGTGTTAATCGCCGCATACGCCACCACCAAGTGGGTAGAACTGACAATCGGGCTGTAATCCGGTTGCGACGGGGTGGAGATCCCGTACTCAGTTTCGGTCCCCATAAAACGGGCCATAGTTTCTCCTTCCAGTATCCCGTGACCGAGCGCGCGAGATCACGCGTGCGAGGTCACGCTAGTGAACAGTCGCAACTGAGACAGCCACAACACGGGTGCCATGGCGCCCGGCTATCCGTGACCATTCCTCAGGGTTTGACGTGTTGGGCAAATCTTCACTCTCATTTTGCTCGGCTCTAACCGCCGCGCGGAGGTGATCGGCAGAAAGACCAGCCGTCGAAACGCCCGCAATATGGTCCTTAATGGCCAATTTTTTAGCCCGGTCCACAATATTGGCAATCATCGCACCGGAGACGAAATCCGAGTAGTTCAGCACCTCGGAGGTGCCGTCGACAAGCTCAAGGCGGACATACGGGCGCGGGGCAAACAGCGCCGCCACAGCAGACTCAATCAACTCATCGACAGGCTGGGCCAACGGGATGGCATCAGTCAAGTGGCGGGAGAAAATATCGGCGGCACCGGCGCGATCGGGTCGGTCGATGCGCACCTTGATATCGAGGCGGCCCGGGCGCAAAATAGCGGGGTCAATAAGCTCCTCGCGGTTGGTCGCGCCAATGACGATCACATTGGAGATCCCCTCCACACCATCGATCTCGGTGAGAAGCTGCGGCACCACCGTGGTTTCCATATCAGATGACACCCCAGAGCCACGAGTCCGGAAAATTGACTCCATCTCATCAAAGAAAATGATCACCGGCCGGCCCTCTCCTGCTAGCTCGCGGGCGCGCTCAAAGATCAAGCGAATGCGACGCTCCGTCTCCCCGACGAACTTATTCAGCAGCTCGGGACCTTTGATATTCAGAAAGTAGGCGCGTCCACCATCGCCGATGCGCTGGCTCAGCGAATTCGCCACCGCCTTCGCGATCAGCGTTTTCCCGCACCCCGGAGGGCCATAGAGCAGCAGTCCCTTCGGCGGTAGAAGATCATACTGTTTATACAGTTCAGGGTGGGAAAATGGCAGCTCAACAGAATCTTGGATCGTCTCAATCTGGGGGCCAAGACCACCAATATCGTCGTAGGAAACATCAGGGATTTGCTCCAGCGACAGCTGCGAGACCTCAGTTTTCTCCACGCGCTCCACCGCATAGCCGGCTTTGGCGTCGATAAGCACGGTGTCCCCAGCACGCGCCTTCGTCCGCAACGGCAAAGTAAGATGGACTAGCGACTCATTACCCAACTGATCTGCCACGATAGCGCGCCGGGTACCCACCTTCTCAATCAAGGTGGCCAGAGTGCCTGACGTCGGAAAGCCACATGCCTCCACCACAACCAGGCCCTCGCCCAGACGCACCAGGTGGCCCGGTTCGAGAGTGCCGGGCTCAATATTTGGCGACACCTTCAGACGCATCTGCCGGCCGGAAGTAAACACCTCCGCCTCCTTGCCGCGGTGGGAGCCGGCAAGAAAAATGCCATAGGTAGAAGCGGGTTCGCCCAGCGCGTCGATCTGGGCGTGTAGGTCCTGAAGCTGGTCGCGCGACTGGCGCAGCAGTTGCGCAAGCTTCGCGTTACGGGAACTGAGCGAATGGTTGGTGCGCTTCAGCTCCTTGTTTTCATTGAAGACTTCCTCGGTGGACATATAGCTAGCCTAGCGTTAGCTCGACCCCTACCGCGCAACGAGCGTGCGGGCGCTCCCCCAGTCGTGTACCGAGCGTGCGAGGTACACGCGAGCCGATCCCCCAGTCGTGTACCGAGCGTGCGAGGTACACGCGAGGTACACGCTTAACGACGCGCCTTGCGCTGCGGTCGTGGTGGTGTCACCCCGTCGGCAAGTCGGCGCGTCCACACAAGAAAGGCGGTGTGCGCATTCATCCTGTGCTCTGGGCGGGTAGCCAGCCCATCTACTTTCCACTCGCGCAGCAGGGTCTCCCAAGCACGCGGTTCGGTGAAGCACTTGGCCTGGCGGATCCCTTCCATGATGTTCATCAGCTGCGGCACGGTAGCCACATAGGTCATGAACACCCCACCCGGGATGAGGATATTTTTTACCGTATCGATGAAGTGCCATGGTTCCACCATGTCTAGGATGACGCGGTCAACAGGCCCGCCAAGGTCATCGGCAGTGACCTCGCCGAAGTCCCCCAAGCGCGGCGACCACCACTGCGGCGACCCACCGAAGTATTCCGCCACGTTGTCTTTGGCAAACTGGAGGTGATCATCGCGGATCTCATAAGAGAAGACGTGGCCTTCCGGGCCCACCGCGCGCAGTAAACTCATCGACAGCGCGCCGGAGCCAGCGCCAGCTTCCAACACACGCGCGCCCATGAAAATGTCGCCTTCGACAAGGATTTGGGCTGCGTCCTTCGGGTAAATCACGGCAGCTCCGCGTGGCATCGAGAGCACATGGTCGACCAGGAGATGGCGGAAGCAGAGGTAGTCGCTGCCCATCGTGGATTTCACCACGCAGCCTTCGTCGGCGCCGATAATGTCGTCGTGTCGGATGGCGCCCTTGTGGGTGTGGTACTCAGCACCCGGGACCAGCTCGATGGTGAAATGGCGGCGCTTAGCATCAGTCAGCTGAACTTTATCGCCTGGCTGGAAAGGTCCGGAATACAACGTCGGGCTCCTTGTCACGCGCGGTCGCGCGGTCAAAATCAGTATCGTTTTTAGTTACCGGCTAAGTATGCCGTAAGAGCGCGCGCAAACCATAGTTGGTCTTGGGTGCCCGCCAGCTCGCGCGCCGAATGCATAGACAGCAGCGGCACACCAACGTCCACGGTGCGGATTCCCAACCGGGTGGCAGCAAGCGGCCCGATCGTTGACCCGCACGGCACCGAATTATTTCCCACAAAAGTCTGCACCGGCACATCCGCGGCACGGCACGCATTGATCCACAGCGCCTCAGTCACCGCATCAGAGGCGTAGCGCTGGTTCGCATTGATCTTCAGCACAGGGCCCTCATTGAGCAGCGGCCGGTGCGTCGGATCGTGTTTGCCTGCATAGTTCGGGTGCACAGAGTGCGCCGCATCAGCCGAGACCAACGAGCTTGCCGCGAACATCTCGAAAGGATCCCCGAAGGCACGGGCGATCGTCGTTAAGCACCTCTCGAGCAGCGGCCCGCTAGCCCCGGTCGTGGACTGCGAACCAACCTCCTCATGATTAAACGCAGCCAACACCACAATGTCCTGCGCCTCGTCAATGGCGCCAAGCAGTGCCGTCATACTGGCATACACACTCGACAGGTTATCCAGGCGCCCAGCGGCCACCATGTCGTTGAAAACCACACCTTCTTGCGCATCGGCACTGATCAGCTCATGCGACACAATATAGCGCTTATCGACGTCCGCTGCCTCAGCCACCACATCCATGATCGACTCTGACTGGCCCGCCCCCATAATCGGCTGCATATGTGCCTGCTTATCCGGCTGCAACTCCTGAGAACGCTCCAGGTGGATCGCCAAATGCGGAATGCGGGCCACCGCACCCGTGTTGACCAGACGGGAGGTTCCGTCAGCAAGCACTATACGCCCGGCAAACGTGAGCTCGCGATCAAACCAGGACGCCAAAATCGGCCCACCATACACCTCCACCGCGAGCTGATGAAACCCATGCGCGTGAAAATCCGGCGTGGGCTTCAGCATGAAACCGGGCGAATCCGTATGCGAACCAATAATGCGAAACGCCGGGTTGGGCACCTCCGGGATCCAGTAGGCGACTACAGCGCCACCGTCGACAAGCACATGCCCGCCCGGCTCCGTGCCCAGCGCGCTGTGTGCACCGGAGCGCGTGCACGAGTGCTCGGTGAACCCGGCAGCAGTCAAGCGGTCAGCAACCTCGCGCGCCGCATGAAACGCGGACGGTGAGGCGGCGATGAAATCAATCAGGTCACGAATCTGGCTCATACCCCACACTCTATGATGGAGGCCACCATGACACCACGACCACTCGCGCTTTCGCCCTCCCGTGCCACCGATTACCAGCAGTGCCCCCTGCTCTACCGCTTCCGCGCCATCGACAAAATCCCAGAAGAACCCACCCTGGCGCAGGTGCGTGGCACCCATGTTCACGCTGTGCTCGAAGAGCTCCACTCATGGCCGCGCGAGCAGCGCACCTACCCCGCCGCCGTCAAACGCATTAAGCCGAATTGGAAGGCGCTCGTCGACAAGCACCAGGAATACGCAGGGCTAATCGACGACGAAACTACCTACTTTATCGAAGTACGCACACTGGTACGGGGCTACTTCGAAATGGAAAACCCACAAGGCTTCGACTCGGCATCGCAGGAACTTTACGTTAACACCGTACTGCCCAATGGGGTGCCCGTGCGCGGATTCATCGACCGCGTCGACGTAGCCCCCACCGGCGAAATCCGCGTCGTAGACTACAAAACCGGCAAGAAGCCCCTGCCCCGCTACTCGGCCAGCGCGCAATTCCAGATGCGGTTTTACGCGCTAGTATATTGGAGGCTTTTCGACGAGATCCCCACCCAGCTGCGGCTGATGTACTTAAAGGTGATCGATTCCATGTTCCTCGCTCCGTCACGGGAGGAACTCGAATACTTCGAACGCGACCTCGGCGAGTTATGGGCCAAGATCGTAGCTGACGGGCGCAGCGGAAACTTCCGGCCCAAGACATCAAAGCTGTGTGGCTGGTGCTCGTTTCAGAAACTCTGCCCCGCCTTCGACGGGGTACCGCCCGAATATCCGGGTTGGCCCGGAAGCGCAGGCGACGCGCCCCAAACCCCACAGAATAACTGAAACCTTCCGCACCGCAACCAGTGTGACCTGCGCCACCGAATATCTGTGGATAGAAATGTTGTTTTCCACAGATTTCGGACATTTACTGCACGTCTTGTGCAGCCCCCTCAGCCAGGCCATAGCGTCAGGGCTATGAACACAATTGACGCGATCGACGCGATCGACACACTAGTGCAGCTAGGCACATCAGCAATGACGCTGCTGGGCCAACTCGCCGACGTGCCAGCCGAACGCGTCATCGCCCGTGGCGCCGAACACGACACAGTGCGCGCCTACTACAAACTCGCAGACGTGTACTACGGGCCCTGCGGATCACCAAAACAACAACGCCTGTCGCGAGAAGCAGCCACGAAGAACCGCCACGGCATGGACCGGCTCAAACACATCGAAAACTACGTGGCACGCGTCGACAAGAATAAAGACAAGTGGCCGCTGCGTCGCACACTGGTTGAGTTTGTCGGGCACACCAACGACTTTCGTCGTTACGCACGACAGCAACTCGCAGCCTTAGAACAGCCGGCCACAGACACCCCTACCCGTGACTACCACGTGACCAAACACGCCGGATCCACTGACGCCACTTTGAGCGTGCGTGGAACCCAAGCCGAGATAACCGAGATAGACGCACGCATCCGCGAGTACGCCGAGACACACGACGCCTCCGTAGCCGAAGCCGCAGTAGCAGTCATGAATACCGGCGGGGGCGAAGTGATCTACGGCGCCAAGATCCTCATCCCCTACGACGTGGGCATGGCCATGCTCGACGGCGAAGGTGATGACGCCCTCCTGTCCACCACCTTGGCCACCACCTTGGGAGCTACCGTTACCGGACATGAAGCGATGCGGATGAAGCTGGGCCCGATCGCGGAGTTCGTCGGCTTGACCAACGTTGATGGCCCAGTGAGCTTATCAACGGGCCGTCTAACCGGCAACGACGAACCAATAACCACGCGAGAAGCTCTCGAACGGCTACGCGAGGCTGCCCAGTCCGGTCTTGGTAAAGCACACAACACACGACACGAGCATTCGCCTGAAGCACTCAAGGTAGCATTCCAACGCAGCCCCACCGCCAAACAGCGTGCGCTGCTTGAAGCTGCCCAGATTGTCTGCGGCGAAGAGGGCTGCTCGGTGCCCGCCTACCGCTGCGAAGCCAACCACAACGTCGCCTACTCCCGCGGGGGTCTTACGGTCCTACGAAACTTATCGCTGCTATGCCCCTATCACAACGGAAAAGCAGGCGCCGAGGAGCGCTATCGCAATATTCGCGGTGAGGTGCACCGCATCCTGCCCGGTGGGCGGATGGTACGCAACGAACACCCCGTTGCGCAGCGTAACCCCATCCGCACCCTGTTCGAAACGGGTTTTAGGTCAGGCCCGTGATCTCGCCACTCTCGTTGACATCGATGCCATAAGCAGCAGGCTGCTTACCTAAACCAGGCATCAACATCACATCACCGGTAAGCGCCACCACGAAGCCGGCACCGGTGCGTGGCTGGAGCTTGCGCACATGCAGCGTGTGGCCCTCGGGCGCGCCGAGCTGCTTCGGGTCGTCCGAGAACGAATACTGGGTCTTTGAGATACACACAGGCAGCGTATCCCAGCCGTTGTCCTTTAACATTTGCAGGTCGTGGGCTGCGTTGACGGAGTATTCTACCTTGTCGGCGTGATAAATTTCGCGAGCAATGGTCTCGATGGAAGCTTCAATGCCGTCGGCCGGGTCGTACAACGGCTTGGAACCCGTCGAGAAATTCGCAACAACCTTCTTTGCCAGTTCCGTAGCACCGTCGCCGCCGTCAGCCCACACGGTTGCTTCGGCGAGGTCCACACCGAAGTCGGCAGCCCAAGAGCGCATAAACTCGCGCTCAGCGTCAGTGTCCGAGGTAAACAGGTTCACGGCCACTACCGGCTTCACACCGAACTTGCGAACATTGTCCACATGTCGCTCGAGATTGCAGATTCCGCGCCGTAAAGCGTCTACGTTTTCGTCCGTCAAAGCCTCGCGCGCGACCCCGCCGTTGTATTTCATGGAGCGGATCGTGGTCACAATCACCGCACCAGCAATGTCGAGCTGCCCATAACGTGCCTTGATGTCGAAGAATTTCTCGGCACCCAAATCAGAGCCGAAACCGGCCTCCGTGCAGACGATGTCGGCGTACTGCTGAGCGGTAGTGGTAGCGATCAAAGTGTTGCACCCGTGTGCAATGTTGGCGAATGGGCCGCCGTGGATGAATGCTGGTGTACCACCCAGAGTCTGGACCAGGTTCGGGTTCACCGCCTCCTTCAACAGGGCGGTCAGCGCGCCTTGCGCCCCGAGCTCGCCAGCGGTCACCGGCTTACCTTCGTAGGTCAGCCCGACTGTCACGTTGGCCAGTCGGCGTTTGAGATCCTGCAGGTCGGTAGCCAAGCCTAAGATGGCCATGATTTCGGAGGCAGCCGTAATCGTGAACCCGGTTTCCGTCGGGGTTCCCTGCTTTGGCCCACCTAGACCGGTGACCACCTCGCGCAGGGAACGGTCGTTAACGTCCAAGCAGCGGCGCCACACAATGCGACGCGGATCGATGCGTAGCTTATTTCCCTGGTGGATATGGTTATCCACCAGGGCCGCCAGCGTGTTATTTGCCGCAGTGATGGCGTGGAAGTCCCCAGTGAAGTGCAAGTTAATATTTTCCATCGGCACTACTTGAGAGTAGCCACCGCCAGCCGCCCCACCCTTAATGCCGAACACTGGGCCAAGTGATGGCTCACGCAACGCCACCATCGCCTTGTGCCCCAGCTGGGCCAGGGCGTCGGTTAGACCGATCAGCACAGTCGATTTACCCTCGCCAGCAGGTGTCGGTGACACGCCGGTCACGAGCACCACCTTGCCGGGCTTATCGGCCTTGCGCACCTGGGACAGGTCGATCTTGGCCATGTGTTTGCCGTATGGAATAAGTGCGTCGCCAGAAATGCCCGCTTTCTCGGCGATCTCAGTGATCGGGCGCAGTTCGTGGGCTTGGGCGATAGATACGTCTGAAAGCATGTCTTTAGAGTATTACGGCGCCGAAGAGATATCCCAACAACACGGCGACTAGTATGCACAAAATGCCCACAAGCTGAAGGCAGCCCACCGGTAGGGTTCGAGCAGGTCCGCCATGTACACGACGGCTGCGGATTGGGCGAGGCAACGATCGTCATCAACCAAGTCACGATCGGCGAGTAGAAGGTGATGCCGATGACATCGATTGGGATGTCTTCAGCGGCGTGGCCCTTACCAGTCAAAAGCCCACGCCCTAAAGATGCTCTACTGCTCGTCGAGGTACATTTTCCCCCGATATTCGGGGTGCATCAGGTTGGACTTGGACAGGACCTGGTCCAGGGTTTCTTCGTCGAGAAGTTTCTTCTCAAGGATCAGCTCGCGCACACCTCGGCCGGTCGCAGCAGCCTCTTTGCCGATGAGGTCGCCGTTGTGGTGGCCGATGAACGGGTTGAGGTACGTAATGATGCCGATTGAGTTGTCTACGTAGCCTTGGCACACGTCCTCATTGGCGGTTATTCCCTCGATGCATTTTTCGCGCAAGGTCTTCGCGCCGTTGCCGAGAAGGGAGATGGACTCAAACAAGGACTCAGCAATGACCGGCTCCATCACATTCAGCTGCAGTCGCCCAGCCTCGGCGGCCCAGGAGACGGTGACATCATTGCCGAAGACCTTGAAGCAGATCTGGTTGACCACCTCGGGGATTACTGGGTTGACCTTCGCCGGCATGATCGACGAGCCGGCCTGGCGTTCGGGCAGATTAATCTCGTTGAGGCCGGCGCGTGGGCCGGATGACAGCAGGCGCAAGTCATTGCAGGCCTTCGACATCTTCATTGCAGCGCGTTTAATCGCAGCGTGAGCGGAGACATAACCGCCTGTGTCACTGGTGGCCTCAATCAAGTCTGGAGAGGAGGTGATATTCAAGCCGGTGACTTCGCGCAGGGCGTCGGTGACTTTGTCGCGGTAGCCGGATGGGGTGTTCACGCCGGTGCCGATTGCGGTTGCACCCAGGTTGATCTCGAGCAGCGCCTCGGCTGTGGCTTTTAGTGTTTTCTGCTCCTCGGCTAGGTTGGCGCCGAAGGCTTTAAACTCCGATCCCAGCGTCATTGGCACGGCGTCTTGCAGCTGGGTGCGGCCCATCTTCAAAATGTCTACGAATTCGTCGCCCTTGGCTCGGAAGGCTTTCTGCAGGCGGTCCAGCTCGTCGATTAGCTCCTGCATCGCGTAGTACAGGCCGAGACGCAGGCCTGTGGGGTATGCGTCGTTGGTGGACTGTGCCAGGTTGACGTGGTCATTGGGGTTGATCACATCGTAGGCGCCCTTTGGCTGCCCCATCTTTTCAAGTGCAAGGTTGGCTATAACCTCGTTGGTGTTCATGTTCAGCGAGGTGCCGGCCCCGCCCTGGAATGCGTCGATCGGGAATTGGTCCATGCAGTGGCCTTCGTCCAGGATTTGGTCGCATGCCCAGACGATGGCTTCAGCGATGTCTTTTGGTAGCACATGCAGGCGGCGGTTAGCGATCGCGGCCGCTTTTTTCACCTGGACCATGCCGCGTACGAAGTGAGGGAAGTCGTTGATGCGGGTGCGTGAGATCTGGAAATTATCGACGGCGCGCAGAGTGTGCACGCCGTAGTAGTGTTCGCTGGGCACCTCGACAGTACCGAGTAGGTCTTCTTCAGTCCGTGTTGACACGATGACGGATTCCTTTCGTTGACTAAATCACACCATGCTGCCGGGTTCCAGGTGGGGGTTCTTCATTATCGGCTGTGCGGAGAGACCCTGGTTGCGCACGTCGGTTACAGGCGCGCGATTCGCAGCTCGGACGCCAAGATCGCTTCCCCACCGACGGCCGCTAGTTGGTCCATGACAGCGTTGGCATTTTTCTGTGGCACCATCGCACGCACTGCTACCCACCCTTCGCGGGAAAGCGGTGAGACCGTCGGGCCAGACAAGCCTGGCGTGATCGCAGCGGCTGCGGGGAGGTTTTCGCGGGAGATGTTGTAGTCGATCATGAGGTAGGTGCGGGCGGTGAGGATACCTTTGATCCGTCCGAGCACGACCTGCATTTCTGGTGTGGTTTCAGTGTCTGCGCGCTTAACGACGACGGCCTCGCTGTTCACGATCGGCTCGGAAAAGGGGGCTAGGCCTTGTTGGCGCAATGTGGCCCCGGTGGAGACTACATCGGCGATTGCATCAGCCACGCCCAGTTTGATTGAGATCTCGACTGCACCGTCGAGACGGATAACCTCTGCTGAGATTCCTCGTGTGGCCAAGTAGTCTTCGACGAGTTGTGGGTAGGAGGTGGCGATCCTCTTTCCGGCTAATTTTTCTAGCGTCCAATCCTGCGCTGCCGGTGCGGCAAACCGGAAGGTGGAAGCGCCAAATCCAAGCGGTAGAACTTCTTCGACCGCGGCGCGGGAGTCTAGCGCCAAGTCTCTGCCGGTGATGCCCAGGTCGAGGTGGCCGGCGGCAACATAGATGGCGATATCCGTGGGGCGCAAATAGAAGAATTCAACTTGGTTGGCGTTATCGAAGATGTTGAGCGCCTTGGTGTAGCCACGTGACTTGTAGCCGGCTTCGGCAAGAATCTCGGTGGCGGCTTCGGAGAGGGACCCTTTGTTGGGGACTGCGATCTTGATCATGGCGTGCGTTGTGCTCCAGGTGAAGAGTGTGTGTACTAGAGGTACTTGTAGATGTCGTCGGGGGTCAGGCCTCGGGAGACCATCATGACTTGGGTCCAGTACATGAGTTGACTGATCTCTTCTGCCAGGGCTTCGTCAGATTCGTATTCGGAGGCAATCCAGACCTCTCCGGCTTCCTCGATGATCTTCTTGCCGATAAAATGCACGCCCTTGTCAAGTGCTTTGACGGTCGCGGAGCCCTCGGGACGTTCCTGCGATTTCTGGGATAGTTCGGCAAAAAGAGAATCGAAATTTTTCACGGGGATAACTCTAGCCCATGGATTGAAACCATGTTGCTACATCCTCGGCATTCGCGTCGACAAACTGCTGGGGGTCGAACCGTACTACCCCGTCGGGAACTGGTCCGTCTTCGGGCGGCAACCCAAAGACGCGGCATCCGGCGGCTGCAGCGGCGCTCATGCCCGCCCAGGAGTCTTCGAACACGAGGCATTCGGCGGGGTCCGCCCCTACTCGTCGTGCCGCTTCCAGGTACATGTCCGGTGCCGGTTTTCCAGCAGGTACTTCGTCGCCAGTGATCGTGTCCGTGAACAGGTCGCGGCCCAGGGCATCGATGCAGTAGTCGGCAAGTACTCGCTCGGTGTTTGTGGTGACGAACTGGACTACACCTGCGTCGGCAAGCGAACGTAGCAGCCCCGCGATGCCGGGCAGGGGCTCGACGCCGGAGGATAACAACTGCGCCATTCGCTCGTACATCCAGGTGCGGTAACGTTCCAGGTCGCCGTCGACAAGCGTCACCCCGGCCCAGTCAGCACACACCTGGAGTGTGTTGGGAAAACTGCCGCCTACGGTTTCCTCTCGCTTTTCTGCGCTAAGCCGTCGGCCTAGCTTCTCAGACAGCTCATAGGTGGCAATGCCCCAGAGCGGTTCGGTGTCGATCAGGGTGCCGTCCATGTCCCAGAAGATTGCCCGGAAGGGAAATGCCGCGGATATGTTCTGCGCCATGCTACTCCAGTTCTGGAAGCTCGTTTAACGCTTCCTCATCAGCACCCGTGGCTGCCGAAGCGTTGAAGATCAGCGTTGATAGGTCCTGCTTCTCCTCCGGTTCGAGTACTGCACCGTGGTATTTCGTGTTGAATTCATGCAGGTTGGTGTGGAAGGTTTCTACCACTGCGACCAGTTCTTGTGTGCCTGGGTCTTCAAGGGTTTCCAGCCCGTCGAGGAACCTCTCGATCAGCTGCTTTAGTTCAGGCAGTGCGGCTGGGTTAAAAGGTTCGTCCCAGAACTGCCTGTCCTCTTCACGGAGGTAGGAGCCGGTGGCGAAGGTGTGGAGGTCAGCAATGAACTCGTCAACATCAGTTTGGAACTGTTCACGGATGGTCATGAGTTCTATTGTCACCGATCTTTGTTAAATGCGCACGCCGAGCAGACCTGTGATCGCGTCGGCGATGATGCGGCCGTGGTCGCCGCGGGCGTCGTCGATAATCCGCAGGGCACGCGGGGCGTCTAGATCGTCGGAAAGTGCTGCACGCAGCTTTACGACGATCGCTTCTGCCTCTTTACGGGTGGACTGGTGGGCGAGGTTGTCGCGCCACTGGGCTAGACGCTGTTCCGCGGCAGCAAGGATCTCGTCGGAAAAGTCACGGTCAGAGCGGTAGTGGCCATTGAAGACGGCTAAGCGGATTGCTCCGGCTTCGTGGCCAGCTTCGGTGAGCTTGTGCACGAAAACGAGGTTTCCCAAAGATTTAGACATTTTCACTCCATCGAGCCCGATCATTCCGGAGTGCACGTAGTGGCCTGCCATGCGGTCGACACCTTTGGCTGCTTCGGCGTGCGCTGCGGAAAACTCGTGGTGAGGGAATGCGAGGTCGCTGCCACCACCTTGAATGGCGAACTGGTTGCCGAGCCGGTTTGTGGCAATCGCAGAGCATTCCACGTGCCAGCCAGGGCGGCCTGGGCCGAACGGGGAATCCCAGGATGGTTCGCCCTCGCGGTGCCCTTTCCACACCAGGGCATCGAGAGGGTGGCGCTTACCTGGTCGTTCTGGGTCTCCTCCTCGTTCCGCGAACGCTTTGTCCATTTGCGGGCGTGTGTAGTTGGATTCGTAGCCAAATTGCGGGGTGGCGTCGATCGAGGCGTAGATGTCGCCATGATCTAGGTGGTAGGCGGCGCCCCTGTCCAGCAACTGTTGGACCAGCTCGATGACTTCGTCGACGGATTCTGTCACCGACACGTAGTGCTGGGGAGGCAAAACGTCGAGGACATCCATGTCGGAACGGAAGAGGTTGATCTGGTCTTCACCCAGCTCTTGCCAGCTCACACCGTCGCGTTCGGCGCGTTCAAATAGTGGGTCGTCTACGTCAGTGATGTTTTGCACGTAGTGGACTTTGTGCCCATTAGCCAGCAGGATGCGGTACACCAGATCGAAAGTGAGGTAGGTCGCGGCGTGCCCAAGGTGCGTGGAATCGTACGGGGTGATGCCACAAACATACATACCTACGGGTTCGTTGGACACGTCGACCGGCTTGATTGTTTCGTCGGCGGTGTCGTAAAGGTTGAGCGGGGCGGGCGAGCCCGCAACGTGGGGCACGGATGGTTCTGGCCAAGTCTGCATGGCCACTACCTTACAGATGGGCCATCCATATGAGTCATCTGCACGGCCTGCAGCCAGGGCCCTACATTGGCGAGATAACACCGGCTGCCAGCAGGATCATCACGAGGATGCCCACTGGGATGCGGTAGGCCGCGAACCATGCAAAAGAATTGTTGGCCACAAACTTTAGTAACCATGCAATCGATGCATACCCCAGCACGAAGCAGATGATGACGCCGACGGTGAGCTGCGCGCCACTGGCCGCCTGCCCCACATCCGGGTTAAACGCGTCAGGCAGTGAGAACAAGCCCGATGCCAGCACGGCCGGGATTGCCAGTAGGAAGGAAAAGCGCGTGGCTACTTCGCGGTCAAGATTCATAAACAGGCCACCTGAGATGGTGCCACCGGAGCGCGACACACCGGGGATCAGGCTCAAACACTGGAACAGGCCCATGACAATCGCATCTTTCATGGTCATCTCCTCGTACCCGCGGGTTTTCTTTCCCACGCGCTCCGCCCAGATGAAAACAAAGGAGAACAGCACCAACACGGTGGCGGTGATCCAGAGGTTACGCAGGTTGTCGCGGATCAGGTCCCGGCCGAAAAAGCCGATCACACCGACCGGGATGGTACCCGCGATGACCATCCAACCCATGCGGTAATCCAACCCCCGCTTGTTCTTATCGAAGATGCCTGCGAACCATCCGATGAGGATCTGCCAGATTTCTTTGGCAAAATACACCAGCACAGCCGCCTCGGTTCCCAGCTGAATCACCGCGGTAAAGGAGGCTCCTGCGTCTTGGCCCCAGAACAGTTCGGAGATAATGCGAAGATGCCCAGAGGACGACACCGGTAGAAACTCCGTCAGCCCTTGCACGACGGAGAGGACGATGACTTGTAGCCACGTCATCGAGTCTGAAACTTGCGCAACGTCATTCACAGCGAATTACCCTACAACTAATGTGGGTGAAGTGAAGAAACGAAACGTGGGTCACAGCGGATTACGAGTCTCCCCCCTGGGTTTAGACACCAGCGCACTTAACGACGCAGCCAGCGATATCCTCGCCACCTTCGTCGATGCGGGTGGGGATCTGGTTGATGTCTACCCCGGTACCGAGCCGGTAGCTGCCGAAGCGCTCCACCATGTCGGCAGGAATAATGTGGTGCTGTCTGCGTCGGCAGGCGTCACCATGGATTTGCCGGTAGGCCAGCGCGTGAATTGCTCGCGCACCTCGTTGCTGCGCGGACTCGATGAAACGCTACGCGCCCTGCAGACCGACTTTCTCGACGTGTTCTATGCCGGTTACTGGGACCCTCGCACTCCTGCAGAGGAGGTCGCAGAAACGCTGCGAGTCGCGGTGACTGCCGGCAAGGTCCGGTATGCGGGCGCGACTGGCTACGGCGGATGGCAGCTGGCTGTGACTCCAGGACTGACTGTCGCGCGCAATGATTACTCGCTACTGCAACGAGACGCGGAGGAGGAGCAACTGCCGGCTGCGAACCACCTGGGAATCGGCGTGATCGCCTCGTCGGCTTTAGCCGGCGGAGTACTCACGGGTCAGGCTGTCCACGGCAATCCGTCGACGCACCCTTACGAATCAGATAAGGCCCGCACCATCGTCGAGGCCCTCACCACTGCGGCAAAGGGGCTTGACCTCTCCCCCGCCGCGACCGCGTTGGCCTGGGTGTGCGGGCAACCCGGAGTGGCGAGCGTTCTGTTGAGCCCTTCGTCGATAAGCGATGTGAAGGCTTGGCTGCCAGCTGCGGGCCTGGTCTTGCCCCGCCCGATCGTGTCCGCGCTTGACGACGTGTCGAAGTAACTAAAGGTAAATAGGGTTCCAACTTCCAAGTTGCTAGGCTTAACTGCTGTGAAGAAACTCAAGGTTGTCGCTGTGATGTCGGTTCTTTCCCTGGGGCTTGCCAGTTGTGGTGAAGACACCGCGCCACCGCCTAACCCGGACATGGGCGGGGCGACTCCGCAGGCATCCCCGCAGGATGCGAGCCCTGACGGTGAGGTGGTTGAGTTTGCTGCTGTGCGTGACTTGGACCGCACCGGTGACAGCGTGGGTGTGCGTACCGACGAGGGACTATTCATCGGAACACTCGAGGAAATCATTGGAGGCGATGTCGATCCGATTTCCCTGGACGCCACCTGCACCGATATCTCCGCGCACGATGGAGTGTTCACCGTCGCCTGTGACCGGACCATTCGCATGGTAAGCGCCGACGGTACGGAAGAATCACTTGAGGTTGAACAGCCCGCTAACGCTGCAGTGCGAACGAGCTCCGGCGACGTGATTACAGCCAGCGGAACTGAAGGCCGCGCCTGGGTTTACCGTGACGGCGCACTTGTCGACGATTTCACTGTGCAAGACCCCACTGACCAACTCATCGCGGTGGCTCACGCTGATGGCCAGCCTGATTCCGTGGTGCGGATCGGCCGAGAGATGACCACGATCCAAGACCTTGACCTGGAGAATTTGCGAGGTGGCGGCACTTTGCGCGTGGGCTTGGGTGTTGCGCACATGGCGCCGGGCGATGACGGGCTGGTCGTCGTGGCCGACAACATGGGCAGCCAGCTGGCGATCTACACTACCGGCGAAGTTATTCGCCTCCATCAGACTGCGCCTGTCGACGCTGCACCGTGGGCCGTCGCCTGGGACTCGGAGCGGGATCTGGCCTGGATCGCATCGCTAAAGAAGAACACGGCCGCGGGTTATGATCTTTCCCACGGCGTACCTCTCGAACAGGCCCGGGTTGACACAGTGGCTGACGCGCAACACATGATTGCGCTTGACGACGGTACCCTTGTAATCGGCTCTGCCTCGGGTGATGGCCTCCAAGTGGTTCAACCCGACCACATCGCCAACCCCACCAATTAAAGGACCCCACCGATGAGCCCCGCTGAGACCATCTTCGATTCCGCTTACAACACCGCTTATGGCGTTGCATTGAAGGCGATGTTCCGCCTTTCTCCCGAGCGCATTCACGACATCATCAGCGTCGGGCTGCGCGGCCTTCACGTGGCCTACCCTGTGAATCGGTTAGCCAAGAAAGCAGTGCGTTACGACGATCCCTGCCTCCACCAGGAGCTGTTTGGCGTGGACTTTCCGGCCCCGCTGGGGTTGGCAGCAGGTTTTGATAAAAACGCCGCCTCCGTTGACGCGTGGGGCGCGTTGGGCTTTGGCTATGCAGAGTTGGGCACCGTCACGCCGAAACCACAGCCCGGGAACCCGGCGCCCCGGTTATACCGCTTGCCCAAGGATAAGGCGATCTTAAACCGGATGGGATTCAACAACGACGGTGCCCTTGCCGTGGCCAAGGCGTTGAAGGCACGTCGATCGAATGATGTTGTAGGAATCAATATTGGGAAAAATAAGACTTCTTCGGACGCGGTGGCAGACTTCCGCCAGTGCGCCGCCTTGCTTGGTCCACTAGCAGACTACGTTGCTGTGAACGTTTCCTCACCAAACACTCCCGGGCTGCGTGATTTGCAGGCGGTGGAGTCTCTGCGGCCGTTACTTCAAGCGGTCACCGATGCGACGACGACCCCCATTTTGGTGAAAATCGCCCCAGATCTTGCCGACGACGATATCGACGCGGTAGCAGACCTGGCCGTCGAACTTGGACTAGCCGGAATTATCGCCACCAACACAACGATCTCGAGGGCAGGCTTAAGCACCGACGCCGAAACCGTCAACGCCATGGGCGCCGGAGGGATCTCAGGCGCGCCACTGCATAAGCGCTCACTTGAAGTGCTGCGCCGCCTCGATAAGCGAGTTGGCGGGAAAATCGTGCTAGTGAGCGTCGGTGGCATCTCCACCCCGCAACAGGCGTGGGAGCGCATCACCTCCGGCGCACACCTGCTTCAGGGCTACACTCCGTTTATCTACAATGGTCCAGGATGGATCTACCGCATTCACCGCGGACTAACACGCCAGGTCAAAGCCCACGGCTTGACTAATATCGCTCAAGCAGTGGGCAGTAGGCGCCCTTGGATCGACTAGAAAGCTTCGCTTACCTTCAGGCCCACCACGTTCTCGTCGGCGCGGATATTGGACGCTGCGGAGACTGAAGGGGGGCGTCGACAAGCGATTTAGACAACCGAGCGGCGCAGAATCAGGGCGCAGATGACGGCCACGGCGGCGTACAGCGCTAGCCAGTAGGCCGCTGTCGTCGTGAGCACCGTCGTGGGAAGCACAACGCTGAAAATGATCAGGACCAGCGCCACGATCAGTGCAATCACTTGTGAGCGAGAGCCTGGTTGGTCGCGACGCTGCGTGGCGAAAGCGCCGAAAATCAGCGCGGCCACCCAGATGAGCACCGTTGCCACGGTGACCTGGAATACGCCACCGGTGATGAACGCAACGACGGCTTGAACAATCAGGACCACGGCCAGTGACATGAATGCGCCACCGACACGGAGTTGAACTGGCATCTTGAAGCCTTGATTTCTAGCTAGGGTTTTCGTAGTACCCCCAAAGCACCGTGCGAGCGATGGAATGGAAGTAGAGATTAAAACCTAGCACGGTCGGGGTGGCATCGGGGTCAACATCGAGCTTTTCGACGTCCACGGCGTGCACCGCATATAGGTAACGGTGGGGGCCGTGGCCAGCCGGTGGAGCAGCACCGTAGTGCTCGGCCTGCCCGCTGTCACCCTTGAGCGTGATCACGCCGTCGATACCTCCCAAGGAGGCGTCGGATCCTGCTCCAGACTCGAGTTCGGTAACAGAAACTGGAATGTTGAATACAGCCCAGTGCCAGAAACCCGCACCGGTTGGTGCGTCCGGGTCATAGCAGGTAATCGCCAGTGACTTAGTGCCTTCCGGTAGGTCGGACCAGCTCAACTGCGGCGACACGGACTGTGGCGCGCGCAGCTTTTCCGGCAGTTCATCACCGTTGGCCAGGTCAGTTGATGTCAGGGAAAACTCGGGCAGATCCTTCAAAGGCGCATAGGGATCCGGCCCCGGAAATCGGTCTTGTACGTAATCAGGCGTTGAATGTGTCATACCCCTTTTCTACCCGATCATGCACGATCGCGGGGCCACGTCGATGATTTTGATCTCATCTGAAAAGCGGCCCGCGGTTTATAACGATGGAACTCCCCATCGATGCCCACCCGTTAGTGTTTGCTCTTTTCAAACGGTGACGTGGTGATTTGTGTGTCTCTGGGCGTTCAGGCTAGAGTAGTCGAGGTGTTCAGCAGTATGCTGAGTGCATCACCCGGCCCGGGTGGCGGAATTGGCAGACGCGCTACCTTGAGGTGGTAGTGTTCTATTAACGGACGTGGGGGTTCAAGTCCCCCCTCGGGCACGATATGAAGTCTCGTGGCACCGCCTGAAGCGATGCCACGAGACTTTTCTGTTAGCAGACCGAAGGCGCGCTGTTGCGCTCCGTAAGTTTGCCTCGACTAGTGCTGCTCGTTCGGGTCGTTGTCAGCATCTTCCTTTGTCTGGTGGAAGGTACCTTTGACGTGGTCAGGGGCCGCGTAAATGGAGTACAGCTTCACTGGCTCCTCCCCCTCGTTCACCAGGTTGTGCCACTTGCCTGCTGGCACGAAGATCGCAAAGTCATCTTCGACAACCTGGTCAATCTCGAGATTATCCTCGGACTCGCCGATCATGACGCGACCTTTGCCTCCTTCAAGACGGAGGAACTGGTCGTGGTCGTCATGGACTTCAGCGCCGATTTCTCCACCTGCTGGAATGGACATGACGGTCATCTGCAGGAACTGGCCGGTCCACAGTGTGTCGCGGAACGCATCGTTGCGCTTGGTCACATCTTCTATGTCCAGGACGTATGGGTTCGGACCGTGGTCGGTACGCAAGTCAGCCATTGAATCTCCTTTGGGTTTTAGACTGCAGGTATGGTTTCGATTATAGGCGTTTTTCCGTGCCTTCGCCGTTGCCTATTAGAATTGGGAGAACCATGAATAGTCGCACGGGCAAACTAGCCACCATCGTCATCGCCGGTGTGGTGTTCGTCGTGGCGTGGGCACTGCTCGACGTTCCATCCCTGGCAGTTCTACGCGAGTGGGCCGAGACCACCGGCGCCTGGTTTCCAGTGGTTTTCTGGCTGCTATACGTCTTGATCACGCAGTTGCCTATTCCACGCACCGTTATGACATTGTCAGCGGGCATACTTTTCGGCCCGTTCTGGGGTATCGTCATCGCGTTAACTGCAACTACTATCGCCGCGGCGATTTCTCTGGTGATGGTGCGCGGGCTGCTGCGGGACTGGATTGCACCGCGGTTGACGCATCCTACCGTTGCACAAATCAACGATCATTTGGAGCGCCGCGGATGGGTAGCTGTGATTAGCTTAAGGCTGATCGCTGGTGTTCCATTTTCAATAATGAATTATGTCGCAGCGCTCACCAAGGTCCGCCTCGTTCCGTTTACTGTGGCAACACTGATCGGTTCCGCCCCGGGCACGATACTGATGACGCTGTTCGGAGACACGCTCACAGGAGAGGCTAACCCCGCCGTGATCACAACGATGGCGGTGCTGGCACTGGTGGGTTTGACAGGGTTGGTCGTCGATACGCGCAGGGCGCGTGCCGACAACACCCTGCGCGATTCCCGCACCGTCAAGCCCTGAAGGTAGACTGGCTACTGTGATTGCTGTACATGCCCGCTATCGTGGACGCGAATCGCGTCGAGCCGAACTGGTGCGACGCTCCGCCGAAGCCCTATCGACGCTTCCCGGTGTCGGCACCTTCGAACATGTCGGCGTGGAAGATATTCGCGCGCATGTGCAAGGCCCCGTCGAAACGTGCGACTTAATAATGGCGTTGCTGTCGGATGCGAATTGGGCGATCGGACTCGGGATCACCGACCATGGGCCCGCCACATTTGCGGCAACCGCTGCCGTAGGTACCCGCCCTGCACAGGTGCGAGTGGTTGTCGATAGTGTTCGCGAAAGCAGTGACGCCGACGATATCGCCGCCACGTTCGCGCTTGTCGCCCATGTGTTGGCGAAACGTACCGTCGAGGGACGTGAGGCAACCTCGTTGGTGCGTCGGGGTTTGAATCAGAATGAGGCTGCACAGCAGCTCGGCATCTCCAAACAGGCAATGAGCCAACGCCTCCAAGCCGCAGGCTGGCAGGCGGAACAGGCCGGGTGGCACCTCGCGGTCAACTTGATTACTCGGGCAACTACTCCTGCTTCTGCTCAGGGTGAAGAGTAGGGTCCTCAGCCTGTGACGGCTGCGTGTCGATGGCGCGTGCCGACGTCTCAGTTGCTGAACCTGCGCCTGATCCCAGCGAGTTTGGTGCCTCCGGCCCGTTACCCAGCTCCGCGGACAGCGGAGATTCCGCAGGTTTGTTCGCCACGGCGCGCGCTTCAGCCACTGCGCGTGCAATTTCGGGATCCGTCGCGGTCTCGAACCAAGCGTCGGTGTCGTCTTGGCCGGCCATTTCCTTGGTGGCATCATCTGCCTTTGCGGGCTCGTAACGGAATACGCCGTCCTCGTCCTTGTTCGCGAATGCTTTGGCAAACAGCTCCAGCGAGTCACCAAACTGCGACGGGATCATAAACATCGTCGAGGCTTCGCCTTGCGCCATTTGTGGCAGCTTGTCTAGATACTGGTACGTGAGTACTTCAGGAGTGACCTCGGAGGACTTAATGGCGGCGTTGACCTTCTGAATTGCGCGGGCCTCACCCTGTGCGTTGAGCAACTTCGCGGCGCGCTCACCTTCGGCCCGCAAAATGGTGGCCTGACGCTCCGCCTCAGCGGCCAAGATCGCGGCATGCTTCTCGCCCTCAGCGGAGAGGATTCTTGCCTGCTTTTCACCTTCAGCGGTCTTGATATCAGACTCTCGTTGGCCTTCAGCGGTAAGAATCATGGCACGCTTCTCGCGGTCTGCTTTCATCTGCATTTCCATCGATTGCTGGATCGATGGTGGCGGATCAATCGCTTTGAGCTCCACTCGGGAAATCCGCAGGCCCCACTTCGCGGTAGCGGCATCGAGCTCTCCGCG
The DNA here is from genome assembly GCF_900187295.1 of Corynebacterium cystitidis. Taxonomy (NCBI): domain Bacteria; kingdom Bacillati; phylum Actinomycetota; class Actinomycetes; order Mycobacteriales; family Corynebacteriaceae; genus Corynebacterium; species Corynebacterium cystitidis. The sequence continues at coordinate 1,108,884 of NZ_LT906473.1, read as the reverse complement.
CAGGCGGCGGTTGATGGTTTCGCGGCTGGTCAGTGTTTCCTCCAACGTCATTCCGCCGACCACGTCACGCAGGGTGGCCACAGAGATTTGCTCCACGCCCACCAGGTAGTTATCAACACCGTAGATGGCGCGCGCAGGGTCATTGATCTGGAATGTGACCACGATGTCGATAGCAACGGTCAGGTTATCTTGGGTGATCACGGCCTGAGGCGGGAAAGATACCACGCGTTCACGGGTGTCTACGCGGGCACGCACCCGTTCAATAAAAGGCACGAGCAGTGTGAGCCCGCCTGACACAGTGCGCGTGTAGGAACCCAACCGCTCGATCACGGCGGCTTCACCTTGTGGGATCAGCGCGATGGATTTGAACACCACCGCAGCAATGAGGATGAGTACGAGAATGACTGCAATAGTTGCGACCATAGTTTAAGTATCCTTCCAAACAACGGCAGTTGGCCCGTCGATTTCCGCCACCACGACGGATTCACCAACGGGGATGGTCTCCTGCGGGTCAATGGACTTTGCCGACCAAATCGACCCGTCCAGCCTCACTTGGCCCCCACCGGGCCCGATCTCCTCGATCACTTCAGCACGCTTTCCGACGAGCGCCCGTGGCGATATGTCCAGAACCTTGGGCTGGTGATAGCGCTTCTTTAAGTACGGGCGAAGAAACAACATTAAGCCGGCAGAGGCGGCCGCAAACACGAGTACTTCGGCCCATAAGGGGACGTCGAAAAGCGCGACACCGGTGGCGGCTAGAGCACCACCGGCTAGCATGAGCAGGGTGAATTCGCCTACGGCCAGCTCAATGCCGGCGAGAACAAGCGTTGCGATTAGCCAGATAAGGGGACCCACGCCACAAACTTTACATATCTTCTTTGGAAAGCTCAGGGATTGTCACGAAATCAACCAACCTTTCCACCGCCCCGATCAGTGTGGAATCGAGATCGCGGAAGGAATTGACGGCGTTGTACACCCGGTTCCATCCCTCTTTCGGGTCCGACCATCCCAGGCGGTGGCACACGCCGGTTTTCCAATCCTCCCCGTAAGGCACCTCGGGCCAAGCACGAATACCGAGGCGTTCCGGCCGCACCGCTGCCCAAATATCAATGTAGGGATGTCCTGTCACCAACACATCCGGGCCCACGTTGGCCACAAGACGCGATTCTTTCGACCCTTCCACCAGGTGGTCCGCGAGGACCCCGATACGTCGGCCCGGCCCGGGTTTGAACTCACTGAGCCGCTGCGGCAGATTGTCTAGACCCTCAAGGTATTCCACCACAACACCTTCGACGCGTAGGTCGTGGCCCCAGACCTTCTCCACGATGGCAGCATCATGAATACCTTCCACCCAAATCCGCGACGGCATAGCCACTTTGGCTTGTACATTGTCGACGCGCCTCGAGCCGGAGTTAGACCTGCGCGGAGCCTGCTTTTCGACGAATCGTGTGAGCGTTACCCGCTGGCCTTCATAAAGAAACGCGCCGGGTATCATTTTGAACAGGCGCTGGGCGCCGTAGCGGTCCTCGAGGCGGACGAAGTGGCCGTCGTAGGTCTTCTCGAACTGGATGACGGCGCCGACGAAATCGTCACCGAAGACTTCCACAACGATGCCCGGTTTCGCTGGCACCTCCGGGTAGGTGGGCGCTTTGGTACGCGCGTGGCCGGAGAAAATGTCGCCCCTATATCGATCATCAGTGCTCATAACCTGGTTAGTGTATCGGCTATAATGCCCCGAATGGAGATGCGCGCCCAAGTTTACTCACCGCTGCAAAATACTGCTGTCTGGCTGGCCGCTTGGTTGCACGGCCACGAGCCGACAGACTCAGTCTTATCGGCGCTGTCCGCGCTGGGTGGAACACATCGGTGGAATGGTGGCCCGATCGTCGACATGCTCCGTGAGATCCGAGCGCGTGCCGACACCCACGGGGAGGAGCCGGTGCTGAGGCTGATCTTGTGGGGGCCGGGCCAGGCAGCAGCCATACCCGCTGGCTCGGCGGCGGCTGCTGCCCTAACGTCTGCTGGTGCCCTTGTTGTCCGTGGGCGTGGCGGTGTGTCACATATCCTCGTTCCACGCTACGACGACAATGGCGTTGCCTGGCGCGCGTTCGACGAGGAGTCTCGCCTTCCTGAGCCAGCGTGGCTGACTCCGGGGGAGGCTGACCAGCTGCTAGCGCAGGCAACGGACGGAGCAGCTGCATTAATCGAAGCCACCGGGTACCGTTCGGACGAATTGTCGAACCCCCGGTTAACCGTGGGTTCTCTCGCTGACTTCTACGACACACCAGGCCTGCCGAGTAGCGTCACGCCTCGAGCTGCAAAACTATTTGCTCGCGCCGATCGCGTCGCCGCAATCATTGAGACTGTGACTGATCGCATTGGTGACCACAGTCTAGACCCCCACTTGTTCGCGTTGTGGCGCCACATCCGCACTGCCAGAATGGCAGGCGTTGCGGATGCGGTCCACGATTACTGGCGCACTAGCTAGTCTTTCTTGCAGCAGCCAGGGGCGCACGGGGCACCGTTGACTGTGCAGCCTTGAACTGTGACCGTCGACAAGCTCTGTGGTGCAACGTCTTGGCCAACATTTTCCACGATGTCGATAACCATCTCCGCGAAATCCCGTGTATGCCCAACGGTTGGAGTGCGTTCCAAGCTAATGCCGGCTTCATCGCACGCTTCTTTCAACTCGGTATCGAGGTCCCAGATCACTTCCATATGATCCGAGATGAAACCGACAGGCACGCAAATCAAGTGCTTGAAGGATTCGTCGGCACGCGAAAGCTCCTCAGTTCGGTCTACCACGTCCGGCTCCAGCCAAGGGGTGCGCGGACTACCGGAGCGAGACTGCCATACCACTTCGTAGTCATCAATGCCTGCTGCCTCCGCGATTAGTCGAGACGATTCTGCTACCTGGCGGGAATATAAATGCGGATCTCCTGGGCCACCGGCAACCTCGTCCGCTACAGTCGGGACCGAGTGCGCCGTGAACAGGACCTTGGTGGCATCCTTGTCGGCGCTATCCCAAGCCTTTTTCAAATCTTTGGCCATGAGGCGAATAAACGTCGGGTGAGCATAGAACTGCCACAGCTTTGTGTAGTCCACTCCTGAGGTCGCTTCGCGCATGTCGACGATGTCCTCGTCGTACTGACGGCAGGCCGAGTAGCCACCCCACGCCGAGGTAGCGAAGACCAGGACATTGGAGTGTCCATCCCGAGCGATCTGCTCAGCGGTATCTTTGGCCATCGGGTGCCAATTACGGTTACCAAAATACACCGGAAGCTCATGTCCGCGTTCCTCAATGATGTCTTCGAGATTCTCGATTATCTCTCGGTTCAAACGGTTGAGTGGGCTGACACCATCGAAGTGAAAATAGTGCTCACCTACCTGTTCGAGGCGCTCACGTGGGATTCCTCGACCGCGGGTGACGTTCTCTAGAAAGGGAACAACCTCGTCATTGCTTTCGGGGCCACCGAAGGAAAGGACGAGGAGTGCATCGTAGTCGCTCATACTCATGTGAATGAGCCTATCAAACTTTCGTTTGTAATTAGATCAGGCGAACCGCATACTGTGACATACCAGACCAACGCACGGGAGATTTCTTCACCACGTCGCCAGACTGAGGGGCTTCGATCATCATGCCGTCGCCCAGGTAAATAGCCACATGTTGGCTACCCGACGGGCCCCAGAAGAGCAGGTCACCTCGCTGTGCTTCGCTCGGCGAGATCTTAGTACCGCGCTGATACTGGTAACCAGAGTAGTGAGGAAGTGAGATGCCAACACCAGCAAATGCGTAGAGGGTAAGACCAGAACAATCGAAGCCGATCTTGTTGTAGTCGCCGTGGGCATCAGCCACACCGCCGTCCCGAATGCCTTTTGTTGGGCCGTTCGCATCTCCACCACCCCACGCATAGGGAACACCCAACTGGGTTTCGGCGCGTGCAATCACAGTTTCAATCTTTGCTGCGCGAGACGAGTCCGCAACGATTTCGGTTGCTCTTTCAGTTATCTGCTCAACAGTCTGAATCTCTGGCAGAACCTCGTTGAGAGCAGGTGTGTCGGTTTCCAGCTCCGTGGTTACCGCAGGCAGGGTTGACACCCCGGAGTTAACTGTAGCGTCCTGAGCATCGCCGTTAGCGCCCTCCTGTGTTGCTGCGCCACCGATTGCCGACGAACCATGTGCAAGGTCAGCGTTGGAGACCTGGGTGGCCAAGACCACAAGGGTCGCGGCAACTATAGCGGCTGCGGTGGCAAGGTCGCCCTCGTTGGATTCGTCGAAAGTGCCCCGCATGGACATGACTGTCCGCACCGCGTCCTGGATCTGTTCCAGGGTAGGAACAGGAATCTCGCGGTCGAGGATTGACTGATCGGCCTTTTCCGTAGCTTGGCGAGTGATTGCTGAAATAGCCTGTGACGACAGTTCAGCGGCGACATCATCATGTGCAGCAGCGTCTTCCCCGGACTCTGTTGCGTCAACGGACTCACCAAAAACGGATCGAGAATCGCTGTAGTACTGGTTCCCGCCCTGCGGCGACGAAACTTCCGTGTTCTCACTAGTTACTTCAGTGTGTGGCTCTGCCTGTTGCTCTGGGCTGGCCGTTGGCTGGGTCGAATCGGTTTCCTGTGTCGCTGTCTGTGGTGGAGTTGCAGGCTCCGCGGGTGACTCGCTGACAGTCGTTTCATCCTCGCGGGCCTGCGAGGCCGGAGTGTGATCCGGTGTGCCGGACGATCCGGGACGTATCTCTTCGAGAGCGTTTTGCGCGCTGCGTAACTCCTCTTGCGCGGCAGTAAGTTCTTCACTCTTTTGCTCGAGAGCTTCTTGATTATCGGTTAGCAGCTCGTTCGCTGATGTTTCTGCGTCAATTGCCTCTTTCTCCCGCTTTTCGGCAAGTTGCACCGCGAGGCGCACGAGGGAATCTGCGTTGGCATGAGCTGTGCGTTCGCCTTCGAGCCTGTTGAGGGTCTCTTTCTTTTCGCCCCGCTGCTTCTTTAGAAAAACACTTCGATCAAGCGAGTCCTTGAGCGCATCGTCGCTATCAAGTGCAGCAACACTGCTGGTAGAACCATCGTTGCGGTAGGTCGAGCGCGCAACTTCATTGAGTTCATCTTGCGCCTTTTCTACTGCACTTTGTGAGTCCTCAAGGACTTTTCTTGCGTCTTTGGCCCCTTGCCGTGCCTGTTCTGCGGCGGATTGGGCGTCGCCATAGTCAACGATCGCTTTGTTGACGGCTTCTCGCAGGGCACCCATCTCCAGGTTGAGACGGTCAATTTCAGCTTGCGCCTCCGAGATCGCGGATACAAGAGCGCTTGCCGACGCCTCTTCCTGGGCGACTGCCGGAGTGAGCGAGGTAGCTAGCGCCACTGATGTGGTGCACGCGACGGTCGCGAGCCACATGCGGGCACGGCTATTCCGCCGCTGACGGTTCTGGTAAAGCACGAAGGTACTCCTTCACACCGCATACTTAGGTAGAGCCGTGTGCGAACCTCGGTGAAGGCGCGACACAGCCTGACAGTGTCAAGGGTTTTTCCTTGACCCAATGCGGTAGAGATAGATCGACTACTGAAGTGAAGGCCTAGAGAGCTTTCATGCAGCCCGACCGTTCCCTGCGCGTCTGACGCTTGGCGTGCTTCCCCACATGCCCGTGTCTAATTGATACGCAAGTTTCTCGTGTTACATGTTAGCGACTCATGAGCCGACAATTGAACTTTAGGCCACTTCTTTGGTCAATTTCACAATCTTTACCAATTTTCACATCCGTCAAGCCAAACCCCATGACATAACAACCTCACCAGCTGCAGGTTCCCCTACGGAGATAAAAAATGTGATTCTCATCACTTTGAGAATCACATTCGGGTAACTTTTTGAGAAAAGCCTGTTGGGTCAAGCCTCAGCGCTTGTCGAGAAGAACTGTAAAAATAACCGCGGCAACCAAAAGTGCAATGATCGCGGAGAACAAAGGAATCCACGGTATGGAGAAGTTTTGTACAACGCCGGAAAACTCTAAAAGTCCGGCAGCATAATCCACCTGGGACTCCATGGCGAGTTGCCCTGCTTCAAGCTCACTGCGCGTGAACGAGTCACTAACCGCGGCCGTCGCGTGGGGCGCACGAACAATAATGGTGTCTATTCCTGTGGCAAGATTCAGATCCTGGGCGAGATCCCGAAGCTGCGCCCCATGCAAATCGTGACCCTCTAGCACCACTACCCCCACTTGGGGGAAGCCCTCGTGGGTTACGGTCTGGCCGACCTCAAGGAGAGATTCCTCGAGGATCCAGTTCGCGGGATTATTCGAGCTAAAAGCTACCCCATCGTGCCGAAGCTGCTGGGCCAATGATTCCACAAAAATATTGTCGAAACCCATAGACGCCGCCCTTTCCGTTGTTCGAATGAGTTCAAGACTACCTGAATGGGGGTAGGACACGAATGGCAATGCGACGCTATCTCGAGAGAATCCTTCAACAGGACGCGCGTACTGTTAAGGTAGAGAATTGACCGTGGCAATTGACATATAATTGTCGGTTGACCACTGTGCTTGTGTTGACCCTGAGGTTTCACATCCTTAAGGATCAACGCAAGCATCCGCATTAGGGGTCACACCCAATCTGAAATATGGATCACCAACGAGAAACGGAGCTCCCTGTGACTGAAAGCAAGAACTCCTTCAACGCCAAGAAGACTCTCGAAGTCGGCGACAAGTCCTATGACTACTTCGCCCTCGATGCAGTCGAAGGTATGGAGAAGCTGCCCTACTCCCTGAAGGTTCTCGGAGAGAACCTCCTGCGCACTGAGGACGGCAAGAACGTTACTGAAGAACACATTAAGGCGATCGCTAACTGGGATCCGAAGGCTGAGCCTTCCGTCGAAATCCAGTTCACCCCTGCTCGTGTGCTGATGCAGGACTTCACTGGCGTGCCATGTGTTGTCGACTTAGCAACCATGCGCGAGGCAATCTCCACTCTCGGCGGCAACCCAGATGACGTGAACCCACTGGCTCCAGCCGAGATGGTCATTGACCACTCCGTGATCATCGAGGCCTTCGGCACCGAAGACGCGATGGCTAAGAACGTTGAAATCGAGTACGAGCGCAACGAGGAGCGCTACCAGTTCCTGCGCTGGGGCTCTGAGAACTTCTCTAACTTCCGCGTTGTGCCTCCAGGCACCGGCATCGTGCACCAGGTCAATATTGAGTATCTGTCTCGCGTCGTCTTCGACAACGATGGCCTCGCGTACCCAGATACTTGTATCGGTACTGACTCTCATACCACCATGCAGAATGGCCTAGGTATCTTGGGCTGGGGCGTAGGTGGCATTGAAGCCGAGGCTGCTATGCTTGGCCAGCCAGTGTCCATGCTCATTCCTCGCGTTGTTGGCTTCAAGCTAACGGGCGAGATCCCAGTTGGGGTGACTGCTACCGATGTCGTTCTGACGATTACGGACATGTTGCGCCAGCACGGCGTGGTGCAGAAGATTGTCGAGTTTTACGGCAACGGCGTCAAGTCGATTCCGCTCGCAAACCGCGCAACCATTGGCAACATGTCTCCGGAGTTCGGCTCCACCGCCGCGATCTTCCCGATCGATGAAGAGACCACCAAGTACCTGCACCTGACCGGCCGCGACCAGGCGGATATCGACCGCGTTGAGGCATACGCTAAGGCGCAGGGCATGTGGTTGGAGCAGGACGCTCCAGAAGCTGAGTACTCGGAGTACCTCGAGTTGGATCTGTCCACCGTTGTTCCGTCCATCGCAGGACCGAAGCGTCCGCAGGACCGCATCCTGCTGTCCGAATCCAAGGAAACTTTCCGTAACCAGCTGCCTGATTACAACACGGCAGGCAACGAGTCTGCAGAGCCAGTGCGCGCGCAAAAGGTTGACTCTGTTGACTACAACGAGTCGTGGCCTGCCAGCGGGGAGTCTGCAGCAGCTGGAGCCGAAGGCCGCGCGTCCAAGCCGGTCATTATCGAGTCTCCACAGGGCGGCGAGTACACTCTCGACCACGGCGCGGTCACTATTGCTGCGATCACCTCGTGCACGAACACTTCGAACCCTTCCGTCATGGTTGGCGCTGCACTGCTGGCACGTAAGGCAGCTGAGAAGGGTCTGACAGCGAAGCCATGGGTCAAGACCATTATGGCTCCGGGTTCCCAAGTTGTTGATGGCTACTACAAGCGGGCTGACCTCTGGAAGGACCTCGAGGCTGTCGGCTTCTACCTCTCCGGTTTCGGCTGCGCATCGTGCATCGGTAACTCAGGCCCGCTGCCGAATGAAATCTCTAACGCGATCAACGAGTACGACCTGACAGCAACTGCTGTTCTGTCCGGTAACCGTAACTTCGAGGGCCGTATCTCCCCGGATGTGAAGATGAACTACCTCGCATCTCCACTGTTAGTTATCGCGTACGCGATCGCCGGGACTATGGACTTCGATTTCGAAACCCAGGCTCTGGGCCAGGATCAGGACGGCAACGATGTGTTCCTGAAGGACGTGTGGCCATCTTCTGAGGAGATTGAGTCCACCATTGCTGGCGCGATCTCCCGTGAGATGTATGAGGCCGACTACGCAGACGTCTTCAAGGGCGACGAGCAGTGGCAGCAACTGGACGTTCCACAGGGCAAGACCTTCGATTGGAACGAGGACTCCACCTACATCCGTAAGGCGCCTTACTTCGACGGTATGCCAACGGAGCCTGAACCAGTAAAGGATATCAAGGGCGCCCGCGTCCTGGCGAAACTGGGTGATTCAGTCACCACTGACCACATCTCCCCTGCTTCCTCCATTAAGCCTGGCACCCCTGCTGCCAACTACCTTGATGAAAACGGTGTGGAGCGTCAGGACTACAACTCCTTCGGTTCCCGCCGTGGTAATCACGAGGTTATGGTTCGTGGTACGTTTGCGAACATCCGCCTCTCTAACGAACTGGTCGATGTCAAGGGTGGCTACACCCGCGACTTCACTCAGGAGGGCGCTCCACAGGCCTTCATCTACGATGCCGCTCAGAATTACGCCGCGAAGGACATCCCACTGGTTGTTATCGCCGGTAAGGAATACGGCACGGGCTCCTCTCGTGACTGGGCTGCTAAGGGCACGAACCTGCTGGGTGTCAAGGCAGTTATCACTGAGTCCTTCGAGCGTATTCACCGCTCGAACTTGATCGGTATGGGCGTTATCCCACTGCAGTTCCCAGAGGGCGAGTCCCACGGATCGCTTGGCCTCGATGGAACCGAGACTTTCGACATCACTGGAATCGAGGCGCTGAACGACGGCGACACGATCCCGAAGACGGTCAGGGTTATCGCAACCAAGGAGGACGGTAACACCGTAGAGTTCGATGCCAAGGTCCGTATCGATACACCGGGTGAGGCCGATTACTACCGCCACGGCGGCATCCTGCAGTACGTGCTGCGCAATATGGTGAAGTAAGTACCACCATGTGTGTTTAAGCACCCCTGCGGGAACAAGGGGTTAAGGGCCATGCTCGTCTCAGAGCACGGCCCTTTCTCTTTTCCACGCTAGATTCTTTATTTCACCGCTGTTACCATGCCGTCCCAGGAGGTTTTCACACATGCCGATTATCAGCGATACCGAGCTTCAGCGCCGGCGCGACGACATTCTTGTCGGCGCGCGGAAGTGTTTCGCTGAATTCGGCTATGAGGGCGCCACCGTGCGCCTGTTAGAAGACGCAACAGGTAAATCACGGGGCGCGATTTTCCATCACTTTGGCGATAAGGAGAGTCTTTTCTTGGCTGTTGCGCAGCAAGATGCTGAGCGACAAGCCGATGTTGTTGCTGAAGGCGGTCTGGTTGAAGTGATGCGTGACATGCTCCACCACCCGGAGCGCTATGACTGGCTTGCTACTCGTTTGGAGATTGTGCGCAAGCTCCGGTCGGATCCCGAGTTTAAGGCTCGTTGGAAGGCACACCAAGAGGTGCTCGACCAGGCAGTGGCCAAGCGCCTGCAGGAAAACGCGGCTCAGCAACGAATGCGCGATGATGTCCCCGTCGGGGCCTTGCATATCTTATTGCAAACTTTTATGGATGGCTTCATTACAAGGCTTGCTAGCGGCGAGAGTACGGAGCACCTCGATGAGGTGTTGGACTTGGTGGAGCAGACTGTCCGAGGTCGGGTTACCCCAGAATAGGCTGTTAAGTTTAGAATCTTTTCATGTCGAAAATCTTGTTGCTCTCGCTGCGCGACGGGCCTTTAGGGAATAGTGTCGCTGCCGCCGAGGCCCGAGACGTGATGAACGCTACAGGATTGACTTCCCACACCATGGTCCACCGCATCTTGGAATCGACCCAACACGTCATTGGCTCTCTCGAGGGAATCAGTGGGGTGATTGTCGGCGGGAGTTCATTAAATATTACCGACGCCGAGTGGTCTAAGTGGCAGCATCATGTTCATGCGCAACTTGCTGAGCTTATCGACGGCTCGCTACCGGTCTTTCTCATCTGTTACGGCACGAGTTGGCTCACTCACCATACTGGTGGAAGTGTCAACCATGCGCACGCTGAAGAATCGGGGCCAACCGTCGTTAAGCTCACCAAAGCGGGGCGTGACGACGCTCTCCTCAACGGCTTCCCGGAGGAGTTTTCGTCTCTCACCGGACATACCGAGAACGCGGAAAGTCCATCGGAGGTCCTTGAGGTGTTGGCCACTGGTCCGACGTGCCCAGTGCAGCTGGTGCGCTACCGCGACCGAGTGTGGGCCAGCCAGTTCCATGCGGAGATGGACGCCCAAGCGATGAAGACCCGGATGGATTTTTATTTCGATTACGGCTACTTCTCGCCCGACGATTACGATCAGATTGTCGCGGGTCTGCCCTCCGTAGACACGACTTGGGCGAACCGCATCCTGCGTCGCTTCGTCGAGGCTTGTTTTACAGGTCAATACTGAGTAGTCGAGTTTAACTTCGGTGCCCGGCAGTTGTGCAGAGGGCAGCGAGGGTGGTGGATGACGGGAAAGTTGAGATAGCTACAATCAAATCTCATGTACGCCATCATTACCGTGACCGGTGCAGACCACACTGGAATTATTGCCGCAGTCACCTCCGCCCTCGCTGAAAAAGACGTGAACATCTTGGACGTTTCGCAAACACTGATGGACAAGTGGTTCACCATGATTCTGCGAGTAGAGCTTGACGACGATGGGGTGGGCATCAGGGAACTGCAGGAACACATGGATACTGTGGGCGAGAAGGAAGCACTTGTCATCCGCATCCAGTCGGAAGCGTTGTTCACCGCAGTCAACGAGATTTAGGAAGGGCAGGCAATGGAGCTGAAGTTTGCCAGCCACAGCATTCTCGACACGATCGAGATGATTGAGAAATACCGCTTAGATATCCGCACGGTCACCATGGGCATATCGCTGCTCGAGTGCGCTCGAAGCACCATGGAGGAAACAGCTGAAGCAGTCTATGATCGAGTGACTACCCAGGCGGGTCGCTTAGTGGAGGTCTGTGAGGGCATCGAGACTGAGCTAGGGATCCCGATTGTGAACAAACGGGTCTCCGTCACCCCAGTTTCGTTGGTGACGGCCGGGTGCGCAGGTGATCCCGTCGTGGTGGCCAAGGCACTCGACCGTGCCGCGCAGGCGGTTGGCGTGAACTTCATTGGCGGGTTCTCGGCGCTGGTGGAAAAGGGCGCTACGACCTCAGAAAAACGACTCATTGACTCGATTCCTGAGGCCTTATCCACCACCGATCTCGTCTGCGGTTCCGTCAATATCGCCACCTCACGGGCGGGTATCAATATGGATGCAGTAGCGCGCATGGGTGAGGTGATTAAAGAAGCCGCAGAGTTGACTAAAGATAACTCCTCAATCGCCTGCGCCAAACTCGTTGTATTTGCCAATGCTGTGGGCGATAACCCATTCATGGCCGGCGCCTTCCATGGCATCGAGGAGCCAGACTGCGTTGTGTCCGTGGGTGTTTCTGGCCCCGGTGTGGTAGACCGTGCGCTGGGCAACCTGGAGGGTGCAAGTCTCAATGACGTAGCTGAGGAGATCAAAAAAGCCGCATTCAAGATCACCCGTACCGGCCAGCTGGTGGGCACCATGGCCGCAGAGCGACTCGGCGTCCCATTCGGCATTGTCGATTTGTCGCTCGCTCCAACTGCTGAGATGGGCGATTCCGTGGCCCACATCCTCGAGCACATGGGCTTAGATCAAGTTGGCACTCATGGCACCACTGCTGCCCTCGCATTGCTAAACGACGCTGTGAAGAAAGGCGGGATGATGGCATGCTCGCGCGTCGGCGGATTGTCCGGCTCATTTATCCCTGTCTCTGAAGATAAGGGCATGATCGACGCCGTGAGGTCAGGGGCGATCACAATGGACAAGCTGGAAGCGATGACATCGATTTGCTCGGTCGGGTTCGACATGATTGCCATTCCGGGTGATACCCCGGCGACGACCATCGCCGGGATGATTGCTGATGAAGCAGCTATCGGTGTGATGAACCACAAGACTACCGCTGCCCGACTTATCCCCGTCCCAGGAACTGTCCCAGGAGATGAAGTAAACTTCGGTGGACTTCTTGGCTACGCGCCAGTAATCCCTGTAAATGAGGTTGGCAACGCTGCGTTTATCGGACGTGGTGGCTATATTCCTGCGCCAGTCCACGGTTTCCGAAATTAATCCACGCGCCCCAGTTGCGCCTGCCCGCACTTCATATTGCTTAAACTCACAGGGTTTGGGCAGTAAGGGGTGCGGGTTGTTCATTACCATCGGCTTTAAGAGATTATCAATCTAGGAAGAGCGTTCGATGAGTACACCCGCTGCCCCACCAGACCATCCGCACGCCCAATCAGTTGATGCAGTGATCAAGGCTGTGTCTACGAGCACGGAGGGTCTAGCAGCTACTGACGCACAGCAGCGCGCCGAGCACCATGGGCCCAATACCTTGCCTCGCGCAGAACAGGAAACCGCTCTGCAGCGATTGCTTCGCCAGTTCAATGACCCGATGATTTTTGTCCTCATCGCTGCTGGGATTCTCACAGCACTGCTGGGCCAGATTGCGGACACGATCGTGATTGCAGCTGTCGTTGTGATTAACGCCTTGGTGGGCTTCTTCCAGGAAGGGAAAGCAGCAAACGCTCTGGAATCCATTCGCAACATGCTCTCGCCGGAGTCCGAGGTGAAAAGAAACGGTGCATGGACGAAAATTCCTGCAGCAGATCTCGTCCCGGGTGACCTGATCAAACTACGCGCTGGCGACAAGGTGCCAGCAGACGCTCGCGTGATTGAATCAGCTAGCCTGCGTATCGAGGAATCTGCGTTGACTGGTGAATCAGTCCCCTCCGATAAATCAACGACACCGGTTGAGGAGTCCGCAGACCTTGGCGACCGGCACTCGATGGCATTTTCTGGCACCACTGTCGCTGCTGGCAGTGGCACAGCCGTGGTCACCTCTACAGGATCCGAGACCCAGATCGGCCATATCACCACGATGCTCGACGATGTCGAGCAAGTAGAAACGCCCCTGACGAAGTCGATGGGCAAACTGTCCTCAGTGCTTGCCGTAGTCTCAGTGGGTCTCGCGGTTTTGATGATCGTGGTTGCGTGGGTATTTTACGACTACACGTTTGTTGAGCTCATCATGTCAGCGATTGGGTTTGCTGTCGCCGCCATCCCAGAAGGGCTGCCAGCTGTCATGGCGATCACCCTGGCGCTAGGTGTACAGAAGATGGCCCAGCGTAATTCAATCACTCGACGGATGAACTCTGTGGAAACGCTCGGTTCGGTGACCACCATTTGCTCGGACAAGACCGGGACCCTGACGAAGAACGAGATGACTGTACGGCAGGTAGTCACCAACCACAACACCTATGAGGTGACGGGCACTGGTTATGCGCCTGAGGGCGAGGTGCTGCTGGATGGGCAAACCGCCCATGCCTCCGACTATCCTGACTTGCTCCGTATAGCGCGCGTGGCATCACTGACCAATGATTCTTCGGTAATCCAGCAAAAGGACGGGTCCTGGAGGCTCAATGGTGAACCGACCGATGGCGGTATCCGTACTTTCGCGCTCAAAGCGGGGTTCGAGGAGCCCGGCAGTGACGTGCGCCTGAGTGCAGTTCCCTTTGATTCCGAGTTTAAATACATGGCTACACTCGATCGCGTCGGTGAGGATGACCCCAGGGTGCATGTAAAAGGTGCGCCTGATCGTCTTCTTGCACGCAGCGCCTACCAATTGGACGCGAACGGTGATACCGAGCCGATTGACACTGTTGCTTGGGAGAAGAAGGTAGATGAACTCGGTGCCACGGGGCAACGCGTCCTGGCTGCAGCTTACCGTCCCGCAACGGAAGCAGACCGTGACTTGAGTACGGAGCGTATCGACGACGGTGGGCTAATCTTTCTGGGGCTCTATGGCATCATCGACCCGCCTCGTGAGGAGGCGATCGAAGCGGTTGAGACCGTGCAAAAGGCTGGGATTAAAGTGCGCATGATCACTGGTGACCATGCTTCTACTGCAACAGCGATCGCCCATGAGATCGGGATCATACGTGATGTTGGCGGTACCGGAACTCTGACCGGAGCAGAACTCGAGGCGGCAACTGATGAGCAGCTGCGCGAGATGGTCAAGAACACCACCGTGTTCGCCCGCACCTCCCCTGAGCACAAGCTGCGCTTGGTGCAGGCACTCCAAGCGAACGGCGAAGTAGTTTCTATGACCGGTGACGGCGTCAACGACGCACCGAGTCTGAAGCAGGCTGATGTCGGCGTGGCCATGGGGATCAAGGGCACCGAGGCAACCAAGGACGCAGCGGACGTGGTCCTTGCCGACGATAACTTCGCCACCATCGCCCACGCCGTGAAAATGGGGCGCACGATTTACGACAACCTGAAAAAGGCGATCGTGTTCATGCTTCCCACCAACGGTGCACAGGGAATGGTTATTTTTGTGTCCATGCTCGCGGGCATGACCCTGCCAATCACTCCCCTGCAAGTGCTGTGGGTCAACTTGATTACTGCCGTGACCTTGTCACTTGCGCTCTCATTTGAACCTTCGGAACCGGGCATTATGCAACGTAAACCCCGCGACCCGAAAGAAGCGTTCCTGAACTCAGAAGCCGTCATCAGGATTGCCTACGTCTCACTACTGATTGGTGGGGCAACAATCGGCGTCTTTGCATGGCAGATGTCCAACGGCGTGGATGTGGACATGGCCCGCACTGTTGCGGTGAACACTTTAGTCGTAGCCCAGATCTTCTACCTGTTCACCGCGCGTTTCACTCGCGTGTCCGCACTGAGGGCCGAGCTGTTCACGACGAACCCCGCCTCATGGATCTGTGTGGGACTCATCATGGCGCTGCAGCTGGTGTTCGTCTACGCGCCGTTTATGCGGTATGCCTTCGATACCGTGCCGGTGGATCTCCGCACGTGGCTGATCCCACTGGCTGCAGGCGCCGTCGTGTTCGCTGCAGTGGAGGTCGACAAGGCGCTTCGCCGCGCCCGCAGTGGTCAAGCGGTCTTCTAACGCGGCTCCGGAAGAGGAGCGGCGATGCGGATGGTAACGCGACGTCTCCACCCCGGTGGGTCACCACCCGGCCCGTATACCTGGCGGATACCCCTCGTCTAGGAAAAGCTCGGGCCGCTCACCGATGCGGTCGACGCTGGCAGTTAAGCCAGCTCCACGATCTCCATGTACTCATCACTCCATAAGTCCTCGTCGCCTTCCGGCATAATGATGACGCGCTCTGGCTCCAAAGCGCGCACCGCGCCCGGGTCGTGGGTGACCAATACCACAGCGCCCGTGTACGTGCGCAAGGCATCAAGCACCTGCTCGCGAGATTGCGGGTCGAGGTTGTTGGTGGGCTCGTCGAGAAGCAAGACGTTGGCTCGCGATGAAACTAGGGTGGCCAGCGCCAAGCGCGTCTTCTCACCACCGGACAGCGTGCCGGCCGGCTGCTCCAACTTATCTCCGGAAAACATGAATGCCCCAAGTAAGCCACGCAAGTCTTGCTGCCCTGCATCCGGACAGGCCTCAATGGTGTTCTGCCACACGGATTTATCAGGATCGATCGTGTCGTGTTCCTGTGCAAAATAACCAATCTTCAGGCCATGTCCGGTCACAATGCCGCCTTCGCCGTCAGTGCGCTCCACACCAGCCAGAAGCTTCAGTAACGTGGTCTTTCCAGCACCGTTGGTCCCCAGGACAACCACGCGTGAGCCCTTATCGACAGCTAAGTCAACACCCGCAAACACCTCCAGGGAGCCGTACATCTTCGTTAAACCTTTCGCGTGCAACGGCGTCTTGCCACACGGTGCTGGCTCTGGGAAGGAGATGGCAGCTACCTTGTCAGCCACGCGGACGTCGTCAAGCTCGCTCATCATGCGTTCAGCTCGTGCCAGCATTTGTTTCGATGCAGCAGCCTTCGTGGCCTTCGCGCCCAGCTTGGCAGCTTGCTTCTGCAAAGCATCGGCCTTCTTCTCGGCGTTGGCGCGCTCGCGGCGACGCCGGGCTTCATCCTGAGCTCGGGCGTCCTTGTACTTGGAAAAACCCATGTTGTACACGTCTGCTTCCGCGCGCACGGCGTCGAGAAACCACACTTTATTGCACACGGCGTCGAGTAACTCCACATCGTGCGAAATTAGGATCAGTCCGCCTTCGTGCTTCGCCAGAAATCCGCGCAACCATCCGATGGAATCAGCATCTAGGTGGTTGGTGGGCTCGTCGAGAAGCAATGTTGTGGTGGACTTGCCGGAGCCATTGTTCGCGGCAAACAGGATCTGTGCCAATTCCACACGGCGGCGCTGGCCACCAGACAAAGTCTTCAGCGGTTGATCCAGCACACGCTCTGGAAGCCCCAAGTTGTCACAAATCTGGGCTGCTTCAGAATCAGCCTCGTATCCACCGAGCGCATGGTAGCGCTCCTCCAAGCGGGAGTACTTATTGATCGCGGTATCGCGCTTCGAACCTTCTGCGATCTCCATGATCTCTTGCTGTTTGTCCATCGACGCCCGGATCTGATCCAAACCACGTGCCGACAGCACCCGGTCACGCGCAGTCTGTTCGATATTGCCCTCACGCGAATCCTGTGGCAAGTAGCCGACCTCGCCTGAACGCGTCACCGAACCACCGTACGGCTGCGTCTCCCCCGATAAAATTCGCATCGTCGTTGTTTTGCCCGCACCATTGCGGCCAACAAGCCCGATGCGGTCGCCGGGCTGCACACGGAGTTGCTGGCCAGGGGCCTCAAGCAGGGTACGCGCGCCGACACGGACTTCAAGATCATTGGTGACAATCACAAGGGCACAGTGTACCCCGGGCCCAGCAGCCCTCCGCAACCACGAAATGGTAGATAGTCCCAATAGTCCAGGATAGAATTGAGGCCATGGAAAAAATGTTGAAGGACAAAGTAGCAATCATCACCGGCGCTGGATCCGGCTTCGGTAAAGCCACCGCTCAGCTCTTCGCTGAAAAAGGTGCCGCAATAGTGGTGGTTGATATGAACAAAGAAGCAGCAGAGGCCGTCGCCGGCGAGATTCAAGCCGATGAGCGTCGCGCCATCGCCGTCACAGCAGACGTCACCAAAGAAGACGACGTAAAAAACTTCGTCGACCAAGCTATCAAGCACTTCGGAAAAATTGACGTCCTCTTTAACAACGCTGGCGTCTATGTGCCAGGCAACGTCGAGGAAACCGATCTTGACGGCTGGCTAGCCTCCCTGAACGTCAACCTCACCGGTGTCTACCTTGGCTGCAAGTACGCCATGCCACACCTGAAGAAAACGAAGGGCTCCATCATTAACACCGCCTCCGCCGGTGGTGTGATCGGCTTCCCCGATGCTTTCGGTTACGCAACCACCAAGGGTGGCGTGATCTCCGCCACCCGGGCAATAGCAGTGGACTACGCCGACGACGGTGTACGCGCCAACGCGATCGCCCCAGGCACCGGTGTTACCGGAATGACCGAGGACCTACTGCAAGACGAAAACGTTTACAACGCGTTTGTCTCCCCTATCCCGCTGCACCGCCTTGGCCAGCCCCAGGACGTCGCAGGCGCGGCATTGTTCCTCGCCTCAGACTACGCCTCCTATGTCACTGGCGCGACGATTCCAGTTGACGGTGGCTGGACCATGTCCTAAAAGCCTTTCATACCGAATACGGACCGTATTTGGGGCATCATCATTGGCAATAGCTAGGGTGAGAAAACCTTAAGGGCCACGCGAATTTACGTGTGGCCCCTACAACCTCTGGACTGTTCTCGGTTACCCTTTTAGACGGCGAAGCCTAAAGCCCGCAGTTGTTCGCGCCCCTCTTCGGTAATCATGTGTGGGCCCCATGGTGGCATCCACACCCAGTTCAAGGTGAGGCGGTCCGCAACACCGTTGCCCACAATGGCTTGGTCTGCTTGATCTTCCAATACGTCAGTCAAGGGGCACGCAGGAGATGTCAGTGTCATGTTAATAACGCACTCTCGATCATTGCCTTCGTGATCCACGAAGAAGATCTCGTAGACCAAGCCCAAATCCACCACGTTAATGCCCAGCTCGGGGTCGATCACGTCGCGCATATACTCTTCCGCATCCGACGCCAGGGCAATGTGTTCCTCGGTCTGTGGAGGACGGACACCCGCACCTTCGAAACGGGATTCGGAGGTAGCACCGTTGTCCGTAGAGTCTTCTGGGTTATTCGGTGTGCTTTGTGGCTCTGTCACTGGTTTTCCCTTTCTTCTAAAGCTTCAGCAGTTGCTGCCTGAAACGCTTTCCAGCCCAGCAGCGCGCATTTCACACGTGCAGGGAATTTCGCGACACCGGAGAACGCCACTCCGTCGCCGATCATCTCTGGATCGCCTTCTTTCGTGCCTCTCGACGTCACCATTTCATCGAATGCGTCAAGCTTTTTCATTGCCTCATCAAGAGGCAAGCCGATAATCTCTTCGGTCATAACACTGGTTGACGCTTGCGAAATGGAACAGCCTTCTGCGTCATAAGAGACATCTTCCACCACGGTGCCGTCGTCGGAAAGCTTCACTCGAACTGTTTGCTCATCACCGCAAGACGGATTGACATGGTGCACCTCAGCATCAAATGGATCACGCAGACCGGCGTGCTTAGGGTTTTTATAGTGGTCCAGGATGACTTCCTGGTACATGGACTCGAGATTCATCTAGTTCACCCCAAAAAATTCTTGTGCCTTGCGGATACCAGCTGCCAGAGCGTCGATTTCTTCTTCGGTGTTGTACAAGTAAAAACTTGCGCGCGCTGTGGACTGAGCGCTCAACGCACGGTGGACAGGCCACGCGCAATGGTGGCCTACGCGAATGCACACACCTTCAGAATCGAGGACTTGGCCCAAATCGTGCGGGTGGACACCCTCCACACCGAAGGAGATGGCCCCACCACGATGATCAGCGGTTGAGGGACCATATAAAGTCAATCCGTCGATGCTCTGGAGCTGTTCGAGAGCATAAGCAGTGAGCTTGTGTTCATGCCTCTGGACGTTGTCCATGCCCACCTCGTTCAGGAACTCAACGGCTGCACCCAAGCCGACGACCTGGCTGTTCATCTGCGTACCCGCTTCGAACCGTTGCGGAATATCTGCGAAAGTGGTCTTTTCCATGGTGACCACCTCGATCATTGATCCACCGGTGAGAAACGGCGGGAGTTTTTCCAAGTGCTCCGCTTTCCCGTACACCACACCCACACCCGATGGGCCCAGCATTTTGTGACCAGAAAAGGCAGCAAAATCCACATTGAGCTCGCGGAAGTTGACAGGCATATGTGGCACAGACTGGCACGCATCCAGGACAGTTAACGCGCCCACGGCTTGGGCTCGGCGGACGATCTCGGCCACATCGGCCACAGCACCGGTCACATTGGACTGGTGAGTAAAAGCTACCACCTTGACAGTAGCGTCGAGTTGTAGTGAGTCGAGATCAATGCGCCCATCCTCGGTGGTTTTGTACCACTTCAAGGTAGCGCCGGTGCGCTGAGCCAGTTCCTGCCAGGGAACCAAGTTAGCGTGGTGTTCCAGTTCGGTAACGACGATGGTGTCGTTCTCTGTGATCTGGAGGTCACCAGCGCGCGCGTCGCCAAGCACATATGCGACCAAGTTGAGACCTTCGGTTGCATTCTTGGTAAAAGCGATTTCGTGGCCATCAACGCCCACGAATGCCGCGATATTTTCGCGAGCGGCTTCGTAGGCGTCGGTTGCCTCCTCCGCTATAGCGTAGGCGCCACGGTGGACGGGGGCGAAATTATTCATGACGAAGTGTTCCTCAGCCTTCCACACGCGTGCCGGACGCTGAGAGGTCGCTCCTGAGTCCAGATAGATCAAGGGCTTGCCGTCGCGCACGGTGCGCCCCAAAATGGGAAATTCGGCGCGAATGGCGTCGACGTTCAGCGTTCCGTCTGTGTGTGTCAAAGACATCGGTAAGTCGTCTTCTCTTTCTCTCGCGTTCCTGAATTATTTCAGGAACTGGTCGTAGCCGTCAGCCTCAAGCTGATCAGCCAGTTCAGCACCGCCAGTCTTGACTATCTGCCCGTTGGCAAACACATGGACATAGTCAGGCTTGACGTAATTCAGGATGCGCTTGTAGTGGGTAATCATGACGATGCCGCCATTGGTTTCTTCCTGATAATTATTGATGCCATCGGAAACGATACGCAGCGCGTCAACGTCCAGCCCGGAGTCAGTCTCATCCATGACGGCAAACTTTGGTTTCAGCAGCCCCAACTGTAGGACCTCGTGGCGCTTCTTCTCACCACCGGAAAAGCCCTCATTAATGGAGCGCTCGCCGAAGGACTTATCGATCTGTAGCGCATCGCGCTGACCATTGAGTTCCTTTACCCATTCACGCAGCTTCGGTGCTTCACCGCGTACGGCGGTGACAGCGGAGCGCATGAAGTTTGAAGAGGAGACGCCAGGAACCTCGGTTGGGTACTGCATCGCCAGGAACAGGCCAGCCCGTGCACGCTCGTCGACCTCAAGTTCAAGCAAATTCTGGCCGTCCATGAGAACTTCGCCTTCAGTGATCTCGTAACGAGGGTGGCCCGCTAGCGCATAAGCGAGGGTGGACTTTCCGGAACCGTTCGGGCCCATGATGGCGTGGGTTTCGCCAGACTTGACGGTCAGGTTGACGCCCTTCAGGATCGGCGTTGGTTCCTGGCCTTCCTCGCTCGGCAGCACCTGAGCGTGGAGGTTCTTGATTTCAAGATTTGACATTAAAGCTCGTTTCTTTCTTGTTCGTGGTATTTGTCAGGTGCGGATTACAGGTTGATTCGACCCAGCTCGTCCTCAACACGCTCACTGAGTGCCTCGCGGATAGACTCGACGGGAACCTGTCGAATAACCTCGTCGAAGAAGCCACGGATGATGAGGCGTCGTGCTTGGTCCTCGGGGATACCGCGGCTTCGTAGGTAGAAGACTTGCTCATCATCGAACCGTCCTACGGTAGCCGCGTGACCTGCACCAACGATCTCACCAGTTTCAATTTCCAAGTTCGGGATGGAGTCAGCGCGGGCACCCTCGGTCAGAACGAGGTTTCGGTTGACCTCATAGGTGTCGGTACCTTGCGCGTTGGCGCGAATCAGTACATCTCCGACCCAACAAGTGCGCGCCTCTGGCAGCTTCGAGTGCTTATCAGCTTGCAAAGCACCCTTATACATCACGTTTGAACGGCAATTCGGCACCGCGTGGTCAACCAGGAGGCGGTTCTCAATATATTGACCGTCGTCGGCGAAGTAGACGCCTAGCAGCTCTGCGTCACCGCCTGGGGCGGTAAATTTCACGCGAGGGACGATCCGGACGATTTCACCGCCGAAGGTTGCGACGGTATGACGCAGTGTTGCATCACGTCCGACGACCACGTTCTGCTGGCCGAGGTGTAGTGCATCTTCGTCCCAGTTGGCGTCGACTACGACGTCGAGCCGAGAATTGTCGCCCAGGATGAAATTCACGTTATCGGCGTGGGTGCCTGAGCCTTGGTACTGCACAACGACGGTGGCGTCAGAGCCAGTTTCGGTTTGGACTAGAACCGCCCCGAACGAGGTGACGCTTTCACCAGCGCCGGTAATGGTGATCACGATAGGCTCGTCGATTGCTTCGTTGGCTGGAACCGTCACAATTGTTGCGTCTTCGACGGATGTCCACGCTTGAGCTGCAACGCGGTCAACGGCACCACCAGCAGCTTGAAGCCGCTCGTCGCTGGGTGCAACCGTTTCGACCTTAACGTTTCCGGTTGCTTGGACGTCAACGTTTGCTTTAGCCGCCGGAGCGAAATCACCGTTGTGGAGTCCGCGGAGACGTCGCAGCGAAATGAAGCGCCATACTTCATCGCGACCACCTGGAACATCGAAATCCTCAACATTGTAGGAGGAGAACAGGTCACCCTTCGTCTGATTTGGGGTTCCAGACTGTACAACTGTATCTGCCATGGGTTTAGCCCACCGATCCTTCCATCTGCAGTTCAATGAGGCGGTTGAGTTCGAGTGCGTACTCCATGGGGAGTTCCTTTGCAATCGGTTCAACGAAACCTCGCACGATCATCGCCATCGCTTCTTCTTCAGGGAGGCCGCGGCTCATGAGGTAGAACAATTGTTCCTCAGACACCTGCGACACGGTAGCCTCGTGGCCAAGGGTGACATGGTCGTTGCGGATGTCGTTATACGGGTAGGTGTCAGATCGCGAGATGTTGTCAACCAGGAGCGCGTCACACTCAACGTTCGAGTAGGCGTGGTGCGCGTTGGTGTTGACCTGAATCAGACCACGATACGCGGCACGGCCTCCGCCACGTGCAACAGACTTGGACACAATATTGGAGGAAGTGTACGGAGCCATGTGAGTCATCTTGGCTCCAGTGTCCTGGAATTGACCTTCTCCCGCGAAAGCGACGGACAGAACTTCACCTTTCGCGTGCGGGCCGGTCATCCAGACAGCGGGATACTTCATGGTCACCTTGGAACCGATGTTGCCATCGACCCACTCCATTGTGGCGCCCTCTTCTGCCTTCGCTCGCTTTGTCACCAAGTTGTAGACATTGTTCGACCAGTTCTGGATGGTGGTGTAGCGGCAGCGGCCACCCTTTTTCACGATGATCTCTACTACTGCAGAGTGCAAGGAGTCCGACTTGTAGATCGGAGCAGTGCAGCCTTCGACGTAGTGCACGTACGCGTCTTCGTCGACGATGATCAAGGTGCGCTCGAACTGGCCCATGTTTTCCGTGTTGATACGGAAGTAGGCCTGGAGTGGAATATCTACATGGACACCTGGTGGGACGTAAATGAAGGATCCACCAGACCACACAGCAGTGTTTAATGCGGAAAACTTGTTATCGCCAGCTGGAATCACCGAACCGAAGTACTCCTTGAACAGCTCGGCATGTTCTTTGAGCGCCGTGTCAGTATCAAGGAAGATCACGCCCTTTTCTTCCAGGTCCTCCCGGATCTGGTGGTAGACAACCTCAGACTCGTATTGAGCAGCCACGCCTGCGACTAGGCGCTGCTTCTCTGCCTCAGGAATACCGAGCCTGTCGTAGGTGTTCTTAATATCTTCAGGGAGGTCTTCCCACGTCTGCGCTTGACCTTCAGTCGAGCGCACGTAGTACTTGATGTTGTCGAAGTCGATTTCTGAAAGGTCGGCACCCCACTTCGGCATTGGTTTTTTCTCGAAGATATCAAGCGCCTTGAGACGCTGATTCAGCATCCACTCGGACTCTTCCTTCTTGGCTGAGATGTCGCGCACGACCTCCTCGCTGAGACCACGGCGCGCAGATGCGCCAGCCTCATCGGAGTCATGCCAGCCGTAGTTATATGCGCCAATGGAATCGATGATCTCGTCATCGCTCATCGGGGTTTCAAGACCTGGTGCTGGGTTAGCTTTGGTCAAGTGTCGCTCCTTTCCTTCTGAGTCCTCGTCTTAACTGCGAGGGGAATGTTGGTGGTGCACACACCGTGGCCGCCGGCTATGGAGGCAAGCGGTTGAACGTGAACGCCGGTAATTTCCGAGATTGCGGCATGTTCTGCTTCGCACAACTCCGGATGCTCCGTAGCCACAGCGGCGATCGGGCAGTGGTGTTGGCAAATCTGGATGCCCGTTCCTGCCCGAGTCACCGTGGCGGCGTAGCCGTTGCGGTCGAACGCCTCGGCCACTTCACGCGTGGTCTGCTCAACGGAGCCCTCATCGCCTTGTGCTGGTTCAATGTCGTCCAGGATGTGTTGGATACGCCCACGGGCGAGTGCGCGCACCGCCTCGTCTCCCCCGGCCTCTCGTAGTTGATCGAGAGCTAGTAAAGCGAGGGTGTCGTAGCTGTGTCCGAACTGGGCCCTGCCCTGCTGTGTCAATCGGTATGTTTTTGCGGGCCGCCCCCGGGATTGGGTTTGGCCGCTCACACCAGGTGCTTCGCAGTGTTCGGCCAGATGTTCATTCACCAAGATGTCTAGGTGCCTGCGGACACCGGCGGCTGATAAGCCGAGATGCTGCCCTATTTCGCCAGCGTTAGACGGTCCAAGCTTCAATAGGAGCAGCATGACGTTTTTGCGGGTATCTCCGTCGATGGAGCGCGCTTTTCCTGCCATGAGGTCACCTCCGAGTTGTCGCGTGTTTTCGTCTCCGCTGCCCTGAAAATAGGCAGCTATCTTTAGACAACACTAGCGTGCCTAAATTCATTCCACATGTCCACCCCGCCCTTATGCTTCCGAGTTGAGGAGAACGTTTCGGCCACGGCATCTCGCGGCTTGGTGAGTCCTTTGTAGAATGAATTATCATGAACGAACCCAAGCGTCGCATCCGACTCGGCATAGTCGACGAACTGCCACGCTTGGGTTCCGCTGGTTCTCGGTCCGCACTCCTTAACCAGGGTCCTGATCACGCTAATAACGGCCAAAAAGTTCTCCTCCTTCACCAGCGTGAGCGGAACCGACTCGACATTGTCCGCGTGCTTGGCACCGTAGGTGCGCTTCTGATTGGTGTTGGTGCGCTCGGTGCTGGTGCACTTCCGGTGGTGGGAAATCCTTTTAACGACCTACCTGGTGGTGCCATCATGGCCCGCATGTTGCAGGCCTCATCCGTCATCGTCCTAATCGGAGTGGCCATGCTTGTTTCGGCATGGATTCTCATGGGGCCTTTTCTTGGTGTGCGTCGCCATGCGTCCTGGGCCCCACCGGGGCTGATCATGCGTACCTTCGTTGCGTGGACTTTTCCCCTCTTGTTCACCGCGCCACTGTTCACGCAGGATATTTACTCTTACCTAGCGCAGGGCTCTATCGTCGCTGCGGGCATGGACCCGTACCAAGCTGGCCCCGTCGAACTCCTTGGTACTGAGCATCATCTGGCGCGCTCGGTGCCGTTTATCTGGGCCCATTCACCAAGCCCCTATGGGCCGGTAGCCTTGGGGATTGCCGCTGCAATCTCGCAATTGACCAATGATTCAATCTTGCTCGGAGTGCTTGCTCATCGCGCCGTGTCTCTTCTTGGCTTGTTTGGCGCTGCGTGGGCAATCAGCGCTTTGGCTCGCCGTTGCCAGGTAGCCTCGGCTACAGCGTTGTGGCTGGGAATCCTCAATCCTTTGACCATTCTTCACCTCGTTGGCGGGATCCACAATGAGTCAATTTTGCTTGGCTTTATGCTGGTCGGCATGGAAGTCGGTTTGAGGGGGATTTCGCTTCTCGACGAGCGCCCCTACCGAGCATGGGCATTCATCATCTTTTCTGGCGCACTTATTACGTGTGCGGGCTTGGTGAAAGTCACTGGGTTTATGGCCCTGGGGTTCGTCGGCATGGCCCTAGCCCGAGGCTTGGGAGGATGGTCCGGTTTGGTCAAGGCTATCGCCGTGCAAGTGTGCTTGCTGGTTGGCACAACGCTGTTGGTCTCTTGGGTGACGGGGATCGGCTATGGATGGATCACGGGTCAAGGAGGGGCTGCCACCATCCGCAGTTGGCTGTCTATCAGTACCGATGTAGGGGTCATTTTCGGGTTTATCGGCATGCTCCTTGGTCTCGGTGATCATACCGATGCGATGCTGGTTTTAACCCGAAGTGTCGGTGTTGTCATTGCGGGCGCGTTCATGGTGCGCTTGTTGTGGGCGACGTTACGTGGATCGATCCACCCGGTGGGTGGGTTGGGCGTTTCGACGTTCGTTCTGGTGCTGTTGTTCCCCGTAGTGCACCCGTGGTACATGCTATGGGCGATTATGCCGCTTGCTGCGTGGGCCAACCGAGCCTTTTTCCGCGGGGCAGTCGTTGTTTACTCCGTTGTTTTTAGCTTCATCGTCTTGCCGCGTGGCTTGTCACTACCAGCGGGAACCGTCGCCTCCATTTACATCGCAGCCTTAATCTGGTGTCTTATCCTGGGATTCCTCGCTTGGCTCTGGCTTCGGTCCCGTCGGGTTCGTAGGCTACTGTAGGACGAGTGACTACGACTTTTGACGGACCCGCTCTCCGCGTTGACAACGTGGTCAAGCGATTCGGGCCAAAAACTGCAGTTGACGGGCTGAGCTTTGTCGCTCAGCGCGGTGAAGTACTCGCCTTGCTTGGCCCGAATGGTGCTGGCAAGACTACCACTATTGAGATGTGTGAGGGATTCCAGGTTCCCACATCTGGCACAATCTCCGTCTTGGGCCTTGACCCGGTGACCCAGGGTGAGCAGGTTCGCTCACGTATTGGCATCATGTTGCAAAGTGGCGGATCTTACAACAGTATTACGGTGCGCGACATGTTAAATTTGGCCGCCAGTTATAACAAAGACCCTCACGATCCTGAATGGGTCCTCCAGCTACTCGGGTTAGAGGGGGCGAAAAAGACAACGTATAAACGTCTTTCCGGGGGACAAAAGCAGCGGCTGTCTTTCGCCTTAGCAATGATCGGCCGGCCCGACATTATCTTTCTTGATGAGCCAACTGCTGGTATGGACGCACAATCACGCTTGGCCATCTGGGACATTATTAATGCGATGCGTAACGACGGCACGACTGTCATCCTTTCAACGCACTTAATGGACGAAGCTGAGTCCTTGGCTGACCAGGTCATCATCGTCGACCACGGTCAGATCGTGGCCGAGGGCACTCCCGAAGAGCTCACCGCCAATTCTGGGGCAGAGCACCTCACGTTTGAGACCGAGGCTCCACTTGATATCTCTGCGGCATCTGCCGCAGGAGTAGCGGTTCGCTCTACCCGCCCATTGCACTACCAGCTTGAGCACTCTGCGACTCCGGATCTGATTGCTGCTGTAGCAGCGGAATCAGCCCGCCAAGGAGTGCTGATCCGCAACCTCGGGGTGCGCCATCGCAATCTTGAAGAAGTATTCCTTGATATCACTGGTAGAGAACTAAGGAGCTAGTTAATGGTGACTAATTCGATTCCTCCGGGCACCTTCACCCCGGCACCTCAGCGAGCTTCACCCTGGACTATGGTTTTAGCTCAGGGCCGCATCGAGTCGAAGCTTATGCTGCAGCATGGCGAACAGATCCTGCTGAATATCATCATCCCGGTTGTCATCCTGGTGGCTACCTCGTTTCTCCCCTTATTGGGCGATGCCACCATTAATGACATTGTTCCCATGGTTTTTGCCGTTGCCGCCACCAGTGCGGGTTTTACCGGGCAAGCAATCTCGCTTGCCTTTGATCGTCGATACGGTGCACTCAAGCGTACCGGAGCCTCGGGAGCCCCGAAATGGACGATCATCGTCGGAAAAATTCTTGGCGTTCTGGCCATGACGACGGTGCAACTGGTCATCATCAGCCTCGTGGCTTTCGCCGTCGGTTGGAGAGTAAGTCTTCCGGGGGCCATCATGGGCTACGCTGCACTGTTCATCGGCGTGTTCTGTTTTAGTTCGCTAGGGCTACTTATGGGTGGCTCGATGCGGTCGGAGATTGTCCTCGGGCTTGCCAATTTGATCTGGATGATTCTGATTGGCATCGCAGGTCTGGTGGTCTACCTGGGGATTATCGAGGCCCCTGCATTGTGGATTGTGGTTCCTACCGTAGCCCTGACCACTGCGTTGGGCGCTGCATTTCAGGGCTCCATTCACCTACTCGGCTGGGCGGTACTTGTGGGCTGGGCAATCGTCGGCACGCTCGCTGCAGTGAAGTGGTTCCGCTTCGACGAGTAATCCACTTCTATTTACTCTCCTCTGTCCGTTAAGCTGAGGTTTAAACCGCTCGTTCCTATCAAAATTTTATCGACCTACTAGAAGGACCATGACGTGTCTGTCTCTACCCAACCGGCACACGACACCCACCCCGCATATAACGGCGTGGGTCGCAGCGTTCGTTTTCAACGCATCGCCGCGCTCATCTTGCTGATCGCTCAAGGTGGCATTACGGTGACTGGTTCCCTGGTGCGTGTCACCGGCTCAGGCCTCGGCTGTGATACTTGGCCTCTCTGCCACGAGGGATCCCTTGTTCCAGTAGCCGGTGCAGCCCCATGGATTCATCAGGCCATTGAGTTTGGGAACCGGCTGCTCGCCTTGGTCTTGGCGGCGATTGCCCTGATCGTTTTCATCGCGGTGCTCCGTGCGAAACGACGCACTGAAATTGTGGTCTACGCATTCCTTTCCGGTTTTGGCATTATCATTCAGGCGATCATTGGTGGAATTTCTGTGCATCTGGACCTCCAGTGGTGGGCCGTAGCCATCCATTTCCTCCCTTCCATGGTTTTAGTGTGGATCGCGGCCTTGTTATTTATGCGCATCGCTGAGCCCGACGATGCTCCACAAGTCCAACGTTTTAGCTCCGCTGCACGTGTGTGGACTGTTCTGGCCGCTGTCGCTTTGGCGGTGGTGCTGGTCACCGGCACCATGGTTACCGGTTCCGGTCCGCACTCAGGCGATGACGGGGTGGGCATGGAGGGTCGACTCCAGCTCGACACTGAGACGCTTGCCTACCTTCATGCCGCGTGCATGTATATCTATCTTGCAGCGACCCTGATCGTGGTGTTCTTGCTATGGCGCAATAAGGCACCGCAGGATGCAAAACGCACCGCGCTAGTCTTAGTCGCAATGATTGTGGTGCAATGGGCTGTCGGCGTCGCACAGTTTTATCTCGGTGTTCCACGGTGGACGGTGCCGATTCATATCGCGATGTCTTCTGTCGTCGTTGCCTACAGTGCTTTCCTCTACGCGCACGGCCGACGTCGCCAATTCTCTAGCGACGCCACGAACACCACGCATGCTACCGATGGGGCGGATCAGCACCGCATCACCGCTTAGAAAACGCATTCTTGTTTCTGTGGTTTCTGTAGCCTGAATGGTATGAAAGCCATTCAGATCACCGAACATGGCGGCCCCGAGGTCTTGACTTACACCGACGTGGTCGAGCCAACACCTGCTGCCGACGAAGTCCTTGTTGAAGTGACGGTAGCCGGTATTAATTACATCGACACTTATTTCCGTGCGGGTATTTACCACACCGCCTTGCCGTTCATTCCAGGTTCGGAGGGGTGTGGCCGAGTGATTAAGGACCCGCAAGGCGAGATTGCCGAAGGCACAGTGGTCGCCTGGTGTGACGCACCTGGCTCTTATGCTGAGCGTGTGGTGGTACCCCGCAACCGGCTAGTTGCGGTACCTGAAAGTCTCGACCATGAAATTGCGGCATCGATGCTCCTTCAAGGCATGACCGCCCATTACCTGATTCACGGGGTGCACGACACGAAAAAGGGCGACTCGATCCTTTTGACGGCGGGAGCTGGCGGAGTCGGCCTGATCGCTACACAGATGGCGCGCGCTGCCGGTGCCCAAGTCTATTCAGTGGTATCCACCCAGGAGAAGGAAGAGCTCGCATATGCGGCGGGTGCCACGGAGGTCTTCCGCTATAGCGAAAACCTGGCGGAAGTCGTGCGTCGCCGCAACGGCGGGAAAGGTGTCGATGTTGTCCTCGACGGTGTGGGTAAGGACACCTTTAGCGAGTCTCTTGAAGCGGTCAAACCCCGCGGCTTAGTTTGCTTGTTTGGCGCCGCATCCGGTCCGGTGGACCCCATAGACCCACAGATCCTCAACTCGCATGGCTCCATCTTCCTTACTCGCCCGTCGCTAGGCGCGTATACCGCGACAGACGATGAGTTCCGCATGCGTGCGCAGGCCGTCGTTCGCGGAATTGACGATGGCGAGTTGATGTTTCGCATCGGGAAGAGTTATTCGCTTGCCGACGCTCGCCTGGCTCACGAGGAGCTGCACAGCAGAAAGACCACCGGATCGGTGGTCCTACGAGTAGCCAAGTGATGCGGAGAAGGTGTAGGTGGGGCGCTTGCCAGCAGATGGTCGTCGGTAAGCGTGCCCTTAGAAAAGGGTGAGATTCCAGCCGAGCATCTCTGAAACGGTCGTCCAACCCAGCACGGCATCAATGGATAATCCTATAAACAAGATCGCTAGATAGTTGTTCGACAAGATGAATAGCTTGAGCGGTTTCACGTTCTCGCCGGCCTTGACACCGTTATGCAGTTGGGTCGCCATAATGAGGAAAGCTGCGCCAGACAGCAGGGCGATCACAACATAAATCCATGATGTTGCAGGAATCAGCAACAACGAAGTAATCACCGTCAACCACGAGTAAATCAAGATTTGCTGGGTGGTCTTTACAGGAGACGCGATGACAGGAAGCATCGGTACTTCCGCCTTCGCATAATCATCGCGGTACTTCATGGCCAGCGCCCAGGTATGCGGTGGGGTCCAGAAGAAAATTATCATGAACAATACGACTGCCTGCCACCACTGGTCAGGGGTGCCATCACTGACATTATCGCGGATGACAGCCCAGCCCACAAGTACCGGCATACACCCGGCAGCGCCACCCCAAATCACGTTCTGCCAGGTCCGTCGCTTGAGCCACTTGGTGTATACGTAGATGTAGAACCAGTTGGTCAGCAGGATAAATACTGATGCCAACCAGGAGTTACAAACCAGCCACAACCAGAGCACACTAGCAACGAGCAAGACCCACGCAAAAACTGTGGCCTTACCCTTGGTGATTTTGGCTCGGACCAAGGGGCGAGCTCGGGTGCGCCCCATTTTCTGGTCAATGTCGTAGTCGGCGACCATATTGAAAGTGTTGGCCGCACCTGCGCCCATCCATCCGCCGAACAGTGTGGCGAGGATGAGCCACACTTCCGTTAGCGTGGGGATCCCTCGATCGGCCTGTAGCATCGCGGGAATTGCCGCAACCAAGAGGAGTTCAATGACCCGAGGCTTTGTCAGTGCAATATAGGCCTTGATCGTCTCCAAGAATTACTCCTCTATCAATTCACGCTCACCCGAAAGTGCCTTCGGGCCGACCGCCACATCCGTTTGCGGATATGCCTACGGAACTAGTCGGTTGTCCGCTGCGAAAAGTTCCCGCCAAGGGACTAACTCTTTACGACGAATGTTTTCGTCGCTCGTGTGGCACTTTTACTACCTCGGACCGATGCTACATTCAAAAGCTAGAGTTCAAGTAATCCGACACCGCGATTTCATAACTTTACCGAATCATTATCCCCTGGATTCATCGTGATTCCGTGGCTGGTTGTGGCCCTAAAAGGGTGCCAAGACAGTCTAGGGTGAATTCTTTTTTACACATAACACCAATGCAGCCGTTTTTACCAGTACAGTGGGAAGGGAAGTGATCCAACACTATCCTGCGCCCGTGGCGATGTGCTCTTGGTGAGGTGCTCACCGCATCTAACCACCGGTTGCGGAGTTTTCTACACATAAGCGAGGAAATTGTGACTCTGTCCCCTGAACTTAAGGCGATGACCGAACGTCGTTACCCAGAAAACTGGAGCGACAACGATACCCGGGCGATTGACACCGTTCGAGTGCTCGCCGCCGATGCTGTGCAGAATGTTGGCTCGGGTCACCCGGGCACCGCGATGTCGCTGGCACCCCTGGCGTACACCCTTTACCAGCGCGTGATGAACGTGGATCCAAACGATAAGGATTGGATCGGCCGTGACCGTTTCGTCCTTTCCGCTGGCCACTCATCACTCACCCAGTACATCCAGCTCTACCTCGGTGGCTTCGGTCTCGAGCTGGAGGACCTGAAGGCTCTGCGTACCTGGGGGTCCAAGACTCCAGGACACCCAGAGTACAACCACACTGACCATGTCGAGATCACCACTGGCCCGCTGGGCCAGGGCTTGGCATCTGCAGTCGGCATGGCAATGGCTGCTCGTCGTGAGCGTGGTTTGTTCGACCCAGAGGCCGCGCCTGGTGAGTCCCCATTCGACCACTACATTTACGTAGTAGCCGGTGACGGCTGCCTGCAGGAGGGTGTCACCTCCGAGGCGTCTTCGCTGGCAGGCACCCAAAAGCTGGGCAATCTAATCCTGTTCTGGGATGACAACCGCATCTCGATCGAGGATGACACTCAAATCGCCTTCACCGAAGACGTGATGAAGCGCTATGAAGCCTACGGTTGGCAAACTCTTGAGGTCGGCTCAGGCGAAGATGTCGCTGCCATCCTCGAGGCAGTTGAAGAAGCGAAGGCGGAGACCACGCGCCCAACTATTATCCGCGTCAAGACCGTCATCGGCTACCCAGCACCGACCATGATGAATACTGGTGCAGTCCACGGTGCGGCACTAGGCGAGGAAGAAGTCGCAGCAACGAAGAAGATTCTCGGGTTCGACCCTGACGTATCCTTCCCTGAGGAAGAAGAGGTACTCAACCACACCCGCAAACTGGTCGAGCGTGGCGCTGAAAAGCACGCCGAGTGGCAAAAGAAATTCGACGAGTGGGCGGAGAAAAACCCAGAGCTCAAGGCGTTGCTGGATCGTACCACTGCTCGCGAACTGCCTGAGGGCTGGGACGCAGAGTTGCCAACCTGGGACGTTGACCCGAAGGGGGTTGCAACCCGCAAGGCCTCCGAGGCAGTGCTGCAGGCACTGGGCAAAACCTTGCCAGAGCTATGGGGTGGATCCGCTGACCTTGCTGGCTCAAACAACACCATTATTAAAGGTGAGCCATCGTTCGGTCCTGAGGAAATTTCCACTGACATGTTTCAGGCCAACCCATACGGCCGTAACCTGCACTTCGGTATCCGCGAGCACGCTATGGGCGCAATCATGAATGGTATCGCACTGCATGGCCCGACCCGTGTCTACGGCGGTACCTTCCTGATCTTCTCGGAATACCTCTACCCTGCCATTCGCGTAGCTGCGCTGTCTGGTATCGACGGCTACTACGTTTTCACCCACGACTCCATCGGTCTAGGCGAGGACGGTCCGACACACCAGCCGGTCGAAACACTGGCAGCACTTCGGGCAATCCCAGACCTCACCGTGTTGCGCCCAGCAGACGCAAACGAAACCGCCGCAGCATGGGCTGCCGCGCTGGAAGCTAAGGAGCAGCCGAAGGCACTCGCACTGTCCCGCCAGAACCTGCCAGTGCTTGAAGGCACGAAGGAGAAGGCTCGCGAGGGAATCAAGCGCGGTGCATACATCTTGGTTGAATCCTCTAAGGAGACCCCGGATGTGATCCTGATGGCATCCGGCTCCGAGGTACAGTACGCAGTCGAAGCTGCGCAGGTCCTCGAAAATGAGGGTGTGGCAGCACGGGTACTGTCCGTTCCTTCCATCGATTGGTTCTTGGAGCAGGACGACGCCTACCGCAATGAACTGCTGCCACCAGAGATCGGCGCGCGCGTTTCCGTCGAAGCTGGTATTGCAATGCCATGGCACCAGTTCACGGGTTCCTTCGGCCGCAATGTGTCGATCGAGCACTTCGGCGCATCCGCACCAGGAGAAGAATTGTTCAAGCGCTTCGGATTCACTACCGACAACGTTGTGAAGGCCGCAAAGGAATCTATCGATCTCATGCGCGCTCACACCAAGTAAACGCACGATCGATCCGCATCTCACAAACAACAATCCCCGGCATATTCACCCTGAAAGGAATGAATGCTATGACCACAATCGACAAACTTGCTGAACTCGGAACCTCCACGTGGCTCGACGATCTCTCCCGCGACCGCATCAAGTCCGGCAACCTGCAGGAAATCAAGGACTCGAAGTCCATCGTGGGTGTGACCACCAACCCGGCAATCTTCGCCAAGGCAATGTCTACGGGCAATGCGTACGACGACCAGATTGCGCAACTCAAGCAACAGGGCGCAGACGTTGACACCGCCGTATACGCCATGTCGATCAAAGACGTACAGGATGCTTGCGATATCTTCGCGGATGTCTATAAGACCACCAACGGTGAAGACGGTCGCGTTTCCATCGAGGTTGACCCACGCATCTCCGCCGATGAAGAGGGCACCCTGAAACAGGCAAAGGAGCTGTGGGAAAAGGTTGATCGCGACAACGTGATGATCAAGATTCCAGCTACTGATGAATCCCTGCGTGCTGTATCTGCAGCGCTCGCTGAAGGAATCTCGGTAAACGTCACCTTGATTTTCAATGTTGAGCGCTACCAGCAGGTCATTGATGCATACAAGGAGGGCATCAAGCGCGCAGCAGACAACGGCAAGGATGTTTCCAAGATCTACTCTGTCGCTTCCTTCTTCGTGTCCCGCATGGATACTGAAGTGGACAAGCGTCTCGACGAGATCGGCACTGACGAGGCGAAGGCACTGAAGGGCAAGGCAGGAATTGCGAACGCACGCCTGGCCTACCAGCTCTTCCTAGAGGAATTCGGCAAAAATGACCTCCCAGAGGGCGCGAACAAGCAACGCCCACTGTGGGCTTCGACAGGTGTGAAGAACCCCGAATACCCAGCTGCCATGTACGTCACTGAGCTGGCGGGCCCGAACACCGTCAACACCATGCCAGAAGGCACCATCGACGCCGCTCTAGAATCTGACGCCCTCAACGGTGACACCTTAACCAACACCGAGGCCGAGTCGAAGAAGGTCTTCGAACAGCTCGAAGCTGTTGGCATTGACCTGGATGATGTTGTGCAAGTTTTGGAGCGCGAGGGCGTCGAGAAGTTCGTCGATTCCTGGCAGGAACTGCTCGACTCGATGGAGACTCAGCTTAAATAGTTCGCTGAGTTCCGTGCGGTGCGTTGGGCCTGTCTAAGGTCTGCACGCACCACCGAGTGACGTTCCTCCCCAAAGTCCCGGAGACCGACTATTCTGGCGGTGACCGGGACTTTATATTTTTAACTACTGAACTATTAACTAACGAAAGGTTCCTTGTGACTGTTAACGGCACCCAATGGGTGAACCCCTTACGCAATCCACACGACAAACGACTGCCACGAATCGCGGGCCCGTCTGGCATGGTTATCTTCGGTGTTACCGGCGATCTGGCGTATAAGAAACTCCTGCCAGCCGTCTACGACCTGGCAAACCGCGGTTTGCTTCCGGCTGGATTTACACTTGTCGGATTTGGACGACGCGATTGGTCCAAGGAAGATTTCGAGAACTATGTCCGCGGATCCGTCGAAGCCGGTGCGCGCACTAAGTTCCAGGAACACGTGTGGGAACGTCTCGCCGAAGGCATGCAGTTTGTCTCCGGCGCGTTTAACGACGATCAGGCCTTCGACAACCTGGCCAACACCCTGTCTGAAATGGATCACACTCGCGGTACCGCCGGGAACTGGGCTTTCTACCTGTCGATTCCTCCGTCAGCCTTCGCGGACGTGGTCTACCAGCTGAACCGTTCCGGCATGGCTCAAGCAGGAAAGGACTCATGGCGCCGAGTGATCATCGAGAAGCCTTTCGGTGATGACCTTGAATCTGCCAAGGAACTTAACGCGATTGTGAACAGTGTCTTCCCAGAAAAGTCGGTCTTCCGCATCGACCACTATCTCGGGAAGGAAACGGTTCAGAATATTCTGGCACTACGCTTTGCCAACCAACTCTTCGAACCACTGTGGAACGCTCATCACATTGATCACGTTCAGATCACCATGGCCGAAGACATTGGGCTGGGCGGACGTGCCGGATACTACGACGGCATTGGCGCAGCCCGCGACGTGATCCAAAACCACCTGCTGCAGTTGCTCGCTCTGGTCGCAATGGAAGAACCACTGAACTTCTCCCCCGCTTCCCTTCGCGCGGAGAAACTGAAAGTTCTGCGCGCCACGACCCCAGTCCTGCCTTTCGACGAGACTACCGCGCGGGGCCAGTACACCGAAGGCTGGCAGGGTTCTCAGCACGTGCCGGGGCTTCGCGACGAGGAAGGCTTTGACCCAGATTCCACCACGGAAACTTATGCAGCTTGTACCCTAGAAATCAATTCTCGTCGGTGGGCGGGCGTGCCGTTCTACCTGCGCACTGGTAAACGCCTCGGCCGGCGTGTGACCGAGATTGCCTTGGTATTCAAGGAAGCTCCCCACCAGCCGTTCGACGAAGAGCAGACCGGTTCGCTGGGTAACAATGCCGTGGTGATTCGTGTGCAGCCTGACGAGGGCGTGTTGATGCGCTTCGGATCAAAGGTGCCCGGATACACCATGGAGGTCCGGGACGTAAATATGGATTTCTCCTATTCTGAAGCTTTCACCGAAGAATCACCAGAGGCGTATGAGCGACTGATCCTCGACGCGCTTCTTGAGGATTCATCCCTGTTCCCCACCAACGACGAGGTGGAGCGCAGCTGGGAGATCCTTGATCCGATCATTGAACACTGGCACTCTGGTGGCCGCCCCGACGAGTATGAGGCGGGCACCTGGGGCCCACAATCGGCAGACGACATGTTGGCACGCAACGGGCACACCTGGCGTCGCCCGTAAACAGCCCTCGCGGTTGAAAGGATACTTTTCCCATGATATTGAATTTGCCCAACACCAGCACTGGTGAAATTTCGAAGACTCTCCTGGATGCGCAGGATAACTTTTCCCTGGCTACCGGCCGCGTGTTGACATTGATCGTCGTCGCGCATGCCGACGATACCCTCGACGAACTGCTCGACACAGTCCGTGATGCCTCCCACGAACACCCGTCCCGTGTGCTTGTTCTCATCAACCACGAGCGCCACGCCGAGACCAAAATTGACGCGCAAGCAATACTCGCAGCCGATGCGGGTGCGTCTGAGATGGTAGTCATGCACCTTTACGGTGAGCTGACGGAAGAACTTGCTTCCATCGTGACTCCCCTGCTTCTGCCAGACACCCCCATCGTGGCGTGGTGGCCAACGACAGCCCCAGCCCGCCCCGCTGAGCACCCGATAGGCAAGATTGCGCAACGACGCATCACCAACGCCCGCCACAACGTGTCCGGCAATGCGTTGCTGCGCCTGTCCAACGGCTACATACCAGGTGACTCAGACATGATGTGGTCGCGCATCACCCCGTGGCGTGGCATTGTCGCCTCCGCTCTGGACCGTTACCCTCACGAGGAGGTATTGTCGGCCGAAATCGTTGGGCCCGCCGACAACCCGTCTGTCGACATTGCTGCCGGCTGGCTTGCAGACCGTTTGCACGTGCCCGTCACCCGCAACTCTTTCCGCCCCGACGAAGAGGATATGAGAACTCTGTTTTCAATCCGCTCCGTAACGTTGCACCGACCTTCCGGCCCCCTCGTCGTGGAAGTGCTGGATGAGCGCACGATGCGCCTCGCCGTACCCAACCAGCCGGACTCGCTGGTGGCTGCCAATATCCGCACCGACGCTGAATGCTTGGCAGAGGAGCTACGCCACCTCGATCCGGATATCGCTTACGAACATGCTCTAAACGGCTTAGCGCACGTTAACGTCAACTACTAACCAAGGCCAGCTCACCAAAAGCTGAGCCCCTGTGCAAAGGAGTCAACTATGGTGTCTATTAACCGAGTCGCCGATCTTGAGGAACTGACCGCGACCGCTGCCGCAAACATTGTCGAAGTTGTTACTTCTATCCAGTCCTCCGCCGACGGAGGTGTGAACAAGGACGGTTACGCCCACCTGGTGCTTACAGGCGGCACCGCAGGTATCCAAACCTTGCAGAACCTCGCGGAATGCGAGGGCATCGACTGGTCCAAGGTCCACATCTATTTCGGTGATGAGCGCAACGTCCCAGTAGATCACCCTGACTCCAACGAGGGGCAAGCTCGCGCCGCGCTGCTGTCCAAAGTCGACATCCCGGCACACCATATCCACGGCTACAACCTGGGTGAGACAGACATGGACACTTCGGCGCGCGAGTACGAGGAGCTCATCACCTCTACCTCCCCGAACGGTTTTGACCTGCACTTGCTGGGCATGGGATACGAGGGACACATCAACTCACTGTTCCCCGACACCGATGCCGTACGCGAAACTGAGCGCCTTGTCATAGCCGTGACTGACTCGCCGAAACCACCGCCAGAGCGCACCACTTTGACCCTGCCCGCAATTTCGCGTGCAGAACGTGTGTGGCTGCTCATCGCGGGTGAGAACAAAGCAGAGGCCGCGTCACATGTGGCACGGCGCTCTCCCGCAGAACAGTGGCCAGCAGCAGGCGCCGAAGGCCGCAAGGAGACGGTCATGTTCCTCGCGGACAATGCTGCAGGACAGATCGACGCGAAATCTTAGAGCCCCGAAGCCCCTATTGTGGGGCAGCACGAGGCAGTAAAGTCCTCCCCACCTTGCACAGGTGGGGAGGACTTTTCGTCGTAAAGCAGGGTTTATACGTAGGCCTGAATCAAGTTCAGCCCAACGATGCACGCAATCCAAATCACGGCCATCAGCACGGTAATACGATCGAGGTTCTTTTCTACCACCGTCGAACCGGAAAGATTGGACTGGACACCTCCACCAAACAGGCTGGACAAGCCACCACCCTTACCCTTGTGGAGCAGGACGAAGACAGTCATCAAAATCGCGGAGATGACCAAAATAATCTGCAGTGCCAACGTCATGGTACGTAGTGTCCTCTTTCGTCTGGTTAGTCGAACTTTCCCAAGTCTACACCACGGGCTAAGAAACCCCCGCACGAGGCTAACCCGAGTTTCTCAAGGCGGTCGCCAAACCATTCATCGTCAGCTGAATGCCACGCGACACTCCGGTGCGATGATCGCCCGCACGGTGGCGGAGCAGCAGCTCAAGCTGGATCACATTAAGTGGCAGCAGGTACGGGAAACGTGATCGAACGGATCGAGCCAAGGCGGGGTTGTCTGCGAGCAGTTCATCGGAGCCTGTGATGCGCGCCAGCATTGTGAGGGTGAGCTCGAATTCATCGATGATGACCCCGCAGATGCGGTCCGCGACCTCCTGGTCCGTGACCAGCTTTGAATATCGCTGCACCAGTTGCATTTCGGCCTTAGCCATCACCTGCGCCATATTCGACATTGTCGAGTTAAACCATGGCCAGTTCTCGTAAAGCTCACGTAGCTCAGCAAGGCGAGAGTCTGCGTCGTCGCCGTCATTGATCCACCACGCCAATGCAGAACCGACACCGAACCAGCCCGGGATTGCGGCACGCGACTGTGACCATGCAAGAACCCACGGAATGGCACGCAAATCTGAAACATCTTTGGTTTGTTTCCGCGCAGAAGGGCGCGACCCGATGTTGAGTTCCCCGATCTCGTCGACCGGCGTGGACTGGGTGAAGTATTCGATGAAGCCTGGGTCATCGTGTACTAGTGCGGAGTATTTCTTTTGGCTAAGTTCAGAGATCTCGCTCATGATTTCGCAGGCGCGCTCATAGTCCTTGATCTGACTGACAGGCAGCAAGCTGGCCTCGATTGTCGCGGTGACTAGTGCTTCAAGGTTTCGGCGGGCGGTTGCCGGGTTGCCATACTTGGCGGAGATGATTTCGCCTTGTTCGGTGACGCGAACGCTGCCGTCGACTGCGCCTTCTGGTTGTGCCAGGATTGCGTCATAGGAAGGTCCGCCACCGCGGCCAACGGTCCCGCCGCGCCCGTGGAAGAGACGAAGACGGATCCCTTCCTGTTCGCTGAGCTCGACAAGGTTGATTTCAGCGTCATAGAGGGCCCAGTTGGCGGCGAAGAAACCGCCGTCCTTGTTGGAGTCTGAGTAGCCCAGCATGACCTCTTGGAGATCACCTCGCTGGCGTAGGTAGCAACGGTACAGAGGAAGGCTCCACAGGTCGCGGAGGATTCCTGCCCCAGCTTTTAGGTCTTCAATCGTTTCAAACAGTGGAATGATATCGATTGAGCCGGTCGGTTCGTCGCCGTTGGCGCTGATCAATCCAACTTCCTTGAGCAGCACCATGGGTTCGAGAATGTCGGAGACTGATTGCGCCATGGAGATGATCTGGTGTGGGACCATGTCCGCCCCGAAGGCATCGACAGCCTTTTTGGCTTGTTGTAGCAGGTCCATTTCCCGGGTGGTGGCTTCGCTGAAGGTATGCCCTTCACTTGGCATGAGTGGCCGAGGTGTCTGCAGCTCCGTGGTCAACAGAGCCACCTTCTCATCTTCGTTGAGCCCTGCGTAGTTGTCGTGGACGCGGGCGACGGCGAATAGTTCTGTGATGGCGGCTTCGAAACTTTCTGAGTTTTGGCGCAGATCAATGGAGTACAGGTGGAAACCGAATGTGGCCACCGCAGAGCGTAGTCGGAGTAGGCGATCATCGGCGATGATTTGATCGTTCGATGCGCGCAGTGATTCGTCGATGATGTCGAGGTCTGCCAAGAAATCAGTCGCCTGCTCATAGGGGTCGAATACTTCGTGCCAGTTTCCGTCGAGGGAGCTTTCTCCGACTAATGTCTCTGTTGTCTTGCGGATGCGTCCCCGCATTCCGTGGATGGCGCGCCGGTAGGGTTCGTCGATTCGTGAAGGGACATTGTTATGCCCTTCGGAAGCAAGCCTGACGAGTTCGACGGTGACATCGGTCATGCGGTCAGACAGGCTCAATTCGTGCTCTAGCGAGTGAAGCTCGCCTTCGTAGTATTTGAGCACGACTTGGGCTGCGCGTCGTGAAGCGTAGGAAAGAGTGTCGGCAGTCACGTAGGGGTTGCCGTCGTGGTCGCCACCGATCCAGGACCCTGGGCGCACGATGACTTCCGTGATGGCATCAGGGCCGTATTTGTCCGAAAGGGTGGTGTACACATCGCGGTTGATCTTGGGAATCTCTTCAAGCAAGCTCAGTTTGTAGTAGCGAAGTCCTACTTCCACTTCGTCTTCGATGCGGGGGCGCGCCACACGAATCAGTGCGGTCTGCCAGAGCAGAGTCATTCGCCGCTTAATGTCGTACTCTACTGCGTCCAATTTTTCTTTGGTGCGCGCAGTTTCGGGCCCGTCGAGGATCTCGTGGCGTTTCTTCATCAGCAGCGTAATGTGTTTTTGCGCATCGAATACGGTTCGCCGACGGGTTTCGGTGGGGTGAGCTGTGAGCACGGGAGCAACGAGGGCGTCGCTTAACGACGCGGCGACTTGGTCGGCAGTGACGTCTGATTCGCCGAGTTTCTTCCACGTTGCCTCAAGCGTGGAATCCTCGGCAGGTTCTCCGGCGTCTGCTGCTTGGACGCGCGTCCACTCATCGTGCAAGTCTTCGGCGAGATTAGCCATGAGGGCAAAGTGGCTGAATGCGCGGATCACAGGTGTTGCGTCGTCGGGTGCAATATTGTCAAACATTTCGGTGAGCACCGACAGCTCCGCGCTGCCTTTGGCGATCTCGAACGCTGCTTGGCGGGCGGCTTCGACGCGATTAAATACTTCTTCGCCTTCTTGTTCGGCGATGATCTGCCCAAGAATTCTGCCAAGGAAGCGGATATCTTCCTGGAGGTGGTCGAACGTTGGCATCGTATTGATTTCCCTAACTATGTGTAGTGCTTAGGAAGCCCCGAAGAATAGTGTTTCTTCGGGGCCTGTGGCGATCGGATCTTCGCTTAGTTGGTGGCGTCAGCTGCTGCTGCGCAGAGCTTGGCGAAGTCATAGCCGTCGAGAGACGCGCCACCGACGAGGCCGCCGTCTACGTCCGGCTGAGAAATAATTTCAGCGATAGTCTCAGTCTTGACGGAGCCACCGTAGAGAATCCGCATGTTCGCTGCGACGTCGTCGTCGGCAAGCTTAGCGACTGCCGTGCGAATCGACGCGTTAACTTCTTGCGCGTCAGCTGCGGATGCTACTTTGCCAGTGCCGATAGCCCAGACAGGCTCGTAAGCGATGACCGTCTTGGACAGTTCCTCAGTACTCAACCCTTCCAGAGACGCCCGCGTCTGCTCCACGACGTAGTCCACGTGGGTGCCTGCTTCGCGAATTTCCAGTGGCTCACCGACACACACGATAGGGCTGATGCCCCATTTGAGTGCCGCCTTGGCCTTCGCTGCCACCAACTCGTTGGTCTCATGGTGGTATTGGCGGCGCTCAGAGTGGCCGACAACCGCCCAAGTGCAACCCAGCTTGCTGAGCATCTCACCGGAGACTTCACCAGTGTACGCGCCGGAATCGTGCTGCGAGATGTCCTGCGAACCGTAGGTGATCTTCAGATCATCGCCTTCGACAAGCGTCTGCAGGGACCGAATGTTGGTAAATGAAACGGTGAGTGCAACGTCGACCTTCTCATAGTCCTCCTTCGGCAGGGCGAAGGCAAGCTTTTGAACATCTGCGATTGCTTGCAGGTGGTCGTGGTTCATTTTCCAGTTACCGGCAATGAGTGGCTTACGTGCCATAGGTGACAGTGTCCTTTCAGTGAGTGTATGCGTGCGTCGTGGGGCGCGTTGTTATGATTTCAAGACCGAAACGCCCGGTAGGTCCTTGCCCTCGAGGAATTCGAGAGATGCGCCACCACCGGTGGAGATGTGGGAGAAGCCTTCTTCATCCAGGCCTAGGGTGCGCACGGAGGCAGCTGAGTCGCCACCACCGACAACGGTGAAGGAATCATTATTCTTGGTAGCTTCGATCATTGCTTCAGCTACCGCACGGGTACCGTCCGCGAAGTTCGACAGCTCGAATACGCCCATGGGGCCATTCCAGAACACCGTCTTGGCGTCCTTGATAATCTCTGCGTACTTTTTCGCGGACTCAGGGCCGATGTCCAAAGACATCCAGCCTTCTGGCGTTCCGTCGAGATCGACTACTTTGTGTTCTGCCTCGTTAGAGAACTCAGAAGCAACAACCAAGTCTATTGGCAGGACGATCTTGTCGCCGAAGCGCTTGAGAAGGTCCTTGCACGTATCCACCATTTCTTCTTGCAGCAGTGAATTCTGGGTGTTGTGGCCCTGTGCGGTAAGGAACGTGTAGCACATGCCACCACCGATGATGACACTGTCGGCCTTTTCTGCCAGTGCTTCAATCACGCCGAGCTTGTCGGAGACCTTGGAGCCACCGAGCACAACAACATACGGGTGTTCTGGGTTGTCTTTGACTGCGGCTAGGGTGTTGACCTCGTTGTCGACCAGTTTGCCTGCGTAGGAGGGAAGACGCTTTGCAACGTCGTAAACGGAAGTTTGTGCACGGTGGACTACACCGAAGCCATCGGAAACGAAAGCACCATTGTCTGCGGCCAGTGCGACCAGTTCGTCGGCGAACTCGCCTCGTTCGGATTCGTCCTTGGAGGTTTCGCGTGGATCGAAGCGAACGTTTTCGAGGAGGAGGATCTCTCCTTCGGTGAGTCCGTTAGCGCGTTCATGCGCGTCCTCGCCGGAGACGTCCTGTGCAAGGGCGACAAATTGGCCCAAGCGTTCCGACAGTGCTTCTGCGACCGGTGCAAGCGAGTACTTCGGATCCGGCTCTCCCTTGGGGCGTCCGAGGTGTGCCATCACGATAACCTTTGCGCCTCCATCAAGCAGCGCTTTCAAGGTTGGTAGGGACGCATCGATACGGCCGGAGTCGGTGATCTCGCCGTTGTCGTTGAGGGGCACGTTGAAGTCAGATCGGACGAGGACGTGGCGGCCGTCAACGCCTTCATCGAGGAGGTCTTGCAGGTTTTTTGCAGTCATGGGTTTGTTGCTCCTAAGTAATTTTTCTTTAGTTATGTTTAATCATTTTCTTCAGTGCTAATCGCAAAAAGAGCGACCCGAGGTGTGTTAATACACACCCCGGGCCGCCTTGCTGTCACGCGCTACGTCAGCAGCTCTAGGTGCTGGCAGCTGGGGGCGCGGTGGTTTACAGCTTGGAAGCAACCAGTTCGGTCAGACGCAGCAGCTGGGAGGTGTAGCCCCACTCGTTGTCGTACCAGGAGACAACCTTGACCTGGTTGCCGTTAACCTTGGTCAGGCCAGCGTCGAACAGCGAACCATGGGAGTCGCCGATGATGTCAGTGGACACCAATGGTTCCTCGGTGTATCCGAGGGTATCGGCGAAGTCGCCCGTCGCAGCCTTCTTGATGATCTCGTTGACTTCCTCAACGGTGGTCTCGCGGCCTGCCTCGAATGTCAGGTCGGTTGCGGAACCGGTGATGACTGGAACACGCAGAGCGTAGCCATCGAGCTTGCCCTTGAGCTCTGGTAGCACCAGAGCGACAGCCTTTGCTGCGCCGGTGGAGGTAGGAACGATGTTCTGTGCAGCTGCACGAGCGCGACGCAGGTCCTTATGTGGCGCGTCGTGCAGGCGCTGGTCACCGGTGTAAGCGTGGATCGTGGTCATGAGACCCTTGACAATGCCCAGCTCGTCGTTGAGGACTTTCGCCATTGGTGCCAGGCAGTTGGTGGTACAGGAAGCACCGGAGATGATGTTGTGGTTCTCTGGATCGTAGTCCTCGTGGTTCACACCGTAAACGAAGGTTGCATCCTCGTTTTTTGCAGGTGCGGAGATGATGACCTTCTTGGCACCAGCGTCGATGTGTGCTTGAGCAGCCTCGGCATCGGTGAAGAAACCGGTAGATTCGATGACGATGTCGACCTCGTGCTT
Source organism: Corynebacterium cystitidis (assembly GCF_900187295.1). Classification (NCBI taxonomy): domain Bacteria; kingdom Bacillati; phylum Actinomycetota; class Actinomycetes; order Mycobacteriales; family Corynebacteriaceae; genus Corynebacterium; species Corynebacterium cystitidis. Next base: position 1,064,319 of record NZ_LT906473.1, on the reverse strand, counting down.
GGCCCAGTCCAGGTTCTTCGGATCGCGCTCTGCGTAGACTGCGATGCGGTTACCGTCGACGGTGATGGACTCGTCGTCGTATTCGACGTCTTTGCCTAGCTGCCCCATGATGGAGTCGTACTTCAGCAGGGTCGACAGGGTCTTGTTATCGGTCAGGTCGTTGACTGCGACAACCTCTAGGTCGGAGTTGCCCTGAACAACTGCGCGGAAGAAGTTGCGGCCGATGCGGCCAAAACCGTTGATACCAATGCGGGTGGTCACTAATCTATCTCCTCTAACGTAGGGAATATTTCCGAGCGAACCTCAATAAAAGTGCCGTCTAGCAGCATTATTCGCTCGACGCTTCCCAGTTTAGCGCGGTTGCTGCCATCTCGCAGAAGGCTGAGCAGCATTTCCTCGCACACCCGGCGACAATGCCCGCTTCCGCCCGTTACAGCCACATTCATTCCAGTTGAAATGTTTTCTTGTGCCCTGGATCCTGTGGTGGATGAAGCAAGGCTTGCCCCTTGGGCACCCCCGCCCGTTCACCTTCCAAGTGTGATAGATCATCAAATTTCTAAAGTGATATTAATCACGCTTGCGATCGTACTTTAAGTCTCGTCGCCGTCCTCGGCGGTAATCGCCGAATGCGTATCTGGAATGCCCAACTCCGCAGCACGTTTATCCGCCATGGACAGCAACCGTCGAATACGGCCCGCCACCGCATCCTTCGTCATCTGTGGATCAGCTAATCTTCCGAGCTCCTCCAAGGAAGCATGTCGGTGCTGTACACGCAAAAACCCTGCTTCGGCGAGGTGCTCCGGAACATCGTCGCCTAAGATCTCCATCGCACGCTCAACCCGGGCAGCTGCGGCAGCAGCAGCCTGAGCCGAGCGCCTCAAGTTTGCATCATCGAAATTTGCAAGCCGACTCGCGTTCGTTTTCACAATCCGCTTTTGCCGCTTCTCATCCCACTCCAGCCGAGTGCGTGTCGCACCAATACGAGTCAGCAAAACACCAATCGCATCCCCATCGCGGACCACCACCCGTTCCACCCCACGGGATTCCTTCGTCTTCGCAGCGACGCTTAGCCGACGCGCCAAACCAACCAGCGCTAAAGCGGCCTCCTGCCGTGGACAAATAACTTCCAAAGTAGAGGACCGGCCAGGTTCAGATAAGACACCGCGGGCGAGAAACGCGCCACGCCATGCCGCCTCTACCTGGCTAACAGTCCCAGAAATAACCTGCCGCGGCAGCCCCACAACCGGGTGACCGGAGGCCGTGACCAAATGAAGGCGACGAATCACTTCATCACATCCGCGAGTAATAGTGACTTCGTGTCGTGTTTCACGTGTCGTAGAACCCGGCGAAATCGTCGTCACGCGCACTGTCGCTGGACAAATGTCACGAATCAGCTCAGCCAAATGATCCGCAACACAGCGATCATCAAAGTCAGCGATGATGCTCGGGCCATGCACTCCCTCACCAAATTCACCCGCGTAGCGAATCATTGCGGTGGCTTCAGCGATCCGGTCGTCCCGGGCCCCTCGAGATACCCGCAACAATTCATCTTTGACTTTCGCAGTTAACGCCACGATCGGCCTGCCTTTCTCCATATTCTCGTGCTTGCACTTGACGACGACCCGCTGTTACGCGCGCCGACTCTCGTACAGATCGCGCAACGCCACAGCTAATTTCGCTGGATCGTGCTTGTTCAAGCTCACCCCAGATTCGTCTGCGACGTGGACATCATAGTACGCAATCTCTCCTCCCAAGCTGCCCGCAGCCCGTTGCAAATGCAGCCGCTCCGCCTGGGTTGGGCTGATGTAATTGTCGGCGAGGAAGGAGTCCACCCGCAGTTCGGGTGCGTGCTGGCCCAGCACATGAATGTGCCTTTCGGTGGTAAAACCATGTGTCTCCCCCGCCTCTGGCGAGAGGTTCAAAATGACTACGACATGGGCCTCAGTCTCATTGAGTGCGGCGACAATATCGGGCACCAGCACATGCGGAATCACCGACGAAAACCACGACCCTGGCCCCAAAGTCACCATGCCCGCATCCAAAATCGCCTGGACCGCGTTGTCATTTCCTTCCGGAGACTCAGGGTTCAGCCGGACGCGTCGCACCTGCCCGGGTGTCGCCGCCACCGCAACCTGTCCCCGCACCGGACGCATAACGCGCGGGTCGTCGTCAAGCCCTGCGACATCAGCTTCCAGATCGAGTGGTTCGTTGCAGAGGGGAATCACACGCCCAGCTGACCGTGTCCAGCGCGCAACAACATCCAAAGCCTGCTGCATGCTACCGCACTCTTCCACCAGGCCAGTCAAGATCAAGTTACCCACAGCGTGGCCGGCGAGTGCCCCATGTCCACCGAATCTATGCTGCAACAAGTTGCGCCACAATGCACCATCGTCGTCGTCAGGAGCAAGCGCTGCTAAAGCCATCCGCAGATCACCCGGCGGGATCATGCCTAGTTCACGTCGAATGCGCCCCGACGAACCCCCATCATCCGCCACCGTGACAACTGCGTTCACGTCTCCCGTAGTCAGCTTTTGTGCCGCTAACAAGGTTTGATATAGTCCGTGCCCGCCCCCGAGGCAGGCCACGTCGCCTGTGTATTTGTCCATTGATCGAACTTTCTGGCTAACTTTTGTCGAGGTCGCGATGCATCACACTCACGTCAACAGAGCCATCGTCGTGAAGCCTTCGCCCAATTTCCTCTGAGATTGCGACAGAACGGTGGTGTCCACCAGTACATCCGATTCCTACCGTGATGAAGTTCTTTCCCTCATGGCGGTAACCGTCTAAAATGGACCGGATCAGATCGACAACCCCTTCGACGAATGCAGGAGCTGCGTCCTGGGAGAGGACATAATCGGCTACCGGTTCATCGGTTCCGCGGTACGCACGTAATTCCGGGATCCAATACGGGTTCGGCAGAAATCGCACGTCAAACATGAAGTCAGCATCGCGCGGTGCCCCATGCTTGAAACCAAATGACTGAATAGTGATGTGTTGCTTCTTTTTTGCCACATCGCCGAACGATGCCTCAATGGCACGACGTAAATCATGGATGGACAAGTTCGAAGTATCAATGATGATGTCAGCTTGGTCCCGCACCGGCGCAATCGAGTCACGCTCACGCTGAATACCAGCGCTAAGCGGATCATCCCCCTGCAGCGGATGTGTGCGGCGCACACCGTCGAAACGGCGAATCAGCACGTCGTCACGTGCTTCCAAAAACAGCACAGTCGGGTCATAACCTTTTTCGCGAAGGTTTTCGATGGTACCTAGCAGCGAACCATTGAACATGCGTGCACGAACATCCGTGACAATGGCAACGCGGTCAACAGGAGAATTGTCCGCGGTAGCCATTTCTACCATCTCCTCAATGAGCTGAGGCGGCAGGTTTTGCGGAACAAAAAACCCTTTGTCCTCAAAAACCTTCGCCGCAGAAGAGAGGCCACCGCCGGACAAACCCGTAATGATAACTGGTGGGATCGCCCCATCGAATGCAGAGTCGTTTGTCATGGCACCCATCGTATCCAATCAAGATTGGCCATGGTGCAAATGCTCAAATACTGTAGCAGCCAGTTTTGGCCCGATTCCCGGTGCCTCTGCAATGTCCTCGACGCTGGCCTCGCGAATTTTTTTCACACTTCCAAAGTGTTTCACTAAATCGCTGCGGCGCGTCGGCCCCAAACCCGGGATATTGTCCAGCGCCGATGCTCGCATCCGCTTCGAGCGTTTTTGGCGGTGATAATTAATCGCAAACCGGTGTGCCTCATCCCGGATTTGCTGTAATAGGTACATACCCTGCGAATTCCGAGGAAGAATGACTGGATCATCATCACCTGGCACCCACACTTCCTCCAGGCGCTTAGCCAACCCGATGAGCGTCACATCGACGATCCCCAACTCATCGAAGACGGCTTGAGCAGCATTGACCTGAGGCTTTCCACCGTCAACAATGAAGAGATTCGGCGGATACGCGAATTTCCGGGCCTCTTCTGCTCCCGCAACTGCAGCATCAGTGACTTCTTCATCTGCGAAAACTGTGTCGTCTTCCTCCGGGTTCGCCAACTTGTCAGTGTTATAACGCTCAAAACGCCGGCGAGTCACTTCGGCAATGGAGCCAACGTCATCACTGTGCCCGTCTCCCGCCGCTTCCTTGATGCGGTAGCGGCGATAGTCATTCTTCTTTGGCAGACCGTCTTCGAAGACAACTAGGGAGGCTACAACGTCAGTGCCTTGAATGTGTGAAATATCCGTGCACTCAATACGCAGTGGCGCTTGTTCTAAACCCAAAGCATCCTGGATATCCTGCAACGCTTGCGAGCGGGCGGTGAGATCTCCAACGCGCTTCAATTTGTGCTGGTGAAGCGCTTCAACCGCGTTGCGACGCACCGTCTCCATCAACGCTGCCTTATCCCCGCGCTGTGGCACCCGCAAGTCCACCTGAGATCCCCGTAGTTTACTGAGCAGAGTTTGTACCTCAGGGGCTTCTGCCGGTAGCACGTCCACAAGGATTTCTCGGGGAACCGGATGAAAGGCGCGCGTTGGGGCGTGAGATTCTTTATCCACTCCCCTGCGCCGGATCTTCTGCTGCTCAATTTTCTTGTCTTCTTCGGCTTCAGCTTCTGCGCGTTCGACGGCGTCAGAGTAGTATTGGACCAGAAAACTCTGCATCAATTCAGGGACCGCTGGATCAGTCTCATTCGAATCGCGCCGCTCCATGCTGCCCGGTTCGTCGCCGGTCTTTTCGACGACCCATCCCCGCTGCGCCCGGATTCTTCCGTCACGGACATTAAACACTTGCACGGCTGCTTCGAGCTCATCAGTGGAAAACGCAATCACATCAGCGTCGGTCTCCTGACTTAAGACAACAGTTTGCCGTTCCGTGACTTTCTTCACCGCTTCGAGATCATCCCGCAACTTGGCGGCGCGTTCAAATTCAAGATTTTCGCTTGCTTCTACCATCCGCCGGGTTAATTCTTTCGTCACAGGTTTCGTGCGTCCTGACAAGAAACCCATGAAGCCTGAAACAATCTCGTCATGTTCTGATTCGTCGACACGCCCGACACACGGTGCTGCACACTTGTCGATATAGCCCAACAGACAAGGTCTACCCAAAGACTCATGCCGGTTGAAAACGCCCTTGGAGCACGTGCGCACGGGAAAAACTCGAGTGAGTAGATCAAGCGTTTCGCGAACCGCCCACGCATGCGAATACGGGCCAAAATAGCGCACACCTTTGCGCTTCGGGCCACGGTAAAAAAACGCTCGTGGGAACTTTTCTCCTACGCTGACGGCCAGCATCGGGTACGTTTTATCGTCCCGGTACATGACATTGAACCACGGATCAAACCGTTTAATCCACGTATACTCAAGCTGAAGTGCTTCGACTTCACTAGCCACCACGGTCCATTCCACCGACGCCGCAGTAAACACCATCTGCTTTGTCCGCGGATGCAGCTGGGAAGGGTCCTGAAAATAGTTGGAGAGCCGCGAACGTAGGTTCTTCGCTTTGCCTACGTACACGACACGACCTGAGTCGTCTCGAAACTTATAGACGCCCGGGTCCGTGGGAATGGTCCCTGCAGCCGGGCGGTAGGTACTGGGATGAGCCACTGACTAGTCTTCCGGCATATACTTTGATTCCAACTTACGGAAATCCCGCACGTACTCTAAAGCCTTCTCTCCATCCGCAGACTGAATTGCCCAGAGCGGGACATACTCGAATTCTGGCAGCTCCAAACGCGCCATGCGTGCTCCCTGGGGGAAGCTCAAACCATAGATAACCACCCAGGAGTAGAACCGCGTACCAATCATGTTGCGTACCTCCACACCGTCGACGTTGGCGCGCACGCGCGGACGGTTCAGGGCAATCCACGACAAGATTGAGATGATTACGCCGATCAGCGGGTACGCCCACTTATCAATCGGGGTGATCGCCGCACCCGTGTACTCGATATCAACGACCACACCCATAAAAATATGAATCACCATGACGATAATGACCCACACGATTGCAACCTTGCGCAAGAAACTTGAAGCTGCTTCAAATTCCCATGGTTTATCGGTGGTAGCAGCAAACGGATCGGCCGCGTTCATGATCGCTATCTCGCGGTCCGTCATCGCACCGGATGCGTTCTGAGAGTTTGGAGTGTTATCGTCCACTTAGTTTCGTCACCGTTTCCACGCTTGATTAATCGTTACCTGATCCTAGTCGGCTCGTGCCAAAACAAAAAGACGATGCCTTCTACCGAACCCTTAGGGGGCTCTTATTCGACTGGCAAGGTACGCACCTTCTCCAGTTCCACAGCCGCCCCTAACGCAGCACGCATCGCCTCAGCACCTTTGTCTTCAACAGCGCCACCACCACCGGCGCGGGCTACGGCCTGATCGTGGTTGTTCACAGTCAGCACACCATTGCCTACGGGTGTCTGCTCATCCAAAGCGATCCGTGTCAGACCTGCAGTCACGGAGTCGCAGACATAATCGAAATGAGGTGTCTCCCCACGAATCACACAGCCAAGTGCGACCACGGCATCGTAGCGTTGTGCACATGCCTGAGCCACAACCGGCAACTCCATGGCGCCTGAAACGAAGTACTCGTCGGCATGTGCACCCGCATCCTTCGCCACGTCAAGAGCCCGCTGGTGCAGCAACCCAACAATGTCAGAATTCCATTGCGTAGAGATCACGGCAACGCGCATCCCCTCCGCTTTCACTGCAACTGCTTCAGGTCGACCTGTGGTCGCCATGGCTGCCTCCTTATGGCTAGTGGTGTTCGCTCAACTCGTGCTCAATATCCCACTGATCAACCGCAGGCAAGTCGTGGCCCATCCGGTCACGCTTCGTGCGCAAATATCGAATATTGTCGTGGGATGGAACAACCTCGACACGCACGCGCCCGGTTACCTTCGGACCATAGCCCGCTAGTGCTTCTGTCTTGAGCGGATTATTCGTCATCAGCTGAAATGACTCCAGTCCCAGGTCCGCCAGGATTTGGCCCGCCACAGAGTATTCGCGCGCATCGGCAGGCAATCCCTGCTCCAAGTTCGCGTCCACAGTATCTAAACCTTCGTCCTGCAGCTTGTATGCGTGCAGCTTATTCATCAAGCCGATGCCGCGCCCCTCGTGTCCGCGGACGTAAACGACTACGCCTACACCCACCTCCTGGATGCGGCGCAACGATTCGTGCAACTGCTGGCCACAATCGCAACGCGTCGAAGCAAAAACATCGCCGGTCAAGCACTCAGAGTGGACGCGGACGAGCACGTCCGAGCCACCGTGCACATCGCCGGCCACCAGTGCGATGTGCTCAGTTGTGTCAATCATGTGTTTGTAGCCGTGCGCTGTGAAAGAACCGAATTCAGTAGGCAGCTGTGCCGTCGTCACGCGCTCAATCAGCGTTTCAGTGCGTTTGCGGTACTCGATGAGCTGCTCGATGGAGATCATCGGAAGTCCGTGTTTATCGGCAAACCGGCGCAATTCCGGGGCGCGCGCCATATCCGTCGGATCGTCTTCGGAAACTATCTCACACAGCACACCGACGGGCTCTAAACCAGCTAGGAACGCCAGATCCACGGCGGCTTCAGTGTGTCCGTCGCGTACAAGCACACCACCGCGTCGGGCGCGCAGAGGCACTACATGCCCGGGTCGAGTAAAATCTTCAGGGCCACAGGCGGGGTCCGCCAACCGGTTGATAGTCTCCGAACGAGACTGCGCGGAGATGCCGGTGGTACCGGTATTCGCATCAACGGTAATGGTGTAGGCAGTGGACCGGGCATCCTCATTACGTGCCACCATCGGAGGCAGGTTTAATACGTCGGCGCGTTCATCCTCCATCGCCACGCAGATAAAACCCGAGGTGTAGCGCACCATGAACGCGACCATTTCCGGAGTAGATTGATCGGCAGCGAAAATCAGATCACCTTCGTTTTCGCGGCCTTCATCATCGACAACAACCACAGCCCCACCGCGGGCAATAGCGACAATGGCATCGTCGATCGAATCTAAGCGAATGGTGCTCTCGGTCATAGCTTCCAACCTTACTTGGACACCATTTTCTCAACATACTTGGCCACAATATCAACTTCAAGGTTCACCACATCACCGATTACCAAGCCACCGGCAGTTGTCTCCGCCAGCGTTGTCGGTATCAAAGAGACCTCGAAGAAATCAGAGTCAACAGAAGACACTGTTAGTGAGGTCCCGTTCACTGTGATTGACCCCTTCTCCACCACATATCTAGCCAACTGCGCTGGAAGAGAGAACCGGAACACCTCCCAGTTCTCAGAAGCTGACCGGCTCATCAACTGCGCCACCCCATCCACATGCCCCTGGACGATGTGCCCACCGAACCGGGCCCCAACCTGCATAGCTCGCTCAAGATTCACGCGCGAGCCTGCACGAAGCTCCCCGAGCCCCGAACGATCAAGCGATTCTTGCATCACATCAGCACTGAACGCTGCATCGTCGACGCTGGTGACGGTGAGGCAGACGCCATCGACAGCGATCGAATCACCCAGTGCAGCGTCTGAGGTGACCAGCGGTGCGGTAATCCATATTCGACGCGCATCCCCAAGGTCCTCCACTTCCGCAACCGTACCAATTTCTTCAACGAGGCCAGTAAACATCGATATATTCACCTTTCGTCATCTCTATCAAGGTGTCCCCGCCCAACAAAGTCACATTCACTGTCTCTAACCGTGGCATTTCCGATAACGTTCCAGCAAGTCCTCGTGTGAGCACGCTACGCCCATCACCCATCACCATGGGCGCGAGGTACGCCTGAAGAAGATCAACGTAGCCCGCTTCGAAAAAACTGGTGGCTAGCTCCGGTCCGCCTTCGACAAGGACATCACGCACACCGTCGGCATACAACGCCTCCAAGGCCACATCGAGATGGGAGTACTGTTCATAGCCCAAACGTGTGAGATTGCCTTCGGGTACCATGCGCGTGCCGACGACCACCCGCCGCGGCTGCTTCTCACGAAGGCAACCGTCAGGGTAGCGGGCAGTCAAGGAGGGGTCGTCGGCAAGCACGGTCCCTGTTCCCACGATGATCGCATCGCGTTTCGCCCGGTCCTCGTGGACTTTTTCACGTGCTGATGTGCCAGTGATCCACTGGCTCGTACCGTCCGGTGCGGCGGTGAACCCATCGATGGTGGCAGCGAATTTCAGCGTGACGGCTGGGCGGTTGTTTCGGACACTGATCAACCACGGCAGTAAACCAGGTTGAACCGTGGGCAGGTAATGCACTTGCACACCGCGGGACCGCAGGTAGTCGGCGCCTCCGCTCGCCTGCGGGTTCGGGTCCGCGGTCAAGTAGTAAACAGTAGTCACGCCTGCTTCGACAAGAGCCTGCGAACACGGCCCTGTGCGTCCGGTGTGATTACACGGCTCCAAGGTCACTACCGCTGTGGCATTCGTGGCCCGGCTTCCTGCTTTGCGTAACGCCACCACCTCGGCATGAGCTCCACCGGGCGGCTCGGTACCGCCAGTAGCGATCAGCTCACCACTTGCGCTGTACAGTGCGCACCCTACTGCCGGATTTGGGCTGGTCGTGCCACGTACCGCATCCGCAGCTGCCAGCGCCGGGCCAAGCCCTGGCGGCCCGTCATGGGTAGGACCGGCCGAGCCATTATAAGGAGGCAAGCTTACGCAGCTCATCCACCGCAGCACCCGGGTCTTCCGTACCGAAGACAGCCGAGCCCGCGACGAATGCATCAGCGCCAGCTGCTGCTCCCTGCGCGATGGTGTCGGTGTTGATACCACCGTCGAGTTCGATGATGCAGTCCAATCCGCGCTCATCGATCGCGGCACGCAGTTTCTTCACTTTGCCCAGCATCTCTGGCATAAACTTCTGGCCACCGAAACCGGGCTCTACCGTCATGATGATCACCTCGTCAAAGTAGGCCAAATCGTCTAGGTACGGCTCAATCGGGGTGTCGGGCTTGATAGCAAAGCCAGCCTGGCAGCCCTTGTCCTTCAAAAGCTTGGCCGCTGCCACATGGTCATCGGTGGCTTCGACGTGGAAAATGATGCGATCAGCGCCCGCCTTGATGTAGGTATCAAACCACTTCTCCGGCTCCTCGATCATCACGTGGACGTCCATGAACTGGTCGGTTACGCCATCAACTGCCGCGGTGACGTCCGGGCCAAACGACAGGTTCGGTACAAAGTGGCCATCCATGATGTCAACGTGGATCCAGTCCGCGTTAGGAACCTTCAACACATCATCACCAAGGTTGGCATAATCAGCGGCGAGAATGGACGGTGCAATATATGGTGCAGACATACCTTCAAGTCTACTCGCTTTTATTCTTAATTTTCCGCAAGACCGAGAAGAACATGGCATCGGTGCCGTGGCGATGTGGCCACATCTGCACGCTTGCGTTGTCTCCGGTCCGATCCATCCCGCCGGTGTACTCGTGGGCGTCCTCTTCGGTGACCTCACCAGAAGCTAGCAGCTTATCGACGACCCCCCTGGTTTCCCGCAGATCCGGCGAGCAGGTGGAATACACCACCACTCCCCCAGGTTTGACCAGATTGACCGCACTGCGCAGCAGCTCTTCTTGCAACACCGTGAGCTCAGCGATATCAGATTCTTCCTTCCGCCAGCGCGCCTCGGGGCGGCGTCGCAACGCACCAAGGCCCGAACACGGCGCATCCACCAGCACGCGATCAAAGCCGGGCTCCAACCCAGGGTCACGTCCATCGGCCACATGGACAGTGACCGGTTGGCCCGAGACTGTTTTTCGGATCAATTCCGCACGGTGTGGCGAGATCTCTACGGCATCAACGTGTGCCCCATCGATCGAGGCCAGTGACCCCATCAGTGCTGCCTTACCGCCAGGGCCGGCGCACAAATCCAGCCAGCGGCCGGAGTCCGACTCAACGGGTACTTCCGTAACCGCGCGCGCAATGATTTGCGAGCCCTCATCCTGGACCGCAGCCATACCTTCGCGCACCGGCTGCAGCTGGCCAGGGTCGCCTTCCTCCAGGTACACCGCGTACGGAGAATAGGTGCCTACCTCGCCACCGGTGATCAAGGCAAGCTCCTCGGCGGAAATCTCCCCGGGCCGTGCAACGAGGTGGACCACGGGGCGTTCAGAGTCAGCGCGCAGCGCCTCCTCTAATTCACCCAACCCAAGGACACGAGAAAACGATGCCGCGATCCACTCCGGATGGGCCGTACGAAACGCCACGGCTGCAAGTTCACCGTCTGGGGTCAGCTTCTCAATCCACGCCTCCGGCTTGGTACGACTGATAGTGCGCAAGATGCCGTTGGCAAACCCTTTAGCCTTGCCCTGCCCAGCCTCATCCACTAGGCGCACTGAAGTGTCCACCGCCGCGTGAGACTCCACGCGGGTGTACAACAGCTGGTAAGCACCCAGGCGCAGCGCATCAAGGACCTCCGGCGCGATCTGCTCCAGGCTTCTCGACGAACACTGTCCGATCACCGCATCCAACACACCCAGAGTGCGCAAAGTCCCATAAGTCAGCTCAGTAGCAAAAGCAGCATCACGGCCTTTAATCTTGCGTTCCCGTAACAGATTCGGCAACGTGAGGTTTGCATAGGCACCGTTTATACTGACTCGTTGCAGCACATCAAAAGCCGCCAAGCGGGCCTCATCCACGCCCGTGTGACCGCGCCGCTGTTGTTTCGGCTCGTGCTTCCTCGGCCGAGCCTGAGCCCCACCGGAACGCTTCTTTGCTCCACTTCCACCGTGAGGCTGGCGTTGCCGCTGATCGTCACGGCGCCCGGAGCTACGCGATCGAAAACCCCCGCTCACTGGAACCTCACCTTCCCTTCAGCGTTGTAGCCGCGTGCCCACGCCACAGCGTCCATCATCTTCTTCCCCGGAGGCTGAACAGTCCCCAACACCACGTCCTGGGTGGCAGTGCCCACATAGACAGCGTTCTTATCGGCGCGGACCTGCCCAGGTTCCAGATCCGAACTCTCGGCGAGGGTGACCGGGCCAAGTTTAAAGCGCTCGTCGTTAAGCGTAGTCCATGCCCCTGGCCCAGGGATGTGGGCGCGGATCTGTCGATCAATAGCGAAAGCCGGCGTCTCCCAGCTGATGCGCGCGTCCTGCGTTGAAATTTTCGGTGCATGAGTAGCTTCGCCACGCTGTGGCTGCGGATTCGCCTGGCCCGACGCAAGCACATCCAAGGTGGCAACCAGCAACTCGGCACCAGAATAAGCCAGCCGGGTCAACAGATCATCCGCGGTATCAGTACTAAGGATTTCTTCGGTGACAGATCCCAAGATGTCACCGGTGTCCAAGCCCTCATCAATGCGGAATGTGGTAGCACCCGTGATTTCATCACCAGCACGGATCGCCGCCTGGACCGGTGCCGCACCCCGCCACGCAGGCAGCAGTGAAAAATGCAGATTAACCCACCCATGGTCGGGCAGATCCAGCAGGTCTTGAGGCACCAGATTTCCATAGGCCACCACAGGGATCGCCTCAGGTGCCAGCTCACGCAAACGTTCACGTACTGCCTGGCCGTCCTCAGTTCCAGCCTTCAACGTGGCCGGGGTAAGAACCTCAATGCCGTGCTCCAGAGCAAGCACCTTCACCGGCGACGGATGCAGCGTACGCCCTCGCCCCTTCCGCGCATCAGGCCGAGTAATCACAGCAACCACCTCATGGTTCGAAGTCAACACTTTTTCCAGTGCCACCACAGCGGGCTCCGGGGTACCTGCAAACACAATCTTCATCGTTGTTAATTCTCCTTAAACCAATCAGCCGTGCGAATCAGCCCCATCGCCTCTTTCCGAATCTCCGGTTCAAGCCGCTTCAAAAACAGCACCCCATCCAAGTGATCGGTCTCATGCTGGATACAGCGCGCCATCAACCCACTCGCCTGCAACGCCACAGCCCGCCCCTCAACGTCCTGCCCGCGCACGACCACGGAGAAGTGACGCTGTGTTTCAGCTGAAATATCCGGAATAGACAAGCACCCCTCAGGCCCAACCTGCATCTTGTCACCCCACGGCTGCCACACCGGATTGATAATGGCGCCACGCAACCCCGCCTCCACATGTGAGCAGTCATACACAAAAACACGCTTGAGCAGGCCAATCTGGTTAGCTGCCAAACCCACTCCTCCCGCAGCATCCATGGTGTCCAACATATCGTCGATAAGCGTACGCAACGACCCATCGAACTCCGTCACCTCGCGTGCACGCGACGTTAACACCGGGTCACCAAACAGCCGAATCTCACGGATCGTCATCGAAGGCGACTCCCCTTCCCCACTACAAATACTCGCAAACCAGTAATACAGGTCTCGAGTCTACTTGCACCGCCTCAAGCCCATGCATGGTGCACACCTAACCCACGTGAATCGGATCGACTTGAATACGCAACGGAGCATCATCCTTGCGTACCGCCCGATTAATCGCGGCCACCCGCAGCGCGCGACCCAATTCATTCCTGCCACGCAAAGGAATCCGGACCAAGATCCGCTGCGCCGGACCAAGCTCATCGACATCCCACGAACCAGGCAGCTCCACCCCAACAGGCAGATCAACAGGGCCTAACACGTTCGCATCCGACGGCAACTCCACAAGGCGAATGAAACGCTCCAACGACACCGCCGGCGCATCCACAGCAGCCATATGCACCGCCGGAGGAAACCCAACCTCGCGACGCGCCTGAAGCTCACGTGCTGCAAAACCTGGCATATCCCAACGAATGAGATGTTGCACCACCGGCGCACTCGGCGGCGCGACAACAATCACCTCACCCCCAGCGGAGTGTGGCTCAACCAGCGTCACCGTGGCTGCCCATTTGGCCATCGTATCTTCCATAGCACGCAAATCAGCACGCCCCATAAGCGCCCACGCATCCAGCAACACTGCTGCACCATAAGCCTGATTGGAACCGACAACAGCAGGCTCCGCGCCGGGCGTAGCCACAACAATCGTTGGGCCTTCATCAATCACATCCTGGATTCGCTCGCCCCACGACGACACCACCCGGATCTGCGGAAAAGCTCTCCCCAGCTCCTCAGCTGTCCGGTCTGTCCCCTTAATACCGTCGCGCATCTGGCGCGAACCACACTCCGGGCAGGAATAATGCCCATCCAGGCGCCCGCACCACCGGCACGACAAAGCCTCGTCGCGATGGGAATTTCTCCCCAACGGCCCGTTACACCAACGACACCGAGCAGGCGTACGACAGTGCTGGCACAAAATCGACTGCACGTACCCCACACGCGGCACTTGAAACAACACCGGCCGATCACGCGCCAACGCCCGCCGCGCCGCGTCAAACGCCACCGACGGAAGACGCGCCGTTCGCGCCCGTGAATCACGTGCCAGCTCGAAGTCTGAATCACCTGCCGCGTGAATATACGGCATCGACCCGCGCAGAATCTCCCGCGGTGCCACTAAGTCATGGGCCCACCCGGATTCCACCAACAGTTGCGTCTCCGCCGTTCTAGAATGTCCGCCGATAATCAGCGACACCTTCTCAATCGCCGAGCGCGTAGTAAGAACCTCTCGCGCATGCACATACGGGGCACGTGGATCAACCAAGTTGTCGTTACCATCATCCAGCAGCACCATCAACCGCAGATTCTGAACAGGAGCGAAAGCAGCAGAGCGCGTGCCGACGACCACCCGTCCTTGCCCATGGAGCACCGACAAATAGCGGGAGTAGCGCGCCTGCGGGCCCAACGACGCCGTAAGCACCGTAATCTGACGCGGCCCCATCCTCTCGCGTAAAGCGGACTCAATCGCATCGACATCGCGCTGATCAGGTACCACCACAAGGGCGCCACCACCATCGATAGCCACCTTGGTCACCAACGCCGAGACAGTATCAGCCCAATCCGCACCAGGAGCCACCTGCCACGCCGCACGCGCCAGTTTGCCGTCAACAACGGCATCAACAAACGAGGTGCCGTTGACATACGCGCTCCACGCAGACAGGTCTGGCTCGGTCACGCTCCCCAGTTTCTCCCACGGCGTATCTGTGTCTTTGTCCTCAGCCTTCGCATGCCGGGGTGGGATCGCAGTGCGCACAATATCAGAACGCACACCCGCATAACGTTCGGCCAGAGCGTCGACAAGTGCCCTGATGCGTGGCGGATACACCACATCAGCCGAAATAACGCGCTCGATATAGCGCAGCGTCCCTTCATGGTCTGACGTCGCACTGCGTTCGACAACGAAGGCGTCGACAAGCCTGCCCCCGAAGCGGATTCGCACTCGCACTCCCGGCTGGGCAGCCTCACTGTCGGACTCTTTTACCAGGTAATCGAAGGTACGGTCCAGGTGTGGAAGCCCCAACAACGGCAACACCCGCGCCACGGGAGTACTGGTGGTGGCGCGGGTGTCGGTCATAGACAAAAGATTCTAGCCGTTAATGGCAGCTTTCAGGTCGTCGACCTTGTTGAGCCACTCCCAAGGCCGATCAATGTCCGTGCGCCCAAAGTGGCCGTACGCCGCGGTCTGCGCATAAATAGGTCGCAGCAAATCTAGCTCGCGGATGATCGCAGTCGGACGCAGGTCGAAGACTTTCTCCACCGCTTGCTGGATATCTGCATCAGTCAGTCCATCCTTAGCGGTTCCGAATGTCTCAACGTAAAGGCCGACAGGTGCTGCCCGCCCAATCGCATAAGCAATCTGTACCTCAGCACGGTCGGCCAGGCCAGCTGCGACGATATTCTTCGCCACCCAGCGCATGGCGTAGGCGCCAGAACGGTCCACCTTCGATGGGTCCTTGCCGGAGAACGCGCCGCCACCGTGGCGGGCCATACCACCATAGGTATCGACGATGATTTTACGGCCAGTTAAACCAGCATCGCCCATGGGTCCACCAACAACGAACGAACCAGATGGGTTGATCAACAGCTTCAGATCATCAGTAACGAACTGTTCCAGGCCCGCGTCCTTGACAACCCAGTCCACAACATGTTCGCGCATCGCTACCGCGAGCTCCTTGCCGGTGAAGTCCGGATCATGCTGAGTCGAGATCACCACTGTATCCAAATACACGGGCTCGTCACCGTCGTAGGCGAAGGTGACCTGAGTCTTGCCGTCAGGACGCAGCCCATCGACGACGCCCTCCTTGCGCACCTGGGTGAGGCGCCGCGCCAAACGGTGCGCCGTGGAAATGGGCAGTGGCATGAACTCCGCAGTCTCGTTGGTTGCGTAACCAAACATCAAGCCCTGGTCACCTGCACCAGCCTGGTCATCAGCCACGGTGGACTTTTGCTCACGGACCTCCTGCGAGTTTGTCACACCATCGGCGATCTCCTTCGATTGCTCACCAATCGAGATAGCAACCCCACAGGTCTGCCCGTCAAAGCCGACATCGGAGGAGGTGAATCCGATCTCAACCAACTTGTCGCGCACCAGCTGCGCAATATTCGAGTAAGCTTTCGTGGACACCTCCCCAACCACATGCACCATGCCCGTAGTCACTAGTGTCTCTACTGCTACCCGGCTTGCAGGATCCTGGCGCAGCATATCGTCGAGCACCGTGTCCGAGATCGCATCACAGATTTTGTCAGGGTGGCCCTCAGTCACCGATTCACTGGTGAAGAGGCGATAAAACTTATCAGAAGAAGACACGATAATGCGGTTTCCTTTTCTCTAATCAAAATTATGAACACCCACGCGAACAACGCGTCGGGTCTCCAACCAATTTAGACCAAGCTGTCTAAACAGGCAATGATTAGAACAAGTTTTCATCAAGCTTCTCATCAAGCTGCGCCAGAATTGCAGCAGCGACCACATGTTTCGACGCATCCGGAATGGTCACCTCAGTACCGTCGCGGCCCAACAACCACCCACGGTTGGTGGCCTCACCGAACACCCTGCCACCAGTTACCTCATTGACCATCAGGTAGTCACAACCCTTCCTCGCGAGTTTGGCCCGACCATAATCCAGCCCGGACGATGACTCATCACCAGTTTCTGCTGCAAAGCCTACAATGCGTACACCGTCTTTCAGGTCTCCCCGGTCCCTCCTTTCCACGAGACCAGCCAAAATATCTGGGTTCTCCACAAGATGTATTGTGCTTAGCGCCTCCTCGTGAACACTCCCCTTCTTCAACTTCGAATCTGCCTCCGCTTCCGGACGGAAATCCGCAACTGCAGCGGCCATGATAATAATGTCCGCGTCCGTGGCAGCCTCGTTCATAGCTTGTTCCATCTCCCGAGTAGACCGGACCCGAACGACCGTAGCTCCCGCAGGAACGTCAAGAGCATCCGTGTCACCGGCGACGATCGTTACATCGGCACCACGGTGAGCGGCAACGTCGGCAAGCGCAAAGCCCTGTCTGCCCGAAGAGCGGTTGCCGATGAACCGCACCGGGTCAATATTTTCCTGAGTGCCCCCAGCACTCACGACGACCTTCTTCCCCTGCCAATCTGGAGTAAGATCCGCACCATCAAGCACCGCACGCGACAACGCTGCGATCTGCCCCGGCTCCAACATGCGGCCGGCACCACTATCGTGACCGGTGAGCCGACCATGCGCAGGTTCCAAGACAGTGACACCTCGCTGGCGCAAAACAGCCACATTGGCTTGGGTTGCCGGATTGTTCCACATCTCAGTGTGCATCGCTGGGGCCACAATAATCGGACATGTTGCAACCAACACAGTCGCAGTGAGCAGGTCGTCGGCACGCCCTGCAACAAGGCGCGCGATCACATCCGCTGTGGCGGGAGCAATCACCACCGCGTCCGCTTCCTGGCCCACGCGCACATGCTGCACCTCATCCACCGCATCAAATACAGTAGTTGAAACCGGGTGGCCAGAAAGCGCCTCAAAAGTCGCTGCACCGACAAAGTTTAGGGCGTTGGGAGTGGGAACAACACGTACATCATCGCCGTGCTCCTTAAGGTCCCGAACCAACATACATGCCTTATAAGCGGCAATTCCGCCCGACACTCCGACAACGATTGTGCGCGCAGCCATGGCCCTGCTCTCCGTTCATTCGATCTGATAATCACGATCAAGGCCATCGACAGGCCTGCTTCTAGCCACCGACTGTAGTCGACGCCCTCCGTCATGAAAGCCAGCGCAGCCTGAAAATGGCACACACCCATCCTCACCGAGTGGTGACGATGGGTGCTTGCAGTAAAGATCAGGTGAGCTTTACTGGCCTTCCTCGTGTTCGAGAAGACCTGCCTGAATTTCGCGCAATGCGATAGACAACGGCTTTTCTCCCTGCTCAGGAGTCACCAGCGGCCCGATAAACTCGAACACGCCCTCATCGTGCTCCTGGTAGTAGCTGTTGATCTGGCGCGCGCGCTTCGCGGCGAAGATTACCAGGGCGTACTTTGATGACACCTTGGTCAACAGTTCGTCGATGGGTGGCGCGGTAATACCTTCCGGTGTGTCGTACACCAAGTCTTCCGACGCACCCAGATCGTTGGTCACGTTGCTCACTTGTACCTACTCGCTCTTTGTTGGGTCGTTTCGATTGCCATCACGCAGGATAGCACTGATTTCTGCCACTGCCGCATCGACGTTGTCGTTCACAACCACGTCATCGAACTCATCCTGTGCGGAAAGCTCGGCACGCGCTGTCTCCAACCGCCGATCGATCACGTCCTGGGTCTCAGTACCCCGGCCCGTTAAACGGTCAACGAGAACCTCCCACGAAGGGGGTGCTAAAAAGACCGTAATCGCCTCTGGCATGATCTTTTTAACAGCCCGGGCACCCGCCAAGTCTACCTCGACTAAGACAGGCTTTCCCAAAGCGAGAGCCTCGCGCACTGGCTTCGCTGGTGTACCGGAACGTTGCAGACCGCCATGGATCTCTGCCCACTCCAGCATTTCGCCAGCGTCAATACGATCCTGGAAGACCTCAGGAGTGACAAAGAAATAGTCTTGGCCATCAACTTCACCCGGGCGAGGTGCACGGGTAGTCATCGATACAGAGAAGTACAAATCCTTAAGCTCTTCGCGAAGGCGGTGCACAACCGTCGACTTCCCAACGGCGGACGGCCCCGCCAATACGACGAGGCGCCCCTTGGGGTTGCCTACGGACACAGATTAGTCCTCGGAGAAGCCGAAGCGCTCCAGCAGAGCACGGCGCTGACGCTCACCCAAGCCACGCAGGCGACGGGTCTGCGCGATCTCGAGCTCTTCCATAATCTCGCGGGCCTTAACCTTACCAACCTTTGGGAGGGCTTCCAGAAGTGCGGAGACTTTGGTCTTGCCGATGATCTCATCAGACTGAGCCTTGTCCAGGACTTCCTTGAGGTTGGTGTCGCCACGCTTCAGGGATGCCTTCAGCTCTGCGCGCTTCTTGCGTGCTTCAGCAGCCTTTTCGAGCGCTGCCTTGCGCTGCTCGTCAGTCAACTTGGGAAGGGCCACGGGGTTCCTCCATACTTTCGTAGTAGTAAAATTATTCTTTCCAGAGCACCTTCGCACCCTGGTGATAGACAGATGATAACCGAAATTCCATCCGTGTTACTCACTGACTTCGGCCCAGTTTAGCACCGGGCCCCGACAAACACGATAACTGATCCGGCGTTTCTCCACGTCACCGCGTTGCCGGTACTAAACTACCAGGCCTTTTATCAAAGGGAACCCTTGGCATGCGAATAGTAGTGTTTTGCCAGGTAGATCGCCTGTTTCCGCAGCTCATTTACGTCTGGTCCGGCGCCCAAAACCGAGCGCGAAACACTAGGGAACACAAGGTGAGCGTTTCGTCCCGCAATGCGTTCAACGTCCTCGGCCGTGCCTCCTTGAGCGCCAACACCAGGCATTAACACAGGGCCATTGAGGTGATCAAGACAGGGTGGTTGCTGCAGTGTCGCCCCAACAACCACGCCAACAGAGCCCACCGAACTTCCTTTTGTGGCATTGAGGGCAGCGCACTCATCCACCATGAACTGAGCAACCGTTCGTCCGTCCGCAAGGCGCTGAGTCTGGAAAGCCACTGCCTCAGGATTTGATGTCGCGGCCAAGACAAATACACCGCCTCGCTCAATTGCAGGAGCTAGGGCCCCTACACCAAGATAAGGAGACACAGTCACAGCGTCGGACTGCAGCGGACTCTGGCCTACCCATGCATCAGCGTAGCCGTCCATGGTCGAACCAATATCTCCGCGCTTTGCATCAGCAACCACTAGTGTGCCCGCGCCACGAAGTGCCTGGATCGTCTGTTCTAGCACGCCATACCCTGCGGCCCCGAACCGTTCAAAAAACGCCACCTGCGGCTTGACTAAAGCGACATGCCCAGCGAAAGCTTCAACACAGCGAGCCGAGAATTCACTCAACCCTGACACAGTGTCACCCAGGCCCCAATCACGCAGCAAGGAAGCATGTGGGTCAATCCCCACACAAAGCCGTCCGTGGTCGCTGCCAGCAGCCACAAGCCGATCGCCAAAACCTGCACTAGCGCCGGTTTCTGTCGTCATCGCAGACCACCCTGGGGTGAGTGATCCAGCTCCTGCAGTGACTGCACGGTAACCTCGTTCGCTTTAATCGCCTCGATCCCCTGCACTGCGGCGGTCACACCCTGCACAGTAGTCATCAAAGGCACGTCACTGGACACCGCAGCAGCGCGAATCTCGTAGCCGTCGTTACGCGCACCCGACGACCCCGCAGGGGTGTTCAAAATCATGTCAATCTCGCCGTCCTTAATGCGCTCGACAATGGACTTGCCCTCAGCACCCTCGCGCACCTCGGAAGCCTTGAGCACCACCTCACACTCAATACCGTTACGCTTAAGCATCTGCGCCGTGCCCGATGTTGACAAGATCTTAAATCCCATGGTCGCCAGGCGCTGAATCGGGAAGATCAAAGTGCGCTTATCCCGGTTGGCCACAGAGACAAACACGCTGCCAGCAGTGGGCAATTCGCCGAAGGCTGCTGCCTCCGCCTTGGCGTAGGCCACACCGAAATTCTCGGCCAAGCCCATGACCTCGCCGGTGGACTTCATCTCCGGGCCCAGGATGGTGTCGAGCATCGTCCCATCTGCGCGGCGGAAACGCGTAAACGGCAGCACCGCCTCCTTCACGGCAATCGGATGATCCAGCGGCAGAGTACCCCCGTCATAGGAGTCCGGCAGGAGGCCCTCGTCGATAAGCTCAGGGATCGTGGCACCCATCATCACACGCGCCGCGGCCTTCGCCAGGTGCACGCCGGTCGCTTTCGACGAAAATGGCACCGTCCGCGACGCACGGGGGTTGGCCTCAATCACGTAAAGAATGTCGTCCTTGAGAGCGAACTGCACGTTCATCAGCCCTTTGACATCAATCCCGTGCGCCAATGCCTCAGTGGACCTGCGCACTTTCTCAATATCCTCGGGGCCTAAGGTCATGGGAGGCAGCGCACACGCCGAGTCGCCGGAGTGCACGCCAGCTTCCTCAATGTGCTCCATAACGCCGCCCAGGTAGACGTTCTCACCGTCGCACAGGGCGTCAACATCAATCTCGATCGCAGAATCTAAAAACCTATCGACAAGCACCGGGTGGTCAGGAGACAGTTCAGTAGCACGGTTGATGTAATCCTCGAGCGATTCTTGGTCGTAAACGATCTCCATTCCGCGCCCACCCAACACGTACGATGGGCGGACGAGAACCGGATAACCGATATCCGCTGCGACATTCTTCGCCTCCTCAAAGGAAGTAGCCGTCCCAAATGCTGGTGCGGGCAGATTCGCTTCGGCTAGAACCTTGCCAAATTCGCCGCGGTCCTCGGCCAAATCGATCGCCTCTGGGCTCGTGCCGACGATCGGCACACCTGCATCTGCTAGACGCTGCGCCAAGCCCAATGGGGTCTGGCCGCCGAGCTGGACGATGACACCAGCAACGGGGCCGGACTGGCTTTCCGCGTGGTAGACCTCCATGACGTCTTCGAACGTCAGCGGTTCGAAGTACAGGCGATCAGCTGTGTCGTAGTCGGTGGATACGGTCTCCGGGTTGTTATTTATCATGACCGTCTCATACCCCTTCTCCGACAGCTCGAGCGCCGCGTGGACACATGAGTAGTCAAACTCAATGCCTTGACCGATGCGGTTAGGCCCGGAGCCGAGGATGATGACCTTGCCCTTGCCCTTGCCATTGGCATCGTTTTGGGTGGGAAACACCTCAGATTCCGCCAGCGGGGAATTCTCGTAGGCCGAATAGTAGTACGGCGTTTTCGCCTCGAATTCTCCGGCACACGTGTCAACCGTTTTGAACACCGGACGAATCCCCAGCGACCAGCGCAGCGACCGGACACCTTCTTCACCAGCAAGTTCTGGTCGCAGCGCTGCGATCTGGGCGTCGGAAAGCCCAAAGACTTTAGCCTCGCGGAGTAATTCTTCTCCAAGCACGGGTGCTTTCATGAGCTTCTCGCGGAAATCAACAAGTGCCCGCAGCTCTGCCAAAAACCATGGGTCGATGCCGGAGGCTTCGTAAATCTGCTCAATAGTGGCGCCAAGACGCATGGCTAGTTCCACGTCATACATGCGGCCATCGGTAGGACGCTTGAGATCCTCAAGCACGGCGTCGACATCGGTGGCGCGGTCGCCCGCGAAATACTCGTCGGGCTGTGTCCAGAATCCTGCTGGCTTGGTTTCCAGGGAGCGCAGAACCTTGTTGAGGCCTTGGATGTAGTTGCGGCCAATGCCCATCGACTCACCCACAGCCTTCATGGAGGTGCCAAGTGTGTCATCGGAGCCGACGAACTTTTCAAAAGCGAAACGCGGAGCCTTCACAATGACATAGTCCAGCGTTGGTTCAAACGCCGCAGGTGTTTCACCGGTGATGTCGTTGGTAATCTCGTCCAATGTGTAGCCGATGGCCAGCTTGGAGGCGATCTTCGCGATTGGGAAGCCAGTCGCCTTGGACGCTAGTGCCGACGAGCGCGATACACGCGGATTCATCTCGATGGTGATGATGCGCCCATCCCTCGGATTAACAGCGAACTGGATATTGCAGCCACCAGTATCCACCCCGACCTCGCGGATAATCGCAATACCTTGGTCACGCATGGTCTGGAATTCGCGGTCAGTCAGGGTCAAAGCTGGTGCGACAGTGACAGAGTCACCGGTGTGCACACCAAGTGCGTCAACATTTTCGATCGAGGCGATGACCACCACGTTGTCGTCACCGTCGCGCATCAGTTCAAGTTCGAACTCTTTCCAACCCAAGATGGATTCCTCAATCAGCACATTCGCTTCCGGCGAGGCTTCAAGGCCACCACCTGCGATGCGCTCCAAGTCTTCCATAGAAAACGCCAGGCCAGAGCCCAACCCGCCCATGGTGAACGAGGGGCGAACGACGACAGGCAGGCCCAGCTCTGCAACCGTTTCGTGGACCTCATCCATGTTGTAGCACACACGCGACCGGGCGGATTCACCACCGATCTTTTCGACGATGTCCTTAAACTTCTGGCGGTCTTCGCCACGTTCGATCGCCTCAATGTCCGCACCGATCAATTCGACACCGTGCTTGTCCAACAGGCCCATCCGGTCCATCTGGATCGCGGCGTTCAAGGCGGTTTGGCCACCCAACGTTGCGAGGATCGCGTCGACCTTGTGGCCCTGCGCCGCTTCTTTTTTAAGAATCATATCGATATAGGCCGGCTCGATTGGCTCAACATAGGTGTGGTCTGCAAACTCCGGGTCGGTCATGATGGTGGCCGGGTTGGAGTTAATCAGGGTGACGCGCAAGCCTTCTTCTTTAAGAACGCGACAGGCCTGGGTACCGGAGTAGTCAAACTCGCAGGCCTGGCCGATGACAATCGGGCCGGAGCCGATAACCAGGACGTGGTTTATATCAGAGCGCTTAGGCATAGTTGTTCAGGTTCCTTCCTGGTTAATTCTTATTCGGCGAGTACTGGTCCATCAAGGAGATGAATTGATCGAACAACGGGTTAGCGTCGTGTGGGCCAGCTGCTGATTCTGGGTGATACTGCACCGAGTACGCGCGCCCACTTTCCAGCGCCACGCCTTCGACGGTGCCGTCGTTGAGACACGTGTGGGTAATCAGGGCCGGCCCAAACTCTGTGTCGAATCTCTGGCCCGCCTCGCCTTCGAGTGCGAAGCCGTGATTCTGGGAAGTGATATCGATCTTTCCGGTGACGTGATTCTTCACCGGCACGTTGATGCCACGGTGGCCAAACTTCATCTTATAAGTGGAAAGCCCCAGGGCCCGCCCCAAGATTTGATTACCGAAACAGATACCAAACAGTGGCACGCCGTCACTGATGAGTTGTTTGGTGATTTCTACCATCTCGTCGGCAGTAGCTGGGTCGCCAGGCCCGTTGGAAATGAACACGCCGTCAGCACCGTAATGCTTGATTTCATCGACCGGAGTGTTCGCTGGCACCACGATGGTTTCAATCCCACGGGCCGCGAACTGCGCCGGCGTTGCGGATTTGATCCCCATATCGTAGGCAACCACCGTGTATCTGGTTTGCCCCTCGGCAGGGATGGTGTACGGCTGGGTCGTGGTCACCTCAGCGGTGAGATCTGCGCCAGCCATAGATGGTTGCGCATTGACCTTGTCGACGAGCACCTGTGGATCCTCCAGTGCTTCCTCACCAGAGAAGATACCCGCTGCGATGGAGCCATTCTTGCGAATGTGTCGCACCAAGGTGCGCGTGTCCACCCCCTGAATGCCGATGATATTTTGGGCCAGCATTTCCTCGTGAAGCGAGCGCTGTGCGCGCCAGTTGCTTACGCGTTTAGCCAGGTCACGGACGACCAGTCCGGCAACCCAGATCTTTCCGTCACGGGATTCGTTATCTTCATCGTTCCAGCCGGTGTTTCCGATCTGTGGTGCCGTCATCACCAAGATCTGGTGGTGAAAAGACGGGTCAGTCATAGATTCTTGGTACCCGGTCATGGCGGTGGTGAACACTGCCTCTCCGAGCGTTGAGCCCGTTGCGCCGAAGCCAGTACCTTCAAAGATGGTGCCGTCTCCGAGAACGAGGACGGCGGGTATGCGGGTGTCAGTCACGTCAGACCTTTCGCGCTGTAAATTATTCATTGGTTCGTATTCTATGCTTCTGAAACTGATCATGCGGAATCCCTTGGGTAATCCGCTGCAACTCACGCGACCCCGGGGCCAAATGTGACCCTGCCTCGGAGCACTGTATGCGTCACACGAGCATTAAATTCCATGGACTCATAAGGAGTGTTCTCCGCCTTAGATTCCAACTCCTCGCCGGCAACCGTCCAAGGATCCTCCGGGTTCACAATCGTGAGATTTGCAGGCTCACCCACAGCAATCGGGCGACCGTGTCCCGGCAGGCGCGTAATCTCGGCAGGCTTCTCACTCATCACCCTGGCCACGAAACGCCAGTCCGCCAAGCCAGATTCAACAAAGATCTTGACGACGATCGCCAGTGACGTCTCCAACCCCAGCATGCCGGGCTTAGCGTGTTCGAACTCCACGCATTTCTCCTCAGAGCCGTGCGGGGCATGATCAGTAGCCACGCAATCAATGGTGCCGTCGAGCAACGCCTTTTTCAGCGCTTCGGCATCCTTCGCCTCGCGCAGCGGCGGGTTCACACGGTAGCGCCCGTCGTAGGTACGCAAGAACTCGTCGGTAAGCAACAGGTGGTGCGGCGTGACTTCAGCGGTGACCTGCGCGCCACGCTGCTTCGCCAGGCGCACCATGTCCACAGTCCCTTCCGTCGATGCGTGACAAATATGCACGCGGCCACCGTAATCACAGCTCATGATGGTATCGCGGGCCACCACAGCCTCCTCAGCAACACGAGGCCAGCCGCGCAGACCAAGCCGTGCCGCTTCAGCCCCCTCGTGGGCTACTGCCCCATCTGTTAACCGGTGATCCTCAGCGTGCTGAGCCAGCAACACGTCAAGGCCTTTCGCATATTCGACAGCGCGACGCATGATCAGCGGATCATTGACACACCGCCCATCGTCGGAAAACATGCGCACCTTCGCATCAGACCGCGCCAACATACCAAACTCAGTCAGCTGTTTACCCTCCAAGCCCTGGGTAATCGAACCAACCGGGTGCACATCGCACTTTCCATAAGCCTGCGATTTCAACCACACCGACTCTGCAATAATGGGCTGATCCATCACTGGATTCGTGTTCGCCATCGTAAAAACAGCGGTGAAACCGCCCTTCGCCGCGGCATTCGAACCAGTAGCCAGGGTCTCTGTGTCTTCCCGTCCAGGCTCACGCAAGTGAACATGCATGTCCACCAGCCCGGGCAGCAAAACATTACCACCGCCATCAATCTCACGCGCGCCCTGTGGTGCAGTCACCTCCGCACCCAATTGCGTGATCGTCCCATCTTCGACAACGACAGTAATCGGGTCGCCCTCGCCGTACGTCCGCACATGAGAAATCACCAGCGGTTGTTCCGGCACGGGTGCCAGGGGGCCAGTAGCGGGATAGTTATTCGTCGTCACGTTCATTTCTCCTATTCCCCAGCCGCAATCAACGTAAACAGCACAGCCATGCGCACATGCACGCCGTTAGACACCTGCTGTAACACTGCAGTCTCGTCAAAGTCCGCCACCGCATGGTTAATTTCCATGCCACGCAACATCGGCCCAGGGTGCATAATAATTGCGTCATCTTTCATACGTGCAGCCCTATCCTTCGATAAGCCATACAGCGTGGCGTACTCGCGATGCGACGGGAAAAACCCACCATTCATCCGTTCAGCCTGCACACGCAGCATCATCACCACATCCGCGTCAACGATCTCCGCGTCGAAGTCATAACTGGTGCGCACCGGCCACGTCTCCACACCAGTGGGCAGCAACGTCGGAGGTGCCACCAGCACAACCTCCGCACCCAGTGTGGACAACAAATCCACGTTGGAACGCACCACACGCGAATGCAAGCAGTCACCCACAATAATGACCTTGCGGCCCTGAATCTCCCCGATACGCTGGCGCATTGTCACAGCATCCAACAACGCCTGGGTGGGGTGCTGGTGCGACCCATCGCCAGCGTTAATCACACTCGGACCAGCACCACCAGGTGCCACCCAATCAGCGATCAACTTGGCAGCTCCCGAACTTGGATGGCGCATCACGATCGCATCCGCACCAATCGCAGACAACGTCAGCGCAGTATCCTTCAGCGACTCCCCCTTCTTCACGCTTGACGACGACGCCCCGATATTAATCACGTCCGCACTCATCCACTTACCGGCCGTCTCAAAAGACGCCCGCGTGCGAGTAGAATTCTCATAAAACAGCGTGAAAATGGTGCGCCCCCGCAACGTGGGCAACTTCTTAATCTCGCGGCCTTCCAGTGCTTCACGGAAACGGTCCGCCTCATCCATCAGGCCACCAATGTCATCGGCCGACAAGTCTGCAATATCCAACAAATGCTTCATAGATATCAAGCTTCCGTAACTTCCTTGTGCTGCTCTTCCTTGTGCAGCTCATCGCGCGTCAACACAACAGCATCTTCGCCGTCAAGGGCCTTAATCTTCACAGTCACGTCTTCAGTGCGTGCCGTCGGGATATTCTTCCCCACATAGTCCGCGCGGATCGGCAACTGCCGGTGCCCCCGATCCACCAACACTGCAAGCTGCACAGACTCCGGACGACCAAGGTCGCGCAACGCATCAAGAGCAGCGCGGATGGTACGGCCTGAAAACAGGACATCGTCGACAAGCACAACGACGGCACCATCAATATCGACGGGGATCCTCGTAGGCTGCAAGGCACGATGCGGCTTATCACGCAAATCATCGCGGTACAGCGTGATGTCCAAACTGCCCACGGGGATAACAACCCCGGAAAACTCCTCAACCGCTTCACTCAAACGATGCGCCAGTGGCACACCGCCAGACGGAATACCCAGCAGCACGATGGGGGTTTCATCGTCAAGCGCGGTCTTCTCAATGATTTGGTGCGCGATGCGTGCGACAGTACGCGCAACATCCTCGGCTGATAGCAGCTCAACGGATGTGCGTTGTGTGTCAGTACTCATCGAACCTCCTTCTCCGCCTCTCTGTGCGGTTCTTTAAAGGACGTCAATGCCTGTTTCAATTGTGCTATTCATTTGTTGTCTATGCTTGTGGCTTAGACCGGTTGCTACTCTAGCACCCACAGCCACGTTTTCGCACGAAGGAGCACAATGGGAATCACGGCACACCACGTAGTCCCAGCCGACAGGGAAACAGTGTGGGAATGGCACACCCGTCCGGGAGCAGTCACACGCCTGTCGCCCACCTTCATTCCTATGAAACCTGTGCAACAAGCCGAACGACTC
Organism: Corynebacterium cystitidis; assembly: GCF_900187295.1. Classification (NCBI taxonomy): domain Bacteria; kingdom Bacillati; phylum Actinomycetota; class Actinomycetes; order Mycobacteriales; family Corynebacteriaceae; genus Corynebacterium; species Corynebacterium cystitidis. The sequence goes on along the minus strand of NZ_LT906473.1, from coordinate 1,036,139 downwards.
TCCGACGGCACCACCATCTTCTCCCTCCCAGCAGGCCTGAAATGGGTCGCGCGCCACGACCTATCCGGCTACCACACCGGGCGCCGTTTCACCGACGTCTGTATCAACGCTCCGCTCAAGCTGCTCGCAAACTGGCGCCACGTCCACCGCTTTGAAACGCTTGACGACGAACCCGACGCCACCCTGATCACCGACGAGATCACCACGCGAGCCCCTGCCAGCACCCTCGAACCCATGCTGGCCTACCGCCAGCACCAACTCATCGAAGACATCTCATTTCTCAACCGGTTAAAAACCGCTGGTGCTAGCGAACCGTTGACAATCGCAATGACCGGATCACGCGGCCACGTCGGACGCGCATTGATGGCACAACTGCAAACCGCAGGCCACACCGTCATCCAACTCGTGCGAGGCAACGCACAACCCGGCCAACGCTACTGGAACCCCACCAGACCCGCACGCGACCTGCTCGAAAGAGTCCACGCTGTAGTCCACCTGGCCGGCGAACCACTGATGGGCCGCTTCAACGATTCCCACAAGAACGACATTTACAACTCTCGCGTGGCACCCACCGAAAAACTCGCCCACATCGCCGCCTCCACCGACGGGATGCGTGCCTTCGTCTCCGCCTCCGCCGTAGGGTACTACGGCGCTGCCGGCTCCGAAGCCGCCATCGACGAAACAGGCCCCCGTGGTGAAGGATTCCTCGCCGACACCGTCGCAGCCTGGGAGAAAGCAACAGCGCCGGCAACTGCAGCAGGCATCCGCGTGGTCAACGTGCGCTCCGGGATCGCACTGGGATCGTCGTCAGGCGTGCTCCCCATCTTCCGCGCCGTCTCCGCCACCGGCCTGTCCACCCGATTCGGCGACGGCGAATTCTGGATGAGCTGGATCGCCCTCGACGACCTCACAGACATCTACTTCCGCGCGCTTGTCGACGACCAACTATCAGGCCCAATTAACGCCACCGCGCCTAACCCCGTGACCAACTCCGAACTTTCAGACACGATCGCCCGCGCACTGAAAAGCCCCCAGCTGATGCCGGTGCCCACCTTCGGGCCACGCATCTTACTGGGCAAAGAAGGCGCTGAAGAATTAGTCATGGCGGACCAAAATGTGCGCCCCGGAGCACTGGAAGCTGCCGGACACACATTCCGCTACCCCACCTTGGATGTAGCACTCGCACACGAATTGGGCACCGAAAAGCTCTATGGCGCCTAGCCTGACACACCACACATCGCACCCGGAGCTATCTCACCGGTTGCTACTGTGGTGGAATGGACGAAAAAGACACCGTCACTGACTTTGACATCGCGCTAGTCGGCCAGGTGCTCGCCGACGAAAACCTCGAATACCGCCTCCAAAACACCCCCACCCCGGACGGCTCAATCACCGTGGTCCGCACCGGCTTCATCAACTCCGCTATCGCCTTCGTGCGCGAGGGCGACTACCTAGTATGCGAAGCTTTGTGGCGCGGCGAATTCCCCAAAGCACTCTCCGCCACACTGCTGGGCATGTGCAACGAATACAACCAAATGCAGTTCGCCCCCACCCTACGCTTCTACGAGCAGGCCGAGGACTACGTCGCAGCGAACGCCTTCCGCCTCCTGGATATCTCTCAAGGCACAAGCTACAACCAAGTCGGAGCATTCGTAGTGTCTACCCTCGACGCCATCGTCGGAGCTTTCAGCGCCCTGGAAGAGCAATTCCCCGAACTTGTCACATGGGAGGACCCACATGAGCACTAACATGAGCACCAATCAGCCCACCGGCAGCCAACCTTACGAAGTCACCATGGACCGCATTGACGCCGTCATGGCTTCCCGCGACATCACGCTGGTCCGCGACGACACCCGTAGAATTGCCCAGGCTAACATCAACGGGTTCACCGTCATCTTCGCATTGCTCGGCTCCGTTCTCGTTGTGCGTGCCGACGCCGCCACCGACATCTCTGCCGACGCCACCAACGCAACCTTCTACCTGGCCGCCAACCAGGTCAACTCCACCACATTTGGGGCGCGCGCCGTAATCGTCAACAAGACCGAGAAACTAGTGGTGCGCACCGAACGCGAGCTGCCGATTTCCGCCGGGCTTAACGACGCACAACTCTCACACACCCTGCAGACCGCGATTGACGGAATCCTGTCCGCCCAAGACACCATGGTCGCAGTCACCGAGCAATTAAACCAGCTCATGGAGGATAACACCTAAAACTTATCCACAAGGTAGTAGTTATCCACAGGTTTTAGCTTCAGCACGCACACGGCCTTGCACCATCGTTTAGTGTCGAAGCCATGAACAGATTTGAGCGGTTCGCCGACGCCTTCGGCGATACCCTGGGGGTGCTCGAAGATGCTCAAGGCTTGAGCCGCGCTGAACTCGTCGACAAGCTCCACGACAACGACATGGCCGGTGTAATTTGCAAGCTCTCGGGGGTCTACTTCGGCACAACTAGGTACAAGAAACAACAGCAAGTCGCGCGCAAAGCCGTGGCCGAAAACAAACACAGCCTCGGAACACTCGACGTCATTGAACGCTACGTGCGCCGCATTCCCGACGGGAAGAAGAAAAACACCAATGCCTGGAAACTACGGAAACGTCTCGCAAGCATCCGTGGAGGGTTGACAAAAATCCGGGCGGCAGCCCGCACCATGCTCGCCGCAATCACCGGCACAACCGGCACCAAACCTGCCCGTACTCAGGCGTCTATGTCCAATCCAGCCGACCGACTCGACCGCACTATCCATCTCACCGGGCCCGAAGCAGCCATCGCCGAAATATGGGAAACCGCCAGGGACCACGCAGCTTCCACCGGGCTCAGCGTTGCCGAATCCCTGCTTGAGCTTTTCAACTCCGGAGGCGAAAGCACCCGCTACACGCCAATGGTGATCGTGTCCTTAGACGACCTCGCCACACTCTACGGCACCACGGCAACCACAACCAAGGACATTACGCTCGAACCCTCCGACAAAGACATCATCCTCTCCGCCACCAATGGGGCCCGCATCACCGGCCAAGAATTCCTCGACCTGCAGCTGACCGAGCACGGATTCTTCATGCTCACCAGCCGTGTCTCTGGTCCGGTAGATCTCTACCGGACCGACCGCTTCTTCAGCCAGAAGCAACGCATCATGGCCAAAGCCTGCGATCCAGTCTGCGCAATACCTGGATGTGGACAACCAGCCGAAAGGTGTGAGCCGAACCATAACATCGCCTGGTCGGCAGGAGGCAACACCAACGTGAGCAATGTATCGATGCTGTGCCGCTATCACAATGGAAAAGTCGACGATAACCGCAGCGAAAAACGTTTCGGTTATGTCGATAACATTAACGGGCAGAGCATGTATTTCAATGCGTTCGGTGCCGCCCCGCAATTAAACGATCATCCGACAGCGCGAGGAGGAGCACTAAGAATCGTTTAAAACTTATATGCTGCTTCAGGAAGAGCTTTGATTTTTGCACACATAACTCCTCTCGCCCGCGAAAAGCCTAGTTAAGACAACTCGAGGCGGCGACGCTCTTCTTCAGGATCAAAATCTAGTTCTGGCCACTTCAGCTCCATGGACTGCATAGCATCCACTAAAAGGGCCTTGACTATGGTGCGTGCGTACTTCTTGTTGTCGGAGGGGACGCAATACCATGGCGCTCGTTTAGTTGAGGTACGTTCCATCGCAATCTGGTATGCCGCTTGATACAGCTCCCACAAGGAGCGATCCTCAAGGTCACCGGGATCGTATTTCCAATGCTTATCCTCACGTTCAAGGCGCTCGAGCAGGTTGTGTTTCTGGAAAGCACGTGAAATGTGCAGCATTACTTTGATGATGCGTGTACCGTTTTTTACCAGTTCGCTTTCGAAATCGATGATCGCCCCGTAGCGTCGCTCAATTTCCTCTGGGGGTGCCAGATTCTTCACTCGCTGAACCAAAACATCCTCGTAGTGAGACCGGTCATACACCGTAATCATGCCGGGAAGCGGCAGATGCGGCTCGAACCGCCAGAGGAAATCATGCGCAGACTCCTCCTCAGTAGGTCGGCCAAAACCGACGGTATGCACACCCTGGGGGTCAAGTTCTTTCACTACATGGCGAATCACCCCGCCCTTTCCCGAAGTATCCATTCCTTGCAGAACTAGCAGGATAGAGCCAGTGTCGTCGGAGTTTGCTCGGCCGTTGGCGAAGAGCTTTTCCTGGAGCTCATCGAGATCATCATCAAATGCGTGAAAGGCGTCTTCGAGGTCACCCGAGTCTCCGTTGAAACCCGGAGTTGATTCCGGGGCGACATCGGCTAAGTGGAAACCTTCCTCGACGCGAAGGGCGAGTGCATCCTCGATTGTTATGTCAGACATGCTTTCCGAGTCTACCGATCTATCAGAGTCTTCCGGCGGCCCAACTAATCGCCTGAAAGATCCCCTAAGGCATTTTGTGACCCCTCCGCGCTCGCTGTGTTTTCCGTATCTCCGCTGTGATCAGATTCATCATTGTCGATAAGCTCCGGAGCGTTGTCCTTGTTTGTTTGGACTACGTCATCGAGCACAGCATGGATGTACGGAGGTGCTTGATTTCCGGAATACTCGGTAGCCATTTCGACGCCCTCGACAACAGAGATGGGCCCATCGACATCATCGTTGAACATGATCTCCCAGGCGCACACGCGGAGGATTGCGCGGTCGACAGCGGGCAGTCGTCCCAGTTCCCAGTCGACAGACAGGAACCGTTCGATCGCGTCGTCGATGTCATCAAGCTTCTCGGCAGCCCCCGCGACGATTGTCTTGGTGTATTCGTTGACGGGTGCAACCTGGTTTTCTGGGTTTCTTGCCAGTTGTACTCGGTCCTCAACGATCGCCACAGGGTCCACGTCGCGAGCTTCCGCCTCGAATAAAATGTCGACGGCGCGTCGCCGTGCCCGGTAGCGTGATCCGCGTCGCTTGAAGTCACGCTTTTTGCGCGTGCTTGCTGTCCCGTTGTCTACGAAGCTGTTCTCAATGGTCCTGTTTTCAGCACCATCTCCGGCGTGCTGTGCGGCACTAGGGTTGTTGGTCTGGCTCATTAGTTGTTTACGCGGGAGAGATACTCGCCGGTACGTGTGTCGACCTTGACTACATTTCCGGTCTCTAGGAATAGCGGAACTTGGATCTCAGCACCGGTTTCGACGGTTGCTGGTTTGGTGCCACCAGTAGAGCGGTCACCTTGCAGACCTGGATCAGTGTGAGTGATCTCAAGATCGACGGAGACAGGAAGCTCACCAAACAGTGCATCGCCTTCGTAGAAGGACACCTGAACCCGCATGTTTTCCTTGAGGAATGCGCCGGCGTCTCCGAATGCGTCGTGCGGTAGCTCATACTGTTCGTAGGTTTGGTCGTCCATGACTACGTAGGAGGTGCCGTCGTCGTAAAGGTAGGTCATGTCACGGCGGTCCACTGTTGCGGTTTCGACCTTCACGCCTGAGTTCCAGGTCTTGTCGACAATCTTGCCAGAGACGACGTCCTTGAGCTTGGTGCGCACGAATGCTGGGCCCTTGCCTGGCTTGACGTGTTGGAACTCAACGATCTGCTGGAGTTTGCCGTCTATCAGCAAGACGAGGCCGTTTTTGAAATCGGCGGTGGTTGCCACGAAGTTTTCCCCTTAACAATTGTTGGATACAAGCAGCCCAAGCCTACACCACAGTCAGTTCTTTACTGACACCGGTGATTATTTTGGGCGCGCCTGAGGTGATCACAAGTGTGTCTTCGATGCGAACTCCGCCCCGGCCTGGTACGTAGATGCCTGGTTCGATCGTTAACGTCATGTTTTCGGCGAGGATCTCGTCGGAACGCGTGGAGGCACTGGGGGCTTCGTGTACGTCGAGCCCGATGCCGTGGCCGGTGGTGTGGGTGAAGTAGGCACCGTAGCCTGCGTCCTCGATGATGCTGCGTGCGGCGGCGTCGATATCACGTAGGGCGGTGCCGGGTGTCGCGGCGCGGATTCCTGCCTGTTGTGCTCGCAGTACGATGTCGTAGATCTCTCGGGCAAACTCATCGGGCTTTCCGACGTTGAACGTACGTGTCATGTCTGAATTGAAACCATGGCGGTGTGCGCCGAAATCGATGGTGACGAGATCTCCGTCAGCAAGGACACGCTGGCCAGCCGTGTGATGTGGTTTGGCAGAATTCGGCCCCGAGGCGACGATGGTGTCGAAGCTGGTGCGCTCAGCCCCGAGGCACCGCATGCGGTATTCCAGGTCAGCGGCAATGGCGATTTCTGTGCGCCCGGCTGCGATTTCACCGGCGGCGAGCATGTCTAGCATGGCCTGGGTGGTCACGGCCGCGATGTTGGTTAGTTCTCTTAATTCGCCTGCGTCTTTGATGGCGCGTTGTGCCTCGATGATGCCGCGAACTGGCACGAGTGTGACGCCTTCTGGGCAGGTTTTTTCCAGCGTTTCTAGTTGGGTGACGGTGACGTAATCGGCCTCGTAGCCGACGCGACGCCCGCCACCGATGTTCTCCAACAATGCAGTGGCGCATTGACGACGAATGGTTGCCTCGATATCTGGGACTTCTTCAGCAATTTGTGTGGTGTAGCGCCCGTCAGTGGCGATTGCGGTTGACCGGTCTTTTGACAGCGCCAACGCTGCGTTGGACCCGGAAAAGCCGGTGAGGTATCGAACGTGGGTGAGATGCGTGACAAGGATGTCGTCGAGACGCATGCCGGCGAGCTTTGCGGCTAGCGCACGGCGGCGGGTATCAAACCGAGTATCTGCTAAAGCCATACCGGCTACTGTAGCGTGGCCGGGCAAGAAGTTGAGCAGTTGTGCTTAAAGCGCTGGAGGTGGGCGACACAACGTGTCTGTGCTTAGCCCCGCTCGGCGTGGCTAAGCGAGTGCGGCGAAATACTCTAGGGCCAGCAGGTAGCCCTGGGGACCTAAGCCTGTAATGGTTCCCACCGCGATGGCGGAGAGATACGAGTGTTGGCGGAAATCCTCTCGCGCAGCAACATTAGAGATGTGCACCTCTATAAACCCATGGTGATCGGTCGTCTCGACGAGCGCATCGCGCAGCGCCACCGAAGTGTGGGTGTACCCGCCCGGATTGATGATCACGGGCCACTGATTGTCTGCAGCCTCGTGTGCCCATTCGACGAGTTGACCTTCGTAGTTGGATTGGCGGCATTCTACCGTCACACCGAGTTCTTGCGCTTTATCGACGAGCATCGTTTCGATCTCTGCCAGCGTCGTCGAACCGTAAATCTCCGGCTGGCGTTTGCCAAGGCGGTTGATGTTGGGGCCGTTGAGCACAAGAATCTTCATGACTGTCCTTCGTCCACCTGTGGTTTTCTTCGTTTGTTTGCGGTCTTCAGTTATTGGGAGACTGCTGTATAGGCTGCCCGTAGCTCTTCTTCGGTTGGGCCTTCAATTCGCGTTGTGCTGCCTACTGCGTCGAGAGCAACGAAGCGGATCATGCCGTCACGATTTTTCTTGTCATGGCTCATTCCTTCGAATAATTCGTCGAATGCGCCGGCCTCGTAACTGGTGGGCAGACCAACTGATTCAAGAATGTTCTTGTGGCGGGCTACAAGCTCGGTGTCGATCAGACCTCGACCGTGGGCGAGGTGTGCGATGAACATCATCCCCACAGCGACCGCATGCCCATGGCGCCACCGGTAGTTTTCACGCTTTTCGACGGCGTGACCAAACGTGTGACCGTAATTAAGCATTTCGCGCAATCCCGCTTCTTTTAGGTCTTGTCCGACCACGCTAGCCTTCACGGCTACGGATCGTTCAATCAACTCGGGAAGGTATCCGTCGACATCAAGGGCACGTGCCGGGTCGGCCTCCACGATTTCTAAGATGCGCTCATCTGCAATGAAGCCGGTTTTTATGATTTCGGCTGAGCCAGCGATGATTTCTTCGTCGTCAAGCGTGTACAACCGCTCTAAGTCGATGTAGACACCGCTGGGTTCATGAAACGCGCCGACCAAGTTTTTGCCTGCTGCGGTGTTAATGCCTGTCTTTCCTCCGACGGCCGCGTCGACCATGGCCAGTAGCGTTGTGGGAACTTGGAGCACTGTGATTCCGCGCATCCACGTGGCTGCGACAAACCCGGCTAAATCGGTAGTGGCACCCCCACCGAGGCCGATGATGGCGTCTTGACGCGAAAAATTATGCTCGCCCAGCAGGTCCCATAATTCGCCCGCGACGCGCAGGGTTTTGCCTTCTTCGGCGTCTGGGATTGGGGCAAGAACGACGTCAACATTGGCAGCCTGGAGTTCTTCAGCCAGTACGCGTGAGGGGGCTGCCAGTGTGGGCTGGTGCACGACGGCTACCTTGTGAGCCCCGATGTCCTTGATCCGTGCTGCAACCATGTTGGTGAGGTTGCGGTCGATGTGGACGTTGTAGGGCGTCGGCCCAGTTACAGTGATGGTCGCCATTGCTTCTTAAAGTTCCTTTACTGTACTAATCACGGTACTAATCACGGGTGCCGATGAGGCCCCGTTGAGGGGCTAGTCAGCGTCAATAATCGCCAGTATTTCGGCAACCACCCGCTGCGGTGGTCGTTCGTCGGTGCGCACGCGGTAGTCTGCAACCTCACGATAAAACGGTTCTCGTGCCTCTAGCAATGCTCGGTAGTGCGCTTCCGGGTCTTGTGCAGCTAGCACAGGCCTGCTGTTATCGCGTGAAGTGCGCCGAATGCCTTCTTCAGGGCTGACATCAATCCACACCACGGTGTGGCCTTGCAGCATGTCCCGGACCTCGTCGGTAAGCACCGCTCCCCCACCGAGCGCGACGATGCCACCGGTGTGGAGAGCTTGGGAAACATAATCCCGTTCGGCTTCGCGGAATTTCTCCTCACCTACCAAGGAGAAGTACTCGCCGGTGGGCATCTTCACGCCCTTGGCGAGCAAGTCGTCGGAATCAATGAGAGGGAGGTTGGTGGCGCTTGCTAAACGACGTCCGATGGTGGACTTTCCGGCACCAGGAGGGCCGACCAGCACCACTTTCGGGGTGGTGTGGCACACAGAGTGGGACGGCATGTGGCTCGGGTCGATAGTGCTTTTGGCGTTGCTACCTGACTGTACATTTTCCTGAGACGCGTCAAACTGGTCCATGTTAGTTCTCTCCAAACGCTAGACGCTCGTCGATGTAGAGCTGGTAGGCAGCAATATTACGCTTAGTTTCCTCCAGACTGTCTCCCCCGAATTTCTCAAGAACAGCTCGTGCGAGAACGAGCGCCACCATCGCTTCAGCTACAACACCTGCGGCGGGTACAGCGCACACGTCAGAGCGTTGGTGAATGCCGGTTGTGGCGTTGCCGGTAGCCATATCCACTGTCTTTAGCGCGCGTGGAACCGTGGAAATTGGCTTCTTGTGGGCGCGCACTCGCAGTTGTTCACCGTTGGTCATGCCGCCTTCGATACCGCCTGCACGGTTGGTGAGGCGTGTTACCCCTTCCCCGTCGCTGTCGCGCACCATTTCGTCGTGGGCTTCAGAGCCACGGCGGCGGGCTTCTTCGATGCCGTCGCCGATCTCAACAGCCTTGATCGCCTGAATGCTCATCAAAGCACCAGCCAGCTGCGCATCTAAACGGTCTTCCCCGGAGATGTGCGAGCCCAAACCAATTGGGAGGCCATCAACGATGACTTCCACCACACCGCCGAGTGTGTCGCCGGCTTTCTTTGCGGATTCGATGCATGCGATCATATCTGCTTCGGAGTCTTCGTCGAAGGCACGTACCGGCGACTGGTCGATCGCTTCGATGTCGGAAAACTGTGGCGACGGGCCATCGTACGGTTTCGATTCGCCGATCGAGATAACGTGTGAAAATACCTCCACGCCAAGGGTTTCTCGCAGGAAACTGCGCGCAATGGTGGCGGCAGCTACGCGGGCTGCCGTTTCGCGTGCCGACGAGCGCTCGAGAACTGGGCGGGCATCATCGAAGCCATACTTCACCATGCCGGCAAAGTCAGCATGTCCAGGGCGTGGCCGGGTGAGTTTAGCGCCACGGCCGGAGCCCATAGCCTTTTGCACATCGGGATCATCCATGTCAACGGGTTCTGCGCTCATTATCGTGGTCCACTTAGGCCACTCACTGTTGCCAATCATCACAGCAATTGGCCCGCCCAGAGTTCTGCCGTGGCGGATTCCGGTGAGCAAAGTTAACTCATCCTGCTCAAACTTCATGCGCGCACCACGGCCGTAGCCGAGGCGTCGACGAGCAAGCTGGTATGAAATTTCTTCTTTTGTCACCGGGACCCCAGCGGGCATGTGCTCCACCATGGAGATGAGCGCTTGGCCGTGGGATTCACCTGCAGTAGTCCAACGAAGCATGCCAAGCATTGTCTCACACTCGGCGCCTCAATCCGACTATTACCCCATTGAGAACGCGCCCCCGCTGGTTTTCAGCAGCTCCACTCCAACCACAGTCCATGCCCCAAGCAGCATAGCAGGCCCATGTGCTCCGCTGGAAGACCCACGCAGCGGCCGTGCGCACAGCAAAGCGCAAACAGTGAACGCGCTTGCCAACGCCATGGCGATGATTGTGCCGAATACTCCCGTGTGCCACGCCACCCAGATCCCTAGTGGCACCGCCAACTTGATGTCCCCGCCTCCTATCCCGCCTGCTCGCCATGCCACGCACAAGTACAGAAACGGCCAGATCGCCCCGACCAAGGCATGCGGATTGAGGATTACCGCAGTCGCGATGGCTACCACCCCTGCCGGTACTGTAAGCCAGTCTGGGAGACGCCGAAATGCCACATCATAAAAGCAAAGAGCAACGCTCCACAAAAGTACTCCCCCGAGTCCTACCATGGCACCGATGCTAGCCGAGGCGGTCCTCCAGCGCTCGGCGCATCGCCTCGCGTGGGGCGTCCACGCCGGTAAACTGTGCAAATTGACTATAGGCCTGGCCAGCCAGCATCACGTGACCGCCCACGGTGCGATATCCATTGGCAGCGGCCCGGATCACTAACGGGGTGGGCCACGGATCATAGATCACGTCAAGCACTGGTGCATGCCCCAACTGTGGAACATAGTCTTCGATCCCCGCGGATGGAACAGTGGAAATAATGGCATCGGCCGACATCGTGATGGACTCTAGCTCTGCATCGAAGCGTACGAAATCAACGGTGGCGTCGAAACGCGCGATCAGCTCTTCGAACTCTGCACGACGGTCGGACCGATTGATCATTGTGATGCGTTCCACGCCCAACGTTCCCAGCGCCCACACAGCGGGCCGCGCTGTACCCCCCGCCCCAATCAGAACGACGTGTTCGAGTGTGGATTGATCGTCGATAAGCTCACTAAAGGCGTAGAGTATGCCCTCACAGTCGGTGTTATCGGCGCGCCAGCCCACTTCAGTGCGTACGAGTGTGTTCGCTGCCCCGATCAAGCGTGCGCGCTCGGTGACCTCGTCGGCGAATTCCAGCGCCGCAAACTTGCCGGGCATTGTGACTGAGAAACCGCGGTAGTCCTCGCTGGCTTGACCAACAATGCGTGGAAGATCTTCCGCGGAGCACTCAATGCGTTCGTACTCCCAGTTGTCTAATCCGGCGGCAGAGAAACCCGCGCCGTGCAAGACTGGTGACAGTGAGTGCTCAACGGGCAGCCCCAGTACAGCGGCCTTGTATGTCGCGGAGGTAAGAGTAGACATCTGTAGTGTGCTCCTAGCGATTGGAGTCGAGGATGCCGGACTGTTGTGCACGCTGCACGTCGTTGAGGTGTTCCTCAAAGGTGTTATTGAATACCGTGGTGCCGTCCTGGTCGATGGTGACGAAGAACAGCCAGTTACCGTCCGCTGGGTTCTCCATTGCCTCGATCGCCGTTTCTGATGGAGAGGCGATCGGGGTGGCAGGCAAGCCGTCCATCGCATACGTGTTCCACGGGGTTTCGCGGGCGCGGTCCTCGTCGGTGGTTGCTACCTCGACGTCCTCGAGGCCGTAGTTCACTGTGGAGTCGAACTCGAGGCGCATCGGCTCATTGAGGCGGTTAAGAATAACACGGGCGACCTTATCGAACTCACCGGCAGGAGCCTCACGCTCCACCAGCGAGGCTGCGGTCAGCAGCTCGTACGGGGTCAGGCCGATCGCTCCTGCACGTTCAACGATGCCCGTGTCATTGTACTTTGCTGTCGAACGAGTAATGAGATCGGTGAGGATTTCCTCGGCGGTTGAATTCGGGTCAACAACGTATTGGCCTGGTGCGATCAATCCTTCGATCCGCTTCGGATCGCCGGTGCGCTCCTCGACCTGAGCCAGGGCCCACGTGGGCACGCCCAGTACGCCAGGGTCTGCATTAGCACCTGCACTTTCAAGCTCGCCGGCGGTGATGCACTGTTCCTGGCTGCCGTTTTCACAGGTGACATTCGAAATCATGGTGTAGATTCCAAACCGGGTGTCACCGCCAACCACGGTGATGTCGGACAGGGTAGCGCCACCTGGAATGTCTAGCAGATCGATCTGATTCTCGGGGTTCAGTAGTGCCTCCACCGCAGCGGCAGCGCTCATCTGCTTCTGCAGACGATAAAAACCAGGCTGAATATTCCCCGAATCAGGGTTGTTGGCGGCAGCCGTCTGGAACGCAGAGTCGGACTTAACGACGCCCAACTCTTCCAACTCTGGGCCCAGGGCTGACATCGAGCTTCCTTCCGGGATCTCAATGATTTGCTCCACACCGTTGCCGGTACCTTCGAAGTCGCGCGAGACGGAGTTACCTGATGATGTAGTCACGGCGAAACCGATATAGGCGACTGCGCCGATGATCAGCAGTAATGAGGTGACCAGTACCGCTACTGCACCGGTGCGACCCCGGGATGAACGCTGGGAGCTCATGAATTGTTCTCCTTACTCTCACTACTGATCTTGAGATAGTTTGCGCGGCCGTCGAGCCACGATTGGAGGATTTCTACCGCTGCTGCTTGGTCCACCACGGCACGGCCTGCCTTCTCCGAGACACCTGATGCGCGTAAAGCTTGGTGGGCAACAACTGTGGTTAATCTCTCATCAGCTAAGCGCACGGGGATGGTGCCTCCGAGCCTGCGATTGATGCGAAAGGCGATTTCTTTTGCGTGTTTTACACTCGCGGATCCATGGCCTTTGAGATTTCGGGGCAGCCCGACGACGATTTCGACCGCCTGGTATTCCTCAATAATGTCAAGCAAACGATCAATATCTTCTTGATCACGGTCTTTGAAACCGGTGACTCGGGGCACTGTTTCCACCGGAGTGGCCAGTGTGGCCTCCCGATTCGATGAGGCAACACCCATTCGAACTGTCCCGACATCGATGCCGATGCGCCGACCTGGGCCGGGGTCATCGACACCGGGTGTGTCGTGTGTGATCTGCTGAGCAGCCATAGGCGTTAGTCCAGTGTCCTTCACAAGTTGAAATGACGGTATTTCCGGTCGCATCCACGCTATCCGCTTTATATGTTGTGATAGCTACACATCCGGGCGTGTTTCGTAACCAATCCGTTACAGTACCCCAAAAAGCGTGTGAACGTCACCAATTGCTACAGAATTCGTCCGTATGTGATCGAACCCGACCGGGCACCGCTGGAGGTTACCGTGCCTGAAGCTCTTCATGAATTGCGCGGAAACCTTCCTCAATGCCTGCAGCGTTCGAGCCGGAGCCTTGTGCGAGGTCGGGTTTACCGCCTCCCTTACCGTCGACGTACCCTGCAAATACTTTCACCATGTCGCCCGCCTTGATGCCCTTGTCGAGGGCACCGGCAGAAACGCCAACAGCAAACGGGACTTTGCCGGAGTTAGCAGCGGTGAGCACAACAACCGCTGGTTGTTCACCGAAGCGTCCACGCAGATCTTGGGCAATGGTACGAAGATCACCGGCATTGGTCCCGTCAGACAGTTGGTGGTTCAACAGTGTGAAGTCTCCGGCGTGGACCGACTTCTCCATTAACTCACCGGTTTGGCTAAGCAACTGCTTCTGGTGCAGTGCTGCGATTTCTTTCTCGGCTGCTTTGAGTTTCTCGGTCAATTGAGCGATGCGCTCTGGGAGTTGGTTGGTAGGGGTCTTTAACTCCTGGGCTAGACCGGAGGCCAATGCGGCTTCCTTCGAGAAATAGCGGAAGGAATCCATACCAGAATATGCCTCAATCCGGCGCGCGCCGGAACCTACCGACGATTCTCCAAGCACTGCGATCGGGCCGATCTGGGAGGAGTGATCCACGTGAGTACCTCCACACAGTTCGATGGAAAACGGCCCGCCGATTTCAACCACCCGTACCTGGTCGCCATAATTCTCACCGAATAGCGCGATTGCTCCCATTGCCTTCGCCTCATCAAGAGAGGTTTCAATGGTATTTACTGCGTAGTCAGCGTCCACCGCCTGGTTGGCGATAACCGAAATCTGCTCCAGCTGTGCCTCGGTAAGTTGCTCAGTGAAGTTAAAGTCGAAGCGCAGGTAGCCAGGTTTGTTCATCGACCCAGCTTGAACAGCGGTAGGGCCAAGCACTTCACGAAGGGCTGCGTGAATCAGGTGAGTCGCGGTATGTGCTTGACGCGCACCATGGCGCCAGCGCCCATCAACCTCGGCGCGCACGACGGAGCCTAAATCGAGGCCACCGTTTTGCACAGTCGCCTTGTGAACCCACAACTTCTTGCCAATTTTCTGCACGTCGTTGACATTAAGCACGGTGTCGCCAACGATAATTCGGCCTCGGTCGCCGAGCTGGCCACCTGCCTCAGCGTACATCGGCGACAAATCCAGGATCACCTCTACTTCATCGCCTGCGGTGACCTGGTTGACCTTGTGGCCGTCCTTAACCAAGCCGATCACTGTCGATTCTGCCTCAAGGTTATCGAATCCCACGAACTCCGTCGGCTGGTTGTCAACCCACTCGCGGTAGACGGACTCATCGGCCCCTGCGCTCTTCTTCGCACGGGAGTCCGCCTTGGCGCGCTCCCGCTGCTGCGTCATCTCTGCATCGAAAGCTGCCATGTCTACTTCGAGGCCAGCTTCAGCGGCCATCTCGATGGTGAGGTCGATGGGGAAACCATACGTGTCGTGCAGTTCGAACGCCTGAGAACCCGACAAGATCCGTGCACCCTTAGACCTCACCTCGGCTGCGGCGTCGTCGAAACGCTCGGTGCCGGAAGCAAGGGTCTTCAAGAAGGCGCGCTCTTCGGCAGTAGCCACACGCAAGATCCGCTCCCGGTTCTCCGCAATCTCAGGAAATGACGGTGTCATGGTGTCCATGATGGTGTTCATGAACGTGTCCAGAGTCTCGCCGGTTGCGCCCAGCAGACGAGCAGAGCGCACAATGCGGCGCAAAAGTCGGCGCAGAATATAACCGCGGCCCTCGTTCGATGGGGTTACACCGTCTAGGATGATCATCATCGAAGTACGTGCATGGTCTGCGATCACACGGAAACGAATATCGGCGTCGGCGTTACCGTCATCGTATTTGGTACCTGTCAGTGTTTCAGCAGCGTCGATGACGGGGCGCAGCAGATCAGTCTCGTAGACGTTTTCCACCCCCTGCAGGATACAGGCAACGCGCTCTACACCCATGCCGGTATCAATATTCTTTTGCGGCAGCTCACCAAGGATGTCAAAGCCGCCCTTATTGTCACCCTCACCGCGCTCAAACTGCATAAACACGAGATTCCAAATCTCTAGGTAGCGGTTGTCGTCGACGGCTGGGCCACCGTCCTGGCCGTAGTCCGAACCACGGTCGTAGTAGATCTCCGAACAGGGGCCCGCGGGTCCCGGAATACCCATAGACCAGTAGTTGTCCTCCATCCCGAGCCGCTGGATACGCTCCGCGGGGACACCGATCTTGTTTTCCCAAATGTCGGCTGCCTCATCATCGTCGAGGTACACGGTGACCCACAGCCGCTTAGGGTCCAACCCATAACCACCGTCTGCAACAGACGATGTCAACAGCGTCCACGCGTGCGTGATAGCGCCTTCTTTAAAATATTGGCCGAAAGAGAAATTTCCAGCCATCTGGAAAAACGTGTTGTGTCGGGTAGTTATCCCCACCTCCTCAATATCCAGAGTGCGTACGCACTTCTGGATGGAGGTTGCGGTACCTGACTCGAACGGCGGGTTTTGCTGCCCCAGGAAATACGGTTTAAAAGGGACCATGCCTGCGTTGACAAACAGCAAGGTAGGATCATCCAGGATCAGCGACGCGCTCGGAACGGCCTGGTGGCCGTTCCTTATAAAGTAATTGGTAAAGCGGTCCCGGATCTCATGGGTTTGCATGAGCGGTCTCCTTCGGTCTGTTCTATTCTGCTGAGCTTCGCTCAGCGTTATTGGTGTAACTCCGCTACACTTTACCCGCGTGTGTGCCCGCGGACGATTCTGCGTAGCTTGCCGACGAAATTCTGGATCCTGTTCTCGTTTCCGTGATCAGTCGGCTCATAATAAATGGCGTCGTCCAAGCCCTCCGGAATATAGCGCTGCGCGACAACGCCTGTCGGGTGGTCATGCGGATAAAGATACCCCACCGCATGCCCCATCGCTTTTGCGCCCTCATAGTGTCCGTCGCGGAGATGCGCAGGTACATGGCCTGCCTTTCCCGCGCGGACGTCGGCAAGCGCGCGATCAATAGCCACATACGTCGCGTTGGACTTCGGTGCCGTCGCTAAGTGGATAGTGGCCTGCGCCAAGGGCAGTCGACCTTCCGGCATTCCGATGAAACTAACAGCTTCGTATGCAGCTGTTGCCGTCTGCAGCGCCGTCGGGTCAGCCATTCCAATATCCTCAGAGGCATGAATAACCAGCCTTCGGGCGATGAAACGGGGGTCCTCGCCTGCCTCGATCATGCGCGCCAGATAGTGCAGCGCAGCATCCACATCCGAACCCCGGATGGACTTAATGAAGGCGCTGGTCACATCGTAGTGTTGGTCACCGTCGCGGTCGTAACGCACAATCGCTCGATTGACGCTGTGGCGAACCGTTTCCAACGTGAGTTCTGCGCCGTCGTTGACAGCCTCAGCAGCAGCTTCCAGATAAGTTAGAGAGCGTCGTGCGTCGCCCCCGGCGAGCAGCACCAGCTGGTCAAGGGCATCGTCGGCAAGCGTAATCCTGCCGTCAAGGCCTCGCTTATCGACGACGGCTCGCGTGATCACCTCACGCAAATCCTCCGCATCCAGGGGCTCTAATTTCAGCAGCAGCGAACGAGACAGCAACGGTGCCACGACAGAAAACGAAGGATTTTCCGTCGTCGCCGCCACGAGCAAGATCGTGCGATTTTCCACTGCTGCGAGCAACGCATCCTGTTGAGTTTTGGAAAATCTGTGCACCTCATCGATAAACAACACGGTACGACGACCACTGCGCAAATCACGCGTGGCGCTGTCGATGACTTGGCGGACTTGCTTTACCCCAGAGGTCAATGCGGACAATCCCACGAAGTTATCGCCCATCGTCTGGGCAATCAGGGACGCGATTGTTGTTTTTCCCGTACCGGGCGGACCGTACAAGATCACCGAAGCGTCACCCGATCCTTCAATCAGGCGTCGCAGCGGTTTACCTTCACCGAGGAGGTGTTCTTGGCCCACAATTTCATCCAAGGATTGGGGCCGCATGCGAGCGGCTAAGGGTGCCCCAGCACCTGCCTGAAAAAAAGAGGTTCCCCGGAGAGCGGAATCGTCGTCGCGACGCGCGCTGGGATCTCCGAATAATCCTTCCTGCATGAACCCCTCCTGCATGAACCTCTTCTGTTTGAACTATGAACTTAGACTACGTGATGAGCCTACAGCCGTGCATCGTTCAGTATTTCGGCAACGTGGAATGCGAATTCAGACAAGACCGAGTAGGAGGAATTACGGCCGGCGGCGGCAAAGCGCCCCAACGCCTCAAAAGTTTCATAAAGATCGCGCCGCACAAGCAATTCATCCTCAGTGAAGTCGACATCGTTAGCAGGCTTTAGCAAGTTAGTGTTGGTCTCGGAACTGCGGTCTGGGTTGATTCCAAGGCGGTCGAGATCCTCCGTGGTGATCTCAAGATAGTCGCGGGCTGCGGCATGACTCGAAATGATATTGGCCAGGGAGCCATAGTACATCAAGGTCACGCTGGAAAAAGCCCACCCAACCAGGGCGATTGTGATGCGTTCGTGAAGCACGTCTTCGTTGGTTAAACCTGGCCATAGCTCGTCTACTTCATGCAGCCACGCCTCCGTGAAGGCTGCGGCTTCATCATCTGAAATCGGCTGCAAGGAAATATATTGCGGGAAACCCGCGATGACACACGCTAGATCGAACGAGACATCTCGAAACCCTGCCCACTCATAGTCCAGAAACTCGGTGCGGTCAGCCACGATGATGTTGTCTGGTGAGAGATCGAAAGGGGTAAAAGCGCGGTAGCGGCCTTGGCGCAAACGGCGCTGGATTGTAGGCATTGTTTCACTTGCTTCGCGTGGAACCTCGATGCCGGCGTTGCGGATGATATCCAGGCCTACTGCAAATCCCAGTTCCAGCAGTCGCTCGCGGATTTCTTGAAACCGGTGAGCATTCTCGTCGTTTCTGCCTAGCCGACTGAGCAAGATGTTGAAGGCTTCTTCCTTGCCTGCGGTACCAGAGTGCATCCGGCCCAACGATGTTCCCAAAGCGCGTAGGATTTGAACACGTTTTTCGGGATCTGATTCTTCCAGCAAATCGGCAAACGTATCACCATCACCGCTATCGGACAAGACGATCAGGCGACTATTGCAGTCATGCGCCAAAATTACCGGCCCCGGACGGAACTCTTCAGCCAAGGAGGTAGTGAATTGGTAGGATGCTACTTCTCGCAGGAAGGCGGCATCTTCAACAAGGTCACCCGTGCGTGGCGACTGCTTCAAAATCACGGTTCGGTGCGGAAGGAAAGGGCTAGAGGTCACTCGCGCGCGGATTACGCGGGCGTGGCCTGAGCCACTGAGTTCTACCGGATCCTGGAGTTTTTGCGTACCGCCATAGCGCCGGGTGAGCAGATCCTCTGCGATTTCGGTGATGCTTTTGTCATCGTGGTGTTGGCTTGAGTCCATGATCTTGAGCTCCTTCACAAGTATCCACTTCCATGGTGCCATGCGGGACCGGTCCCATGGCCTGGAACACACGAAACCTCCCGTGTGGCCAGCACACCGCTGGCACCGGGAGGTTCACGTCCAAGTTCTACTGCGCTCCGGTTTAAGCATTGTCGGTGCCTGCTGCGGCGGTGGTCTCTGCTGCGCCTTTCGCCTTAGCCTGGTTTTCGTTCTTCTTTTCTTTCTTCGGTTTGAAGTCCACACCAGTCTCCTTTCGCTGCTCAGGCGTAATTGGTCCAGGTGCGTCAGTCAGCGGATCGACGCCACCACCCGACTTCGGGAAGGCGATAACATCACGAATTGATTCGTAGCCGCCGAGCAGGGAAACGATGCGGTCCCAGCCGAAAGCAATGCCACCATGTGGAGGAGCACCGAAAGCGAAGGCATCCAGCAAGAAGCCGAACTTCTCGCGCGCTTCTTCCTCGCCAATGCCCATCACGTCGAACACGCGCTCTTGCACGTCACGGTCATGGATACGAATGGAGCCACCACCGATCTCGTTGCCGTTGCACACGATGTCGTAGGCATAAGCCAATGCCTCAGCTGGCTGCTTGTCGAACGAGTCCAGGAACTCTGGCTTCGGGGAGGTAAACGCGTGGTGGACTGCTGTCCACTTAGAGTTACCCAGTGCTACGTCACCAGAGGCGGTGGCATCTGCGGCAGGCTCGAACATGGGGGCGTCGACCACCCAGGTAAATGCCCAGTCGCCGTCCTTGATCAGCCCGAGCTTTTCCGCAATCGCGCCACGTGCGGCACCTAGGAGCGCGCGCGAGCTTTTAGTCTCGCCAGCTGCGAAGAAGATACAGTCTCCCGGCTTTGCACCGACGTGGCCAGCAATGCCTGCGCGTTCTGCGTCGGTAATGTTCTTCGCCACCGGGCCAGACAATTCACCGTCTTCACCGATGAGGATGTAGGCCAGCCCCTTCGCACCGCGCTGTTTAGCCCATTCCTGCCAGGCGTCGAGCTGGCGGCGGGGTTGGGAAGCGCCACCGTCCATCACGACGGCGCCAACGTACTCATTCTGGAACACCCGGAATGTTGTGTCCTTAAAGAACTCAGTGCACTCCACCAGCTCAATGTCGAAGCGGAGGTCTGGCTTATCAGAGCCGTACTTTTCCATTGCTTCGGCGTAGGTTATGCGTGGGATCGGGGTCTGGATGTCGTAGCCGATCAGCTTCCACAGCTCCACGAGGATCTCTTCGGCCAAAGCGATCACATCGTCCTGGTCAACGAAGCTCATCTCAACGTCAAGTTGAGTGAACTCCGGCTGGCGGTCCGCACGGAAGTCTTCATCTCGGTAGCAGCGGGCGATTTGGTAGTAGCGCTCCATACCCGCAACCATGAGCAGCTGTTTGAACAGCTGCGGGGATTGGGGCAATGCGTACCAGGAACCCGGGCGCAAACGTGCTGGCACAAGGAAGTCACGGGCGCCCTCTGGGGTAGAACGGGTCAGCGTTGGGGTTTCGATTTCGGTGAAGTCGTGGCGGTCCAGCACCTCGCGTGCAGCCTTGTTGGCCTTGGAACGCAGGCGCAGGCCAGCTGCCTGGCGCTCGCGGCGTAAGTCCAGGTAGCGGTACTTCAAACGGGTTTCCTCACCGACTTCGCCCGAGGATGCGTCTTCGATTTGGAATGGCAGAGCTGCAGACTTATTTAGCACGGTCAGCTCGGTGACGTTAACCTCGATCTCGCCGGATGGCATGTTCGGGTTTTCAGAGCCTGCTGGGCGTGGCTCTACCTTACCGGTGACCTGGATGACGAACTCGCTGCGCAAATCGTGCGCCGCCTCAGCAACACTAGACTCGCGGAACACCACCTGTGCCAAGCCGGAGCGGTCGCGCAAATCGATGAAGATCACGCCACCATGATCACGACGACGAGCCACCCAGCCCGTCAAGGTGACGGTTTGGCCAGCGATATCTTTGCGGAGGTCTCCCGCCAGGTGAGTGCGCAGCACGGTTTCTTCCACGTCCTTCCACGTGTGGTGATGATGAACGTTCGAAAGTCTACCCCCTCTGACTCTTTGTTTCTTGCCCTACCCCTCATTTCCACCGGTTTGAAGGAAATTCGGGCCGAATTTTCCTACCTTTATGAGGATTTCTCTCATTCAGTCCACCCGTTCAGTGCACCGACGCATACACGACGTGGCATGATTATCGCATGACTTTCAAAGGTGGGCGTCAGCTCAATCAAAACCGTGCACGCACCGGCGGTGGCCGTGGTGGTGCAATCGCCCTGGGTGGCGGTGGCATCGGTGGCCTTTTGCTCGTGGGTTTATTCCTTTTGATGGGTGGAAACCCGGCCCAGCTCGACCAAATCGCCGGCAGCCCGCAACGCGCTCAAGATACTGGGTATAGTCTTGACCACTGCCAGACAACCGACGACGCAAACCAGTATGCAGACTGTCGCGTGTTGGGGGCAGCTGAATCCATCGACCAAATGTGGGCCGAAATCCTGCCGGAGCAGGCTGGCCTGGAATATACCCAGCCGGGGCTCGTCTTGTTCCAAAACTCTACCCAATCTGGCTGCGGCTACGCGTCTGCACACACCGGGCCTTTTTATTGTGGCGGTGACACGTCTGCCTATTTCGATGTGAGCTTCTTCGATCAGCTCGAGCAGCTCGGCGGGTCGAGCGCCCCTCTGGCACAGATGTACATTGTCGCCCACGAATTCGGCCACCACATCCAATACCTGGAAGGCACCATCGGCTTGATCGATTACAACAATCCGGGCAAGGACTCCAATGCGGTCAAGCTGGAACTGCAGGCAGACTGCTACGCAGGCATCTGGGTAAACCATGCCGACGAGGGAGAGAATGCCTACTTGGAATCCGTCACACCGCAGCAAGTCGAGGCAGCGATTAATACCGCACGCGCCGTAGGCGATGACAATATCCAGAAGCGCACCCAGGGCGAGGTTCAGCCTGACTTGTGGACGCATGGTTCGTCACAGCAACGTCAAGACGCTTTCCTGCGCGGTTACAACGAAGGAACCATGGCCGCCTGCGACTATCTGGAAACGGGTAACTACCGCACCTAGGCCACGAATGCTAGTACAGCGCTAGTACAGTGCTAGTACAGTGCCCCGTACAGTGGAGGCCATGAGCACATCGTCGGAAAGCACTACACCTCACAGAGCCGTTGCTTTTCTCGCAGCGTTCAACGACATTGAAGGGTTTCTTCGTGCGAAGTTGAGTGCAAAGAAAAGCGACGGCTTTTCTCGTATGGTCAGCTGGGCTGAGCGCGACCGCATCCTTACGCCCCACCAGGCTGAGGATCTCAAGGAGTTTGCGGATCTGCGTAACGCGATCTCTCACGGTGCCTACACAGATTTCGTGCCCATAGCAGAGCCTTTGCAAGAAACCGTGCACGCGATCGAGAAAATCCGCGACTTGCTATTGCACCCACCGTTGGCCATCACGGTACTGCCGCGCCAGGAGGTCATCACCGTCAGCCCTGAAGATGCCATTCGAGTCGCCCTTGACGTTGTTCGAACGACAACGATCTCCCAATTCCCAATCTACGACGGTAATCAGTGCACAGGGCTCTTAACGACGAACACTATCGCCCGGTGGGTTGCTGCCGATTTGGACGATAATGACCATCTTGACGCCCGGACTGTCGAAGAGGTTCTGCAGTACGCAGAAAATTCCGATCAGGCTGTCTTTCTTCCGCGCAATGTCACTGCGGGCGAAGCTTTGGACAAACTCCTCTCCCCCACGGATAACGGTGTTCTTCCGCGGGCCGCTGTGATTACCGAACATGGGACACCCCAGCAAAAACCTTTGCGCGTGATCGGCGGGTCAGATATTAAGGCACTTATCGACGCCACTCAGTAGACTGCCGCATCCACACATGATTGCATGTTGTTGTCATGTCATATACCCTGGAATAGGCTTGAACGTAAAGGAGTTATACCAACCATGCAATTCGGATTATTTACTATCGGCGATGTCACCCAAGACCCCACAACCGGTGATTCCCCGACCGAACACGAGCGCATTAATGCAATGACGCAGATCGCCCTCAAGGCCGAGGAAGTCGGCCTAGACGTATTCGCTACCGGCCAGCACCACAATCCACCGTTCGTACCGTCTGCGCCGACAACCCACTTAGCCTATATCGCAGCCCAGACCAAGAACCTAAAACTGTCCACAGCGACAACATTGATTACCACCACAGATCCCGTGCGCATCGCAGAAGATTACGCATTCCTGCAGCATCTATCTGGTGGTCGCGTAGACCTGATGATGGGACGTGGCAATACCGGACCGGTGTACCCCTGGTTCGGGAAAGACATTCGCCAAGGTATCCCCTTAGCAATTGAAAACTACCACCTGCTGCGACGCTTATGGCGCGAAGACGTGGTGACTTGGTCAGGCAAATTCCGCACCCCACTGAATGGATTTACCTCCACCCCACGACCACTCGATGGTGTCCCACCGTTCGTTTGGCATGGCTCCATTCGCTCCCCACAGATCGCAGAACAAGCCGCATTCTACGGAGACGGCTTCTTCCACAACAATATTTTCTGGAACAAGGAACACACTGCAAAGATGGTGGGCATCTACCGCCGCCGCTACGAAAAGTACGGTCACGGACAAGCTGATCAAGCCATCGTTGGCTTGGGCGGGCAGGTCTATATCGCAGAGACCGAGGAACAGGCTAAGAAAGAATTCCGCCCATACTTCGACAACGCGCCAGTCTACGGCCACGGCCCTACCTTGGAGGAGTTCACCGAACTAACCCCGCTGACCGTCGGCACTGTCGAACAAATCATCGAGCGCACCATGCAGTTCGCCGATTGGGTGGGCGATTACCAACGTCAACTCTTCCTCATCGACCACGCCGGGCTGCCTTTAGAAACCGTGCTCAACCAGATTGAGATTCTGGGCACCCACGTTGTTCCCGAGCTGCGCCGTCGCATGGAAGAACGTCGCCCCGAGCACGTTCCGAGCGAACCACCTACCTTCGCCACACTTCGCGAAGACCGCGATCACCCACACTTCAAGGTCAACCCCAGCCAGCATGAAGAAAGCGAGACATAAACCAACATGCGCCAACTCACAGTCGTTTCAGCAGGCTTGTCCAACCCTTCGTCGACACGCTCCGTGGCTGATGCCATTTCAAGCGCGGTGAACGCTGCGGTCTCTGCCCGCGGCGAGGCTTTAGAGATCCACACTGTGGAGCTGCGCGAGATCGTTAAAGATCTCGCGACAGTATTTACCACAGGGATGTCCTCGCCACGCCTGGACGAAATCAAAAAGCAGCTATCTGCTTCCGATGGACTTGTCGCGGTCACCCCAATTTTCAAGGCAAGCTACTCGGGGCTGTTTAAGATGTTTTTTGACGCCCTCGATCAAGATGCGCTCAACGGTATGCCAACGATCATCGCCGCGACCGCCGGTACACCCCGCCACTCACTTGCCACTGAGTATGCGATGCGGCCACTGTTTACCTACCTGCGGGCGGTGGTAGTGCCTACTTCACTGTTTGCGGCGACCGATGATTTCGGTGGAGACGAAGGTATCTCATTTGAAAAGCGGGTCGCACGGGCTGCCGGCGAACTCGCCGATCTGATCGTCTCGGCGGGCGACTACTCCCCCGGCCTTGGAGGAGCAACCGTCGAATCCAGCCGTAGGCCCCGCAAGACAGGCGTAGACCTTGAAGAGGACCTCGTACCGTTGGAGGAGCTACTCCGCGGACACGACGGGAATAGCTAAACCCACGTGCTAGTTCGCCTGTGCTAGTTTGCCAGTGCTGCGCGCAAAGCGGTGACGACATCGTCCAGATCGACCGGCTGCTGCGACTGGTCGGACATGTTTTTGATGGCCACTTGCCCGTCGTCTAGCTCACGGTCGCCCAGTACCAACGCGAAGGCTGCTCTGGCACGGTCCGCCCCCTTCATGGCGCCCTTGAGACCGCGCTCACCATACACCATGTCGGCGGATATGCCGGCGGCGCGCAGCTCGTCGATAAGGACGCTCATACGACGCTTTGCGGCTTCACCAAGTGCGACACCGTAGACGTCGACGCGGCGCTCCACACCATCGAGAGTGATGCCCTCTGCCTCAAGCGCCAGCACCGTACGGTCCACGCCCAGGCCATAGCCGATCCCAGAGAGGTCTTGGCCACCGATTTGGGCCATCAGGCCGTCGTAACGCCCGCCACCACCAATGCCGGACTGCGCACCAAGACCGTCATGAACGAACTCGAAAGTAGTCTTGGTGTAGTAGTCAAGGCCGCGTACCATGCGCGGGTTAATCGTATACACGATCCCCATGTCATCGAGAGTGCCAGTGACAGTCTCGAAATGCTCTTGAGTGTTGGCATCCAGGTGGTCAAGCATTAGTGGAGCATCCTCGGTCATTTCCTTGACCTCTGGGCGCTTATCGTCGAGAACGCGGAGCGGATTAATCTCGGCGCGGTGGCGGGTTTCCTCGTCGAGAGGCAACGTGAACAAAAACTCCTGAAGCTTCTCGCGGTACGCGGGGCGGCAAGTACTATCGCCCAAACTGGTCAGCTCCAAGCGGAACTCTTTAAGCCCTAAAGCCCGGTAGGAACGATCCGCTAATGCGATCACTTCCGCGTCCAGCAGTGGGTCATCCACGCCAATCGCCTCGATGCCTACCTGTTGCAGCTGGCGGTAGCGGCCTGCTTGGGGGCGCTCATACCGGAAAAACGGCCCATAGTAGTTCAACTTAACAGGCAGATGTCCACGGTCCAGATTATGCTGAATGACCGCACGCATCACCCCCGCGGTGCCCTCAGGACGCAAGGTGACAGAACGATCTCCGCGATCATCGAAGGTGTACATCTCTTTGCTCACCACATCAGTAGACTCACCCACGCCGCGGGCAAACAAGGTTGTATCCTCGAAGATCGGCAACTCTACGTGCTGGTAACCGGCCAAATGGGCTTGACGCACCATCTCATCGCGCACACGTAGGAACGTCGCGGAGGTTGGCGGAACATAGTCCGGCACACCCTTGGGTGCGGAAAGTGCCTGGAACTTTTCGGTCTGAGAGGACTTGTTTTTACTCACACCCGGCCATCTTAGTACCTTATTGCGGGTATTTTTGCTTTGCCATGCGCAGATATGGGTTGGAGGAACGTTCCATCCGCATCGAGGTTGTGGGCCCGTGTCCCGGCAGCACCGACAGGGCGTCGTCAAGCGCCCAGACAGGACCAGCCAAGGACTTTTCCATTTCGTCTGGATCAGACTCTGCCATGTCAGTACGCCCAATCGTGCCTCGGAACAATACATCGCCACTGAAACACACTTCGTCGTGGACCAACAGGACGCTGCCCGGAGAGTGGCCCGGAGCGTGCGCCACACGCACTGTAAACCCGGCGTGTGTGACAGTTTCACCATCGACGAAATAGCGCAGTTCCGGAATCGGGATCATATTATCGGCATCAAACAACAGCCGTGTTCGCGGCGCAACACCGTCACCAGCCTCAAGCATGTACTCATCTTCAGCATGAATATACACCGGCGCGTTGTGCTTCTTCGCTAGCGCACCTGCATCACGAGTATGGTCGATGTGCCCGTGTGTTAAGTAGATCGCCTCGAGGCAAACACCTTGCTCACGAAGGTAAGCCTCCACCTTGCCCTGGGCATGCATCCCGGGATCGACCACAACTGCGGCGCCATCGCCGATCACCACATAGCAGTTGGTTTTGTAGGGGCCTGCAGAAAAACCTGCGATATTCATGTGGGTCATCCTAGCCAAAGAAACGCTTAACGACGACGTCCCCTAGCGGCGGGGCCGTCGTCGTTAAGCGAACTATTGTAACTACTTCAATGCGTCAATCGCAGCGTCGTAGTTGGGTTCGGTAGTGATTTCGCTGACCAGCTCAGTGTGGACAACCTTGTGGTCTGTGTCAGTCACAACAACTGAACGTGACAACAGACCCTGCAGTGGGGAGTCCTGCAGTGTAACGCCGAAGTCCTCACCAAACGACGAGCGGAACGCGGAACCGGTGGTGACGTTATCCACGCCGTTATCTTCCAAGAAGCGATCCTGAGCGAATGGCAGGTCCTTGGAGATATTCACAACGACGGTGTCATCGCCTAAGTCCTGCGCACGCTTATTGAACTCGCGAACGGAATTAGCACAGACACCAGTATCTAGCGAAGGGAAAATGTTCAGAACCAGGCGCTTACCCTGGAAATCCTTGTCGGTCACAGCAGACAGGTCGGTGCCGACAAGCTCGAAGGACGGAAGCTGGTCACCCTTAGCGGGAAGTTCTCCAGCGGTGGTTGCAGGTGCAGAATCAAAAGTAACGTTAGCCATGGGCCCCACTGTAGTGACGCAGCTCCCACTTCGCCATGATTCGCTACTCTTAGCCCGAGCCAGTGCGCATTCACGCATGGTACAGAAGTAAAGTGTTGGCATAACGTGACCAGTTGTCCCACAATCGAAACGAGGTTTAAACCAGGTGAGCAGTAACAAGCAGCGCGGTAAAGACGCCTTGAAAGAGCTAGAAGGCGCACTTAATGCGCGTGACCGCAAAGAAAAGACCCAGCCACTGACTGTAGTGCTCATCGCAGCAGTGGTTCTCGTTGCCATCGTCGGTGGTATCTACTGGGCGGCCACATACAACAATGAGGACGAAGAAGTTGTGGCCGAAGACCAAGCCACCAGCGAGTCCGCCGATGAGACACCAGAAAATACGGACCCCTTGGCCGATTTTGAGACGCTAGCTACCGAGCGCGCAGAAGCCCTTCCTCCCACAGTGACCTGTACCTATAACGAGGACGGCGACCCGGCGAAAGATGTTGGCCTGCCCGACGGCGAAAATGTATCTACCGAGGGGACTGTCACTGTCGAACTCGACACATCAGCTGGACCGATTGGTATGGAGTTGGATCGATCGGTTGCCCCTTGCACGGTCAACGCGATTGTCCACTTGGTGGAAAACGATTACTATGACGATACCGTCTGCCACCGCATGACCACCGGTGACACCTTGCAGGTTCTTCAATGTGGTGACCCAACCGGCACCGGTTCGGGTGGCCCAGGTTTCCAGTTCGACAATGAATTCCCAACCGACGAAACCGAAGACACCTCTACCCCTGTGGTCTACGAGCGCGGTACCATCGCCATGGCCAATGCCGGGCCAAATACCAATGGTTCCCAGTTCTTTTTGAACTACGGTGACGGTGGGCTGCCGCCTGCGTACACCTACTTTGGCCAGATCAACGATGAGGGTCTAGCGACGCTTGACTCCATCGCCGAAACAGGCTTGGAACCGCAATCGGCACCCGCCGGTGACGGTGCACCAGCGGAGGAAGTACGAATCAACGAAGCGCAAGTTGTGGAGTAGGGTTGGTAAAAGCACTTCCAACTTGGTGCAATTACCCCCGTTTTAACCCCCATCTTGAGGAAACCCCGAGCATCCTAAATGCTCGGGGTTTCATGTGCTTAACATGCTGGACATTCTTAGTTTTGTTTCCACATGTTTAGGGAATTTTTCATGTGCATCCACTGGAAGTTTACCGAACGCCAAGGCAGCGAGAAGAATTGTGTTTATTCAATGACCCAGGCAGGAAATGGGAACCCTTTAGTTTTCCCAAGAGAATCATTAAAAGACTTAATTACACAGGTAGCCCTTAGGCTAAGGAGCCGTGAGACACACCCAAACTAATCTTGCCAGAAACCTCTTTTAAGACTATTGTCTCATAGCAGTAATTAACGCCGTATCAGAAAGATTGGGTTTACATGAAGCTCCGTAAGTCTCTGGTTGCAGCTGCAACCGCACTCACCGTCGCTACCGCAGGCACCACCGTCGCGCTGGCTGAAACGCCTGAACCAGAGGTAACCGCAGAGGAAAAGAAGGATAAGGTCGTCACCACCGAACCTACCGATGGCGACAAAGACAAGGACACCAAAGACGACGCCGACAAGGGCAAAGAGGGCGATAAGAAAGAAGAGCCTAAGGATGGTTCTTCCAAGGCTTTCGGTTCCTCCATCCAGGATCAGCAGCCAGAGGACATCAAGGCTTGGATCAGCGTTTTCACCGCGATCATCACCGCTCTAGGTGCCGTCTTCGCATTTACCCAGAAGTATCTGCAGCCTTAATCGCTGAGATTCAGCACAGCTTACTAAGTTTTAAGCCGCTGTCCCCCGTGTAGGAACAGCGGTTTTCTCATGCCCAGGGACATTAGTGCTTCTTAAATCAAGTTAGTCAGGGCAGCGTCAATCTGGTTCGGGAATAGCACCGCGATAAGACCCCCGAGGCCCAAGATGGCGGCGAGACTAAGCATTGCACCGACGACGGGGCTGGAGGAAAACGCAGTTGCTGAGTGAGCAGGAACAGGGGCAACAGCTGCCACTTCAGCGACCTGAACCGGCATGGAGATATCTGTACCGGCGTCGGTAGTAACGGTGAGCGTCTGTTCACCACTCAGCTCAGCAGGAAGACTAATGTCAACAGTGGCGCGACCAAACTCGCCAAACCCCTTGTCATCCTCAGTAGTGCTGTTGTCGATGTTAGTGGTGATGTCGGTGTCTCCAATCCTTAGAGTCACGGTGTTCGCAAGTGGCTCACCATCGGTCGAATAATTCAGTGAGGTCAGCTCCACCGTATTAGTTTGACCTGCTTTCAGTCCTTTCGACCCGAGGTTGCCATTGTCCCTACACTTGTTTGCACAGGTGGCCACTTTCCGCTTCCCAAGAATTCACCGTGGGTTAATACATGGTGCGACGGAAGTTAACTCTGCTTCGCAAACTCATGGTTTAGGCAGTGACTCGATAGATGTCGAACACGCCCTCGACGTTGCGCAATTGATTCATAATCGCACCGAGCTGCTTAGTGTCAGATACGCCGACAGTAAACTTAATCATCGCCACTCGGTCGTCTCCCAGCTTGGAATTTAGCGCCATCACGGAAAGTTTCTGTTCCGTCAAGATCCTGGTGAGTTCTGCGAGCAAACCGTAGCGGTCTAAAGCTTCAATCTGCAGTGTCGCGGAGAAACCATGACCACCGGAACCATCCCCAGCCCACTCCACCGGCAATAGACGCTCTGGTTCTTCCTGTAACTTTGGAGCATTTGTGCAGTCAGTGCGGTGCACAGACACCCCACCTCCGCGAGTCACAAAACCAAGAATCTCGTCGCCTGGAACAGGTTGGCAGCACTTTGCCAGTTTCGCCATCACATCCGGAGACCCGTCGACAAGCACTCCCGTTTCGTTACCGGAGGTTTGCTGAGGAGTCACCAGTTTCGACAGCGGTGTACGTGCGGTGAGCGCATCGACGGCGTCGTCTTCATCGCCGAACATCGCCATGAGCTGATGTGCCACATGCTGGGCCGACACTGTTCCCGCGCCGATCGCGGTGTACAGCGCATCGACATCCGGGTAATGCAGCTGGGTGGCGACCTTGCGCATGGATTCCGCGGTGAACAACCGATGCATCGGAAGCCCGCCACGCTGAACCTCGGCTGCGAGGGCATCTCGGCCTGCCTCGAGGTGCTCTTCACGACGCTCCTTCGCGAACCATTGGCGAATCTTAGCTTTGGCCCGCGGCGAGACCACGAAATCTTGCCAGTCATGGGAAGGCCCGGCGTTAGGGTCCTTGGAGGTGAATACTTCGACTCGGTCACCGGATTGAAGCTCAGATTCCAGTGCCACTAGTTTGCCATTTACTTTTGCCCCGATACAACGGTGGCCTACCTCGGTGTGCACGGCATAAGCGAAATCAACCGGCGTTGATCCGGCGGGAAGATTAATTACATCGCCCTTCGGAGTGAACGCGAATATTTGCTTTGCGCTCAAGTCATACCTCAACGAGTCGAGGAACTCGTTGGGGTCTGCGGCTTCCTTCTGCCAGTCGAGCAGCTGGCGCATCCACGACATCTGATCGATTTCGGTCTGGTCGCCCTTATGTGATCCCTTGGTTTCCTTATACCGCCAGTGCGCAGCAACCCCGAATTCAGCGTTATAGTGCATCTCGTGGGTCCGCACTTGGATTTCCAGTGGGCGCCCCGCATCCGTCATCACCGTGGTGTGCAAGGATTGGTATACACCGAAACGCGGGTTAGAGATATAGTCTTTGAACCTGCCTGGCATCGCCGAGTACAGCGAGTGCACCACACCAATGGCCGCATAACAGTCTGAGATGGTGTCGACAAGTACACGGATTCCTACTAGGTCGAAGATTTCATCGAACTCGCGTCCACGCACCACCATCTTTTGATAGATCGACCAATAATGTTTGGGACGCCCCCGGATTTCGGCGCTCACATTATTGGCCTTCAGTTCAGCTCCTACGTGCTGCGAAATCTCGCGCAGTGCGCGGTCACGCGACGGCGCTCGGTCTGCGACCAACCGGACAATCTCTTCGTATTTCTTGGGATACAAAATCGCGAAGGAAAGGTCTTCCAACTCCCACTTCACGCTGGCCATCCCCAGCCGGTGTGCTAGAGGAGCGATAACTTCGAGCGTCTGACGGGCTTTCTTCGCCTGCTTTTCCGGCGGCAAGAAGCGCATGGTGCGCATATTGTGGAGCCGGTCGCCAACCTTAATCACGAGCACACGAGGGTCCTGCGCCATTGCAACAATCATCTTGCGAATGGTCTCCGCCTCAGCCGCGGCACCAAGCGCCACCTTGTCCAGTTTGGTTACGCCGTCGACGAGGCGCGCGACCTCTGGGCCAAAATCCTCATTGAGTTCCTCCAGCGTGTAGTCTGTATCTTCCACCGTGTCGTGAAGCAAAGCCGCGATCAACGTGGTCGTGTCCATGCCGATTTCAGCACAAATCGTGGCAACGGCCAACGGGTGGGTGATATAAGGATCACCAGACTTACGCAGCACTCCCTCATGTAACCGCTCGGCAGTGTCATAAGCACGAGACAGCGTTTCTACGTCTGCTTTGGGGTGAAATTCGCGGTGAATCGAAAGCAATGGGTCAAGTACTGGGTTTGTGCGTGCTCGACCTCCGGTGAGAGAACGCGCAAGCCGCGCAGAGACACCTCGCATACCCGTCAGGCGTTGGCTTTTTTCCTGAGTCATTGTCGCCTCCTCCACCCTTCGCATTGCGACCTTCCAATCCTGTGCTGATTTCCACCATGATACTCCGCGGGACTGACGCTTTAGCCAGCATCCACGGTATCGTCGTCAAGCACGATCAGGGGAGCCCGCCCCTCCACTCGCTGCCGCCCACCGAGGCCTTCCACCTCGAGGACAACGACATAGCCAGCCACCGCTCCCCCAGCCTGCTCTATCAGTTCAGTAGCAGCAATTAAGGTACCGCCGGTGGCAAGGACATCGTCGACAAGCACTACCTTCTTGGATTTGAGATCGATCCCGTCCACAGGAATCTCGAGTGCCGCAGAGCTGTATTCCGTCTCATACTCCTGCGTAAAAACCGGTGGCGGAAGCTTGCCCTTCTTACGGATGGCCAGCACCCCAACGCCGAGGTCGTAGGCGACAGCCGAGCCCAATAAAAAACCGCGGGCATCAAGGCCACCAATCATGTCTGCCCCGAGACGTCGACACGCTGTTGACAAATCTCTGATGATAACGGACAGGGCCTCGCCGTCTGCTAACACTGGTGTTAAGTCTTCAAATAACACGCCCTGCTCAGGAAAGTCCTGGACGTAGCGCATCTTCGCTTTCAGCGCTTCGCGGGAGTGTGCGTATTTAATCTGGCTCACTGGTAGGTTCCTCATTCGCTACTTGCCACCGATCCATATTCCAACCGATTCCGGCGGTTCCGGTGTACACCACAACGTTACCCACATGACGGTCAACGATGAACGAACGGGGCTGGGCTGCAAGTGGAATCCTCGACAATTCTGCCCAAAGTTCCTCTTCAGCCGCCCGCAAATCCTCAAGTTCGCTCGACCGTGGTTCCGCAGTACTGTATTCCGTCAACGGGTCCACCGCGCCGAGAAAAGCATCAATGCTGCCGTCCTCAATAGTCTGCTCTCCCCATTCACCGATTCCATAACCTCCGACATCGGCAAGCGTCTTACCTTCCTCGGTTGCATCAATAATCGCAATGCCAGCGGGTTCAC
Organism: Corynebacterium cystitidis; assembly: GCF_900187295.1. Classification (NCBI taxonomy): domain Bacteria; kingdom Bacillati; phylum Actinomycetota; class Actinomycetes; order Mycobacteriales; family Corynebacteriaceae; genus Corynebacterium; species Corynebacterium cystitidis. The sequence continues at coordinate 1,003,115 of NZ_LT906473.1, read as the reverse complement.
ACGACACCCTCATCGCCTCGACCATCGCAGCTTTTCGCTCATTTGGCGCCGAATAACCCACGCGAAGCTCGGTTGCCTGTGCAAGACTTGCTGCTTGAAAATCAGGAGCGATATGCGGATCAACAATATCTGCTAGCTGACGAGCAAGCGGGTCGAAGTGGTCGACAACATGCACCCCCACAGCCGGAACATCAACACCTGACACCGCCGATGAAGCGGCCGCGACGGCGTTTCGGTCAATACATTTTGCTAAAGCTTGACGGTACTCCGGCATCGCCCACGCACCCGATTCTTCCAGACGCAAAGTATCGGTCAATTCGCCCACCCGGGTTTCTATCGTGTACGGGCTACCTTCCGTGTTGAGATCCACCCATGCAGGGTCAGCCTCATGGATATCACCTACCCGCAAAGCACCCTCATCCACCAACTTCCCAGAGTCTGCTGTCGATGGCCACACCACCACCGTGTCCAACGCCGCCTGGTCGCCGTAGTAGTAGTCATTGCGTACCAGGGTTACTTCGCCACTATCACCGACACCGTCGATGCGGAACGGGCCGAAAGAAACCTGCATTTCAGGATCGTAGTTGGCTAAGTTGAAACCTTCGCGCCACACTCGTGCAATCGGCTCCATCTCGGTTGGGTCGTCCGATTCAAGAGCTTCGACAAACTGAGTTGCATCCATGTTAACTTTGCGTGCCACCGCGTGAGAAGGCAGCACAGTGCCCGGGCCGAATAATTCACGCCAGCGACCACCCTGACCAGGCTTGAAAACCGCTGTGAATTGTTTCGCGCCTGGCAGACAATTCAATCGTTCCACTTGATCCATCACCGGCATGTGAGAGCCGAAGAGTTCCGGATACGCACCTGCCTTGTAGGCCAACAAAAAATCGGTGCACGTAACATGAGTGCCATCCGAAAACACCGCGTCTGGCGATAGTGTATACACGACTTGTCGCTGCGCTCCCGGCAGAACCTGTGTGGTGACCAAATCCGAATTGGGAATCATCTGCCCGCTCGGCCCAGGAACGAACACCGCAGGATACAACCGCACAGAAAGTAAATGGGCGTTAGTTGAAACACCCACCTCAGATCCAGCGTTTGTAGTCAGCAAAGGAACCGCCACCTGGTAGCCAAAGTGATCGGTGGACTTCAGCTCTGGTCCCGGGCCCGATACTGGGGTTTCCGCGCAACCGAACAGCAGCGTAGCCGCACTCAAAGTAACCATGATGCTGCGGAAAAAGCGGATAGCGATGCGCACAGAATTACCTCATTTCGAGCCGAATAAAAGACACATTTTACTCTTGGGCGCACCTGGGCACTTACCAGGACTAACGACGGTCGGGCCTCCAAGTTGACGTGCGTGGCGCGTCGCGCACTGTCACATCTTCATCCGCTGGCACGCGGTCATCAGAAACGAGAGTGCTGACACGACGCTTCGGGCCACCGAGATTATCCTCTACAGCGGAGTCGGACGTGGCTTCGTCAAGTTCTGCGGATCCATCGCGTTGAGCCCGGAAGTCAGCCACAGCTTTGTTGTGCTTTTTGTGTTTTTCTTCGCGGTTAACGATGCTGACCAGCAGTGGAGTAGCCAAGAAGAGAGACGAGAAGATGCCGACGAGAACGCCAAGCAGCTGAATCAAGGCAAGATCTTTCAGTGTGCCGACACCCAACAGCCAGACAGCGACGACCAACAAAGCCACAATCGGTAAGGCTGAAATTACTGACGTCGAAATTGACCGCATCACCGTTTGGTTCACAGCGAGGTTGGCCTCCTCTGCGTACGTAGATCTGCGTGATTCAAGCACTCCGGAGGTGTTCTCCTTCACCTTGTCGAACACAATCACCGTGTCATAAATCGAGAACGTGAGCACCGTGAGCAAACCAATGATCATCGCCGGAGACACCTCCAAGCCGAAGACCGAATAAATACCCATGATCACAATGCCGTCAACGAACAGCGCTGCCATGGCGGCAACAGCCATTTCTTTCTCCAAACGCACTGCGACGTAGACTGCGGCTGCGACAAGGAAGACCACCAACGCGAGAATCATGCGCTCTGTAATCGTGGAACCCCAAGATTCAGACACTGTCGAATCACCAATGGCATCAGGAGTTGCCTCGCCCAGGGCGTTCATCGGCTGGTGTTCTTCGTAGATCGCCATCCGGGCAGAATCGATCTGTTCCTGGGTCAAGTGCTGGGAGTTGATTTCCAGGGTGCGGGAATCACCCGCACCCACGATTTGCGTTAATTCCGGTTCAACGCCTGTAGCTTCAATAAAGGTGTCTTCAACCTCCTCTGCGACAAGATCCCCAGCCTGCATGGACATCTTGGTACCGCCCTCGAAATCAATAGACAGATCAAACCCGCGGAAAATGATCGATAGCAGGGAGATCACAATCAGCGCGATGGTGATGATGTACCAAAGTTTGGAACGGCCAATGAAGTCGATACCGCCCTCCCCTGTGTACAGCTTGTCGTACGCGTTCATCCTTGTGGAGTTGGAACCCGCCGTGGCTTCGGTGGAAATTGTCGCCTTGGTGGTAGGCATTGCAGATTGTGCGGTGCTAGACATAACTACTTCTCCTCGCTTTCGGCGGAGGTTGGTGCAGAGGCGTCGTCGCTTACGACTGCAGCTGCGGGGGCTTCTGCTTTAGTGGCTTCGACTTCAGGGTCGCGTCCAGCCTGGCGGTCTGCCTCGGCCAGGGCGAACATCTTGCCCATGCCGTTGACGCTCGGGTTAGCGAAGAACGAATTGCGTGACGCAAGAATCATCAATGGTGCAGTGACCAGGAATGTCACCAGCAAGTCGAAGACTGTGGTCAACCCCATGGTGAAGGCAAATCCCTTCACCTCACCTACTGCCAGGAAGTAGATAATGACCGCACCAATCAACGTCACCATGTTGCCGGTAACGATAGTCTGCTTTGCGCGATCCCAACCGCGTGCGGTGGCAGAGCGGAAGGTCTTACCTGCGCGAACCTCGTCTTTGATGCGCTCGTACAACACGACGAAGGAATCGGCCGTGGCGCCAATACCAATGATCAAACCGGCAACTCCAGACAAGTCAAGTGAGTACCCGATCCAGCGTCCCAGCAGAACTAACATGCCGTATACCAAAACTCCGGAGCCGAACAGGGTGATAAGGGAAATAAATCCGAAGATGCGATAGTAAGTAAACACGAATATCGCGATCAACGCCAGCCCGACGAGACCTGCGATTAGACCCGCCTTAAGTGACGCCTCACCCAACGATGGAGGCACAGTTTGCGCTGTTCCGCCTGGTTCGCCGTTCTCGCCAGCGAAGGACAGCGGAAGTGCACCATATCGAAGGTTGTTAGCAAGTGCTTGTGCTTCCTCCTGGGTGAAGTCACCCGTAATCGAGGTCGCGGAACCTACTGGAGTAGCGCCCTGGATGACAGGCGCTGAAATGATCTGAGAATCCAGAGTGATCGCGATCTGCTGGCCCAGCAGCTCGGAGGTCAGCTGCGCCCAGGTCTGAGAGCCATTGTGCTCTCCATCATGTTTGAAGGAGAAACTGATCTCCATCTGTCCGGTCTCCGGGTTGAATCCACCGTTAATCGGCTGGTTGGTATCGATCTGATTACCGGTCAAACGTGGGCCGTTCTCATCAGTCACGCCCGAAAGCAGTGGTACCGGTTCAAGAAGGTGTGCTTGGCCACTGTTGGGATCACACGACACAAGTGGAAGCTCTGGCTCGTCAGTTCCTGATAGTGGGTCTGTCGAGTCCGGTTCACAGCGCATCAGCGCTTGCGACACCAATTGCTGGGTAGGGTCCGTCGATTGACGGTCCTCTCGCAACATATCGGTAAGTTCTTGACGGCGCTTGCCCGCTTCAAGGGAGTTCTCAGGTTCTGGCAGTAGTTCCGCAGTCACGGTGGGAACTTCATTTGTGGCTTCTTCACCGGCAGCTTGATTGACAGCGGTGAAGGTCTGTTCGAGCGACTCATCGGCCTGCTCGGGAGTGATAATGCCGTATTTCACCCAATCGTTTGCGGTTTCTTCCATCACCTGGGGCAAAGTGGCCATATCTGGCATCCCTGGTTGTGCGACAGGACGGAACATCAGCTGCGATGTCTGCCCCAGATTGCGCACTTCCGAGGTGTCTTCACCGGCGACAGTAATCACTAGCGTGTTGCCGTCGACGACGACTTCCGCACCGGAGACGCCCATGCCGTTGACTCGGTTTTCTAGGATCGTGCGAGCCTGGTCCAGTTGCTCCTGGGTTGGTTCGTCGCCCTGTGGGACTAAGGTGACACGGGTGCCACCCTGCAGGTCAATTCCTAGTTTCGGGGTTGCTGAACGATCGCCGGTGAAAAAGACCAGCGCGTACACCACGGCAACAATGAGGACGAACAGGGCTAGTGCGCGCTTTGGCCACTGCCTTTTCGACCCGTTGTCGTGTGCACGCCGAGTAGTAACGGACACGGAGGCTTCTCCTCGATGGTGATATGGACTATCTAGTTAAAAGGTGCTGCGTAGACCCCGCGTGCATCGTGCACGCAGGAAGTACGGAACGAACACAAACTCATATGGTACGTCAGTGGTGCTAAAAACTTGTGCCCGACCCCGCCGAAGCGCAATCGGGTACTTGTGCTCTGGTCCGCTTAGCGGTGATCGCCCCGATCAGGGTATTGCTCGCCATCACCAAAGTTTTCAGGGTGGTCGCCTGAGTTTTCTGGGTGCCGGTATCCACCATCCTCGGTCTGGCGTGGCTGGTTATCCTGGTTATCCCAGTAGCTACCAGCTGATCCCGGTATCTCACCCGTAGGCGGTTCGACAGGCTCAACCTTGCGCATGACACCGGCACGCTCCATCGTGGCTTCCACGCCTGGCGACAACTCCAGAGTGAGGGTCGATTCTTGCGTATCGACGATCGTTGCGTGAAACCCAGACACGGTGACGATCTTGTCACCTGCTTGAACAGAATTCTGCAATCCAAGCATTTCAGCCTGGCGCTTCTTCTGGGTTCGCGCCATGAGGAAAGAAGGCACCATGAACACGCCGAGGATAAGGATTAAAAGAAGGATCTCCATAGTGCCCCATTGTTACACGACTACTTCCAAAGGTCTCACTACCCCTGCTTACTGGTAGCTACAGAAGGTTTAATTGACCCGGCGCATCGGGTGGCGGTTGAAGTCCGATATGGTGCCATGCCGCCGCAGTAGCGACACGGCCACGCCCCGTACGTGCCATCAAACCGGCACGAACCAGATAGGGTTCACACACTTCTTCGACGGTGCTGGGTTCTTCGCCAACAGCCACCGCAAGCGTGTTCACGCCGACGGGCCCTCCTCCATGGCCCCGAATCAAGGCATCAAGGACCGCCCGATCAAGACGGTCGAGCCCAAGTTCATCGACGTCGAAGACGCGGAGCGCTTCTTGTGCAGCGGTCACATTGACATGTCCGTCGCCGTTGACCTCGGCCCAGTCGCGAACCCGTCGCAGAAGGCGGTTAGCAATGCGGGGTGTTCCCCGCGATCGCGCACCGATCTCGACTGCCGCATCGGAATCAATGCTGACTCCTAAGATGCCAGCAGCACGGGTAACAACTCGGGTTAAGTCTTCGACATCGTAAAACTCCATTTGGGCCGTGAATCCGAAACGGTCACGCAGTGGACCGGTAAGCATCCCTGCTCGCGTCGTAGCCCCCACCAAAGTAAATGGCGGAATCTCCAGCGGGATGGAGGTAGCCCCTGGGCCCTTTCCAACAATGACGTCGATGCGGAAATCCTCCATCGCCATGTACAGCATCTCTTCCGCTGGTCGCGCTATTCGGTGGATCTCATCGATGAACAGAACATCGCCCTCCATCAGATTTGAAAGCATCGCAGCCAGATCCCCCGCCCGTTCCAGCGCTGGGCCAGATGTCATCCGCAGCGAGGTACCCAGCTCTTGAGCGATAATCATGGCGAGGGTGGTTTTACCCAGGCCGGGTGGCCCGGATAAAAGAATATGATCCGGAGTTACTCCCCGTTTGCGAGCTCCAGTCAGCACGAGGTCTAACTGCTCGCGAACTTTCGGCTGTCCGATAAATTCCTCGAGTGCTTTCGGGCGAAGCGTTTTCTCAACGTCACGGTCATCGGCTTGTTCTTGCGGGTCGATCGGGGCGTCGTCGGAACGCGTGGACTTTTTCTCGAGGTCCGGCGGAAGCTGAAACTCGGTCTTCTCGATGTCGGACATTAGTCACTTCCCTACTTCTTGCCCAGCTGAGATAGAGATGTTCGCAAAACAGTCGTGGTATCAGTGTTTTTCTCGGCTTCTGCCACCTGCTCCACCACAGGGCGCGCCTGCTTATCAGTAAAACCAAGGCCCACCAAAGCCTCTACCACTTGGTCCACCACAGCGGACGAGCCTCCGGCAGGAGCAGCCCCGGATCCGAGACTTTCTGTTCCGGAAAACAGGCCTTGAAGTTTATCTTTCAGCTCGACAATCATGCGTTCAGCCATGCGCTTGCCAACACCCGGGATCGCCTGCAATCCCTTTGTGTCTTCACCGGTGATGTGCTGAGCAATCTCTGCTGCGTTATAGACCGACAATGAAGCGAGAGCCAACTTCGGCCCCAAACCGGACACTGTTTGCAGCGTATGAAACATTGTGCGGTCATCATCTTCCATAAACCCGTACAAAGTCATAGCGTCTTCGCGAACACTCAAGAAAGTTAGCACGCGGGTAGTCTCACCACGTGTCAGCCTGCTCAACGTTGGTGGTGTGGCGAGGAACCGGTACCCCACACCGCCACATTCGATAACTGCATGATCTAAGCCGATGGTCAGCACTTCGCCGTGTAAAGAATCAATCATGGATGTGAGCCTCCTGCAGTATTTGTTGCTAACTGTGTACGAGCAAGTAAAGGCGCACGCCAACAATGGCACACGGCGACTGCCAAAGCGTCAGCCGCATCTGCAGGTTTCGGTGCTTCCGCTAAGCCCAAAATTCGGGTGATCATCACTGTCATCTGCTTTTTATCTGCACGGCCATTACCCGAAATTGCTTTTTTGACTTCCGACGGTGTGTACATATGCACGGGAATATCACGTTCCGCGGCGGCGAGAATCATGACGCCTACCGCATGCGCAGTATTCATCACCGTAGAGACGTTCCCCCGTTCAAAAATGCGCTCCATCGCGACCACATCCGGAAGGTAGTCATCCATCCATTCACCGACCGCACGAGAAATGCGCAACAAGCGTTCAGCCAGCTCTGCATCTGACGGCGTACGTACCACCCCCACAGCCACTGGGATTACCTGTCGACCACGACCAGCTTGGACAACAGAAAGACCGCAACGTGTCAATCCGGGGTCAATGCCCATCACCCGGAGGCCCTCTAAATTCACACGCCCTCCCTCAGCACGTACAGTTCACTCACACACCTGTTCTATCATAGCGGGAGCACCAGATAGAGCATCCCCGCCGTCATCAGTGCGTTGCAGCGCTGCAAGCGAGCGGCGGGGCAGTCCTTGTAGGAGGGGTGCTTAATCGTCGAGTGACTCCATCATCTCATCAGAGATGCTGGCATTTGTATACACGTTCTGCACGTCATCCGATTCCTCTAAGGCATCGATTAAGTTCAGGAGCTTCTTCGCGTCTTCCTTGTCCAGCTCCACCTCTACCGACGCGCGGAAATCCTGGCCGGCAGTGTCAACCTCAATACCAGCTTCTGCCAACGCAGTCTTGACCTCCTGCAGGTCAGTGGGAGCGCAAATCACCTCAAACTCGTCGCCCAAGTCATTGACCTCTTCAGCACCCGCTTCAAGTACCGCCATGAGAACATCGTCCTCAGACAGCTCACCTTTTTTAACTTGAACAACACCGGTGCGAGTAAACATGTAGGCCACAGACCCCGATTCGCCCAAGTTGCCGTTGTTACGGGTCATCGCGGTGCGGACCTCAGTAGCAGCACGGTTACGGTTATCCGTGAGACACTCGATGAGCATCGCTACACCATTAGGGCCGTAGCCTTCGTACATAATGTTCTCGTAATCAGCGCCGCCCGCTTCTTCACCAGATCCACGTTTGCGGGCACGCTCAATATTATCGTTCGGGACTGAGGCCTTTTTGGCCTTCTTGATCATGTCATCCAGAGTCGGATTACCAGCGGGATCACCTCCGCCAGTACGCGCCGCAACCTCGATGTCCTTGATCATTTTCGCCCAAAGCTTCGACCGCTTCGCATCGTTCGCAGCCTTCTTATGCTTGGTAGTAGCCCACTTTGAATGGCCAGCCATAACCTCGTCCCAGTCCTTTCCTTGATGCAGAGGAGATCATGAGCGTTGCTCCACGATATCCTCGTTGCTTCAGCCGAGTATACGCGCACCCGGTGTGGCACTATAGATCTGGGCGCAGACGACGCGCATTTGGCTCATGCGGCCCATCACCACCCACACGGCGGCCACAGCGTTATTTTTAGTGTTCATTATCCTTCAGGGTCTTCAACGGTAAAGACTTCTCACCGTCGCGCAGTGTCCGCGTGAGCCCCTCCTGGGTCACCATCGCGACAAGATTTCCGGCGTGATCGAAAATACGCCCGTGTGTCAGCGCGCGCCCACCATGAGCAGAGGGCGATACCTGGTCATAGAGGAGCCACTCGTCAGCGCGAAACGGGCGCAGGAACCACATAGCGTGGTCCAACGATGCCATTTGCACTTTATGCCCCGGGTGTGGAACAAGTGCTGAATGCAGCAAAGTCATGTCGGACATGTATGCCAAAGTACACACGTGGAAGGTGGCGTCGTCCGGAAGCTGCTGCTTCGATTTAAACCAGACCACCTGCTGCGATGGAGTGTACTTATTGTGCTCGTACAGATCCGAGGGAACTACCCGGATGTCCCAGTCGGACCACTCATCCAGCAGTGCGCGCCGCGACGGTGGGATAGTCTCGCGCTCATCTGGAATCTCGTCGGGCATCGGGACGTCACGCATGATGTCGGAATGCTCTGGGCCGGGATCACCCGATCGGTGGAAGCTGGCTTGCATCGCAAAAATAGTTTCACCATTTTGAACTGCTTCGACGTGACGCGTTGCAAAAGATTGTCCATCACGCATCCGGTTAACAAGAAATACTGTGTCTTGCGCAGCCACGCCTGGGCGCATGAAATATCCGTGGAGTGAGTGCACGAACTTATCGTCGCCTACCGTGCGTGTTGCCGCGACAAGCGCTTGGGCCGCCACCTGGCCGCCGAACGTGCGCTCAAGCTCTGACTCCACTGCCGCTGCGCGGTAAATATCAGTGTCGATAGTCTCCAAGTCTAAAATTGTGCTGATTGGGGAACGCTTCGCCGTCATACATCGAAACGGTACACGGCTTTTTCTGCATTCCAGGTATCGTTAGACATCATGGGGTGTTAGGCCAATTTCCGGTGACGGTATTCGGCAGTGATTCTCGTCGCCTTGTGTTTACGATCCTGATGACGATTGTCCAACCAAACGACCCGGATGCAGTCGTGGATACCCTCATCGGCAGGAACAGGTCCCCGGCCGCTCAGGCATCGGCCAGCTCAAAGAATTCCGGTAACCGGGCGGTCCCCCCAAGCCGCAGGATGCGCACGATGGGTCGCAGCCGTAGCGCCCGCGTATCGGCTACGGCATCGTTGTAGAAGCGCAGTGCAAGCATGACCCTGGCGTCAGCATCCGCTATTTTCGCGCTTTCCGACGCTCCGATCTTTTGAAGCCGTGCACCCAAATCACGCTCCCGCGCGATCCGGGTGGAAAAATCTCCGGGAGTAAGCCCTGCTTCTTCGACACGACGTGCCTCCAACGCAGCCGCAGGGTAAGCCACGGCGACAACCGCTGCCCTCCGGTCTAGCGCCGCCTCTAAGGCATTACGGGCGCGGTCAACGCGCACATGAAGACGGTCGAGCCTTTGCGCCGTTGCATACGCCCACGTCAGAAAGACGGTGATCAGGACGGCGAGAATCACCCACAGCAGTGTTTCCACCAACTACCCCCGCACGGTCGTGCCATCTGCAACAGTCTCATACACAGCCATGACCTTGGCTGCAACCGTGTCCCAGTCATAAAGTTGGGAGCGCTTAAGTCCGCTTTCAATGAGTCGCTGACGGGCCGCCTCATCGTCGATAAGCATGCGAAGCGCCATCGCGAGCGCATGGTCATCTCCGACAGGGAACAACACTCCAGCGGGTTCTTCGCTGGTGATGTCACACACCGCAGCAAAGGCTTCCAAGTCGCTGGCGACAACGGCGCACCCGGCAGCCATTGCTTCGACCAGAACAATGCCGAAGGATTCACCGCCGGTATTGGGGGCAACGTAAATATCAGCACGCCCCAAAATTTCTGCCTTCTGCTGATCGCTAACGCGCCCCACAAAATTGATGCCGGAAAACTCGCGCGGGCGGCCCCCACCGATGACGGTGACAGTGACCTTCCGATCTAGCTGAGCCAGCGCGCGAAGAAGGATGTCTAGGCCCTTGCGGGATTCATCGAGTCTACCCAAGAACACGATCTCCACAGGGGCGTGAGGGTCACGCGGACGCCGTGCTGCTGCGAAACGGGCTGTATCCACACCATTCGGAATCAGCACCGGGTCGCCGCCGAGCTTTTCTACTTGCAGGCGACGCGCCATTTCAGAGACTGCAATACCGCCACCAATCTTTTCGAGCTTGGGCTGGAGCAGGGGGCGGGCAAGTGAGAGGATCCATGACGAAGCCGCTGATGCATGGTAGGTAGCAACTATCGGCCCCTCTGCGATGAACAGAGACGCCATAGAGAAACTGGGCGAATTCGGTTCGTGGATATGCAGCACGTCAAACTGTCCTTCGTTAAGAAACCAGCGGGTCGTGCTGATCACCTGAGGCCCGATAGCGAGCCGGGCCACCGAACCGTTATAGCGGATCGGGACAGACCCTCCGCCTTTGGTGACATACTCTGGCACATCGGTACCTGCAGATGCTGGGCCGAGAACACCCACGTAATGCCCCTGCGAGCGAAAAACCTCCGCCAAGTCAAGGATATGAGCTTGAACCCCGCCAGGTTCGTCGAAGGAATAAGGGCACACAATTCCAATCCGCACGGCTTACTCCCCCACGTTTGATGTTCTTCGCTGCTTTTTGTCCACCGGCCACTGCGGTTGGAGCATATGCCAATCCTCCGGATGAGCTGCGATATTGGCGGCAAAAAGATCAGCGACACGCTGCGTGGTTTCCTCCAACGAAGTGACCTCAATCGGTGCCGAAGCTGACAGCCCCCAGCCTGGATCCGAGTCTGTACCAGTAAACCAACAGTGCACAGCGTGCAACGCCGCCCCAGTCTCAATAGCCAACTGAGCTGGGCCAGCAGGCATTGTGGTAGTTTCTCCGAAAAACGAGACAGGCACCCCACGTGCTGTAAGGTCTCGCTCACCGAGCAGGCACACAATTCCCCCTGCCTCAAGAACGTCCTTCAAACGTTGAAACGGTGGAGTCGCAGAACCTGTAAGTGCCAGAACCTCAAAGCCAAGAGACTCACGAAAATCCACAAAAGCGTCGAAAAGTACCGCCGGTTTCACCCGCTCAGCCACCGTAGTGAACTGCCCATAGTGAGTATGCAACCACATGCCGGCCATATCCCAGTTGCCAGAGTGAGGAAGCGTAAGAATCACGCCTTTGCCTCGAGCCAGTGACTCGTCGAGAAGCTCACGGCCCACCGTCCCCTCACTAATCTTCGCAATAAGATCAGGATCCCCCGCCAAACGCGGAAGACGAAAGGCCTCACGCCAATACCGTGCGTAAGACCGAACTGAGGCACGGACAAGGTCACGAGTGACATTGTGCGCTCCCACCACACGGGTTAGATTGCGACGCAGCATGTCCATGCCCGCCCCATCTTTGGAAACCTGATCCGCACCCCAGTTAAACAATGCTGCCACCCAGGATTGTGGAAGCTTCCCGATTAACTTCCACCCAGCTAAATAACCCGCTGCCGATAAATCTTCAGTGGTAGGTAGACGAAAAGCCACAGTGTCTAATCCTCTTCCTCAACAGTACCCGCTGGAGCGCAGACCCGGGCTTGAGAATTCTCATCAAGAGAGGCGATTACCAGGCGCTGGATCACGGTAAACACGGAGCCGACGGCAAGAAGCCACAAACTCACCTCGATGGCAAAAGGCATGCCGAATCCTTCCAGAGCCAGGCCACCCAATCCCAGAATTAGCCTTTCAGGACGTTCAATCAACCCCCCAACCATGCGCAGTCCACCTGCTTCGCCACGGGCTTTCACATAGCTAATGATCTGCGACGTAACGATAACAACCAGGGAGACCGCGACGGTAGCTGGGTGGGCAGAATCGACGAATACCAGCCAGTAGGTAATGGCGGCGAATAGCGCTCCGTCAGTAATCCGATCACAACTGGCGTCTAATGTGGCACCGAAAGCGGTACCACCACCTCGAAGCCGCGCCATCGTGCCATCTACCATGTCAAAAGCAGAAAAAACTGCCGAAAGAATCGCAGCCAATACCAGATGATCAGTGGGAATGAGAACAACCGCCACCGCGACCGTGAGCGCCGCGCCGACCACCGTCACTACATTGGGGGTAAGACCAATACGCAGGAAACCCCGGGCGATTGGCTCAACAACAACAGCTGCGGGCTTCCTGCCATGCACGCTAAGCATTGTCTCTCCCCTTCTCCTGGGCAGCCAAGCGGTCGTCGTCGACAAGCTCACTCCATGCTTCAGCCAGTAACTTGCGGGTATCCCGCAGCAGCTCCGGGAATACTTTTGTTTCTCCGAGAACTGTCATGAAGTTAGAGTCTCCCGTCCACCGTGGAACGATATGGAGGTGCAGGTGGTCACCCACCGAGCCACCAGCCGAACGTCCCAAATTCAGGCCCACGTTGATAGATTCTGGGTGCGACACCCGTTTCAAAGTCCGCACAGCAAGCTTGGCAAACTCCATAAGTTCGGCAGTTTCCTCATCCGTCAGATCCTCGAGGTTCGCTACCTTCCGGTACGGAACAACCATGAGGTGGCCAGAGTTGTACGGATAAAGATTGAGCAGTGCGTACACGCTGGAGCCACGAGCGACAATCAAGGCTTCCTCATCGTCCATCTCGGCAGCAACGACGAACGGACCTCGCTCTTCGTCTTTCTGCGGTACGTCCGCTATATACGCGGCACGGTATGGCGCCCACAGCCGTTGCAACCGGTCTTCTTCACCCACACCGGTGTCTATGTACGCCGCCGGTTTCTCTGCGTTGTTATGCACGTCGCGTGGCAATCGTTTCCTCGCTGGGTTGATCATTGTTTCGCTCGCAGATCCACTCCTCAATGATACCGATCGCCTCATCGACTGGAACACCATTCACCTGCGAACCATCGAGGAATCGGAAACTCACAGCGTCCGCCTCCACATCGCGACCACCGGCCAAGAGCATGAATGGGACCTTAGCCTGTGTGTGGTTGCGGATCTTCTTCTGCATCCGATCAGCAGAAGTATCAACATCGGCGCGGATTCCACGGCTGCGGAGTTCAGACATAATTTTCTCCAAATGTGGGGAAAAATCGTCGGCGACCGGAATACCCATAACCTGGTGTGGAGCTAACCACGCGGGAAACGCCCCAGCATAGTGCTCCAGCAACACGGCGAAGAAACGCTCAATCGAGCCGAAGAGCGCGCGGTGAATCATGATTGGGCGATGCTTCGCGCCATCGGAAGCGGTGTACTCCAGCTCAAAGCGCTCAGGCAGATTGAAGTCCAGCTGGACTGTAGACATCTGCCAGGTCCGCCCAATAGCGTCGCGCGCCTGCACAGAAATCTTCGGGCCGTAAAACGCTGCACCCGCTGGGTCCGGGACAAGCTCAAGGCCAGACTTTTCAGCGACGGTCTGCAAAATATTGGTCGAACGCTCCCACACCTCATCATCTCCAATGAACTTCTCTGGGTCCTTCGTGGACAACTCGAGATAAAAATCATCCAAACCATAGTCACGCAGCAAGGAGATAATGAACTCAAGAACGCTGGTGAGTTCCTCTTCCAGCTGGTCCTCCGTGCAGTAGATGTGAGCGTCATCTTGCGTGAACCCACGTGCTCGGGTCAGGCCGTGAATCACGCCAGACTTCTCGTAGCGGTACACCGTGCCGAACTCGAAAAGTCGGAGTGGAAGCTCCCGGTAGGAGCGTCCACGGGATGCATAGATAAGATTATGCATTGGGCAGTTCATCGGTTTGGCATAGTAATCCTGTGCCGGCTTTGTCACGTTGCCTTCATCATCGGTCTCGCCATCCAGCTGCATAGGTGGGAACATCCCATCTGAGTACCACTCCAAGTGACCAGACTTCTTAAACAGGTCACCCTTGGTGATATGCGGAGTGTTTACGAAGCTATACCCAGCGTCGATATGGCGACGCCGCGAATGCTCCTCCATCTCCAACCGCACAATGCCGCCATTGGGATGGAAAACTGGGAAACCAGAACCGATCTCATCGGGGAAAGAGAACAGGTCAAGCTCAGAACCAAGACGGCGGTGGTCGCGTTTTTCCGCTTCCTCCATCATCACCTGGTACTCATCAAGCTTTTCTTTCGATTCCCAGGCGGTACCGTACACCCGCTGGAGGCCGGCATTAGCCTGGTCTCCACGCCAGTACGCGGCTGACGCACGGGTCAAGGCGAAAGCTGGGATGTATTTGGTTGTCGGCACATGAGGACCACGGCATAGATCCGACCACTCCACCTCACCGGAACGCGGGTTAACGTTGTCGTAGTAAGTCAGCTCGCCTCCGCCGACCTCGGTTGCTTCGTCCGAATCAGGATCCACATTGCCTTTATCCGCGACCAGTTCCAGTTTGTAGGGTTCGTCTTTAAGCTGCTCAGCGGCGTGTTCATTTGAATCGTAGACACCACGCTCAAACTTCTGGCCGGACTTGATGATCTTCTTCATCCGGCGCTCAATGGTTTTCAGATCCTCAGGAGTAAACGGCTCCTTGACGTCAAAGTCGTAGTAGAAACCGTTCTCGATAGCAGGACCGATGCCGAGTTTAGTGCCGGGAAATTCAGCCTGGACTGCTTGCGCCAACACATGCGCACACGAGTGCCGGATTACACCGCGGCCTTCTTCGCTCGAAGCTGCAATCGGCGTGTATTCACCGTCTGCCTCTGGAACGTGGGAAAGGTCCTTCAGGTTGCCTTCTTCATCTTTGACAACAACGACTGCGTCAGGGCCCTTATTGGGAAGCTCCAATGCCCGCATAGCAGCCCCGACGGGAGTACCCGCAGGAACAGTAAAAGGTGCGTAGGTGGCTGGTGCCAGGGCGGATTCGGTGGCCATGATTATCGGTGCGCTCCTTTGCGCTCGCGCGTCCGCGGCATACCTGGCCGCGCACGCTGTGCTAGCAAGAAAGACCCTCAACTACGTCTGCTCAGGGTCGCCGGAACCAGTCTACTCCCCTACTAATAATTGCACCGGAGCAGGCCCCTAATTCCGACCAGAAAAGGCGTCGTCGTTACGCGTCTTTTTCCAGCAAGCGTTGCGCCCAAAACTCATCTCGGTCGCCGTCCACAGAAACACCAGGTGGGATCCAATACACCGCAGAGCCAATGTGGCTAATCCACTCATTCAGACGATCGGCTTCATCAAGGCGTTGCTGAATCGGAATATATTGTGTAACCGGATCTTTTTGAAAACAGATAAAGATCAAGCCAGCATTAGAAAGCTGCCCCGATGCAGGATCCGGCTGGATGTCGTAATTATAAGGGCGACGCTTGATCCGTTGCTCTGGATGATCTGCGGGTGCTGTCGAACGCGCAATATGAGAATTGCGGTCGATCACTGGCAATCCATACTGATCGGTGGCGTCAAAGTCGGGGTCATCGAACTCATCCTCGCCGGTCAACGGCGCGCCGTTGGCAAGCTTGCGGCCCATGGATTCCTCTCGCGAGACACGATCAAGCATTTCCCACGTATCCAAGTTCATATTGATGCGGCGCACAATCATAGAGGTACCTCCGATTTCGAAGTCTTCCCCCTCATCAACCCACACCTGCTCGGCGAACTCTTCGTCGGTCCGCGGGTTAACCGTGCCATCCACCTGGCCGAACAAATTGCGCGGAGTCGACGAATCCGGCATTGATCCGTCCGCATGGAGGAAACCCTGTTGCAACCAGCCTGTTTCAACATAGTCCATTCCGGCCCGCACCATATGGCGCATAGCATGGCTTGCCATAGTGGGATCATCGGAACAGATCTGGAGTACCAAATCCGATTGCCCCCATTTTTCATCTAATTCATCGCGAGAAAACTCTGGAAGAGGTTCCAGCCAGTAAGGTTTCTCGTCGTTAAGCCCGGCTATGTCGAACACTCGCGGGCCAAAACCACACGTAATGGTGAGGTTCGCCGGGATCTGGACCATTTCCGGTTCCAAAGAACCTAAAGGCGTCTCACCCGAGCAGAGTGCTCGAGCGTCCTCAGTCCACAGGCGCATCAACCGCGTGAGGCCAGCACGATCCACACTTTCCTTCACATTAAATGCTAGAAGGTTGAGATTGGCCTGCGGAGGGGTAGAAATGCCAGCTTGATGAGGGCCATCAAATTCGACGGTTGCCTCAGTCAAGCGAAAGTCCACATCGGCACTATCGCCGGATTCAGTGACAGTATTGTCATTGTCTTCAGCATTGTCTGCAGCTGGCTCCTTGGCCCCGGCAAAAGCCTTGTGGGCACCGGATAAAGCTACTGCGGAACTAGCAGTTACGGCTGTGCCGGTGATGAAACCTCGACGCGATATGGACATGTTCTTCTACCCCTCCGTAGCGTTTCTAACGATAGTGACTACTTGGTTGGATGGAGCCCCAGGCTCCATTTAGTGGCCATGCATATCGTGGCCCGGCTGGTGGCCAGTCAACTGGCCGTCCTCGCCGTAGTTTTCCTCACCAGGAATCAAAGTGCGTACTGGGACATCCTCGACGGTGTACTCATTGCCATCAGCATCCTTGAAAGAAACGTTGATGGTGTCGCCAGCTTCGATCGCCTCGTCATAGCCCATAATCATGAAGTGATCAGCGCCTGGTTCTAGGACGTAGGTGCCGTTCGCAGGAACAACGAAGCCGCCTTCGACCTCCTGCATAATGCCATCGACAGTCTCATGAAGCTCATACATCGTCGCTCCGAGGTCCGTGGAGAACTCAACGATATTGATGTCCTCGTCAGTGTGGTTAGTCAGGGTTCCGAAAACACCAGTCATGCCCTTACCAGCCTCCATTGCGCGAACAACAGGATCCTCCAGTGTGACGTCCTGCCCCGCAGCAACCTCGGCGGTCTCTGTAGTGGTTTCTTCGGTGGTCTCGGTGGTCGAATCCGTGTCGTTTCCGCAGGCAGCGATTGTTAGGGATGCAGCGATCAGGGCTGCACCAGCAGCAAGACGGCGGTTCATAGGGATTCTCTCCTTGTATTTTGGGTTGGTAGGAACTTAACGACGTTTACCAGCCGCAGCGATTATCGCTCCAGCACTGAGGACAACAGCAAGCCCCGCTCCCACGATTAAGCCCCAGGGAAAGGACGAGTCTGTCTCGACAGTGTCCGGTGCAGACGCTTCCGGCTTGCTCGGAGCCGAGCTGTCAGCATTATCTTCCTGCTGGCTCGACTCACCTGCCACCGTGAAGGTGGTCATACCTCTGGTGGCATGCCCATCGGACGAGGTAATCTGGAATCCAACACGGTATTCGCCCGGACCAGGATCAACATCAGGGGGCACGTCGAGCGAGACTAGACGCGCATTTACTGTTGGTTCTCCGGAAAACAACACTTCTTTGGTCTTGGCATCAGAGACCGCGAAAGTATTGAAATCATCCTTGACATATCCCGAGAATTCCAAAGTGATCGTGTCCGGAAATTCAGCGACAACTTCTTCATTGCTCGGACTTCCACCAATCACGGAATCGTGCGCTGCAGCGAGAGGGCTAGCAAACGCAGCCGCCGCTAAGAACAGCCCAGCGGTTGCGACAGCGACGGTATGGCGGATGGAACGCAACAAAAAGTCTCCTAGTATTCCAGTATTTCTTCTTTGACCTTCAACCATACGGATGATGGAACCAAATCTCGAGGTACAGCTAGCAGTAGATAATTCTCTACCGAATGGCTGGTAAATATTCGACGCTAGCACCCAAGTGGGTCCGACTGCGTCAAGTAAGTTGTCGGTAGAACCGGGAGAAAAGTTCCCGGATACACCGCGTTAACCTGCAATTAACCCCGAAAGGGGTCAATCAAGGCTCCTTAAGTACCGAAACGATCTTAACCCAAAAAGCAACACGGTTTGACCACCAAGAAGCACAAACACCCGCCAGCAACAATGCTGGCGGGTGCAGTATGGTGGTCCTAGCTGGGATCGAACCAGCGACCTTTCCGGTGTGAACGGAACGCTCTTCCACTGAGCCATAGGACCAACGGCCCCTTCGGACGTAAACAAACATTAGTCCGAAGCTCCATCAAGTACCTAATCAGCAGGCCACCGGAGCCCTCCGTCTTGCGGTACACACTAAATCGACGGTCTCTGAGCGAACCACATTACTGTCATTTGACTATTAACCTCCACCGTGGCAGAGCAACTTTTAGATACTCGATGACCAGTCGATTTGTGTATCAGCTGCCCGTCAAGCTAAAGTTTTGATTCGCACCGCGTCATTGCGTGGCCTCAGCCACAATCGGCTATTATCTGCGGTGCAAGCGGATGTAGCGCAGTTGGTAGCGCATCACCTTGCCAAGGTGAGGGTCGCGAGTTCGAGTCTCGTCATCCGCTCCAGGATTCCATTACAGGATCCTGCCAAGACAATGGAATTAGCGCGATTAGCTCAGCGGTAGAGCACTACCTCGACACGGTAGGGGTCACTGGTTCAATCCCAGTATCGCGCACGCAGTTTTCAGGTTGACGGCTTTCGGGCTGTGAGCCTGCGAACAGCCCGCGGATGTAGCGCAGTTGGTAGCGCATCACCTTGCCAAGGTGAGGGTCGCGAGTTCGAGTCTCGTCATCCGCTCCAGGTACTTTTCGGGTACTTTGGGGGTTAAACCATGGTGGATTGGTCGAGTGGTTAGGCAACGGTCTGCAAAACCGTGTACACGGGTTCGATTCCCGTATCCACCTCCATCCCTCGCGCGATTAGCTCAGCGGTAGAGCACTACCTCGACACGGTAGGGGTCACTGGTTCAATCCCAGTATCGCGCACGCAGTTTTCAGGTTGATGGCTTTCGGGCTGTGAGCCTGCGAACAGTGTTTTCAGGTTGACGGCTTTCGGGCTGTGAGCCTGCGAACAGCCCGCGGATGTAGCGCAGTTGGTAGCGCATCACCTTGCCAAGGTGAGGGTCGCGAGTTCGAGTCTCGTCATCCGCTCCAATCACAGCCCGGCCACCTTTTTGGGGGGCCGGGCTGTCCCTCGTTTAGTCACCATTTTCCAGGGAACCTAGCCACAGCCGCGACACAGTAAAGTCGAGCGGTTCAACTAAAGGATCTGAGTAGGTCCTGGCCCCAAACTTCTCATTCATTTCCTGGCGCGCGAGGCGGACGATTCCATTAAGGCCTCCGGATGATACCTGCATTGGATTCTTATCCAATGCCACGACGCTTTCAGCAAGACCCGCTTTAACAACCATGCGCCGGAAGAGATCTTTATCGCGTGAAAGATTCTCTCCTCGCACAACCTGGGGATGGAGACGCTGGGCAAGGCGCACTGCGGCCTCTGTTTGCCACACCTGAATGTGGCGATCCGGATCATTTAAGAGCCGCTCGTAAAAGTCAGGAATGAAGCGTTTCCTCGTAAAATTCGACTCGATCTTAGCCCTCACCCGCTTATCCCATTGCGCGACTACCTCGCTCATATCGTTGAATCCAGTTGTCTCAAAATCAGCGCCGCCCAGGAAAAGCGCATCAGCACCTCCCCCAGAGATAATTGGTCCATTGGCGTTGCTCTGCTGAGCCGCTTGGTTGATTGCTACGAGGACGACACCCGCAAGAACTTCCCATGGCTCACTGGTGCCAAGTTTCCGGACAGTCTCGGCCAACAACTTTTCTAGCTGGGAGGAATCAGGCTCTACGATCTGATGTTCCAAGCCTAGTTGTCGCGCTACTGCAGCTGCCGTTTCCGCTTCCTTCGCGGCATTATCGTCGCCCTCTTGGCTAAATGTGAGAGCCAATGAGTCCGGACGCAAGCGAGCTACAACTGTGGCGATCAAAATGGAATCAATTCCGCCCGACAGCATCAACGTCGCCCGCTCTGGCCACCTATCGAATACCGCAGTCAGCCGTCCCTCTAAATAATCAGTGACCAACAAGGTCGCTTCACGGTAGTTTGAAACGTCGTATGCCCCAGTGCCAATCTTTAGGTCATCTGCTACGTACTCGCAGCCTGCATCGGTATGTTTCATTGATGCTTCTCCGCCTTATATAGAGTTTTTCCACGTTGTGCATCCTTGATCTTTCCAAAACCTGTGAAACGGACGGAGCTTATCTTCGATCTCCTTCGATTTCCTTTGGTGTGAGAGTTCATTTCTTCAGGATATCCCGTGTGTAGACTGCGCCACATGGAACGAATTGTGAGCGAGCTTGTTGGCCCTTTGGCTGCGCCTGCGGTGCGAGAGCTCAGAGCGATTGCTGTAACAACGATCAGTGGTACTGCCTCTATTAATGGGCTATCCAAAGCACTTGGAAACGACACCGACTCCCAGCTCCTCAATGCTTTAAGAGTGTGGTCGGACGTACTCCTCGTCGGACTAAACACAGTACGCTCCGAAAATTACTTTGGGATACAGGTTAACGAGCAGGAAAAAACTGCGCGTCGAAGCAATGGGCAGCAGGAAGTCCCACCGGTTGCAGTAGTTTCACGCTCACTGGATTTCGACACCACGGCACAACTGTTTTGGAACACCGAAATAGCTCCCCTGATCCTTACGCCGGCGGGCACGCTTAACGACGCAGCCCTCGCAGACAGACGTGCGGCTTTAGAGGCAGCTGGCGCAACGCTTGTGGATACAGGTGCGGGCACTGCGCATGAGATTGTTGGGGCTTTGCACGCCCGTGGTTACTCCCGCGTCATATGTGAAGGCGGCCCCGGTATTTACTCGATGTTGTTCAACGCGGACCTAGTGGATGTGTTCCACCTGACTGTGGACCCGCAGGTGCATGGGCCCGTCGAAAAGCATCTTCTTTCTTTCCGTCCAGATGGCACCCCGTTTTCCCACCGCATGACACTGGAAGATGCGCACGTAACCGACGATTCAGTGTTGTTCTTAAGGTATCGCCGGGTACGGTGAAAGGCGTGTCTGTAAAACGTCTCGAAAACAAGTGGGTGGCGCACGCTCCCTTAAGCGAAACGGCTGCCCCACGCAGGGCTAATGCGATTGGAAACGCTGTCGCTTGGCCCCTAGCGATTCTGCTGGTGATTCATCGCGTCTTCGTGTTGGCACGCACCGGCAGTATCACGGATGACTTCACCACCGTGCAGACCGCCGCTCGGCGTTTCATCGAGCGCGTGCCGGTGTACAACGAGATTTACCATCACGTGAATCCGCACTACCTGTACAACCCTGGTGCCACCCTACTGCTATCGCCACTGGGGTTCACCGCCGATACCGCTGCCATCCGGCCTTGGTTCATTGGGGCCAACGCGATGGCGATCATCTTGGCGCTGCTGATCATGACGTACCTGGTAGGTCACACCTGGCGTTCATGGCTTGTCCCTGCCTCAATCGCTGCGGCTTTCGCCACTGAGTCGGTCACCAACACCCTAGTGTTTTCCAATATCAACGGCATTTTATTACTAGCGCTTGTCGGGTTTTTCTGGTTGTTTCTCAACCGCAGATCGTGGCTGGCGGGCATCGTGTTGGGGCTGGCGATCGTCGTTAAGCCCATGTTCCTCCCCCTCCTGTTTCTCCCCCTGGCGAAATTGAATTGGAAGGCGCTCGACGCGGGTGTTGCGGTACCGGTGCTGCTTAATGTGCTCGCCTGGCCACTGACCCCTGGTGCCAGCGATTACGTGGACAAGCTTGTCCCCTACCTCGGTGAAACCCGCGATTACGCTAATTCTTCTTTAGCGGGGTTTGCCGTGTATTTTGGCATGCCGGGGTGGATGGAATCTGTGCTCTGGCTCATCCTCGCCGCTGCCGTCGCCATAGCTGTGCTAGGGCTGCTGCGCTTCCGCTTTACTGATCCGCTGCTGTGGGCCACTACCACTGCTGCGGTTTTACTAGTTGGGGTATTTCTCCTTTCATCGCTGGGCCAGGCGTATTACTCAATGATGATCTTTCCAGCAATGTTCACCGTGGTGCAGCGCGTGAGTTTCTTCCACAACCCCATGGCCTGGGTCGGCGCGGTGTTGTGCTTGGTGCCACTGGATTGGTATTCACCCCACTTCACCCTGACTGGGCGCTGGTTAACTACCTATCTGCCTACCGTGGGGTGGGCGATTCTGATTCTTGCGGCAGCCACATGGGTAGTGTTGGTGTCACGAACCCAGATACCAGAACGGAAGGACATGCACTCCCATGACTAATTATCTTGATTGGTCCGACCAGCAGTGGCGCGACAAGCTTAATGAGAGGGAGTATTTCGTCCTGCGCGAGGCAGGCACCGAACCGCCAGGAGTTGGCGAGTACACCGATACCACAGCAGAAGGCGTCTACTACTGCCGTGGATGTGGTGAAGAAATTTTCCGCTCCAACACCAAGTTCGATGCACGGTGCGGCTGGCCTGCGTTTTACCAGCCGTCCGACAGTGACAAGGTGATCGAGCGGAAAGACACCACTCACGGGATGGTCCGCACCGAGGTGTTGTGCGCGAATTGCCATTCTCACTTAGGACACGTTTTTGAAGGTGAGGGCTTCCCCACCCCAACGGATCTGCGCTACTGCATCAACTCTATTTCGATGACTTTCGAGCCACAGTCCGGCTAACACTCAACCTTTTAGCTCCCCAACACATCCTGCCTGTCTACGGCAGCAGGGTGACAATCTCTGCGACGTCTGTGACGCGACGCCCGGAGAAGAACGGGATCTCCTCGCGAACATGAAGACGCGCCTCTGTGTAGCGCATCTTGTACATCAAGTCGACGATGCGGTCCAGGGTTGGTGCTTCGAAAGCGAGCAACCACTCGTAATCGCCCAGTGCAAAGGCCGGAACCGTGTTCGCTCGCACGTCGGCGAAGTCCCGCGCTGCCTGGCCGTGCTCGACGAGGATCTTGCGACGCTTCTGGGCATCCATGATGTACCAATCGTAGGAACGCACGAATGGGTAGACCGTGATCCAATCACCCGGCTCCTCATCCATGATGAAGCTTGGCAGGTGAGACTTGTTGAACTCCGCTGGACGGTGGAGACCGTTGCCGATCCAGAATGGTTCGAGTGCGCGTCCTAATTCGGTGTCGCGGCGGAAACGGTTGTAGGCATCTTGGAGGGTGGAAAATTCTTCGGCATGCCACCAGATCATGACATCTGCCTCTGCACGAGTACCGGTGATGTCGTAGATGCCACGCACGATCAAGTCACCTTCGTTTTCCAGAGTGTCGAAAAAAGCCTTCGCTTCATCGATCACGCCCTGGCGGTCGTCGCCAAGCGCTCCCGGCAGAGCGCGCAGGGTGATCCACTGCGTGTAGCGCTGCATGCTGTTGAGCTTCTGAAAATCAAGTTTTGCCACGGACAAGTTCCTTTCAAGCGGCGGTATTCAAACGAAAGTATTATCCACCCTAGCAGGCCTCGGATTGCAATCAACGGCGCGCCTCCACAAAAACGCCCAGGCCCTCATTACGTTGAATATCGTGACCAATTCCGACTCGAATCCCCAGTCCCCTGCAGCTCACACCGACCTCGGCGTGCACGCAGGCACGCAATCGAGTGGCGATACTTCCACGATTCCGAGCGAATTCTCAGCTGCTGTGGAATCAATGCACGACGTCAATCTGCGCCCCGAGATCACCCTCGGAACCATTCGCCCTCCCCAGCGCCCAGCGCCCTACAGCCACGCGATTGGTCTTGAGGTGTCCAAGGGCTCCGACGATGCCGCTCTCGCACCGGATTCAAATGGCGACGCTTTTGGTCGCCTTATTCTGCTGCACTCTGCCGAAGCCGAAGAGGCCTGGGAAGGCTCCATGCGCCTTGTCGCCTATATTCAGGCTGACATGGATGATGCTGTAGCCAGCGATCCCTTGTTGCCTGATGTGGCGTGGCAATGGCTCAACGAATCGTTGGCGGAAGCTGGCGCCGGTTTCACTAACCTCGGCGGTACCGTTACCTCCACAGCTAGTGTGCGCTTCGGAGAGATCGGTGGCCCGCCACGCGCCTACCAACTGGAAATGCGTGCGTCGTGGACTGCCGATGGCATTGATTTATCCTCACATGTTGAGGCTTTTTCGCACGTTCTAGCGCTCGTAGCTGGCCTTCCACCGGTTGGAGTCACTGAAATTCCCGGCAGATAGCATGGCTGCGCAATACGAACTCGTTGATACGGCCGAGGGGTTTTCCCGAGCGGCATCCGTTTTAGCGCGGGGCCGTGGCCCCTTTGCAATAGACACCGAACGCGCGTCATCGTTTCGCTATGATGACCGCGCTTTTCTTGTCCAGATTTACCGGCGCGACGCAGGCACTTTCCTATTCGCCCCAGAGGGACTGCGGGACGAGTTTTCCGCCGCGGTAGGCCCCGTAGTCACCGGACAGTCATGGATTCTGCATGCGGCCAGTGAGGACCTTCCTAGCCTTGGGTGGTTGAAATTGTTGCCAGGTGAGCTTTTCGATACAGAACTAGCGGGCCGATTAGCTGGCTTTAGCAAGCCAAATCTTGCCGCCATGGTGCAGGAGTTTTGCGGTGTGGAGCTGGCCAAGGGCCACGGCCGCGAAGACTGGTCACGTACACCGCTGCCTGAGGACTGGTTAGAGTACGCCGCCCTCGATGTGGCCTATCTCAATCTCCTAGCTGAAGCACAAGCCGAATTACTGGACGCACAAGGAAAGCTCGAGTGGCTCGAAGCTGAATGCGAACACCTCGTGTCCACGCATGCCGACGATAGCATCCCGACGCCACGGTCATGGCGGGATACCAAAGGTATCGGCAAGTTGCGCACTGCGCGAAGCCTGCATATCGCTCGAACTATCTGGGAACACCGGGAACGACAAGCCCGAGAAACGGACACCGCTCCCGGGGCTCTGCTGCCCAACAGGGCGCTTGTTGAGCTCGCGCAGACGGTGCCGTCGACTCGCCGTGACGCTGTCCGAACCCGCGGGGTCCGTCGCGTTTTTGATCCGTGGCCGGCCCTCGTGGATGCCTACCATGCGTCTCCTGCTTCGTATCCGGATCCACGCTGCTATACAGGTGAGACCCCCGGAAAGACGTTGTGGCAGCGTGAGGCGCCCACGTCGTACGCGCATTTACAAGCCATCCGTCAGAACATCGCAGAGCGTGCTGACGAGATCACCATCCACGCGTCCGACATGCTGGCTCCAGCACTTCTTCGCACTGTGGTCTGGGAAGCAACAACTGAGTCGGGTGTGTGGAGTACCCACCGCATCGCTGTAGCTCTCCAAAGACGTGGTGCACGAATGTGGCAGATTGCGTTGACTGCACCGCTGATCGCCGCGCAGCTCAATAGTGACTAGTTAGTCCCGCTCGGAGAGAAAACCAACCCAACCACGGATCGCCTCACGCGCTGAGTCTGCATCGAGGCCGTATTCCTCCAGCACCTCACGGCGCGATGCATGCTTTGGGAACACAGAGGGGAACCCAAGATGGCGCACTGGAGTATCCACCTGAGCTGCATCCAACGCTTCGGAGACCGCAGAGCCGACGCCCCCGCGAATAATGCCGTCCTCGTACACCACAACCAGATCAGCATCCGTGGCAAGATCAACAATCTGAGGGCTTATGGGGATGACCCAACGGGGGTCTACCACGGTCACGGCCGCACCGTCATCGGCGAGCTTCTGCGCAACTGACACGGCGGGCCCACTGAACGCGCCGACCGCAACTAGCAAGACTCGAGGCGTGTTATCGTCGGCGCCAGCAGGTTCATAAAGCACATCGACATTGGAATCGATGCGTCGAACCGCTTCGATATCGGTGCCTACATCTCCTTTAGCAAAGCGCACGACGGTAGGACCAGTTTCACATTCAATGGCCTCATTAAATAGCTCTGCCAGGCGTGTTGCATCGCGTGGTGCTGCAATACGAATTCCCGGAACGATCGAAGCAATCGCCATGTCCCACACCCCGTTATGCGAGGCACCATCTGAACCAGTCACGCCCGCACGGTCAAGCACGAATGTGACTGGCAAGCGAAGCAGTCCGACATCCATGAGTAACTGGTCAAAGGCTCGGTTGAGGAACGTCGAATACAACGCCACAACTGGGTGGTAGCCGCCCAGGGCCAAGCCCGCTGCAGAAGTCACCGCATGTTGCTCTGCAATACCGACATCAAAAAAGCGTGCAGGAAATTTCTCGGCAAATGGGGTCAAGCCTGTTGGTCCTGCCATAGCCGCTGTCAACGCCACGATATCGTCGCGTTTTTGACCAGCTTTCACCAGCTCCTGGGAAAACACGGATGTCCAGCCTGGGTGAGACTGCTTCATTGGTTCACCTGTTACCGGGTCTATCACACCGGTGGAGTGCATCTGCTCCGCAATGTCATTGACTGCTGGGGCAAAGCCGTGGCCTTTTTCAGTGACCACATGCACGATCACCGGGCCTGTGTATGTCGAGGCGTAGTGAAGTGCTTGTGAGAGCGCCTCGATGTCGTGGCCTTCCACCGGGCCGACATATTTCATATCTAGCTCAGGGAACATCTCGGTGGGAAGCACCTGGTACTTCACGCCTTCTTTCAGGGCGTGAAGTGCATCAAAGGTACGCTCCCCCACCCACCCCATGGATTTCAGGGTTTTTTTGCCGTGCTCCATGACTTCGTCGTAGCCGGGCTGAATGCGCAAATTGGCGAGCTGGGCGCGTAACCCTTCCAGGGTATTGGCGAATCCGCCGATCGTGGCTGAGTACGAGCGCCCATTATCGTTTACCACCACCACAACATTGCGATCACCGGCAGCAATATTATTCAAGGCCTCCCAGCACATGCCACCGGTCAGGGCACCATCCCCAACTACGGCTACCACGTTTCGGTGGCCCTGGCCGGAAAGCTCAAACGCTTTGGCCATTCCATCGGCATAAGACAGTGCGGCTGAGGCGTGGGAGGATTCTGTCCAGTCATGTTCGGATTCTGCCCGATCGGTGTAGCCGGACAGTCCGCCTTTTTGCCGCAAAGTGTCAAACTGGTTTGCACGTCCGGTGAGGATCTTGTGCACATAGGACTGGTGGGAGGTATCGAAGATGATCGGCTCACTCGGCGAGGAGAATTCGCGGTGCAAAGCGATTGTCAGTTCCACCACACCTAGGTTGGGGCCTAGGTGGCCACCAGTTGCCGATACTTTTTCAATGAGAAACTGACGGATCTCGTCGGCAAGCGTTTCCAGCTCGGCCCCGGACAGCGCCTTGACATCTGCCGGCGACGAGATTCCGCTCAAGATACTCATCTGTGCTCCGACTCTCCTTTGCTTACCCGTTCACTTTCGTTGATACGTTCGAGCGTCATCTTACACGTGGGATTACCCCCGAAACGAATGGCGCTACGTGCCGTGGGCGGGTTCCAACAGTGCCAACGCTTCAAAGTGGTGCGTGCCCGGAAAAGCATCCGCCGATGCATAGCGTTTCACCCGGTAGCGATTTTCGCCCCACGCCGCCAAGTCGCGCGCGAATGTCGCCGGATCGCACCCTATGTGTATAACACGTTCGGGCCGCTTCGCAGCGATCGCCGCGACAACGTGGGCTCCCGCACCTGTTCGCGGTGGGTCAAGCACGACGAGGCCCGGATCAGGAAGCTTATCGACGACCGACTCGACCTTCCCCTTGACGGATTTCACTTCGAAATTCCATAATCCGTCTTGGCTCGCGGCGTTGGCAGCAGGTGAGTAGTCCACGGAATAAACGGTCGCATCATGGCCAAGTGTCTCCGCAATAGACGGCACGAAAGCTCCAACACCACCGTAGAGGTCCCACCCCACCGCTCGCGTGTAGTCCCCTACCGCCCACTGGCGGATCACCATGTCGTACAAAGCAGGCGCATCCTTGTGCGCCTGCCAGAACGCGGTGGCAGGAAAGGTGAACGTGTAATCGCCGATAATCTCAGTGACAGTGCCAGTACCGGCAACAACTTTCTCGATTGTCTCAACTCGCCGACCACGGGGCACCCGTTGTGTTTCCACCACATGGACCTCACCGAGTCCGTCACGGACAGCAACGACCTCAGCTCCTGGGGTAAAGCGGTGCTTTCTCAGCTCGCCATAAATTTCGGGGAGCACCTGCGCGCACCGGACCGTGACGATGTCGTTGGATTTAGCTTTACGCACACCTGCCTGGCCCTGGGCATTCACACCGAAGCGGACACGTGTTCGCCACGGTTCAGGCTGTCCACGTTCGTCATCCACGTCGCCGTCCAGGGGGTATACGGCCGTGTTGGTCTGTTCCTGTTCAAACTCATCCATCACACCAGAACGGCCGGCTAGCGCCTCGATCTGACCCTGCAGGATCTGGTGTTTGGCCATCCACGCTTCAGGCACCCAAAAATAAGACAGATCGCAACATCCCGCGCCCGCTCTAAATGCATCACAATACGGCTCCACGCGGTGCTCTGATGCAGCAATAACAGTGTCCAGAGTGGCTCGTGCCCACCGCTTTTTCGCCTTGGTCACCGTGGCGATAACAGTTTCGTCCGGAAGTGCTCCTGCCACGAAAATGACGCGACCGTCGTCGGCACGCGCAATCGCCTCTCCCCCATGTGCCATCCCCGTAGTGCGCAGCGTGAGCGTATCCCCGGCTGATAACGGCTCCACTACTGCTGGTTTCCGTTCTGCTGTTGATTGTTAGCCAAACGCTGCATGTCCTCGTGCGTCTGGCCTTGCTGCGCCATCTGTTGCTGTGCGCGCTGCTGAACGGCCTGCTGAACTTGTTCCGCAAGCTGCTGCGGCAAAATGACGGGCAACGAGTTACCAGCCAGGATCGGATCATTGCCACGGTAAACAAAAGTTCGGGCAGCCATCTCACGCGCCAAAGACGCAAGTTGCTCTTCCTTTCCTGCCGGGGCGGCGCACGTCATGCGCAGCATCCACCGCGGACCGTCTACGCCGAAGATTCGGATTACACCATTGGTTCCGGTGCCCACAACTTCGCGGCCCCATGGCCCCATCTCCAATGTCACCGGCATCCCCTGCCCGCGCATGCCGTCAGCGATTTCATCGACCGACTGGTCCCACTGTCCACCGGAACTAGGCGCTGCAAATGCTACCGGGGTAATCCTGCCGTGATGGGTGACAATGTGCAGCATGCGTGGCGATTGATCACCCATCTCCACTTGCACCTGGGATTCCTGTGGCAGAGGAATACGCATGGACCCCAGGTTCAAGATCGATACGCCGAAGTCGGAGAAGTCAAAATCATTGATCTCCACTGAATCCCCGTCGAAGGGGCCCACATCCCCGCTGACAGGATCATGCTCCACGACTCCGGTGGCACCGCTCGCGAGTGGCAATTCAGTGTCCGCTGACTCCCCAGATACCTCTGCTTGCACAGATTCAGCAGGCTCAACCGACTCCGGCCCTCCCGATTGCCACTCTTGTCCCTGCTGTTCCTCATGTTCCTGCTGGTGTTTACTGTTCTTCCCAAACGGCCACAGTGCCATAATCGGAATCCTTCCTGCCGTAAAGACGTCGTCTTGAGTGAGCTAACTCGATGTGTTGGACTCGAGTGTATTGCAATCGCTCGCGGGTGTCGTCGATAAGCGTGCTAGCGCGTCCCGGTCGAGCCGTGCCCGCCCTCGCCACGATCTGTTGAGTCGAGCTCCTCGACTTCTGTGAAGTCGCACAGCTCAACCTTTTGAATAACGAGCTGGGCGATCCGCATCCCGCGCGAAATTTCGATCGGCACCTCTGGGTCGAGGTTAATCAGGTTTACCTTGATCTCTCCGCGGTAATCAGCGTCAATGGTGCCAGGGGCGTTCACAATAGACATCCCCTGCTTCGCAGCTAAGCCTGAACGTGGATGAACCAAGCCCACCGTGCCGAGCGGTAACGCTAACGCAACACCGGTACCCACTAGGCTGCGCTGCAGCGGGGCCAGCGTCACGTCTTCAGCCGCATACAAATCGACGCCGGCATCGCCACGATGAGCGCGCCGTGGTAGTGGTAGATCTTTATCCAGTCGTTTCAGCGGAATCGGTCCGACACCTGAATCATTGATACTCACGTTCACTACCCTACGGGAGGCGGCAAGCGAGTGCGGGAATGGGACTTTAGTCCAAGGCTCATTAGAGTATAAGGCGTGACTGAATCAACAAGTTCTCAAGGCTCACCACGCACTCTCTACAGGGAGCGACAGTGGGTCCCCTGGTATTGGTGGATCCTGCTCGCAGCGTTTTCCGCCCTGGTTGGTTTTCAATTTGGCTTAAACCGCGCACCAATGTGGACCTGGGTGTGGCTTTTTGGCACCTTCATTGTTGGCGCATGGGTGCTGGTGTGGATGTCACGTACCACTATCACGGTGGAAGCGGACCCAGATGGAACCAGGTGGCTTCTGGTGAACCAAGCTAACTTGCCCTCTACCGTTGTGGATCGCTCGATGGTCGTCCCAGAGTCCGCGAAGCGGAACGCGCTGGGCCGCCAGCTCGACCCGGCGGCATTTGTTGTGTCGCACGGCTGGGTCAAAGGTCTCACACTCATTGTGTTGGACGACCCTGAAGACCCCACCCCCTACTGGCTGATCTCCAGTAAAAATCCACAGGCGCTGCTTGAAGCCTTCGCGCCGCAGACGGTTGCTCAGCAACAGTCCCGTGGTGGTGTGGCAAAAGCATAAACCACCCAGAGTTTCTTCCCGGGTGGCTTTTTGTTGCGCGCCGCTGCGGCCTACTCGCAGTGGTGCTACTGGCAGTTCTACTCGCAGTCGAGGCAGATCTTAGAGCCGTCAGCTTCTTCGTAAGCGAGGCGATTATTCTTCTGCACCAAGAAGCACGACGAGCAGGTGAACTCGTCGTCCTTGCGTGGCACAACAGTTACGTTCAGTTCCTCTCCGGAGAGGTCCGCCTGAGGTATTTCGAAGGAATCGACGATTTCGCCCTCATCATCCATGCTGCTGCCAGCCACCTCCGCAGCTTTGAGCCCTTCAAGAGAATCGGTCTCCAGCTCATCATCGAGACGGCGACGCGGTGCGTCATAATCAGTCGCCATGTTTTGCGCCTTTCATGATCTTCAGTTCGTTAGATTGCATTGAAGCAATGGCAATCTATGTATGTAACTTTCGAACGGATACTAGATCATGGTGAGCGATCTGTCACCTCCGCCACTCACTTGGGTAGATTCTTTCTGCCCCCACCTGATTCAAGCAGCTGGTAGAACGAATCTGTTATCCCAGGTGCAGTGGCAATTACCACCTCTCCATCGTCGCCAGAACTGCGCAGCGCAGGTACTTCAACGTGCGCCCCCGCCTCTCGCGCGATGACAGCCCCGGCGGCAAAATCCCACGGATGGAGGCCGTGTTCGTAGTACGCATCGATGCGACCGCTAGCAAGATGGCAAAAATCAAGCGCTGCGGCACCCATCCTCCGAATGTCGCGCACGTGAGGCAATACCTTAGTTAAAACTTCAGCCTGCGCAGCTCGCCGGCCAGACGTATACCCGAATCCTGTAGCGACCATGGCTTGACGCGTATCGACGACATCGTTGACACGCAGCTCCGCGGTGGTGCCCTCGCTAGTCCGAAAAGCACCCTCGCCGCTAGCTGCGTAGTACAACTCCTGAGTTGCCACATTCAAGACTGCGCCGGCTATTAGCTCGCCTTGCAGAGCAACGCCGATGGACACTGCATACACTGGAATGTCATAAAGAAAATTCACTGTCCCATCGATCGGGTCAACAATCCATTCCACACCAGTCGCAGATTCTTTGCTGGAACCCTCTTCACCGATGAATCCGTCGTCTGGACGGGCGCGTGAAATCCGGTCGACGATATACGTTTCGCTAGCCTGGTCAACAATGGTGACGGGATCCACCGCTGAAGACTTCAACGTCGTTGCTGCGCGCAAACCCGCGGCGGAGCGATCGCCAGCAAGCTCAGCTCTGCGTGATCGGACTAGGTCTCCTGCTTCGCGGGCGATAGAGATGGCAAGGTCGCGGAGTTCGGACGGGGCAGGTGTAGGAACAGAGGTGTTGGACATAGGTTCCATTGTGCCTGACCTTTTAGTGCTTCGTTTTGTACTATGGCCCCATGAGCAAAAACAAGCATGGCTTTGGCGTTGATATTGGTGGTTCG
This sequence comes from Corynebacterium cystitidis, assembly GCF_900187295.1. NCBI lineage: Bacteria > Bacillati > Actinomycetota > Actinomycetes > Mycobacteriales > Corynebacteriaceae > Corynebacterium > Corynebacterium cystitidis. The sequence continues at coordinate 970,799 of NZ_LT906473.1, read as the reverse complement.
GGCATCAAGGGAGCTGTCGTCGATTTGTACGCAGGTGAATTTGTCGGTGACCGCCTGAAGATTAAAACGCCAAAACCCGCGACACCGGAGGCGATTGCTAATTGCGTCGCGGAGATTGTTAAGCAAAAAGACTGGGACGGTCCCGTTGGAATCTGTATGCCGTCGGTTATTCGTCAACAAACGGCACTCTCAGCAGCTAACATTGATAAGTCATGGATCGGCACTAATGCACGTGAGCTATTTTCCGGCCGCCTTGACGGCCGCGAAGTGACAGTCCTTAACGACGCTGACGCGGCGGGCCTTGCGGAAATCCAGCACGGTCTACCCGAAGCCCGCGACGGGGCTGTTATTTTCCTCACCATTGGCACCGGAATCGGTTCCGCATTCTTTATTGATGGTCAACTTTTTCCTAACACGGAAATTGGGCACATGCAGGTAGGCAAGAAAGAGGCAGAACATCAAGCATCTTCCGCGGTGAAAGATGATGAAGGGCTGAGCTTTAAGAAGTGGTCTCAGCGAATCGACACCGTGCTTCACGAATACGAGAAGTTATTCAACCCATCACTATTTGTTGTCGGCGGCGGTATCTCGCGTGATCATGCCAAGTGGATTCCGCGATTGACTGTAGAAACGCCGGTCAAGCCCGCGCAACTGCTCAACACTGCTGGTATTGTGGGCGCGGCTATGGCAATGGACGGTAACATCTGTCCGTAGACTGGCCAGGTACTACTGCGCACCGGCACAAGATCTCCTTTTGGGGTTGCTTGGTGCGATACCTCGAAAATAATCCATATACTGTACAGTTAAACAAGTACAATCCGCAAGAGTTGGTACACTTCTCAACATTTGGGTGTTCCACTAATTAGGATGGGAATCCACTTTGAGTTTCCCTCGCGGGGGTGAGATGCAATTGCGTCGCCCTAGCGCGAAAGACGGCACGATCACAAGGCGAAAGGGTGTACGTGGCAGCTAGCGAATCTTCCACCAAGGCAACCGCACAGGACGGAGATACTACCGTCGGCGGTGTCTCTGGCGACGGTACCCAAACCCAGGCAGCGCCAACCGCAGCGAAAGAGACCGTGAAGAAAACGGCAAAAAAGACCGTGAAGAAAACGGCGAAGAAGTCGGCTAAAAAAACCGCAAAGAAGGCAGCCAAGAAGAAGTCGACTAAGAAAACCACGAAAAAGACGACTGCTAAGAAAGCGACCGCGAAGCATGAGTCGGCTGAGAACACTGCGGATGAGAACGAAATTCTTGAAGACGCAGCTCCTGGAGACGAGGATGAAGCGGACTTCGATCCTGTGCTAGCCGACGATGACGATGAGTACGCAGAAGACGGCGCTGACGAGGAAGAAGAGGAAGTCGATAGTTCCTCTGTATGGGACGTCGAGGAATCTGCTGCTTTGCGCCAAGCGCGTAAAGACGCCCAGTTAACTGCCTCTGCTGACTCTGTCCGCGCCTACCTCAAGCAGATCGGTAAGGTTGCGCTTCTCGATGCTGAGCAGGAGGTGTCGCTGGCGAAGCGCATTGAGGCCGGCCTGTATGCCCAGCATCGCCTCGATGAGATGGCGCGCGCAGCCGAAGAAGGTGATAAGGATGCCAAACTGACTCCTGCCGTAAAGCGAGACTTGCGTGCAGTGGCTCGAGATGGTCGCAAGGCAAAGAATCACTTGCTCGAAGCGAACTTGCGCCTCGTGGTATCACTGGCGAAGCGTTACACAGGTCGCGGTATGGCCTTTTTGGATTTAATCCAAGAAGGCAACTTGGGTCTTATTCGCGCGGTGGAGAAGTTCGACTACTCCAAGGGCTACAAGTTCTCTACCTATGCAACGTGGTGGATCCGCCAGGCGATTACCCGTGCCATGGCTGACCAGGCCCGCACTATCCGTATCCCAGTGCACATGGTTGAGGTCATCAACAAGCTGGGCCGTATCCAACGCGAGTTGCTGCAGGATCTGGGCCGTGAGCCCACCCCGCAGGAACTAGCAAAGGAAATGGACATCTCTGAGGAGAAGGTCCTCGAGATCCAGCAGTATGCGCGTGAGCCGATTTCCCTAGACCAGACAATCGGTGATGAGGGCGATTCCCAGCTGGGCGACTTCATCGAAGACTCCGAGGCTGTCGTTGCTGTTGACGCGGTATCGTTTACTTTGCTGCAGGATCAGCTTCAGGATGTGCTTCACACTCTGTCCGAACGTGAAGCCGGAGTTGTCCGCCTACGTTTCGGCTTGACTGACGGCATGCCACGCACTCTCGACGAGATCGGCCAGGTGTACGGCGTGACTCGTGAACGTATCCGCCAGATCGAGTCGAAGACGATGTCGAAACTGCGCCACCCGTCACGTTCGCAGGTTTTGCGCGACTACTTGGACTAGGTTCACTTAACGACGAAAAACCCGCCGTGCCCCCACTACTTGATCAGGAGGTACGGCGGGTTTCTTTAATCCCTGACGCAAAGTGTCGCAGGCCTCGCCACGACAATGAATTGAAGAAGGGTTGGCGGTTAGCTCTTCTCCTGGGGACTCTGCGGGTGTTGGGGGTTGTAGGGGTGGCGGACAGGATGGGTCGGCCACGCACTTGAGTGGGTGTGCCCAAGTGGCAGTACTTGCATCTGTTGTGGTGGAATCCACCGTTGGTGAAGACCATCTCTGCCGTAGGACAAGCGGCGGTGCAACCACTCGAATGGACCTGGCAAACCAGCAGCCTCCAATACCGATGCCAGCACTAGAGTGATCACCCACGTTCCTAGACCTACAATTGCCAGCCAGAACGCGCCTGCATCGACGAAGAGGCCCAAGGTGAACTGTGGCATAAGAATGAACAGGATGATTGATTGCACGAGGTAACCACTCATTGATCGTTTACCAAGGGCCACTGGTGCTCGCAGGAGTGCGGGGACAGTTCCGGTCTGCTCGTATCGTCGTTGCGCACCCCTTAAGACCAGGGCTGTGAAAGACACAATGCCGGGTCCGGTGAGATAACCGAAGGTCTGATTCAGAAGGCTCAATCTCCCGGCCCACTGGGGGTTGAGAACACCGATTTCCGCCAAGCCCCATGGTAACCCGATGAAAAGGATGATCACACCTGCCGTGATAGTCCAAGCCCACAAGGTTTTCTGGTGCTTGTCTGGCTCGTGAAGCACTCCCGATCGCGCGAAGATAAATCCAATGATGATCACTGGGAACAGACTGAAACCCGCGCCAATCGTCAGCGGGATATGCATGGCTGCTGATATCACACCAAGACCGAGCCAACCCAGGTACGTGTCAGGATTGGGCTCTACCGTTGTGAACTTTGTATCTAGGTCTTCTACGAAGAACGTGCCGATGAACGTTGATGCCATACCGAGAGTGCCCAACCAATAGAGGATGCCGGCGACCCATGCGAGCCCTTTGTTGGAAAAACCAATCATTAAGGTAAGCACGATGCCCATCAGCCCGTACATCATCATGATGTCGCCGTAGAAGAGAAAGACAGCATGGACCACTCCGAACAGGGCAAGGAAACCATACCGCCGAATGAGAACCTTCCAAGCTTCGCTTCGTGGGAAACCTCGGCGAGCCAAGCTCATGGAGATGAGTCCTATTCCAAAGCCCAAGAGTGTTGAGAACATGGGGAGACCGCGCACGTGAACGAACATCGCCCCAAATACCATCGTCATTTTGTCGAGTGCGAGCTGTATTCCCTCGGCCTCAGGTTGGACGCCACCCAGCTTAGTGCCATCGTCGATAAGTTCGAAGCTCACCCATGCGGTAGGGATGTTCGCCATTGCGATGCCCAGCAAAGCTAAACCACGGGCTACATCTGGAGAAAGAAGTCTTGCAGATTGTGTCCCGCTGCGTTGCAGTTTCTTTTCAACCATCGTTAACGAAGGAGGTTGGCAGTTTCTTCTTCGATGCACTGCTGATATGCCACATCGTCGTGGATATATGGCTGGCAGGCTTCGAACACTCCCCTGTCAGCAAACCACTTCAGCCCGAAGAAGCTCATCGCGAAAATGGCGAATGTGGCCAGAATAGATAGGACTCCCAGCACGATGCCCGTGATCGCCATGCCCTTGCGCCGATTCGGGCCCACCATTTTCCCTGCACGACGAAGGCCGAGGATACCGAGCACCACAGCGATGATGCCGAGGATCAAGCCGATACCGAACACCGCGCCGATTATCGTCAGTGTTAGTACGAAATCGATGATGCCCAGGATCATCGCCCACAAAGCCAGGTTGTTATTTTCTTCGTATTCACCGGGGTATGCTCCGCCGGGGTAATCACCGGTCGCATCTGAGGTCTGCCCAAAAGAAGGGTACGCATCCTGGTCGCTACCAACACGGTCGCTGTCGGCTGAGTACTCTCCATCGAAAGGGTTGTGCGGGTTCGATCGATCCGTCACTGTTCGGGGTGTCCTTCCTGGTTTGCGAACAAATAATATGGACCAAGCTTACGTTTGGCTTTAATCAGGCGCAATGGTCCCACCCCTACTTATCTTCTTGTAACCGCACCGTTATGCAGATGTGTGAACTACTCTACGGACGCTGTCCCTACTTACCAGACTTACCAGTTTCGGAGATATGCGATACGGTCTCTCAGTTGTTCAGCGGTGCACAGTGCCGTAGGTGGTCCACCACAGGCTTTCCGCACCTCAGTGTGGATTGCGCCATGGGGGCGTCCAGTCTTCCCGGCGCGAATGGAAACCAAGGTGTTTAGTTCTTTGCGCAGGGCGGGAATCTCGTCGGAAGCGATGCCGCTGGATTCGGGCTTTTTGTTCCTCTTGGGCGATACCCCCAGGATCTCTTCTCGCTCGCGTTGGGCGCGCTCCTCGGCTTTGCGGGCACGTTCTTGTGCTTCCTGCGCATCAAGCTGGTCCGCCTGCCTTTTGCGCAGTAATGTTTTGACTTGCTCGGCGTTGAGAAGCCCGGGTAGACCTAAATACTCGCGTTCCTCTGCGGAGCCTGCCAAGGTCCGTGTGCCGAATGTGGAGCCGTCGAAGATCAGTGAGTCAAGTTCGGCAGAAGCTCCGATCGATTCGTACGTTCCCAGCTCGTCTGGCTCGTCCTGTTGTTGGTTGGCGACAGCTAGGAGATCATCGTCCCAGCCCAGCTTTTCGCGGTCAGGTTTTCCGAGGACATGGTCGCGCGACACCTCCATCTCTTCGGCAAGCTTCAGAAGTACTGGTACAGAGGGAAGAAATACTGAGGCGGACTCGCCCGGCATTCGGGACCGCACGAATCGTCCGATAGCTTGTGCGAAGAACAAGGGGGTTGCAGACGAGGTGGCGTACACGCCTACCGCGAGACGGGGAACGTCTACGCCTTCAGACACCATTCGGACGGCTACCATCCATTCGTCTTGGCTGGCCGAGAATTCGTCGATGCGGTCGGAGGAGCCAGGATCATCTGACAAAATCACAGATACTGGGGTTGAGGAGATTTCTTCGAGCAGCTTCGCGTACGCACGCGCGGTGGTGGTGTCGGTGGCGAGAACGAGGCCGCCGGCATCGGGCATGTTGGTGCGAATCTTCATCAACCGGGTGTGGGCGGCTTTGAGCACTGACGCGATCCAGTCACCCTTTGGGTCCAGCGCTGTTTTCCAGGCTCGTGCGGTCTGTTCTGCGTTGAGTGGTTCTCCGAGGCGGGCGGAATACTCCTCGCCTGCTGAGTCGCGCCATTGTGCCTCACCTGAATATGCGAGGAAGACGACGGGGCGAACTACTCCGTCTTTCAGGGCTTCTGCGTAACCGTAGGTGTAATCGGCCCGCGATACCTGGTGGCCTTCACCGTCTTCTTCGTACTGCACGAAAGGAATGGCTGCATCATCGGAGCGGAATGGTGTTCCTGTTAACGACAGACGGTGTTCGGCATCGTTGTATGCCTCGTAGACTCCGTCTCCCCAGCTTTTGGCGTCGCCGGCGTGGTGGATCTCGTCCATGATGACAAGCGTTTTTCGGGCGGCGGTTACTGCATGGTGCTTAAACGGGTGCATCCCTACTTGGGCGTAAGTGACGACAATTCCGTCGTACGCAGGGTTGACCGCTGACGAGTTGGTGAAGTTCGGGTCTAAAGCTAAACCGAATCGCTTCGCCGCATCGCTCCATTGGTATTTGAGGTGTTCGGTAGGCACAACAACGATGACGCGTTGGACCGTTTTGTCGGTTACAAGTGTGGACGCCAAAGTAAGAGCGAAAGTGGTCTTACCGGCGCCCGGTGTTGCAACGGCAAGGAAGTCTTTCGGTTTGGTGCTTAAGAATTTATCAAGGGCCTCCTGCTGCCAGACGCGCAGCGAAGGCCCTGAGGGTGACTGTGTCACAGGCGGATCACTTCTTACGTAGGCCTTTGAAGATGCGTTCGCAGTCCGGGCACACCGGGGACCCGGGCTTGGCCTGCTTGGTTACTGGGAAGGTTTCTCCGCAAAGAGCCACTACCATTTTTCCGCTGACGGCAGAGTTGACGATCTGGTCCTTCTTTACGTAGTGGAAGAATTTCGGTGTGCCGTCATTGGTGGTGGTGTCTTCACGGATATCGGGGCGCTCAATAGTCTTCGTCGTCATACTCACGTCTCCTATCATGCCCCACTTTTACTAAAAATCTAAGCCGGATAGCTACTCTTAGGGTCTATGGAGCACTCTTCGAATCAGGACTGGGTCGATGTGGAACCCGAGTCCCCCTCGGCCACGCGGTCTCGGAAGCGCCGATTCCGTCTGCGCTCCCCCAATAGTTTTCTCATCACAGATGCGAAGCGCTCCCCGGAGCAAAACCGCCATTCGCGTGAACGCTCCTATCTCATCCTGCAGCTTTCTCGCGTGCCTTTCATCCTGGTGAGTATCCTGTTCGCTTTTCTGGGTAACTGGTGGCTCGCCACAGTATTTTTTATCGTGTCTGTTCCCCTTCCCTGGATTTCTGTGGTGATCGCGAATGGCCGAGGGGAACCGCGCGATAGTCGAGAAAAGAATGTGTATAAGCCGGCGGCAGCCCGTTACGCTCAGATGGAGGCGGAAAGACACGCGCAACTCGGCCCTGCACATGAAGCGGGTACGAGTCCTGGCAACCTCCCCGCTACGATCGACCATGAAGACAGCAACGAGTGGTCTTAGCTGTTCTAGCGTTGTTACCCTATTTTGCTCAGCTGTGGCCCTGTATTGATAAGGAGTCCTTGTGTCTGACCGCCTCACTGTTGCGCGTGCGCTGGTCACTGCGCTTACGAACGCGGGGTTCACCGCTGATGGCATCGCTGCCCACTTGGGCCCCGAAGTTACTGAAGCGCTGTATCGCGGTGAACCAGGCGTGGTGATGCATGCGACAGAGGACAAGTCTGCTTTGTCCAGCTTGATCCGGTTTTTCCTCTTGCGTCGTCCCTGTTCGGGAGCAGAGCTTGGAGAGCTGCTCGGTGCCCGGCTGACGGCGTCGCTTATCGACGAGCACTTCGTGGCTCCTACTCCTGCGGGTGCGCTCTGCACCGCGGTTGATGTGCGTCCCCACTCCATTGCAGGAGCGAATCGGATTGTGTTTTCGGATCTCGATGCATCGATGACTGAGCATATTCCTGGCCCCGATCATGTCTTGGGGGTGGGTGCAGCGTCGTTGTCGCTCTTGTCGGCGACTCCTTTGACTCCTGTGGATTCTGTGCTGGATGTGGGAACTGGTTCTGGGGTTCAGGCGCTGGCACAGGCGGAGACGGCGCTGCGTGTTGTTGCGACAGATGTCCACCAGCGGGCACTCGATCTTGCGGAAGCGACCATTGCTGGTGCTCAAATTGAGAATGTGGAATTGCGACAGGGCTCATGGTTCGACCCTGTTGAGGGCGAACGTTTCGATCGAATCGTTGCTAATCCTCCGTTTGTTGTTGGTCTTCCTGAAGTTGGTCACGTGTATCGCGATTCAGGCCTAATTTTGGATGGTGCGACGGAGCTGATGGTGTCCCGTGCGCCGGAGCATCTAACGCCGAGTGGCTCGGCCTTTATGTTGGGTTCTTGGGTGCATACGCGGCAGCAATCGTGGGCGTCTAGAATCGCCTCATGGCTTCCTAAACGGGGTGTCGCGGCCTGGGTGATTCAGCGCGATGTTGCTGATCCGGGAATGTATGTCAGTACCTGGCTGAAGGATGAGTCCATTGATCCACGGTCCCGCGCTGGGATTGATCGGACGTGCCGGTGGTTAGACCACTTACGTAGTAATGACGTCATCGGTATCGGTTTTGGGTGGATTTTCCTTCGGGAGATTGGAGATGCACCCACAGAGGTCACCGCGGAGGAAGTGCTTCAACCGTTTACGGACCCATTAGGCCCCGAGGTGGAAGAGTATTTCCGCAGGTCGGCGTGGCTGCGTGGTAAGTCGGTTGATGAAATCTCTGGGTCCACGTTTATGATGCGTCCCGGGGTAGCAAGAGAGACGGTGGAGGTTTCCGATTCCGATACGGGGATGGGGTTTACACCAGTTGTGATCCGCCTGACACGCACTGATGGGCCGCGCTTCTCCCACGAGGTTGATGAGGCATTGGCCTCTATTCTTGCTGGTTTGCATCCTCAGGGTTTGAATTTGGCGGAGACCGTGGGGTTGTGGGCGGCGTCCCACGGCATAGACGATGATTCCGAATTGGTCGAGTCTGCTGTTGGCGCTGTTGTTGATTTGGTTCGGCATGGTGTCGTTCTTCCTGCCGAGATTGCGGAGGTGTTGGGATGATAGCTGTGCTTACTCGTGTGACTGAAGCAAGCGTGAGTGTCGATGACGAGATTGTGGGTGCCATCAATTGCCCTGAAACCGGGGGAATACTTGCGCTTGTTGGTGTGGGGCGTGACGACGCGCCCACGGCTTGGGAGACGGTAGCACGCAAGATCGCGGATCTGCGCATCTTGAATGGCGAAGTGTCTGTGGTCGATGTTGGTGCTCCGGTACTCTTGGTCAGCCAATTTACGTTGATGGGCAAGACGGCGAAGGGCCGTCGCCCGTCGTGGGCAGATGCTGCCCCAGGCGTGGACGCTGAAATAGCTATCAATAAAATTGCATCCGAGCTGCGTAATCGGGGAATATGGGTTGAAGAGGGGCGCTTTGGGGCTATGATGAAGGTCACCAGCGTCAATGATGGTCCTTTCACGGTTATCGTGGAGGCCTGACCTCGGGTAATGCCGGTTTGCTTGGTCGGGAACTATTCGCAGTAGCGAAGCGTTGACTACATAGATTGGCATTTCTACAAGGAGGCAGTGAATGACGCATCCGTCGTCGATGGACGAGAAAGAGGAAAAGGTTGACCGTGGGAGCCGCCGCAATCAAACCAATGACAACCCATCCGCCGACCTTGTTCGCGTTTACCTCAACGGCATTGGCAAAACTGCCTTGCTTGATGCTGAGGAAGAGGTCGATCTAGCCCAGCAAATTGAAGTCGGGCTCTACGCACAGCACCGTCTCGACGATCCTGATGTGAAGCTCACCCGTGCGATGAAGCGCGATCTGAAGATTCTGGCGAAACAGGGCCGTAAGGCCCGCGCGCACCTCCTCGAGGCCAACCTTCGCCTCGTCGTTTCTTTAGCCAAGCGCTATACCGGTCGCGGCATGCCGTTGCTCGATTTGATCCAGGAAGGAAACCTGGGTCTGATTCGCGCAATGGAAAAGTTCGACTATGCCAAGGGCTTCAAGTTCTCCACTTACGCTACGTGGTGGATCCGCCAGGCAATTACACGCGGTATGGCTGATCAGTCGCGCACGATCCGTCTCCCGGTCCATCTGGTGGAGCAGGTGAACAAATTGTCCCGCATCAAGCGCGAGATGTATCAGTCGCTTGGCCGTGAGCCGACCAACGAAGAGCTTTCCGACGAATCGGGTATTGACGAGGATAAGATTGAGAATCTCTTGCGCCAGTCCCGTGATCCGGTCAGTCTCGATATGCCTGTCGGTACGGACGAAGAGGCACCGCTGGGTGACTTTATTGAAGACGAGGATGCGACCGATGCTGAGACTTCTGTGGTAGCTACCTTGCGTCACGATGATATCCAGCGCGTGATTAATTCCCTTGAACAACGCGAGCAAGACGTCATTCGACTCCGCTATGGTCTCGATGACGGTGTCCCCCGCACCTTAGATCAGATTGGGCGACGTTTCGGCCTGTCACGCGAACGCGTGCGCCAGATCGAACGTGAGGTCATGGCCAAGCTTCGGGTGGGCGACCGGGCTAACAAGCTTCGCGAGTACGCCCAATAAACCAATCAGATAGCCACGATTTATCAATTGGGCCTTTCGACCACGTGGTGCCAGAGTGCGGTACCATGTGGTCATTCTCATTTCCGGGCCCATCAGAAGCCGCCGCTTCAAGTTTTCACATAGACTGTTGGAAGCGTCACCTGCTCTTCTTGGGTTCCGGCAGATATCACTTGTTGAAAGTTTGAGGTTTTTCATGCGGGACTTGGTTGATACCACAGAAATGTATCTACGCACGGTCTACGAACTCGAAGAAGAGGGCATCGTGCCCCTTCGCGCTCGCATTGCAGAGCGACTTGACCAGTCAGGCCCCACTGTCTCTCAGACAGTGGCACGTATGGAACGCGACGGTCTCCTCGTCGTTGAGGAAGACCGCAGCTTGAGCCTGACAGAGGAAGGCCGCGCTCGTGCTACTCGAGTGATGCGTAAGCATCGTTTGGCGGAACGGCTCATGGTTGATGTCTTGGGGATGGATATTGCCAAGGTGCACGATGAGGCGTGCCGCTGGGAGCACGTGATGAGCGATGACGTAGAACGTCGCGTCGTCGAGGTGGTCTCGGACCCCTCTCGGTCCCCGTTTGGCAATCCTATTCCCGGTCTTACTGAACTCGGCCTCGAGAAGGACAACCGCTCCGAAATGGGAGAGCGCACCGTCGACTTGGATCTCAAAGAATCGATTCGCGCCGAAGTGATTCAGATTCACGAGATTTTGCAGCTCGACGCAACCCAGTTTTCCGCCCTTTCGGCTGCAGGAATCAAGGTGGGTTCTCAGGTGACCGTCGCCGAGGTGGATGGGATCATCGAAGTAACCAGCGCCGACGGGAGCACCGTTGAGCTTGCCGACGACCTAGCTCACGCCTTCCGGGTCCGCCCACTGGATTAAAATCTTCACCGGTCCAACTCGCTCACCCCTTCTCCGCTAGGGTTAAAAGGGTTAAAGAAGACAAACGCACCCTCACGATGGAGTCAAAGATGAAACTGCTGGTCACCGGTGGAGCAGGATATGTCGGCAGTGTATGCACTGCTGTGTTAGTTGAGGCAGGCCACAACGTCACCGTTATCGACAACTTGTCCACGGGTAACCGTGAGGCTGTCGTCGACGGTGCCCGTTTGATAGAAGGAGATGTCCGAAGCGCTGCGGATTCCGTTTTAGCGGAGGGCGATTTTGACGGTGTTCTCCACTTCGCCGCGCGCTCACTAGTGGGCGAATCTATGGAGGTACCGGAGGAGTACTGGCAGGACAATCTGGTAACCACCTTGGCACTTTTGGACGCCATGCGCGCACACCATGTTCCCTCCCTGGTTTTTTCCTCCACTGCAGCAACTTACGGCGAACCCGCAGTAGTCCCCATCACAGAGGACATGCCTACCGCCCCGACAAATCCATACGGTGCGACAAAACTGGCCATCGATTACGCGATTACTTCTTACTGCCAGGCGCACGGATTGGCCGCTACGAGCCTGCGCTACTTTAACGTGGCTGGAGCCTACGGTGAGATCGGTGAAAACCGCGAGGTGGAAACTCACCTCATTCCGCTGGTTCTCCAAGTGGCGCTCGGCCATCGCGACAAGATTTATATGTTCGGTGATGACTGGCCAACAAAGGATGGCACACCGGTGCGCGATTATATCCACATCCGCGATCTAGCCGACGCACACCTTCTCGCGTTGGAAACAAATCTTCCGAGTGAACACCGTATCTACAACTTGGGATCCGGTGACGGTTACTCTGTACGCGAAGTGATCGACACGTGCAGAGAAGTCACTGGGCACCCCATTCCTGCTGAAGTGGCTGCCCGTCGCGCTGGCGATCCAGCAGTTCTGATCGCTTCGAGTGAGAAAATTAAGGCTGAGTTAGGGTGGAACCCCACCCGCACCGAGCTCACGCGCATCGTTGAAGATGCGTGGGCCTTTACTTCTGAACTTGGCGATAAAGCCCATTCTTTTCGACGGGTCGCTGGAAACTAGCCTCCCGTCGTGGGTGCGGGAGGAAGGTTGAGCATATCTCGTTGCTCTTCGCTGCCAGCTTTGACCGCAAGCAGTAACCGGTCGTAGCCTCCTATAGCCAGCCCTTTCAGCAGTGCTGCTGACAGGCCATGGCCTTCAAGTTCAACCTGGGCGTTTTTCAATGCTGCGGAGGCCCACGAGTACAGACCCGCCGACATTGCAACAATGGCCCAGACGCTTAATGCATTGGCCCGGATTACTCCGGAAGATACCCGGGCGATAAACAAAAGCAGCGTGCCAGCTCGCTGCGGCTGTGCGAGAGCGGTGACCACAATACTGTCCCGCAGGCGTGAGCGGGATAGACACGTCATCACTGCGACAACATCGTTGCTGACAGGATCCCCCTCAGATTCAGCCCACACAGTGGTTAAATCTTTGTCATCATACGGGTTCACAAGAGGTGTTTCGTTTGCGTGCGCCAGAGCTCGGTCGGCGTCTTGTACAGCTTCTGCCGGCCCGGGGAGCTGCCTCTCAAGACGATCGTGCAGATCCTGGCCGCGACAGTAAGCCAATTGGCAAGCCCCATCAAAGGTGTCGCGGGTATCGTGGTCAAGCGCTATTTTAGCGAAATAATCCACGGTGTCGTCACGTGTGAGCGCCGGTAGTCCCCCATTTTCGATGAGCGGCTGCATCGCCGGTGACAAGGCGATGCAGGGTACGGCGCCGCTTACCCAATAGGGCGGGACCTCCCCAAAGCAGAGATCATAGTGGCTGCCAGTAGCAATTTCCGAGAGAACCCAGCACGCGTGGATCAGGCAGTCTCCGTGCTCGTCGTGAATCTGATACAGGGCGTCGATAAGATCGCCTACAGTTGGGCTCTCGGGTGATCGAGTCACGAGGAAGGCAAAAAAGACCTCACAGTCTGCTGCGCTTGGCGTGTTTAGAGCGTTTGGGAGATCCTGCCAATGGTTGAGGTCGGCGCGCATAACAGGCCCAAGAGTGAGGTTGCCACCGGTGGTGCCGGCGTGCATACCGACGATGATGATGGATTCGTGCGGGTAGAAACCGAGGATTCCTGGCACTGCGGCCATTAAATCCCCAGGGGTGTTGAGGTGATCAGTGGTATCAGACGATGGTGGAAAGTTCATAGTATTGGTCATGAACTAATCCTCAACTACGAAGCGTTGTCTTGCTGGGGACCATCAGGAAATGTCCGAAATCTGTGGAAAACAACATTGTTATCCACAGTTTTTTGCGACACCGTGCAAGATCATGCGCAATAGTGCATACTGTTAGGCTACCGCTCGGGAATCATTCGGCGACCTACATCGTTGTAACTAGTACAACCTTAGAATGAATTAATTTTAGGATCAGGAGGAATACCATGGCTGATGATAATCGGCACATGTACGAAATGGAGTACCCCGTCCCCGCGATCAGCAGCGAAGGTTCCCAGGGCGAATCAAGCGCACCGGGTGAGCCTACAGGACCGATGATGGTCGTGGCGATGCAAGGTTACGCCGACGCTGGTCACGCCGTAGAAAGCGCCGCCATGCACCTCAAGGCGGCGTTAGAAAACAAGCAGGTAGCAACTTTTAACACCGATGAATTAATCGATTACCGTTCACGTCGACCCGCAGTGATGATGGATAATGACGAGCTGACGCACTTTGAAGAGCTTGACTTAGACATCCGTGTTTTACGCGATACCAAGGGTAAGTCCTTCCTCTTGTTGTCTGGCCCCGAACCGGACTTGCGGTGGAACGCGTTTAGTGAAGCGGTGGGCGATCTTGCGGAGAAGTTTGATGTTTCGCGCACCATCTGTTTGTACGGTGCACCCATGGCTGTGCCGCACACCCGTCCACTGATGGTGTCAGCCCACGGCAATGACGAAGCTGTGATTAGCCGCATGTTTACTATTAACTCGAAATGGAACGTGCCCGGGGCTGCGCAATTGATGATCGAGCGCGAACTACTCAAGCGAGGGCGGAAAGTGTCCGGGTTTACAGCTCACGTGCCGCACTATATGGCACAGTCCCCATATCCGGAGGCGACGTACCAATTACTTCAATCTGTCAGCGATTCGGCCGACCTGGAACTACCGCTGAAAAGTTTGGAGCACGATATCACGCGTGTGGCACGCCAGCTCACTGAGCAGGTCAGTGGCTCAGAGGAGATTATGCACGTGGTCACCCAGCTCGAGCAGCATTATGACACCGAGTTAGAAAAATACCGGAAGCATCACCCCGATGTTTTGATGCCCGGCGAAGCTCAGGTCCCGTCAAGCGAGGAGATTGGTCAAGCCTTCGAAAACTACCTCTCGGCTCTGGATGATCGCGATGCTCCCCGCAACGAACTTCCGGAAGCACCTCCCCTGTTTCACTTCGGGGACACATCCCTGTTTGATGATGTGAAAAACTCGTCCGGGGTTGATCCTGATGTACAAGACGCACATCCTTCTGCTGAAGACGATGACCATGATCTAGGCGATGACGTCTAACCACAGGTTGAGCAACGGGTCCGCGAGCTCCTAGAACCGTTTGGGCAGGATCTCCGCTACGGTAGAAACTGTGAACCTAAGCGAGATGCTGCCTGATTTGTCTGATGTCCCCGAGTCCGTCTACGAAGAGGCGATTTGGGATTCCTTCATCGCCTGGACCCGTGACCGTGGGATTACGCTGTATCCCGCCCAGGAGGAAGCGTCATTGGCGGTGTTGGCCGAAGACAACGTAATTCTGGCAACACCCACGGGGTCTGGCAAGTCAATGGTGGCTAACGCTGCCCATTTCGTGGCGCTGGCGCGTGGCCAACGCAGCTTTTATACCGCCCCGATCAAAGCACTGGTCAGCGAGAAGTTCTTCGCGCTGTGTGAGATCTTCGGGGCTGAGAACGTTGGCATGATGACAGGCGATGCCACTGTCAATGGCAACGCGCCAATTATTGCCGCAACAGCAGAGATTGTGGCTAACATCGCGTTGCGCGACGGCAAGCATGCCAATATTGACCAGGTAGTGATGGATGAGTTCCACTACTATTCTGATCCAGACCGTGGCTGGGCGTGGCAGGTACCTCTGCTTGAGTTGCCGAAAGCGCAGTTCTTGTTAATGTCTGCCACCTTGGGGGATACGTCCTGGTTGGAAAAGGACCTGACTGAGCGCACCGGGCGGCCCACTACCTTGGTATCAGGCACCGAACGGCCCGTTTCACTGGACTTCCACTATGTATTCACCCCGGTACACGAGACCATCGAAGAGCTTCTGAACAACGGCAAAGCTCCGATCTATGTGGTGCATTTCTCCCAGCGCGAAGCCACTGAGCGCGCTCAGGCCTTGACTAGCATGGGCAGCATCCTCACCGACGATGAGAAGAAACAGATCGCTGAAGAAATTGGCGATTTTCGCTTTACGACGACCTTCGGCAAGACTCTCTCCAAGCTTGTGCGACGCGGAATTGGAGTTCATCATGCAGGTATGTTGCCGAAGTATCGGAGGCTCGTCGAAAAGCTGTCTCAAACCGGCCTGCTGAAGGTCATTTGTGGCACTGATACCTTGGGGGTGGGTATAAATGTACCGATCCGCACTGTGCTGATGACAGGGCTGGCCAAATATGACGGTGTGCGTCAGCGCATTGTGAAATCACGCGAGTTCCACCAGATCGCGGGGCGTGCAGGCCGGGCTGGCTATGACACGGAGGGCACCGTGGTGGTGGAAGCCCCAGAGCATGAAATTGAAAACGTGAAACTGCGCCGCAAGGCCGGAGACGATCCCGCGAAAAAGAAAAAGCTGCGCAAGAAAGCCCCCCGTGACGGGCAGATCTCCTGGTCAGAGAATACCTTTGAGCGGCTTAAGGTGGCTGAGCCAGAGGAGCTCACCAGCCAGTTTAAGATCTCCAACTCGATGTTACTCAACGTGGTGGCACGCCCTGGTGATGGCTACGAGCACATGAAGCATTTGTTGCGCACAAACCATGACACGCGCGCGAAGCAGAACCGGGATATTCTCACATCGGTCGAACTGTTCCGCGGCTTGATTAATGCGGGCATTGTGGAGCGCACCCCCGAGTCACTGGCATCGCGTCCGTACACTTTGGTCGACGAGCTGGACCGCGATTTCGCACTCAACCAGCCCCTGTCCCCTTTCGCTTTGGCGTTTCTTACACTGTTGGACCCAGAGTCAGATACCTACACGTTGGATGTGATCTCCACGTTTGAGGCCATCTTAGATGACCCGCGCCAGCTGCTCCAGGCCCAGCAATCCGCGGAGCGTGGCGAAGAACTCGCGGCGTTAAAAGCAGAAGGGGTAGACTACACCGAGCGCATGGCGCTGCTCGAGGAAGTCACCTACCCCATGCCCTTGAAAGAGGAGCTCGATGAAGCTTTCGAGACTTTCCGCGAGGGCAACCCGTGGGCCAAAGAGTTTGAACTGTCGCCGAAGTCAGTGGTGCGCGACATGATTGAGCACGCAATGACGTTTTCAGACCTGATTGCCACCTACGGTCTGGCCCGCAGTGAGGGCGTTGTCTTGCGCTATCTCACAGACGCGTGGCGCACCCTGGCAAAGTCTGTGCCTGCGCAGCATATGACTGAGGAGCTTGACGACGTGGTGACCTGGCTCGGCGAGCTCATCCGCCAGGTCGATTCTTCGCTTATCGACGAATGGGCACACATGGCAGATGAGGACACACCGGTAGATCAGGACACCCTTGAACGCGAGCTCGCCTTCGGTGTGGAAAACCCATCTGCTCTAACGGCTAACCGGCGTGCGTTTACAATCATGGTGCGCAACTATTTCTTCCGTTTGGTGGAACTGTTCGCCTACGAAAAAGAAGACCGCCTGGCCGAGATGCTGGACTACTTAGACCACGATGAGAAACCAGACTGGGGTGCCGCCATGGATGACTATTTCGATGAGTATGACGACATCGGCACCGACCAAGAGGCCCGTGGCAAGGAGTACTTCTCTATCGGCGACCAATCGGGGCGTGCTTGGGAGGTCCGCCAGATTTTGCAGGACCCAGAAGGTGACAACTCCTTCCAGCTGCACGGTGTGGTGGACCTGGATGCTTCCGATGAGGCTGGCGAGGTGCGCCTGAGCCACCTGGAGATGAAGCAGGTGTAAGCCTGATCTTCCTCGGTGTCCGGTTCGCCGAGCATAGCTCGCTTCCGATCAGCCAGGCTCAGCAGATCAATGAGGTTTTTAGCCACATAAGCGGACGCTACAGTCGTCTCCTAATCTAACGTCGTCTTATACTCTGGCTGCGGGTACCATCAGCCCTGGCCCGGGTGGCTTCTGCCCGTAGGGCGGACATCCGAGCGCGTTCTGAGTCCTCACCGAAGTGACGTTGTGTAGTGGCAGCGAAAGCTTCCCTGTGTCCTGCAGCTCTTTCGTACTCACCGCGAGACTCGTAGAGATCGGCCAAGTAATGGTCAGACATGTTAATTCCATCAACAAGCACGTACTCGAAATAGCCTGCCTCAAGGAGAAACCGAAGAGATGGTTCGCTGTCGGCATACCGGCGTTGGCGTCGCAACACCATAAACCATAGGGCGTGAAGAGCTACGCGCGCCTGGTGGTGATATTTATCGTCACCCTCGACCATAGTGGCGTACATTTCTGCGCTTTCGCGTGCAACACGTTGCTTCTGGCTGCGCATCAGCCCGCCGACTACTGTCTTTGCCTCTTTGACGAGCTCAGCGACTTCAGGCGCAGTCATCGCTCGAATACTCATGGACAACCTCCTTAGCTGAAAGTTTAACCTGCGAAGCAAACATCGGTCGAGAGATCTTGTACGAAAAACCCCGCCACCTCTCGCTGGTGCGAGTTCGTGACGGGGTCTTCGTCGCTAGACATATCAATGCTTCAAGCGCATCAATGCTTAACGTGCGTCCTCGATCTGGACTGCCTGTGCCACAGCGTTGACCACTGCGCCGATCTTGACAGCTTCCCAGACCTGCTCCTTAGTCATGCCCTCGTCTTGGACTACCTTTGCATGAGCTGCCAGGCATGCCTCGCAGCCATTCATCGCAGACACGGTGATGGACCACAGCTCGAAGTTGACCTTCTCCACACCAGGCTTGGAGATGATGTTCATGCGCAGGCCGAACTTCACGTTTGCATAGTCGTCGCCCAGCATGTGCTTGGAGCGGTACGCAACGTTGTTCATCGCCATGACGGTTGCCGCGCCGAAGGCCGCCTCGAGCGCCTCCTCAGAGAGGTGCTCTTTCGCCTCGTCGACGATCTCGGAGATGACAGACTCGTTCTTAGTTGCCGCCGCCGCCGCGACGAAGCAGCCCCACAGCTGCTCCTCGTTCAGCTCGGTGGAGCGAGCCAGGGTGCCGATGTTGAGCTTCTGGTCCTTCGCATATTCCGGCAAAGCGTTCTTCAGGTTATCAATAGACATAAAAATTCCCTTTCATTTAATAGGTTTACTTTTCGTGGAGGCCAAAGGTGTGCCCCGCCCCCTAAAGTGACGCTGGGTGCGGGGCCTCTACCTGAAATTACTTCAGGGAGTCCTGGACAACGTCCAGCTTGTTAATATTCTTAGTCGGGTCGTTTGCCTCCCAGTTGCAGGCGCACACTTCCTCAGACTGCAGTGCATCAAGAACGCGCAGAACCTCATCGACGTTGCGTCCGACAGCATCTGGGGTCACCGAGACGAACTGAATAATGCCGTCTGGATCGATAATGAAGGTTGCACGGTCAGCAACACCGTCAGCGTTCTCAACGCCGAGCTCACGGATGAGCTCGTGCTTGATGTCGGAGAACATTGGGAAAGGAACATCCTTCAGCTCTGGGTGGGTTGCACGCCAATTGAAGTGAGCAAACTCGTTGTCGGTGGAACCACCCAGGATTTGGGTGTCGCGATCCTGGAAGTCTTCGTCTAGCTTGCCGAATGCAGCAATCTCCGTTGGGCACACGAAGGTGAAGTCCTTCGGGTAGAAGAAGACAACCTTCCACATCCCCTGGTACTTGTCCAGCGAAACGGTCTCGAAGTAGTCCTCAGGCTGCGCTGCATTAACTTCGTGCAGGTCGCCGCCCTTCAGTGCGGTTAGCTCGAACTCTGGGAAGCGCTCCCCAACAGTCATAATTGCCATTTAGCAACTCTCCTTTATAGAAATAGCGTATGAATCAGTGTAGTCTGTGTGAACGGTTACATTATGGCCCGTTCGCCTCCACATGACTATTTATCATTATTCCCCAATAATGTAACCCTGTCAATAGTAAGATCTATGGTTTTAAGTTAAAGTGATAAGCATGAGCAATAAAGAGTATCGGCCAACCCTAGCGCAGCTGCGCACGTTCGTCACGATTGCTGAGAACAAACACTTCGGGACAGCAGCAAACAAGCTGTCAATTTCACAGCCGTCACTGTCCCAGGCACTCGTCGCCCTCGAGACCGGCCTTGGCGTGCAACTGATTGAGCGGTCAACGCGCAAAGTGATTGTCACTCCTATCGGTGAGCAACTGCTACCTTACGCGAAGTCCACCCTAGAAGCAGCGGATCAATTCATCAATCATTCCCGCGGTGCCCATGGCGTTCTAACAGGGCCTTTGACAATAGGAATCATCCCCACCGTCGCGCCTTATATTCTTCCAGAGCTGCTCCGCAGCCTCAAACGTGAATACCCTGACATGGAACCACGCATCGTCGAGGAACAAACCAAGCACCTCCTCACTCAATTGCGCGACGGGAAAATTGATCTAGCCGTGATGGCTTTGCCTTCCGACAGTGCCGGCATGGTAGATTACCCGCTCTACGATGAACGATTCATCATTGTCCTGCCCGAAGGCCATAAGTACACTGGGAGGCAGGATCTCACCTTAGAGGTAATGGAAGATCTTGACTTACTGCTTCTCGACGACGGACATTGCCTGCGTGACCAAGTCGTGGATTTGTGCAGACTTGCTGACATCAACCCCTCCGAGGCCACCGATGCCGTCACTCGCGCATCATCACTGACCACGATCATCCAGCTAGTCGTAGCCGGACTCGGAACTACACTCGTTCCTGAGTCTGCTCTATCCACTGAATGCATCCGCTCCGGTCTCGCGCTGGCTAACTTCGAGGAATCCGTCAGCGCGCAACGCACCATCGGTTTGGTGTACCGGACGTCGTCGTCTCGCGCAGATGAATACGAAGCACTTGGCGAACTAATGAAAAAGGCCTTTGAAGCTGCAAAGGATCACAACAAAGACCTTCTAAACAGCTAAGCAACCAAGTATTAAACAAAGCGTGGCCCCTCTCGGTACGAGAGGGGCCACGCTAGTCGTCGTTAAGTACCTTTATGCGAAGCCGTGGTACCCGCCGTAGTTATAGTTGTCGCCGTAGCCCTGTACTGGGCCGTCGTATTCTGCGTCATGCGGAATAGGGCCACCGGCACCTTGGCGGTACAAGTGCGCCTTGATCAGCATGCCCGCTGGTATGACAATGAGTGCCCCCAAGCCCAGCGTCAACATGACGATCAGTCCACCAACGAGGCCCACGACAACGTAGTAGGCCAAGAGTCGGCCATAGTTGCTCTTGCCCACCTGAAAGGCTTGGGCGAACGCTCCACCAATCCCCGCGCGACCTTCGGTGGCGAACTCGGTAGGAAACATAAGCAGCGGGGAAATAAGTAACAAGATTAGCCAAACCACACCGATGATCCCCAGCAACGAGCCCAAGTCGTTGACGATGAACTTCTCCATCGCAACCGGATCATCAATATTAGCTAATTTGGTCGCTTTGGATCCTGCCCAACCAACCGTCGGGATCATAATAATCAGCCAGGAAATCAGCGAAAGGAGCAGCGACACGATGAATCCTGGCCAGAAATGGACATTGTTAAAAAGATCGGAGAACTTTGCTTTAACCTTGTCCACTTGCCAAATAGTCAACCGAATGACGAAAATCATCCACGCTGCGGAGACCAAGCTTATAGCCAAACTAAAGATATTATACACAAGTGACTGCTGATTCCCCATCGACAACGTTACACCAACAGCAGCCAGGGCGATGATGACAAGGCCAGTAAGAAATGCGCCACCAATGAAAACTCCCGCGTTGGAGAAGGTGGTTCCCACTCCCCACTTCACAGCGCGCATGACGTTGATCCTGCCGTCGGTGTTCACCATATTCGGGTTGAGCCCGTCATTGAGCTGGTTACCAGATCCTGGCTGCGGGTAGCTTCCCTGCTGCGCACCAGCCCCTCCTGCTGCACCGTAACTTGGGTATCCCTGCGTCGGATCATAGCCTTGGCTTCCACCGGCATTGTAGCCCGGCGCATCTTCAGGATGCGGAGTGGACGGGTACTGAGGATAGTGCGAAAACCCATCGCCACTGTTCCCACCATTATTGGCGTGGGAGTTACCGTCAGATGGATCTTGATTGGGGTACTCCGGATAGTCGGGGCCACCATTATTGGGAGGTGTGGTCATGCGCAGTAGTCCTTCCTTACTTAACTTGTTGTGGTTCTGCGACCATATTACTGGTTTCGGAAGGAACGTAGGTTTTCCCCACCGATACCCGCGCTGAGGTCATGCTGTCGCGCGAGTGATTCAAGGCCACAGTTACCTGTGATAGTCATCTTTGCAGCACCGACTACACTGCATATTCAGCTATGACTATTAACCCAGACTCTGCTTCGCGTGACGCCTTATACGCGCGACTTGATGAACTGACTATTTCGGATGCGCGCCGCTTTTCGCGTCGTCTTCGCAAGGCTCGTGCGCCTCAAGCGCTGCAGGCAATCGCGAAGGATTTAGACGACGCTGCGCTCAAGGTATCGCTTGTCGACGAGGCCATCCCCGAAATCTCGTATCCCGAGCAGTTGCCGGTTTCTGAGCGTCGTGACGACATCATGGAGCTGATCAACAATAACCAAGTTGTCATCATCGCTGGTGAGACTGGCTCGGGTAAAACCACACAAATCCCGAAAATGCTGTTGGATTTGGGGCGAGGCCGCCGCGGGTTGATTGGTCATACTCAGCCACGGCGTCTTGCGGCGCGAACAGTGGCAGAGCGCATTGCCGACGAGTTGGGCCAGGAAATCGGTGAATCCGTCGGTTACGCAATTCGCTTCGACGACCGTGTTTCAAAGACTACTGCGGTCAAACTCATGACCGACGGTATTTTGCTTGCCGAGATGCAGCGGGACCGTTACTTGAATGCCTATGACACCATCATTATCGATGAGGCCCACGAGCGGTCCCTCAATATCGACTTCCTGCTTGGCTACCTGAAGCGCTTGTTGCCTCACCGCCCAGATTTGAAGGTGATCATCACCTCGGCCACTATCGACCCAGAACGATTCGCCCAGCATTTCGCCGCTGCCGATGGGACTCCCGCTCCGATCATCGAGGTGTCCGGCCGCACCTATCCGGTTGAAATCCGGTATCGGCCGCTTGAGCAGCAGGTGGGCGACAAAGTAGTTGACATCGATCTGCTCGACGGCCTCGTCGCGGCTATCGAAGAACTGATGGCCGAAGGCCCCGGCGACATCCTGTGTTTCTTCCCTGGCGAGCGCGATATCCGCGACGCCATCGAAGTTATCGAGGCTAAGAAGTGGCGCGGGGTGGAAGTTACTCCCCTGTTTGGGCGCCTGTCCAACCAAGAGCAGCACCGCGTGTTCTCCCCGCACTCAGGCCGGCGCATCGTGCTGGCCACAAATATCGCCGAAACTTCGCTCACCGTTCCGGGCATCCACTATGTCGTTGACACCGGCACTGCACGTATTTCGCGGTACTCCACGCGTACAAAGGTCCAACGCCTCCCAATCGAGGAGATTTCGCAGGCCAGCGCAAACCAGCGCTCGGGCCGCTGTGGCCGCGTTGCAGATGGCATCGCAATCCGCTTGTACTCCGAAGATAATTTCAACTCTCGGCCTGAATTCACCGACCCTGAGATCCTGCGCACCAACTTAGCCAGCGTCATCCTGCAAATGATCTCCCTGCGACTTGGAGATATCACCGCGTTTCCATTCATCCAGCCCCCGGAGCACAAGGCAGTCCGCGACGGCCTGGTACTGCTTGATGAGTTAGGTGCGCTGGAGCAATCGTCGACACGCGAAAAGGAGCCGCGCTTAACGACGATCGGCCGCGACCTTGCCCGCATCCCCGTCGACCCGCGTATGGCCCGCATGCTTGTCGAGGCCAACACGCTAGGTGTGCTTGACGACGTCACCGTCATAGTTTCGTCGATGACCATCCAGGACGTGCGGGAACGCCCACTCGAATTCCAGGCGCAGGCCGATCAGGCACACGCACGTTTCAAGGACAAGGAGTCAGATTTCCTATCCAGTTTGAAACTGTGGGATTACATCACCGAGTCCCGCGATGAAATGTCGGGCAATGCATTCCGCAAACGCATGAAAAAAGAATACTTGCACTACATGCGAATCCGCGAGTGGTATGACCTGGTGCGCCAACTCCGTGATGTGGCGAAGCAATTGGGTTGGTCCCAGGCTCAGGATGTCGTCGGCAAGCGTGACCATGATGCGATCCACCAGTCGCTACTTTCCGGGTTGCTATCCAATATCGGTGCGCGCGACGGAAATAGAAAAGAATACCAAGGTGCACGCGGAACCCGCTTCATGATCTTTCCCGGTTCTGCACTAGCGAAAAAGCCACCAGAAATGGTCATGGCCGGTGAACTCGTGGAGACCTCGCGCCTGTGGGCACGGGACGTAGCGAAAATCCAGGCTTCCTGGGTGGAGAAACTCGCCGCAGATTTGCTGAAACATTCCTATTCTGAGCCGGTTTGGTCGACAAAGCGTGCTGCTGCGATGGTGCACCAAAAATCCATGCTATACGGCGTAACTATTGTTGCTGACAAGTTGATCCCCTACCACCGAGTAGATAAAGAGGCTGCGCGCGATTTATTCATTCGTCACGGTCTGATAGCTGGTCAGTGGAACACCCACCACAGATTCCTCGAACACAATCAGCAGATGCTAGACGAAGCGAGTGCCGTTGAGGATAAGTTGCGCCGCCGCGGTCTTGTAGTAGATGAAGATACATTATTCGAGTTTTATAACGCACGTCTTCCCGACAACGCGGTGACAGGGCGCCACTTTGACTCGTGGTGGAAGAAAAAGCGCCAGACCCAACCAGATTTTCTCGACTTCGACCCGGACGCGCTACTTGATCAGGAACACTCCGTTAACGCTGATACCCAGTTTCCTGACCACTGGCGTCAAGGGTCGGTGTCCTACGAACTGCAGTACAAGTTTGAGCCTGGCGACCCATACGATGGTGTGACAGCTCTAGTCCCGGTTCCGCTCTTGGCCAACGTGGACGATGAAGACTTTGATTGGTTAGTTCCCGGGCTTCGCACTGAGTTGGTGACAGAGTTAATCCGTTCACTGCCCAAGGCGCTGCGCAAGACAGTTGTTCCAGCTCCAGAGTTTGCTAAGCGCGCCACGCCGAAGTTGATTCCGTTTGAGGGCCGACTCACCGACCAATTGGCGGAAGTGCTTCGAGCGCTCGGAGGTTCCGGAATCAACGGCAGTGACTTCCGTCCCAAATCTCTTCCTCCTCACTTACGGATGACGTTTGCCGCAGTGGATCGACACGGAAAAATAATAGACCACGACAAAGATCTTGCTGCTTTGCAGAGCCGCCGGTCAGCACAGATTAAATCGTCAATGTCGAAGGCTGGGCGCAAAGCTGAAACCAAGTCTGCCGCACAGTGGACGGAAGACACACTCGGAAGTATCCCAGAGTCTGTCAGTACCACCGTCGATGGCAACACGGTCGAAGCATATCCCGCATTGGAGGCCACTGCCAATGGAGTGAAAGTGACGGTCCACCCCACCAAAGCTGCGGCTGATCAATCTATGGTGACCGCTACTTTGACTTTATTGCTCCGCCACATTTCGGTGTCCCCGTCACAGATGACGAAGGGGCTACCACTGCGCCAGCGTGTTGCTGTCGATCACTATCCTCATGGTGGCTCCGAGGGCTTAGTAGAAGATGCACGCGTTGCCGCGATTCGTGACCTGATGTTTGACTATGGGGGGCCAGTTCGGACACCGAAGGAATTTGACGCCCTGCTTCAAAAAGTTAAGCCCGACGTTGCTGGCAAAGTCCGTCGCACTGTTGTTGCAGTGGCTCCGGGATTGGTGGAGTACGCAAACGTCGTTAGCGAGTTAGACAATTGGCATGGGCCCGCAATTGACGATATGAAGGCTCAACTTGCTTTCCTACTACCAAAACATGCGATAACAGTGCATGGTAGTCAGAATTTGCAGCACCTGCCCCGATACATGGAGGCGATACGAATCCGATTAGAGGATATGTCGCTCGACCCTGATAGGGATGCAGAACGCCAAGATGTTATTGAGTCCGCTCAACGCTATCTAGACGCGAAGCTGCAGCATCTGCCGGCTTCTGCACAGAAGTCTCGCGCAGTCAAGGATATTCTATGGCGGATTGAAGAGCTGCGAGTCAGCCTTTTTGCGCAACGCTTGGGTACTCCGAAACCTGTATCGGAACGACGAATTCAGAAAATGGTGGACAAACTCAGCGTATAGGCCACTGCTCTAATAGTCGCGGTCACGGCGCCGCATGAGACGTATTTCCGATTCAAAATCGTCAGCGCTTTCAAAAGACTTATACACGGACGCAAATCGAAGGTACGCAACTTCGTCTAAAGCACGGAGTGGTTCTAGGATGGCAAGCCCGATGTCGTTCGCATGGACCTGGGAACTGCCTTGGCTGCGGATGCTTTCTTCCACTTCTTGGGCCAAAAGTTTCAACGCGTCGTCGGAGACGTCTCGACCTTGGCAGGCGCGCCGTACCCCTGTGATTACTTTGTCTCGATTGAATGGTTCAGAAAGCCCATTTCGCTTAATCACTGTCAAGATCGCTTTCTCTACTGTGGTAAACCGACCTGTACAAGAAGTACACTCACGTCGGCGCCGGATGGATGCACCGGAGTCGATGATTCGCGAGTCAATCACTCGCGAGGAGTCGTTATGACAAAAAGGGCAATGCACTGGCAGCTGGCCAATCTACAATCGAGGAGCAAGGATTATTGTGGGTCAACCCACACCCCAAATCTTACAGCCCGGCGCTTTCTGGCTAGTCTTTAGCTCCTTGCCTCCTCGCCGGGGTTCAGTGACGGTCGACACTCTGGATCTCGGCAGTATAATCCACTGGCCCTTGACTGTGGGAAGGCGAATCAGCAAAAACCCCACCAACTGCTGCCCCTACGATCATGCTAAATCCCATGAAAACCCCTAAAACGAGAGACCGAACTAATCCGCGGCGATTTTCGAGTGGTACTTCCGCAAAATATTCCTGCGTCGACCGCTCTGGAATTGAACGACTACGCGTTCGATAATTTCCACGCAAAGTTCGAACATGTTCGGCCTGAAGCATACTTTGAACACGCGTGTTAAGGTCCCAAACCGCCGCCGGAGGGACAACCGGAGAGGAGGTATGTTGACCGAGTTGGACGTGATGAATGTTCATTTCCTTGAGTGTCATAATGTGTGCCCTTTCTTTGCTTCGCTATCATACAAAGCGCATTCGACAGATTCGAACACTGCTATCGCTAACTTGTTCGAATTAGCTCTTATGTTCGATTTATAGCACGCGAGAAAAACTTTGTCCATAGTTGGCTTGCTGTCTCGAACAAACTTGCAGTTTCGTGGTACACATGTAGTAGCGAAATTTCCCGGAACGCCTTCCCGGGACCACTGAGGTGAAATCTCTCAAAACAATCAGGAGCAACTATGGCCCACAAAAAGTCAGATTCGAAACAGCCAGATCCCGCAACATTGTCCGCACGTCAAAAGCGCATCCTCGATGTAATACAAGATGCCGTTGTCCTGCGTGGCTATCCACCAAGCATCCGAGAGATTGGCGATGCAGCCGGCCTACAGTCGACTTCATCCGTCGCCTACCAGCTCAAGGAACTTGAAAAGAAGGGCTTCTTGCGGCGCGATCCGAATAAGCCACGCGCCGTAGACTTGCGTCACCTGCCTAATGCGCCGCTATCCAAGAAGAAAGACAAGCCACAAGAACCCAAGCCAGTCCCTGAAAACTCGGTGCAGACCAGCTATGTCCCAGTTGTTGGTCAAATCGCTGCGGGTAACCCAATCCTCGCCGAGCAACACATCGACGAGTACTATCCGATGCCAGCCGATATCGTTGGAGACGGAGAACTCTATATGCTTCAGGTGGTTGGCGAGTCGATGCGCGATGCTGGAATCCTGGATGGCGACTGGGTTATCGTGAAAGCACAACCTGTTGCTGAGGAAGGCGACTTCGTTGCAGCACTGCTTGACGACGAAGCCACCGTGAAGGAGTTCCACCGCGATTCAACGGGTGTCTGGCTGCTGCCACATAATGATGCATTCGCCCCTATCAGGGGTGATGAGGCACAAATCATGGGTCGAGTGGTATCGGTAATGCGCACTCTCTAAGCCCAACCCCGAATGCGCCCCGATCAAATCTGAGTGCGGGGCGCTCTCTTTTTGTTTCTACACCCTGACGGGGGCGACCAGACATCAACTCACACACTCGGACACCTGTATTTTGGAATACTGGATAAAGACCCTTTTTCTTTATTTAGTCCGTTGTGCACTCGGAGGTCCCATGTACGCAGAGGAACGTCGTCGACAGATTGCTTCACTCACTGCAGTTGAAGGCCGCGTGAACGTCACAGAGCTGGCACAGAAGTTTGAGGTCACTGCGGAAACAATCCGTCGAGACTTGGCAGTGCTCGATCGCGATGGTTTTGTTCACCGTGTCCACGGTGGCGCAGTAGCCAGCCAATCCTTTCTCACTACTGAATTTCCTTTGGATACACGATTCCGGTCCTCACCTACTGCCAAATCCGCAATCGCACGCGAAGCAATGAAATATCTCCCCACTAACGGCGGCGGAATTTTTCTTGACGCAGGTACCACAATTAATGGGTTGGCCGATCTCATTACGGAACATCCGGGGGCAAAGACCTGGTCGATCGTGACTAATTCGCTCCCCATTGCGCTAGAGCTTTCCGGGGCAGGACTCGACAATGTCCAATTACTTGGCGGGAGCGTGCGTGCAATCACGCAAGCAGTAGTCGGCGACACTGCACTGCGCACGCTAGCTCTCATGCGCGCGGAAGTTGCGTTTATTGGCACCAATGCACTGACCATCGACCATGGACTTTCCACTGCTGATGCCCAGGAAGCTGCTGTGAAGTCATCCATGGTGACAAATGCTCGACAAGTGGTGGTGCTGTGTGATTCCACCAAGCTGGGCAATGACTATCTTGTCAGCTTCGCTTCGCTGGACCAGGTGGATGTGATTGTGACGGACGCTGATGCGCCAGAGTCGTTTATCAGCGAGCTTCGTGAACGTGGTGTGGAAGTCATCTTAGCGGACTAAAAACTGCGTTAAATCGGACACATTTCAAGGCTTTTCCCAACTCCACCTTGCCCGACCGGAAACAGTCGGGCATAATTGTGTTTAATAACTCTTGTGCTTCACATCACTTACTACCATTTTCGCCGAATTAGCCACACGGAGAGCATCGTTTTACGATGGAGGGAGTCTGATCATGATCGTGACTTTTACCGCCAATCCAAGCGTCGACGCGACACTCAGCCTGGAAAGTCCTTTAAAACGGGGAGAGGTCCAGCGGCCCATTTGCGCGCACCGGAGCGCCGGAGGAAAGGGAGTCAATGTCGCCAACGCACTACATCGTGGCGGTGTGTCTACGATTGCACTATTCCCCGCGGCAGCTCATGACCCCTTTATCGCGCTCACTCAAGCAGCGGGCATACCGTTTAGAAATATCAGTGTTGAAAGCGCAGTTCGAACCAATACAGCTGTCACTGAACCCGACGGCACAACGACTAAGCTCAACGAGCCTGGGGCAACGTTGAACAACGTTAACCTGAAGCAACTAGAAGAACTCCTCGTCAGTTTCGCCCCGCAGGCCACTGCCATAGTACTGTCAGGGTCTCTTCCACCTGGTGCTCCGATAGATTGGTACGCCACTCTTGTCGGAAAGTGCATTGAAGCAAACCCGAAGGCTTTCACGGCAGTGGATACTTCCGATGAGCCTTTGAAGGCGGTCGCAGAGCAGTTGCATAAGTGCGCGCCGACGCTGCTCAAACCGAATGGTATCGAGTTGGGTCAGCTCACCGGATTCGATGGTGAAACTATCGAGCACGAAGCAGCTCATGGGAACTGGAGACCGGCAATCAAGGCTGCTCGCCCCCTCATAGATGCGGGAGTACAGGAAATTCTTCTCACCCTCGGCAGCGCAGGTGCGGTGCTTATTACCGCAGATAAAGCGTGGCAGGCTACTCCGCCACCTACCCAAGTCGTCTCCACAGTTGGCGCCGGTGACTGTTCGCTCGCCGGCTATCTGCGTGCGCGTACCTCTGGCGAGGACCAGGCGACCGCGTTGCGCTGGGCTGTCGCATACGGCTCCGCCGCAGCAGGCCTTCCCGGTACGGAAATACCAGGGCCCGAACTTGCCAATTTTTCTGAAACAACCGTCCACACCATGTCAACCCTTACTTAAGGATGTCATCGATGAATAACCCACTGATCACTCAAGAACTTGTCAGTCTCGATGTGGACTTCGGTTCCTCCACGAACGACGTCATTAAGCGCCTAGCAAAATCGATCGCGGACTGCGGTCGAGCCACCGACGCGCACGCGCTCGCGCACGACGCCATCGCACGCGAGACCAAAGCAGGAACCGGAGTCAACGGACAAGTTGCTATTCCGCACTGTCGTTCTGCTGCCGTCATTGAACCAACGCTTGCCTTTGCTAGGCTGACCCGCCCCGTCGATTTCGGCGGACCTGACGGCGATGCGGATCTCGTTTTCCTCATTGCCGCCCCTGACGGCGGAGGCAAGGAGCACCTGAAGATCCTGTCGAAGTTGGCCCGGGCCCTTGTCCGCGGCGAGTTTATTAATCAACTTCGTGGCGCCCGCACAGACGATGAGATTGTTCAGGCGGTTCTCTCGGTGACCAACGCAAAAAAGTCGTCTGCTAAGAAGGCACCGTCGACAAGCACGAGCAATGTGCAGCCCGCTGTCCGCACGATCATTGCTGTAACTGCGTGCCCCACCGGTATTGCCCATACCTACATGGCGGCAGACTCCCTGCAGCAAGCCGCTGACAAGCGTGATGATGTGACTCTGTTTGTTGAAACGCAGGGTTCCTCCGGAGGAGAACAGCTCGATCCCGCAGTGATCGACAGCGCCGATGCGGTTATTTTCGCAGTGGACGTGGCTGTGCGCGACAAGGAGCGCTTCGCCGGAAAGCCTCTCATTCAGTCTCCTGTTAAACGCGGTATCAATGAGCCTGACGCCCTGTTAGACGAAGCAATAACCGCATCTTCTGACCCGAACGCACAACGTGTGCCCGGCGATTCGGCCACCACAGGTGACACGGAAGGAAGCTCGTCGAGCGGTGGGGAAAGTTGGCCGAAGCGCATTCAACAGGCTGTGATGACTGGAGTGTCGTACATGGTTCCGTTTGTTGCGGCTGGCGGTTTGCTTCTAGCCCTCGGCTTCCTCATCGGCGGTTACGATGTGGCTAACGGGTGGCAAGCAATTTCTACCGGTTACTCGCTGACAAATCTTCCCGGCCACGAAGTGCTTGTCGATGGCGAAGCGGTGAGCTTCGACCGCTCTGGGTTCGCACTGTACTGTGGTGCCGTCATGTTTGCGATCGGCCAAGCCGCTATGGGGTTTGTCGTTGCCGCATTATCTGGCTACACCGCGTTCTCCTTAGCTGGCCGCCCCGGGATCGCTCCGGGTTTCGTTGGGGGCGCAATTTCCGTCATGCTAGGTGCGGGATTCATCGGCGGATTGATCACCGGTATCTTGGCTGGCCTGGTCGCCTATTGGATTGGTAATTGGCAGGTTCCGGCTTGGCTTCGCTCCCTTATGCCGGTGGTGATCATCCCGCTACTGGCCTCGCTCATCGTCGGCCTGACTATGTTCTTGCTGCTTGGCCGTCCCCTAGAGGCGATCATGACAGGATTGACGGATTGGTTAAGCTCTATGTCTGGCTCATCAGCCATCCTGCTTGGCCTGATTATCGGTTTGATGATGTGCTTCGATCTCGGTGGGCCCGTAAATAAGGCTGCTTATCTCTTCGGTACTGCAGGCTTGTCTGCAGGGACAGAGGCGAGCTTCCAGATTATGGCGGCAGTCATGCTCTCTGGCATGGTCCCGCCGATCGCGATGTCAATCGCTACTTTCATCCGCAAGCAGCTGTTCACACCTGCGGAGCAGGAAAATGGCAAGTCTGCTTGGTTGTTAGGCTTGTCATTTGTCTCGGAGGGTGCAATCCCGTTCGCTGCGGCGGATCCATTGAGAGTAATCCCGTCCATGATGGCCGGTGGCGCAGTCACCGGTGCGGTCTCGATGGCGTTCGGCGTGGGCTCGCGTGCTCCTCACGGCGGCATTTTCGTCCTGTTTGCGATTAATCCGTGGTGGGGTGCTCTCATCGCGTTGATCGCAGGCATTGCTACGTCCACCATCGTGGTGGTGGCGCTGAAGCAGTTTTGGCCGAACCGCGCTGTGGAACAGGCAGCGCATGAGAACGAGGCCAAGAACGCGGCGAAAAACTCAACGGAATCGACCGCTGTCACCGCATAATCTTCTACACTTGATCCAGACGTTCTGACGAAAGGAAATTATTCTCATGGCATCAAAAACCGTCAAGGTAGGTTCCTCTGTAGGCCTGCACGCGCGCCCCGCCACCGTAATCGCTGAGGCAGCTGCGGAGTACGATGATGAAATCTTGCTTGTCTTAGCTTCCGACGAAGACGAAGAGGCCGACGCTGCCTCGTCTCTGATGATCATGGCTCTTGGCGCTGAGCAAGGCGATGAGGTCATTGTTTCCTCCGATAACGAGGAAGCCGTCGAAAAGATCGCGGCATTGATCGAGTCTGACCTAGACGCTTAAGTATTTCCGTAACACCGCGCTTAACGACGACCACGTGGCTCATCAGGTGGTCGTTGTTTATTTTGCAGCTGCAGAATTCTGCACCAACTCGACCTGTTTTTAGAACCTGGCGTGCTGTTGTCCCTCACCGACGGTGGTATAAGCCCACTTCATGATTGGGTACAGCACGATGATGCCGACCGAGCCCAGCGCGATTCCCTCGAGTGGAACGCCACTAACAGTAAGCGATAGATTGCCGATGCCCACCACCATGGCCACTGCCGCTGCAGTGAGGTTGACTGGGTTATTGAAGTTGACGTTATTATCCTGCCAGATGCGCACGCCCAACATGCCGATCAATCCGTAGAGCACGAGACAGGCTCCTCCAAGGACACCGGTGGGGATGGTGAAGATCAACGCGCCGAATTTCGGGATGAACGCCAGGGCGATAGCGAAGACGGCTGCCACCCAGTATGCTGCTGTGGAGTACACGCGGGTCGCGGCCATCACGCCAATATTTTCTGCGTAGGTGGTGGTACCTGAGCCGCCGAAAGCACCAGCCAAGCTTGTTGCAATTCCATCGCCGATTAAAGCGTCGCCGGCGAGGTCATCAAGGTCGGTCCTTGTCATTTCAGACACAGCCTTGACGTGGCCCACGTTCTCCGCGATTAAAACGACAAGCACAGGGAGGGTGACAAGGATTGCTGGAATTGCCACCGCAGGATCGAAATTGGGGAAGTGAAAGGTGGGCAGCCCTATCCACGGCGCGTTCGCGATAGTCTCCCCCGCCCCCTCGGCTAGGTTCCCGGTGGCAGCTGCGAAAACCCAGCCGACAACCACGCCAATCAGAATTGCGAGGCGCGTCGCCATCCCCCGCATGGCCACGGTGAAAATAATGATCGTGGCCAAGGTAACGCCTGCTACTAGTGGCTGGGTCTCCACATTGGCCACCGCCGTAGGTGCCAAGTTGAATCCGATCAGCGCGACAATTGCGCCAGTAACAGCAGGCGGCATCACCGCATCTATGACGCGTTTTCCTGCAGCTTTCACTATGAAACCCACAATGATCAGTGCGACGCCTGTGCACAGCACGCCGGTGATCTGTGCCTCAATTCCGTACTGGGCCGAGGCACTCAGCGGGGCGATGAACGCGAATGAGGAGCCCAAGTATGACGGTAGTCGGTTACGCGTGATCAGCAGGAAGATGATCGTGCCTAACCCGGAGAATAGCAAAGTGGTGTTTACTGGGAAGCCAGTCAGCGTTGGCACCAGCAGTGTTGCACCGAACATCGCAACCACGTGTTGCATGCCGATACCGATTGTTCGCGGCCAATCAAGCCGCTCGTTGGGGGAAACAACCGCCCCGGGAAGAATCTTTTTGCCGTCACCGTGGAGGTTCCAGCCCAGTTGGTTAGTCACGAATCTTGATTATCATCTAGATCCTCGTCCGCAACAAATTCGGCGTATTGGTCCGCCAGGACTTGCGGCAGGCGAACGTCGATACGCGTGCCTTCGGCTGTGTGTTCCTCGGAGCGCACGGTTCCTTCGTTGTGCACGCGCGAGACGATATCTCCGCGGGTGTATGGCACCAGAAGCTCAACGTGGCGGTCGAGAGTGTTGAGGAATTGTTCAATGCGTGCCTCGAGCTCGTCGAGCCCCTCGCGCGTGGCGGCGGAGACAAAAACTACATTGTGAGTGTCGGCCAGCGCGTGCCGCACCTCCGCCAAGGTCAAGGGATCAGCCTTGTCAATTTTGTTGACCACAATGATCTCAGGTGGTGCTTCCTCCCCTGTTTCGCGCACGATCTCGGAGATGACTGTGTTGACAGCATCAATCTGCTTCAGCGGGAACGGATCAGATCCGTCGACTACGTGCAGCATCAGATCTGCACCCAGGACTTCTTCGAGGGTGGACTTGAAAGCCTCAACCAGCTGCGTCGGCAAGTGCCGCACGAAACCAACGGTATCGGTAATCACGATGGATCGGCCGTCGGCTAACTGCGCCTTGCGCGTGGCTGGATCCAGGGTTGCAAAGAGGGCATCTTCAACCAGCACTCCGGCGTCCGTCATCGCGTTAATCAGCGAGGACTTGCCCGCGTTGGTGTAGCCCGCAATCGCAATCTTGGGCAAGGTGGACGCTTGCCGACGCGAGCGCTTAATCTCACGCGCCGTTTTCATCGCCGTTAGCTCTTTGCGGATCTTGGCCATGTCCGTGCGCAGCCTGCGACGGTCCGCCTCAATCCGGGTTTCACCAGGTCCACGTAGGCCCACACCACCATTGGATCCGGCACGTCCGCCGGCCTGGCGCGACAGGTTACCGCCCCAACCACGGGTACGGGTGTAGAGGTACTGCATCTGTGCCAGCGAGACCTGGGCTTTGCCCTCCTTAGACTGGGCGTGCTGAGCGAAGATATCCAAAATCAACATGGTGCGGTCGATCACCTTGGTTTTCAACGCTTCCTCAAGCGCGACCAGCTGGCCTGGTGAAAGCTCGCCGTCGAACACGACTGTGTCAGCACCTGTTGCCTCCACGATCTGGCGCAAATCTTTCACCTTGCCCGAGCCGATAAACGTGCCTGGATCAGGCCGATCTCGTTTCTGATACAGCATGTCGATCACTTCAGCACCGGCTGTTTCCGCCAACGCTGCCAGCTCGGCCATATTCGCTTCTACTTCTGCGGTGGTGCCTTCAGTCCACACCCCCACCAGGATGACCTGCTCCAGACGTAGTTTGCGGTATTCCACCTCGTAGATGTCTTCCGCATCGCGCGAGCGCACCGAGTCAGAGCGCTCAACCCTTCTGAACGCGTTGCGTACTTCAAGATCAAGCTCGCCTACGGTGGGGCTGTCATCGCGTGTCGACGATGGCTGGGGCGCGTTGTCACGAAACGCCTGCTCTAACAGTTCCTCGTGGGATTGCGTCTGGTTATTGTTCGGCACTTGGTTCATTCAATCCTTTCGGTTGTTCCTACTGTAACCAATCAATGCCCAATTCCATTCCTTGTAGTAGGTAGTCGGTAGAGTAAACAGGCATGAGTAGTGATCTGAAGAGCATCGGCTTGAAGTATGGCAAGTGGCAAGATGCTGTAGAGGCAGCCATCGCCACAAATAACCTGGCAGTGATTGGTGAAGTCCGCGGCGGCCAATTGATCCAATTCTCTGATGGGTCGGGCGCGCAGATCAATATCTTAGCCGTGGAACCGTTTGCCACCTACGCTGGCTTCGCGTCTACCACACGCACTCACGCGCACGTGACAATGCTCAATGACGTTGTGGCGTTTTGCGAGGTCCTCGATCCGTTCGGCGGGGTCATCATGAATGTGACTGTGAATCTTGCGCAGGGCCCGCTGATCGCCGATGAGGAAACGCAGCAGTGGCAGGAACTCGGTGTGACTGCACTGGCGATTGACGCTGATACCTACGCCAGTACAGACGAGTTCTTGTCGACGACCGGCCGCGACCTTGGTGTCATTGAATCGCCCGGCGCAGAGGCCGTGGCCAACGGCTCGGGTGCCTCCGCACCGGATGCCGCAGCACGGTTCTCGGCCCGTGTGCTCGAGGCTGAGTACCGCAACAATCAATTGACCGGCCAGCGCTTCATCCACGCCTCGGTTGATGGTGCGTTCCCTTTCGACGTATGCCTGCCCGACGGTGAGCTACCACAGCGTGACTCAGTGATTGCTGGTACTGCACTGCTCACCGGCGCTTTGATTGCCCCTGCCGGTTGCGGTGGTTGTGGTGGCAGCTGCGGGTGCGGAGGCCACTAGAAACCAAGCACAAGAAACACACTGGAGAAACATAGATATGGAGCCGGACTTTAGTCGCCGCGGGTTGGCTGGTGTCATCGCACTGGCAGGCCTTGTTCTGGTGGTGTCCCGGTTCCATATTATCGCTGTCACACTGGTTGTGATCGGGGTTACGGCCTGGTTTTTCTGGCCACGTCGCAACAACCCTGAGATTGCATCGTTGCGCACCTCCCTTGCGATCGCTCGGGCAGATATCACCGATGTCCTCGAAGCCTACGACACCTTATTGCATGGCACAGACACTGATTCCATTGCGAATCGCACCTTGTATTACGCTGCCCTCGCAGAGCCGCACTCCAACGACCCCGCCATTGAAGAGTTTCAACTACGCGCGGCCTCAGCACGCAGGTTTGTCACGCGTATCGACGCTCACCTGAGTGACCCGTCATTGAGCAAGGCCGCGTTAGAACGGCTTTTGGCAGTCACTGATGAACGCGCAGCCGAGCTGTCCATGGCGTGGGCAGATGCCAAGCGAAGCGCCCGACGCCTAGGTCCCGGGCGCTAGTCACCCCAAGAATTCTAGTGCAGCGCCCACCACATCATTACGGGTCGCGTCGAGCCACCTGATGCGCTGATCGCGATTAAACCACGCACGCTGCCGACGCACGTAGCGACGCGTACCTGTGATGGTGCGCTCCACCATATCCGTCGGTGTCAACCGGCCCGCAAACATGTCCAAGACCTGCGCATAACCAATCGCGCGGCCCGCGGTGGAATCGGCGGTGAGGCCGTGGTCGTCGACAAGCGTGCGAACTTCGTCGATAAGCCCCTGCTCAAACATCTGGTGCGTGCGTAACTCAATGCGTGGATTCAACCAGTCAGGCTCGGTACGCAGCCCCAACAGGCGTGTGCCCCAGCGCGGCGGGGCGTCCTTCGGAGGTTGCGAAGCCTGGTAAGGCTTCCCGGTCAATTGGATCACTTCCAAAGCGCGTACCGTCCGGCGGGGATCTTTATCCTCGATGATCGCCGCCGCCTCGGGATCAATGTCAGCAAGTTCGGCATGCAAATTGTCGATGCCGATATCTTCCAAGCGTGCCTCATAGGTGGCACGCACGACTGGATCTGTCGGTGGAAACTGCCAAGCATCCACCAACGACTGCACATACAACATAGATCCCCCCACAAGGATGGGGGTAACACCGCGGTCTCGCAGCTGCTCCACCGCACGGACAGCGAGCTGTTGATACTGCGCCACCGACGCGGTTTGGGTCACATCCCAGATGTCTAACAGGTGGTGTGGGATCCCCTCGCGTTCAGCCAGCGGTAGTTTCGCAGTACCAATATCCATGCCGCGGTACAGCTGCATTGAATCAACATTGACCACCTCACCACCTAGTTCATGAGCTAAAGCGATACCCAAAGCAGACTTTCCAGATGCCGTTGGCCCGACCACCGCGATCGGAACAGGCGGATGCTTATCATCAGTCACTGCAGTCACTGCTCCACCTCCCAGCACGCCACATACCGCCCCACCCCCAAAGTATCGTCGGCGCACAGTAGTGTGGCGCGCACCGGACGCAGCTGCGCCAACTGCAGCCACAAGTCTGGTTCGATCACTCCAGAACTAGTGAGTTGTTGCGCCGTGAACTCCTCATGCAGGCCTTCCAACAACCGCTGAAACGCCCCATGAACTTCAGCAGCACCGTCAACAAGGGCTAAAGGGGCCCGCGGCGTCAAACCAGCCGGCCCATCGAGCACCACAACCGTCACCGCGTCAGGGTTGAGCGGGAACAATTCGGAACGAAACGGCGTTTTTGCAGTAGCCTTTTCTCCAAGTACATATCTGCCGATCAGCTCCGCGAGATCATAGCCGGTGCCCACCGACACCTGTGGCGCACCCCAAGCCGCAAACGAACCGCAAAGCTTCGTCCGCCACCGTGGATCACTACTACCCACAATCTCACACGGGCGATCGTCGACAAGCGATAATGCTTGCGCGACAGATTGCCGCAACTGTTCGCCAGCAGGGTCAGCCGGGGCGAGGTCAGATACCATCGCGGGACTGCCGGGAACCACAATGAGAGTGGGAGAAAACTGCAGAATCACACCTCCTACCCTAGCTAGGGTGAAGACTGAAGCCGTATTTCCTCATGTATTCGCTGACACACACCGTCTACTGGCGGTATGTTTAAAAGGCACACTTTCCGGCAGCCGTGTCGCGCGGCGCGAACCCAGAAAAGGACGAACCCAATGCCTACCCCGTCGACTCCTTCCCCTCAGCCTTCCGACAACAGCGGCGCCCCACACACGCCTTCACCGGCGGCGATAGCAAAGCGTGGCCCCAAGCCAGGCCCACGCCCAACACCGGGTGCTGCCCACCGTCCTACCTCATCACCTGTCCCCGTATCTGCGCCAGAGCCCACCGACCCGTCGAAGTTCGGGCGCATCGCCGACGACGGCACAGTGTATGTCACCCAGGGTGGCACCGAGCGGGCGATCGGCTCGTGGCAGGCTGGAACCCCAGAGGAGGGACTAGCGCACTACGGCCAGCGATTCGACGATCTGGCAACCGAGGTTGAGCTGCTTGAAGCCCGCTTGGTTGCACACCCAGACGATGCCGCCGCAATCAGGGAGTCTGCTGAACAGATCCGCTCCGGCTTGAGCGATCAGGCTGTAATCGGAGACCTCGATGGGCTGGAAAAACGCCTCGATGCGGTGATCGCGCACTCCGATGAAGCCGGCGAAAAAGCCAAAAAAGCGAAGGCTGAACGCCGAGCTGCCGCAATCAAACGCAAAGAGGAACTCGCCGCCGAAGCCGAGGACCTGGCAGAAAACTCCACCGAGTGGAAGGTTGCTGGCGACCGGATCCGCGCCATCTTAGAGGAGTGGAAGACGATCCGCGGGATCGACCGCAAGACCGATGACCAGCTGTGGAAGCGCTACTCGCGTGCGCGCGACTCATTCAACCGCCGTCGTGGCTCCCACTTCGCCGAGCTGGACCGCACCCGCGCCACAGCAAAGAAGAAGAAAGAAGAACTCGTCGAACGCGCCGAAGCTTTGCAAGATTCTACCGACTGGAATGAGACGGCACGCGCCTACCGCGACCTGATGAGTGAGTGGAAGGCCGCAGGCCGTGCTCCGCGCGGTGACGACGACAAACTTTGGGCAAAATTCCGAGCCGCCCAAGACCACTTCTTCGACGCCCGCAACGCAGTCAACGACGAACGCGACCGCGAATTTGAAGCTAACGCCGAGGCTAAAGACAAACTGCTGGCCGAGTATGACTCCCAGATCGACCCGTCACAGGGCTTGGAACAGGCGAAAAACAAGCTGCGCGAACTACAAGAAAAGTGGGAAGAAATCGGCTACGTGCCGCGCGGCAAGGTCCGCGAATACGAAGACAAGAT
The DNA here is from genome assembly GCF_900187295.1 of Corynebacterium cystitidis. Classification (NCBI taxonomy): domain Bacteria; kingdom Bacillati; phylum Actinomycetota; class Actinomycetes; order Mycobacteriales; family Corynebacteriaceae; genus Corynebacterium; species Corynebacterium cystitidis. Next base: position 931,627 of record NZ_LT906473.1, on the reverse strand, counting down.
ATCGGCTGTAGAAAAGCGCGTCAGCGATGCAGAAGAATCGCGTTGGCGCCGCACCGACCCGGAAGCGCAGGCACGTGTGGACCAGTTCCAGTCCAAGGCTGATGACCTGCAGGCCCAGGCCGACAAGGCCGCGGCCGACGGTAATGAAAAAAAGGCCACCGAGCTGCGCGAGCAAGCGAAGCAGTGGCAGGAGTTCGCCGACGTGGCAGCCAAGGCGATCACCGAGTAAGCCACGTGCTCTACCCCGTGATGCTTGCCCGCCCTGTTCGTGGGGCAGGCGGAGAACTTACACCATCTGAGGCGGTCAGTGCCTACGCGTTTTCCTCCACCCTGTCGATCCAGGACATCACTGGTGATCCCACCTCCGGCACCACGGCCTCACGCCTCGTGGTGCGTCTCCAAGGTTCGGAAGAATCCGACGCCCTGTTGTTTGCGTTATGCGCCTCTCCCCCAGGGCCTCGGCCAACGGGGCGATTTGGGCTGCCCGAGATCCCATCAACAGGAGATGCTGGGCAGCCCCTCGACTACGCGGCCTGGGTGATGATCTCGCTGCCTCTGTTGGAGGACCTGCACGTGATCGAGGCCCACATCACCATGGATTCATCGATTGCCCCTCTACCCGGCCAGCCGTGGGATGCAGAAGTCCATGAGGCGTGGCAGGCAGCTCTTGATCTCGTCGATACGCTCGCACATCACACTGCCCGGCCGATCCGGCAACTGTGGATTACCCACCCGCCAGATACCCCCGGCCCCAATATTCCCGGCTACCACCGGGCCCACACCGAATACCAGGCAAAACTGGACCTCTCAGTGGCGACCGATGCGCAAGGATCTTGGGCAGACAGCGTCACACTCGCCGACGACATGAACTTCGGGCCTGACATACGCGAATCCATGTCCGACATGTACAGGCTCGCTTCTGAACAACTCCCCCGCGGCGACCTGGTCATGGACACCATCCAGTGGACCCCACAGCGCATCGCCCAAGCCTCCAGTCGCCTAGCAGACAAACAGGGCGAACAGATCACCGCGCTGATCACTGACCCTTCAGACTCCACAGCCGTTATTGCGTTTAGCGAAGTCACACGCTTTGCCGGCGCCGAATCCCGCGTGGTGGAACTCGGCGCCACCTTCGTTCGCCACCAGTGGCGAGGGCAAGGGCTGGGCCGCTCCGCGATGATGAGCGCCGTCAGCCAGGCACAGCAACGCTGGCCTGAAACACGCGTTGGCTACACCTCGTACCCGGAAGGTGTCCCCCAGGTGGAGGCGCTCAACGCGTCGCTTAACGGCGAGATTATCTCGGCGACGACAGCGTGGCAGAAACTTGGAGACTATCGCGCCTGACCGTAGGCCGTTGTTACAGCCCCTGCCGACGGTGGCGTTCGGCCGCACGAGCACGACGATCGTCAGCAAGCGCTGGGTTCTCCTGGCTTACCGTTGGTGTTACGCGACTCGACGCGGAACGCTGCGCCATGCCTACTTCATCAGTGTCATCGAGCTGACGGCGTTGGCGCGCAATCTCCTGCTGCTGGGGATTCCGGCGGGTCGCAATCATCACGCACACAATCTCAGCCACAACCACTGCCAGTATCGCCAGGTAGATACCAGCGGCGGTCGCATACCCGCCACCTGTCTGGCGCAGCCACAAAGCTAGCACCGCCTCAAAAAGTGCGATCGTAGTGAGAGCCCAGGTAAAGATAAAAGGATTAGATTTCCGGGAAAATACTGTCATGAGCCCTCCAAGAATCAACCCAAGTGTGCCCGTCCACGCGAAGATGTTCTCGGTTATTTTTACGTCTTGGCGTGAAGCCTCTGTAAACAGCAAGATTTCTACACCAGAATAGCCACCGGCGAAGGGAAGAAAGAGCGAAAGCGCGAAAACGACAATGCACCCGAGCAGCACCCAGCGCAGGCTTCCCATGTCCATTACGCCTGCAACCTTACGTTCCTGCTGAGCAAGAGCTTCAGCCTTGCTACGGTTCAGCTGTCCAGCGTCTGGATTGGTCACAGGTATGCGCCTCAATTCACGAGTATTCAACAGTCACTACCGCTTATGGTGGTATCAGGTTCTGCTGGGTCATTCTAACCTAGGTAGTCAACGGACTAAAGTTTCCCGCACACAACCTTGCGAGAACTTTTGCAAGAATCAGCGCGCCTGCTAACAGCACCCGGCTGCCGGGGGAGCTGCAGCGGGTTTACCCACAGTAGGAAGGCCTAAACCCACACCTACCGGCGCAGTGGTAGGAACTTTCCCAGCAGCGGAGTTATCCCCCGCTTTGGTGCGACGGTGGCTGATCACGCCGGAGTCTGCAATCAAGAAAAACGACTTCGCCTCCGTTATCTCCACCTCGACAACATCGCCAGGACGCACCTCACCATCAGTACTGCCCGCAACAGCAAAATGCACCAGCCGCCCGTCACGCGCACGCCCGGACATCCGGTGAGTCGCGTCATTCTTGCGCCCATCTTCCTGCACGAGTAGTTCCACACGCGTGCCGACGAGCGCCTCGTTGTCTTCTAAGCAAATGGAATCTTGCAGCTCCACGAGCCGCTCGAACCGCTCCTGTACAACGTGCTTGGGTACCTGGTTGTCCATCTCTGCAGCTGGTGTTCCCGGCCGCGGAGAATATTGGAAGGTATATGCGCTGGTGAAGCGTGCCTGACGCACAACATCCATGGTGGCTTCGAAATCTTCCTCAGTTTCTCCTGGGAAGCCCACGATGATGTCCGTTGTTATGGAAGCGTGAGGGATTTTTGCGCGTACCTCATCGAGGATTGCGAGGAACTTCTTCGTGCGGTATGAGCGGCGCATGTCCTTAAGCACCTTGTCTGATCCCGACTGGAGGGGCATGTGAAGCTGCGGGCACACATTCGGAGTCTCTGCCATTGCATCGATCACGTCTGATGTGAACTCAGCTGGGTGTGGGGAGGTAAAACGTACTCGTTCGAGCCCATCGATCTCCCCGCAGGCACGCAGCAGTTTCGAAAACGCGCTGCGGTCACGCTCCATGTCCGGATCCGCGAAATTTACGCCGTACGCATTGACGTTTTGGCCAAGCAGCGTCACTTCCGAAACACCTTGATCCACAAGGGCCTGGACCTCTGCCAAGATATCTCCGGGACGGCGGTCAATTTCCTTACCCCGCAAACTCGGGACGATACAGAACGTGCAGGTGTTGTTGCAACCGACGGAGATAGAAACCCAGCCTGCGTAAGCGGACTCACGCTTGGCAGGCAACACGGAGGGGAACGCTTCGAGTGACTCGACGATCTCTACCTGTGCTTCATCATTGTGGCGTGCCCGCGCTAAGAGCGCCGGAAGTGCGGAGATGTTGTGGGTCCCGAAAACAGCATCTACCCACGGCGCCTTTTTGATTACAGTGTCGCGATCCTTTTGGGCAAGGCAACCGCCTACCGCGATCTGCATACCTGGATGTGCAGCCTTGGTATTTTTCAGCTGGCCTAATGAGCCATACAACCGCTTGTCTGCGTTTTCTCGCACCGCACACGTATTGAATACGACGAGGTCAGGCTCCTCGCCGTCAATCGCGGCGGTGTAGCCGGCTTCCTCCAGCATTCCGGAGAGCCGTTCCGAGTCGTGCACGTTCATCTGACACCCAAAGGTGCGGACTTCATACGTGCGGTTTTCCTGTACTTTTTCGCTGGACACGATGGGCATTCTAGCGTGGCGGTTCCACAGCACCTAATAGCGCCCTACCAGGCAGGTAAAGTGGCAGTCTTCTTCGCTGCGGGTTTTCAACACGACGAATCTCCGGGCGTGCTGAACTGCTGCTCCACCGAGTGTCCAGCGACAAAAACACTGGCTGGGCTAGTGGAGTTGCTCCAACCGATCATCGAGGGCAGCCTTCGCGATACTAAAACTCATGGCGCTGGGAAACCCACGCCGCGCCAAGGCTCCCACGACGCGGCGCAACACCTTATCGTATGCGGCGCGGTCTACAGGGACCTCCTTGACCGATCGGGCTTTCTTCTCAGCGATTCCCCGTGCAATCTTTTCCTCGTCTTCGGCGCTTAGTTGAGATATCGCCTCCACGCGGATAGTTGAAGCAACCCCCTTTTCTTGCAGTTCGCGGTCTAAAGCACGCGAAGACTTACCCCTGCGTGCAGCGCGCTGGCGGACCCACTCACGTGCGAATGTTTGATCGTTAAGAAGGCCGGTTCGTTCAAACTCATCGCACACATCGTCAACCAGCTCGGGCGCGAACTCTGCCTTCAGCAAACGTTCACGCAGTTCGTTGCGCGAACGTGCCCGTTGATCAAGCAGGCCCAGTGCGCGTTTGCGCACTGGTGCGAGCGCTTCCTCATTAGAGCGGTCGAATAGACCGGAAGAAGCTCCCGACTCGTATTCCTCGATAGCTGCCTGAAGCTTTGCTATCTTCTCTGGATCAGGTTCTGCTGCCACTATTACTTAGTGCCGCCCTCTTTTGTTGCGCCTGCGACTGCGGCATCGTCGTCATCTTCATCGTCGAAGTCGATGTTGGGCACCATATCTACAGGCTCATCTGTCAAAGCGTCTTCGTCTATGTTGGCGTACTCGCCCACTCCGAGCTTCTCGAAGATCTTGCGCTCGATCTCGTCGGCAAGCTCCGGATTCTCTTTCAAATTGATACGGGATTTCTCCTTGCCCTGCCCCAACTGGTCACCTTCGTAGGTGAACCAGGAACCAGACTTCTTCACAATTCCTTGTTCAACACCTAAGTCGATGATGGAGGACTCGCGAGAGATGCCCTCGCCGTACATGATGTCGAACTCCGCAATTTTGAAAGGTGGCGAGACCTTGTTTTTCACAATCTTCATCTTGGTCCGGTTTCCAATCGCATCCTGGCCTTCCTTGAGAGTCTGAATGCGGCGTACATCAGCACGCACAGAAGCATAGAACTTTAGCGCTTTACCACCAGTTGTGGTCTCTGGAGAGCCGAACATCACGCCAATCTTTTCGCGCAGCTGGTTAATAAAGATCGCGGTAGTACCCGTGTTGTACAGAGCACCCGTCATCTTGCGCAATGCCTGCGACATCAAACGGGCCTGGAGACCCACGTGGGAATCACCCATTTCACCCTCAATCTCGGCCTTCGGGGTCAAAGCTGCAACCGAGTCAATCACTACCATATCGATCGCACCTGAACGCACCAACATGTCCGCGATCTCAAGCGCCTGCTCACCGGTATCCGGCTGCGACACCAAAAGGTTATCGGTATCGACACCCAGCTTCTTGGCATAGTCAGGGTCAAGCGCGTGTTCAGCATCGATAAACGCCGCGATGCCGCCTGCCCGCTGCGCTTCAGCAATCGCGTGGAGTGCAACTGTGGTCTTACCAGAGGATTCTGGGCCGTAGATCTCGACAATGCGCCCCCGTGGCCAACCCCCGATGCCTAACGCAACGTCAATTGCCGTGTTACCCGATGAAATCGATTGGATCGGCGGGCGGTTATCGTCACCCAAGCGCATAATTGCACCCTTGCCAAAGTCCTTCTCGATCATGGACATCGCGGCATCAAGTGCCTTCTGGCGATCGCCCGCCCCAGCAGCGGCAGACTTTTTCTTCGTAGCCATCTGTTTAAATCCTCGTTTCTACTAAGGTGTATTCGTTTGGTAGCCGTAACAGGTTTCCTGGTCTACCTCTTTAGACTTTCGCGGAAGCCGTTTGGTTCCCCGTCAGTGATGAAATCACCTTAAAACATGTTGCCGACACAGCTTCGAACATACACGCACAACTGTTCGAAAGATAGTTAGGAAGTCGCGTGTTGCTTACCAAAAACGCAGTGGTGGTTCTGGCTGTTCTTCCCCCGGCCGGTCGACGCCCAGCCGTCTTTCTTCAGGCACATCAAAGTCGTCACAAAGACCAAGCCACGCCTCACGAGGGTCCAACCCGCCGTCGATCAGATCTTCGGCGGTGGCCCCGAGATCGGAAATCACATGAGAGTGCACAATCCACTCCCCCTGGGCGGAGCCAAACTCGTCTTCGATGAGCTGGTGGAATTCCGTCAAACGCATGCGCTCCAATATACGCGAAGGACAGCCTCCCAGAAATTGAAAGATTTCGTTCATCAGTTTTCATTAAAAGCAACGGAATTTCGATATAGTTTGTCGCATGTCAGTAGCAAACGGTTCCCCCTCGTCGCGTTCAGCTGCGATGGATATAGCTTATATCGCGGTTTTCGCAGCCCTGATTATCGTTCTCGCATTTGTTTCCATTCCGGTTGGCGCCGCCGGCATCCCAATTGTGCTGCAAAACGCCGCATGCATCCTCGCGGGCCTTGTGCTGGGTGCACGGCGCGGTTTCCTTTCCGTGGCACTTTTTCTCGTCCTTGGACTAATCGGCCTGCCCGTACTCGCGGGGGGACGTACTACCCTGGCTGCACTAGCTGGCCCCTCGGTGGGCTACCTCGTGGGCTACATGTTTTCTGCGTTGTTCGCAGGATTGATCGCCTACGGGGCGCTGCGCTCCAGCAAACAATCGGCGTACCGCGCGGCTTTGTTCATCCTTGCTGGCATTATTGGCTTGCTTACGCAGTACCTTTTCGGCGCTATCGGACTGATGATCATCTCAGATTTGACTATCGGGGCGGCCGCAGCAGCACAAGTTCCCTTCCTTGTTCCTGACGCCGCGAAAGTTGCAGTAATGATTGCTATTGCCCTCGGTGTGCACCAGGCATTTCCCGACCTCGCCCGAAAGAACTAAACTGCAAGCATCGTGCCTACTATTCAGTTCGATCATGCCCGTGTCGCCTACGATGACACCGTCATCCTCGGCGATATCTCGCTGACGCTGTCAGAAAGGCGAATCGGAATAGTCGGCGCAAACGGATCGGGCAAGTCAACACTAACGCGCTTAATTAACGGCCTCATTGATCCGACCAGCGGCAAGGTGCTTTACGACGGCCTGACCACCGCTAATAGCGGAAGGGAGATCCGCAAACACGTCGGGTTCGTGTTTTCCGATGCAGAATCCCAAATCGTAATGCCACGTGTGGCCGATGATATCGCCTTCTCATTGCGCAAGTCTGGTTTATCCAAGCGAGAACGAATTGCGCGTGTCGACGAGATGCTGAAGCGTTTTGGGCTGACAGAACACGCTGATCATTCGCCGCACACTTTGTCTGGTGGCGAAAAACAGCTCCTTGCCTTGGCTGCGGTGCTGGTGATGGAGCCACGCACGATCATCGCCGACGAACCAACCACCCTGCTTGACCTACGTAATCGCCGCAGAATTGCGCACGAGTTAGCTCAGCTAGACCAACAGTTAATCGTGGTCACGCACGACCTCGAGCTTGTCGACGATTTCGAACGCATACTGGTACTTGATGATGGTGCTGTCGTTTTCGATGGGTCCGCTGGCGATGCCCTTGATTACTACATTGCGTTAATGGATGCTCGCCCATGATTACCGTAGTGCCCATGGGCGTCTATGTCTCCAGCGACACCGTCCTGCACCGGCTTCCCGCCTGGAGCAAGATGCTCGTCTTGATCGTGTTCGTCATTTCCACCACGATCTTTGCAAACACCGTGTCCCAGGCGTGCTATGCCTTGGCTATTGTCGCAGTAGGGTACCTGGTAGCCCGTATTCCCTGTCGCACAGCAGCAGGCCAAACTCTGCCCGTGCTACCGCTATTATTGTTCCTCGGCGCGTTCCAAGTCTGGCAACACTCATGGTCTCATGGCATCGCCTTAGTGATCAGCTTGTTTGCATGTGTTGCTGCAGCGTCGCTGCTCACGCTGACAACCACCATTGCGGAACTCATGGAGTCTCTCGAGCGGGCACTTCGGCCTCTTGAGAAATTCGGGCTCCCAGTAGACACGATCAGTCTGTCATTGAGCCTGACCATTCGGCTCATCCCATTAATGCTGGACACCGTGAATGAAGTGATGCAGGCACGTCAGGCACGTGGGGCAGGCATGAGCCTACGAGCTTTCGGTGCGCCGATAATGATTCGTTCAATCCGCCGGGCGCGTGCACTTGGCGAAGCGCTCATGGCACGCGGAGTTGTCGATTAACACCGCCCCAACCACAACTACCCCACCCTCCTGCCTGGGAACAGAAGGACGGGGTAGTCGTCGTCAAGCGTCGTCTATGCCTCGCCGCGCAGCTCGCGCATCCGTTGCTGAACCGCGTCATCAGAAACTTCGGTACCTGAAGAGGTGTTGTTTCCCTCGATCGCTGGCTTCTCACCGGACTCCAAAGCTTCTCCCTGCATTTCTGCACGGATTTGCTCCAAACGGGAGTGGCCTGCCATCTGAATACCCGCCTGCTCCACCTCAGCCATGCGTCCCTGGACAGAGTTCTGGGCCAACTCCGCCTTACCCAACGCGTTGGAGTAACGGCGTTCGATCTTGTCTCGCACCTGGTCCAAGTTCGGAGTGTTGCCAGAGGTGATGGAGTTCATGGACTCGAGAGACTCCGAAACCTTCTCCTGCATCTTTGCCTGCTCCAGCTGGCTCAGCAGCTTAGAACGCTCTGCAACCTTTTGCTGCAATGCCATGGAGTTGCGCTCTACCGCATTCTTCGCCTGCTGTGCTTGCTGCAAAGCCTGGTCATGCAGCTGTTTGGTGTCCTCCACAGACTGCTCTGCTGTGACCAACTGTGCCGCAAACGCCTCAGCTGCGTTTTCATATTCCATGGCCTTCTTATCGTCGCCATCAGCGCGAGCCTTATCAGCAAGCTGTAGTGCCTGACGCGTATTAGCCTGGAGCTTCTCGATATCACCCAGACGGCGGTTGAGCTGCATCTCCAACTGACGTTGGTTACCGATCACCGCCGCTGCCTGCTGCGACAGCTCCTGGTGTTGGCGCTGAGCTTCGCCAATGGCCTGCTCGATCTGGATCTTAGGATCTGCATTTTCCTCGATCTTGTTATCGAAGAGAGCCATGAGGTAATTCCACAGTTTCTTAAACGGGTTTGCCATCTGGTTTAACCGACCTTTCGTGACGGGTGTCCGGGTTTCTGGATACTCACGTTATTAACTAACGCTTACATAGTAGCGGAGCTTCAAACGTCACGCTTCAGCAGCAGCCGGAGACGTCTGTGCAAGCTCGTCCGCCATTGACTGCAGCGTCATATTAGACGCTGCCTCCACTAGGACCTCCGCAACCGTGGTATCCAATGCATGACACACGGATGCCAACAGTTCAGACGAGACCTCTTTTTGGCCACGCTCAAGCTCAGACAAATAGCCCGGAGAGACACGAGAACGCTGCGCCAGATCCCGCAACGTAATCCCCTTGTCCGCACGGAATGCGCGCAACGATAGCCCCAATGCCTCACGCAGCAGGGGTTCGGGTTGACGTGTCGAGGTTGAGACTGCCCCCACGGTTGCCGGAGCGGTCACATTATCTAAGAGTGCAGTTGTAGTTGCCATCATCTACTCCAACGGTTGAGTGCTTCGGTTTGTTCCCGCGGGTTTCTGTTCTTTAAGTTTCTGTTCTTTGAGGACGCGCAACAAAGCCTGGAGACCCGCCTCTACCGCGCTGCGCCTAATCTGAGCGCGGTGCCCAGCCAAAACACGCAACGGCGTATCGCGGTTATTTACAACAATGAATCGTGCGCGGGAAGCGTCGACAAGCTCGGCTGCCTGCCACGCCGCAGTCCAGTGCGGGCCCGCGATACCTACAAAAACTTCACCTACCGGATGACCATCTTGCATGTCTGGTCCCGCAACTCCGGTCAACGAGATCCCCCACGAAGAGCCACACACTTTGCGCACCCCGCGAGCCATATCGCGCGCTGTTACTGCTGAGACAGGACCATGGGCGGACAACACGTGCTCCGGTACACCAGCCAACTCATGCTTCAGCTCGGTGGCGTAGGTGACCAAACCACCACGCAGAACAGATGAAGCACCAGGTATAGTCGCGATTTCCGCGCAGACCGCCCCGGCTGTCAACGATTCACACACACTGACAGTTTCTTTCCGCGTGCGCAACAAATCAACCAATTCCTCAGCCTTGCTCGGCACGGTTGGCCCTCCTTCCGTCAATCAGGTACTGAATGCCCGTGACCACGGTAACGATCACCGCCGCCAGCATCACCACATACGTTGGAAGATTCATCCACTCAGGCAATGGGCACAAATACAGCGCAACGCCAACGGCCTGAAGCGTTGTCTTGACCTTGCCCCCTTGGGAAGCCGGGACAACCTTTCCCTGGCGCAGTAAAACCATGCGCCAGATCGTAATACCCAGCTCACGGATAACGATAAGCACCGTCATCCAAACGGGCAAAGTCGAGGCGATGTTCAACGTGACCAATGCCGTGATCATCAGCGCTTTGTCCGCGATCGGATCAGCGATTTTGCCAAAATCGGTCACTAAATTTTTAGCGCGAGCGATATCGCCGTCCAACTTGTCGGTGGCCATGAGAACCGCAAATAGTCCAAACGCCCACCACCACTGCTGCGTAAGCACAAGCCAGGCGAAGACGGGAACAAAGAGGATACGCAGCGAAGTCAAGACATTGGGAAGGTTGAAGTTAGATTGCTTCCCACCCGGTGGTGTCTTGTTATTCTGCTCCTTCACGCACACCACCCTACCTGGCTGATGTGCAAGAAGTTCAATCCGCCCCAATTCTGCTTCGGGTTGTTCAGGGCGTGGCTAAGATTAGTGGCATGAAATATTTTGCAATCCACTACACCTATGCTGATGAAGCCGATGAGATCGTCGCCCTGCGTCCGAAGCACCGGGAGTTCCTAGGCTCGCTCAAGGATCAAGGAAAACTAGTCGCGTCCGGGCCTTACACAGACGGCTTAGGCTCAGCGTTGATTATCATCCGCCTCGACTCTCCTGCATCCATCGATGACGCAATTCAGCTCATGAACGATGACCCTTTCCACACCGAAAAGGCCATCGCCGCCCGCACAATTCGCGAGTGGAACCCAGTGCTCAACATCTTCGGCGACAATGAGGCCATCGACGCTTAACGACGAACACCTGCCACCGCTGTCCAAGAATGAACAGCGGTGGCAGGTACGACATCGCACGCCCCATAAATGGGGGTTTCTAGAATTTAAAGATCGTCTGGATGTGGCTCCGGCTCGAGATGGTCGACATCGCGAGACCCCGTCGCTGTGTGGTCGCCCTTACCGGACGTCGCGGGATCATCAATCCACTCGATGTGGCGCCCCTTAGCGTCCACCTTGCGGCGGTTGCCATGATCATCGAAGTCCACGCGAGTTTTCGGACCACGTTTCCCGCCCTGCACCTCATCCCGTTTGTCCTTGATGAGAGAGGCAATGACAGTCACCACCAAGATTCCCACAATAATCACCAAGGACCACGTGGTTGGCACCTCAGGTACGTCAAGGTTTTCTCCACCGTTAATGAACGGCAGGTTGTTCTCATGCAGAGCATGCAGGAGGAGCTTCACGCCAATAAAACCGAGGATCAGTGCAAGACCGTACGGCAGGTAGACGAGGCGGTCCAAGAGACCGTCGAGCAGGAAGTACATCTGGCGTAGACCCATCAAAGAGAACGCGTTCGTGGTAAAGACCAGGTATGCCTCGGAGGTGATGCCATAGATCGCGGGAATCGAGTCGAAGGCGAACATCACGTCGACAAGCCCGATAGATACAAGGGCAACAAAAAGTGGAGTCAGAGCAAACTTGCCGTGCTGATCCTTAGTAGTCAGCTTGTCACCATGGTAAGAAGCTGTAACCGGAACTACCTTACGCAGCCACTTGATAATGGCCATATCGTTGGGATCGGTTTCTGGCTGTTCTGTCGCTTCGTCGTAGATGAGTTTGATGGCGGTGTACAGCAAGAAAATGGCGAATAAGTAGAACACATCCGACCACGCGGCGATAACGGCTGCACCGAGCAAGATAAAGATTAAGCGGGCAATCAAAGCTATGACAATGCCCAGCAGCAACACCTTTTGTTGGTATTTGCGCGGAATTTTAAAAGCGCCCATGATCAGGGCGAATACGAAAAGGTTGTCAATAGAAAGCGCCTTTTCTGTTACATAACCCGTGTAATACTGCAGGCCATGCTCAGCGTCCCAGCCAAACCACACGAAAAGACCAAAAACCAGGGCCAAAACAACGTAGAACAGAGTCCAAAAACTCGACTCTTTCATCGTCGGCTCATGTGGTTCCTTAACGTGGGTATAAAAGTCAAAGATAAAGAATCCAGCGATCACAATGATTGTGATCGCCCAGACCCAGAATGGAACAGACATAAGGTGTTAGCCTCCGGTCGCGAACGAATAGAAATGTGACCGGAGGTCTCCCCCACCACTAACGGTTCACGTGGCCGACCCGACCGGGACCACGCTAGTCACTCTAGCCATGGTCCGTGCTGACGATCAAAGCCGATTGTGGAGTACTCCCCTCCAAGATACGAATCGACTATACATCAACGAATCACTTATTGTGCGATGCGCCGGCCAAGAAGGCCGCTTGACCAAGATGCTGCAAAGAATCAACAAGAACTAACGAGATGCGATCCTGACGCTTTTCCGGCTTCCCCTGAAACTCACCAATAATCTCGTCCCAGTCGGTGGTTTCCAGAGAGTCCACATAGCGACGCAGATTCTCAAGCCCAGCCTTGATGTAATCAACGAGCAAAGAATGCTTACGCACGTAAATACGGGCAGCCTCCTCCTTGCTCTGGCCGAAACCGGTTCCATCAGCAACATCACCTAAGCCGAACTTCTCCCGAAAGCCCTGTTCTTCCCATACAGGAGTGGTACCAGCCACCGGCGCGATCATGCCATCAAGCACTCGGCCTGTATGCCATAAGTTCCACGCAACCGAGTTGGGATGGCCAGCAGCCTTATAGTTCAGCTGCTTTTCGGTCAGCGCTGGGATCTTCTCCAGCTGAGCCTCGGTGCGATTGATGAGGTCAAGGTAGGTGTTCTTAGTATCCATGCTCTCTACCTTACTGAAAAAAGAATGAATATGCGCTGCACATCGTGTAGGTACACCCGCTAGAACGCACCGCTTGAAGGGTTGTAGGTAGCTTGGACCACTCGGGTATCAGAACCGGAATCCACATCGCTTGCCTCAGCAGTCTCGGCAGGGGCTTCGTCGTCAAGCGCCTGCTCTTCGAGGACTTCCTTCGGAGCATCAGCTGGGTCAGCGCCCTTGATCATCCAAATGATCGTGTCCAGCTCTTCAGGTTTAACCAAGACCTCACGGGCTTTGGATCCCTCAGATGGTCCAACAACACCGCGCGATTCCATCAGGTCCATCAAACGACCGGCTTTAGCAAAACCGATGCGAAGTTTACGCTGGAGCATCGAGGTAGAGCCAAGCTGCGAGGTCACAACAAGTTCAACAGCCTCAAGCAGGTCATCCATATCCTTGCCGATGTCATCATCAATGACCTTCTTCTCGGATTCTTTCTCCTCAGTAACGTTTTCAACATAGTTCGGCTCGGCCTGATTCTTGGCAGCTTCAACAACCGCTTGAACTTCCTCATCGGTGACAAACGCGCCCTGCATACGCTGCGGTTTACCGGCACCTTGAGGGATAAACAAGCCATCGCCCATGCCGATCAATTTTTCGGCACCCGCTTGGTCCAGGATCACTCGCGAATCAGTGAGCGACGAAGTGGCAAATGCCAGCCGCGATGGCACATTGGTTTTAATCAAGCCGGTAACAACATCGACCGATGGGCGCTGAGTAGCCAACACGAGGTGGATACCTGCAGCACGCGCCTTCTGGGTGATGCGGACGATCGAGTCCTCGATCTCCTTCGGAGCGGTCATCATCAGGTCCGCCAACTCGTCGACCACGCACACGATGAACGGGTATGGCTGCATCTCACGCTCCGATCCAGGAGGAGCCTGCAGCTCACCGGAACGGATCTTGGCGTTGTAGTCCTTAATATGGCGCACGCGTGCAGACTTCATGTCCATATAGCGCTGCTCCATCTCCTCGACCAGCCACTGCAAAGCAGCCGAAGCCTTCTTTGGCTGCGTAATGATTGGAGTGATCAGATGTGGGATCCCCTCGTACGGCGTAAGCTCTACCATTTTCGGGTCAACCAGAATCAGGCGGACCTCCTCCGGCGTCGCACGCGTGAGCAGCGAAACCAGCATGGAGTTCACAAACGCAGACTTACCGGAGCCAGTCGAACCAGCGACAAGGAGGTGGGGCATCTTCTGCACAGAGTGGGCAACGAATTCGCCTTCAATATCCTTGCCCAAACCGATCAGCATCGGATCATGATTGCCCCGAATCTTCGGAGCGTCGAGCACATCGCGCAAACGCACCATCTCGCGGTCCAGGTTGGGCACCTCAATACCTACTGCTGATTTGCCGGGGATTGGGGTAAGCAAACGCACATTGTCCGTAGCCACTGCGTAGGCCAGGTTGGACTGAAGGTTGGTGATCTTCGAGACTTTAACGCCGGGGCCTAGCTCAACCTCGTAGCGGGTTACTGTTGGACCGCGCGAGAACCCAGTGACCTGTGCATCAACCTTGAATTCACTGAAGACCTCAGTAATGGCCTCAATCATCCGGTCATTGGTCTCGGTCCGTGTCTTGGGCACATCACCTGCCACCAGAAGGTCCGTCGAGGGCAGAACATAGTCAGTTGCAGGTTCCGGTGTGCGCGCCTGGGGAGTGGGAAGATTCTTGTCCAGCTCAGACTTCGGAGTAGCTGCCGGAATAGCACCAGCGTCAATGCCGGAACGGGCGATGATTGCCTGTCGTGTCTTTTCTAAAGAAGTGGTAACCGCATCGTCCTGGCTGCGTGTAGGCTTCTCCACTACGGGTATTTCGTCGGTGTCGTCGTGGGATGCGGCAGGTGCGGGGCGCGATTTGGCTTGACGAAAACGCGATGGTGCTCGCTTTTTGGACGATGCAGGCAGAGTTTCACCTCGATCATCGTCGGCAAACTCAGGTTCTGCATTAGGGTTGAACTCGTCGCTTGGTGCCTCCTCGATAATTCGTGGATCAGCAATCAGGGTTTGTTGCGCATCGGCTCCTGCAGCTGGGTAGTTCTCCATCGGAGTAGGTTGCGCACGGCGGCGAGTAGGTCTCGGAGTATGTGCAGGGTTCTTTCTGCGATTGCGCGTTCGTCCCGCAGCTATGTCATCGACATCATCAGCCACATGCGCGTAACGGTCATCAGAGGCTTCGTCATCGAATTCATCGGGATCATCGGTGAAATTGCGTGACCCCATCGAGGAAAACAGCTCCCCGATTTGATTGAACAGTTGGCGGACCGTCACGCCCGTCATTTTGAGCGCACCGTACACAATCAAAAGAATCAGAAGTGGGACTGCGACATAACTGGAAAAGCCAGCAGCAAGGCTTCCGCCGATTATCGCCCCTATGGCACCCCCAGCAATTTTGCGAGTCTCCCAATCAGCAGGATTACCAGCAAAGATATGCATGAGCGAAAGCATGGCAACCACGATCAACACGACGCCTACTGTGATTCGAGTCTGAGTTTTTCGATCCGCCTTATAATCCAGCATCAGAACGATGGCAATGGCCACCAATGCCACTGGCAAGACCAAAGCTCCCGCACCGATCACTAGATGAGTAGCAGATTCGATTGCTGCACCAATGGGGCCCGCAATGTCGAGCCACACCGATGCACCGAGCACGGCCGCCAAACCAATCAACACGAGGCCTGCGGTATCCCCACGGTGGGAACCATTGCCACGGGTAATAACAGTGGTTGAGTCAGAATCCCCAAATTCAGAAACGTCGGATTCGTCTAGCGCTTCGATGGGCTTGTCCCCCTTGCGGTTTTTGAGGGCTTTTCGGCCTCTCGTGGTTGCCTCTACGTCGTCCAAGTGGTTGTCAGTGTTTCCGTCAATGCTTGTGTCGGAGTGGTCGCCCCTTCTTCGGGTCCGACCGAGTTTAGCACCCAGGCCTGCAACACCACGGGTCAGCGAGCCCATTCCGCGCGCTGTTCCACGCGCAAGTGCCCCGAAAGTCGATCCTACAGCCTTGTAGGCAGAACCAACACGCTCATCGGCCGTGTCTGCGGCCAACTGAGTGGTTGTTGCGGTCGATGGGTGCGTGGAACGAGTAGTGTGACCGACAGTTCGCGTCGTACCACCTCTACGTGCACGGCTCTTCGGGCCGCGAGTAGAGCGGCGCGATGAGCGCGACGGAGAACTTTTGACAGACATGCACCAAGGATAGCCCCATTTATCACATTATTCACATCTGCCACACCGGAAACTTCGGCATTTACTTCTCACGACCATCGAGAAGTAAATCCTAACCCCTTGACTTAGCTACGTGATCGGGGTCCCCGGTAACAGTTACCTCGACTACGTCACGCCCAAACACCCACAACAGTAACTCCCCTGGTTCGCCGACAACACGTATGACATCGCCACCACGCTGAGCGACGCCACGCTTGTCCCCCACGGTAAGAGGTGGAAGCGTGGTCGGCGACAAAATGACTGGAACCGGAGAGGACTTTAACAGCAACTTTCCAAATTGTCCGGCTAGTTTTGCCAGTTCCTTGTTAAGGACCGAGCTGAATTCGCGCGGTCGAGCAACTCCATCGCCTCGCAAAACATCCTCGTGATGCACGAAATGCTCTGCTGTATTCATGACAGTGTCGAAAGGTCTAAACAACAATGGTGGCCCAGCAGCCCATTCGCGGACGATATCGGCATATTCTCGCTTCGCAATCCTGTTGTCGAAGTAGCGCCCTACCCCAGGCAGAAACGCTAGCTGGTTCTGTTCCCGATGATACAAATGCTCTGCCAAATCTTGGGTTTGCCAGCCCTGGCACAAGGTTGGAGCGTGGGGGCCGACGCTTAGCAAAGTATCAGCGAGCCGTAAGCGTTCCGTTGCAGCAAATGACATGCGCCCCAGCATAGCTGAGGCGCATGATGTGGTGGAGCTAAGTTATCTAGAGAGATTCTCTCGCTGCACGAATATCGTCATCATCGACCGGAGTATCGTCTTCCGTCATCGGAACGACAGTCGGCAGAATCACTGGCTCTCGCCGGTACTTCTGCTCGATGGCGCGAGAGACCTTACGCCGCACCTGCTGTACCATCCGGTATGGATCATTCTCGCCTTCTGCGGCGAGGTCATTCATAGTCTCTTCCACCAGGTCAACGACCTCTGGAACAACACCACGATCGTCTTCAGAGAAACCAGTTGTCGACACTGCTGGACGCTCCATCAAACGTCCGGTGCGCGAGTCAATGACCGCCGTAATGGAAACAACACCACCTGCGGCTAGATTGGTACGATCAGCTAAGACATCAGCCTCAACCTCGCCCATGGTTTCGCCATCAACGTAGAGGTGACCGACCTGGTACTGACCAACAACCTTTGCATGACCGTTAACTAGGTCTACGACCACACCGTTCTGAGCAAGCACGGTATTTTCGCGCTTGACACCAGTCGAAATCGCGAGTTCATTGTTGGCTCTCATATGCCGCCACTCACCGTGGACAGGCATCGCGTTCTTCGGACGAGCCGCATTGTAAAGGAACAACAGCTCACCGGAGTAACCATGGCCGGTGGCGTGAATATGAGCGTCCTTGTTGGTGATCACCGTGGCACCGATCTGCGCAAGGTTATTGATCACTGAGAAGATTGCTTCTTCGTTTCCGGGAATCATCGACGATGAGAGGATAATCAAGTCACCCTCGCGGACAGTAATCTGGCGGTGTTCACGGCGCGACATCCGAGACAGTGCAGCCATCGGCTCACCCTGAGTACCAGTGGTGATTAGGAGCACGCGGTGTGGGGCCATCTTCGAAGCTTCATCGATGGTGATGATAGTACCCTTCGGCGCCTTAAGAAGGCCCATTTTTTCAGCGATCTCCATGTTGCGCAGCATCGAACGCCCGTTAAACGCCACTTTGCGACCTGCCGCAACAGCTGCGTTTACAGCCATCTGGACGCGCGAAACGTTCGACGCGAAAGACGCCAAAATGACGCGCTGTTTCGCCTCACGGACGATGCGGATGAAGTTATCTTCGATTCCCGCCTCGGACTCTGAGAAACCTGGAGTCGCGGCATTCGTCGAATCGCACATCATCAGATCCACACCCTCGTCGCCGAAGCGGGACAGAGCAGGAAGGTCGGTGGGTTTTCCATCGTATGGAGTCTGATCCAGCTTGATGTCTCCGGTCATAATGACTTGGCCGGCGCCGGTCCGGATCGACAACCCCAAGGCATCAGGGATGGAGTGCCCTACCGTCCAGAACCGGACGTTGAACGGGCCACAGGTGATCTCTGAATCCTTGTTTACCTCGTGCAGCTTGGGCCGCTGACGGTGTTCTTTAGTCTTAGCAGCGATAAGCGCGTTGGTGAATTTCGCAGAGTAAATTGGCAAATCAGGGCGCAGTTTAAGCAGCCATGGAATCGCACCAATGTGATCCTCGTGCCCGTGCGTGACGACGAGCGCCTCTACCTTATCCAGCTTCTTTTCAATCGGCCCGAAATCCGGCAGGATGAGATCCACACCAGGCTCACCCGAGGACGGGAAGAGCACACCACAGTCGACAATCAGGAGACGGCCGTTGTATTCGAACACCGTCATATTGCGACCAATTTCAGAAATACCGCCCAGCGCGTAAATGCGAAGCCCGTTTTGTGGGGCCTTGGGAGGTGCCGGCAACCGTTTGGTCATGTCGGTACCCTGCATGGACTTCATCGGGTTACGGCGGTTCTGTCCACCCCGGCCACGACCCCGACGACGGCCACGGTTGTTATTGCCGTCAGATTTCTTCTGTTGCGCATTACCCTTGGGTGCATCACCCTTGCTTGTACCATCGGCTGCCTGAAAAACAGGCACCTGGTCTCCGGCCTCCGGCGGGCCAGCCTTGCGGGTGACCTTTCGGGACCGATTACGGGGTTCATTCATATTCAGAGGACTCCAGCCTTCTTCAAATCTTCACGGAGAGCCTCAATTTGCTGGCTACTAGCTGCAGCGACTGGCAAACGAGGTTCCCCCACATCAATGCCCTGCAAACGCAGAGCTGTCTTAGCAAAAGTTGCACCACCCAAAATTGCCTGCTGAGTAGCAAGCACATGCATGGTGTTGGCGTTGATTTCCCGGGTTCGGGCGAGGTCGCCTTCCTCAAAGCTTGTGTATAATTCACGCAGAAGTGCAGGCGCTGCATGTCCAACCACCGAAATGAATCCGGTGGCACCGAGCGCGAGCCATGGCACGTTCAACGGGTCATCGCCAGAATACCAGGCGAGACCAGTTTCCTGAATTAATGGGGCAGCCTCAAACAGATCACCCTTAGCATCCTTCATCGCCTTAATCGTAGGAAGCTTCGCCAGCGTCCGGATTGAATCAGCAGCGATAGGAACTCCGGAACGGCCTGGAATGTCATAGAGACAAATAGGCAAATCGGTTGCCCCCGCAACCTCGGTGAAGTGCTGCACCAACCCCTCTTGGGAAGGCTTCGAATAATACGGAGTAACCACCAGCAGTGCATCGGCACCGGCCTCGGCAGATGCCTCGGCTAATGCAATAGAGCTACGTGTATCGTTAGTGCCTGCACCGGCGATCAAGGTCGCGCTGCCTCCCACCTCTTCCTTGACAGCCTTCAGGAGTGCCATCTTCTCTTCGGTGGTGGTGGTGGGCGATTCGCCGGTAGTGCCCGCGAGGACAAGCGAGTCGATTCCGTTATCCACGAGGTGGGCCGCCAGCTTTCGACCTGCGTCGAGATCGAGAGCGCCATCCTGATCAAACGGAGTGACCATGGCGACGCAGACGGTGCCGAAGTCAGATGCTCCGACGTTTGCTGTCAAAGTAATGCCCATGAGGCTCTAGATTACCTTCTTCTTTGCTTAAGCGTGCAACCCACCACAGCAATTGGTGTGTCGCAAACTCCTCTTTAGTTAATGTATGGGCTGGCTGCCATCTCAGAACCATCGGCCAAAGTGGTGACCAAAAAGTCATCAAACAGCGCGGGAGCCTGGTCTTGCAAAATTTTGAGACAGGTCACAGCGAGATTGCGAATTTCTACGTCGGCATGCTCAGTCGCACGCGCAGCGATGAAGTGACGCCAGGTCCGAAAATTCCCCGTGACGACAATGCGTGACTCCGTGGCGTTGGGCAAGATGGCACGCGCAGCTTGGCGTGCCTGCTTTTTCCGCAGAAGTGCATTGGGTTCGTCGGCAAGCTTCTCTTCGAGCGCGTCGAGCAGCTCATCATAGACAAATCGCGATTCATCAACAGCGCGGAGGAAAAGGTGCGTCAACTCCTCATCCTGAGCGATGAGCTCTGGAACCACCACATGGTTGGTATCCGAATGGACGAAACGCTGCGACAACTGCGAGAAGGAAAAGTGGCGATGCCGGACCATCTCGTGCGTTGCCGAGCGGGATAACCCCCGGATATAGACGGTGGCCGTGGCATGTTCGAGCAACGCGTGGTGCCCAACCTCCATAATGTGCCGGAGATAAGTCTCATTCGTCGCCGTATGAGGGTTTGGCTTATTGAAAGTTTCGTAACACGCACGGCCGGCGAACTCCACCAGCCCCTCGGCATCAGTAGCAGTCTGATCCGCTTCCCACTCCACATCCACGGGAGCAGTAAATCGGGTAGCCGCAATCAGCTGAACATCGAGCTGCGTAGGCTGCGACATTTACCCCTCCTTAGAGGCCCAAGTAGGAGTCGAGCCCGATGGTCAAGCCCTTGTGCGCCGAAACGTTACGCACACCGGTTAAGACCCCGGGGACGAAAGAATCACGGCCGTAGGAATCCTGGCGAATGGTTAAGGTCTGATCTTTGGTGCCAAACACGATATCTTCATGTGCGACCATGCCCGTCATCCGCACCGCATGAACTTTTACCCCGTCTACATCTGCTCCGCGCGAGCCTTCCAGTGCCTGCTCGGTAGCATCCGGCATTACAGCCATACCCGCGTCACGACGTGCTTGAGCGATCCCTTGAGCCGTTTTGACTGCGGTACCGGACGGGGCATCAAGCTTGTTCGGGTGGTGGTACTCCACTACCTCAGCGGATTCAAAAAACGGAGCCGCCTGCTTTGCAAAGGCCATGGCAAGAACTGCGGAAATTGCAAAGTTAGGAGCGATGAGCACCCCCACCTCAGGGTTGTTGTCAAGCCAGCCACGCACCTTGTCATAGCGCTCCTCATCAAATCCGGTGGTGCCCACGACGGCGTGAATACCGTTGCTAATGCAAAATTCAAGATTGTCCATCACAACATTGGGCGTGGTGAAGTCGACAATAACCTCCGCGCCAGCATCGACTAGGGCGGTTAGTGAATCATCGACATCAATCTCTGCGACGAGTTCGAGATCATCAGCCACTTTAATTCCCGCAACTACCGCTGATCCGACACGCCCCTTCGCTCCAAGAACGCCAACCTTAATTGTCATAGTTTCTACTCCTTCACTGCATACCTTAACTGCATACCTTAACTGCATATACGCATTAAAAAATGTTAAATTATCGCGCACGCGTAGCGCGTATATTCTTCCGCCCAGTGTATTCACACCACAAGGCATGCGGACACAGCGGTAGCTATCCACATCAAAATCACGTCTATTTAGGTCGAGACAGTCTTCAATCAGAGTGTCGTCGGCACGCGCGCTCCCGAACACCCCAGCCTGTCACTACCGGTCGACTGTAGTTGCAACGATTCGCTTACGATCACCTTGTCATGCTTCATCTGCACCGCAGGACGGGTTACCGTTAACTTATGAAACATAAGACACTCGCACTCATTTCCCTACCATTGGTTGCGGGCGTCATGCTGGCCAGATGTTCGTCCAGCGACGACTCCCTCGCCACAGACCCACAAACAGCATCCACCGCTTTGAAGGAAGCCGAGGAACCCACCGCAGCGGAAACCACAGACCCTAACGGCGAGGTCATGCTGGGTGCTGCCTCAACAAAACCGTCGTCCTTCATGAGTCCGAACCTCGGCGAGCTAGTTATTGCTGATGTCCGCGTCGGGGAGCACAATGGCTTCGACCGCGTCGTCTTCGAATTCACGGGCACAGGTACTCCTGGGTTCCACGCGGGGTACACCGACCAGCCACTGCAGCAAGCCTCAGGACTTCCCATCGAAGTCGCTGGCAATGCAGCATTTGAAATCATGATCCACGGCACCCCCATGCACCTGGGCGACTGGGACAGCCCGCTGATTCAAACCGGCCCGATGGATCTGCAGGCCGGCCACATCAAAGGCGTCACCCATGGTGGAGTGTTCGAGGCAGACACCCAGTACTTTGTGGGCCTAGACACGCAACGCCCTTACTCGGTCACACTGCTAGAAAACCCCACCCGCGTCGTGGTCGACTTCGCTAGCTAGTGCACTTAAGCGAGCACGCTTAACGACGATAAACCCTCCGGCTCATCGTCGTTGAAAAAGCGTGTGCGTAATCTTTAGTCTTCATCCTCGCCGACTGGCACTAAAGAGATCTTGCCACGGTTATCTACATCAGCGATCTCGACCTGGATCTTGTCGCCTACGTTTACAACGTCTTCGACCTTATCGATGCGCTTGCTTCCGCCCAGTTTGGAGATGTGCACGAGGCCATCCCTACCTGGAGTCAGGGAAACGAACGCACCGAACGCCACGGTCTTCACTACGGTGCCCAGGAAGCGCTCGCCCACCTTAGGCATCTGTGGGTTAGCAATCGAGTTAACCTGCTCAATCGCCTCATCAGCAGCCTCACCTGACGCTGCAGAAATGAACACGGTACCATCGTCCTCGATGGAGATGTTTGCACCAGTATCCTCGGTGATCTGGTTGATCGTCTTACCCTTCGGGCCAATGACCTCACCAATCTTGGCTACTGGCACCTTAATGGTGGTGATCTTCGGAGCAAACGGGCTCATCTCGTCAGGCTCTTCGATAACCTCAGCCATCGTATCCAAGATCGCTTCACGGGCCTCCTTCGCCTGCTCTAGAGCATCAGCCAAAACCTTGGAAGGAATGCCGTCCAGCTTGGTGTCTAGCTGCAGCGCGGTGATGAAATCAGGGGTACCGGCAACCTTGAAATCCATATCGCCGAACGCGTCTTCCGCGCCCAGGATATCGGTCAGGGCTACGTACTTGGTCTTGCCATTAACCTCACCGGAAATCAGACCCATGGCGATACCCGCTACAGGGGCGGCTAGCGGAACACCTGCATTGTAAAGCGACAACGTCGACGCACACACAGAGCCCATCGACGTCGAGCCATTGGAGCCGAGTGCCTCAGATACCTGGCGGATGGTATACGGGAAATCCTCACGCGAGGGGATGACAGGCTCCAAAGCGCGTTCGGCCAACGCACCATGGCCAATCTCACGGCGCTTCGGTGAACCAACCCGCCCCGTCTCACCGGTGGAGTACGGAGGGAAGTTGTAGTGGTGGATGTAGCGCTTGGATTTCTCAGGGTGCAAAGAGTCCAGCTGCTGCTCCATCTTCAGCATGTCCAGGGTAGTCACGCCCAAAATCTGGGTCTCGCCACGCTCAAACAGTGCTGAGCCGTGCGCACGCGGGATGAGGTCCACTTCGACACCCAGGTCACGAATATCGGTGGTGCTGCGACCATCGATGCGATAGCCCTCAGCCAAGATCTTGCCGCGAACAACATCTTTCATCACAGCGTTAAACGCAGCACGAATCTGCTTCGATGCACCCTCCTCACCCAACTCATCCTCGAACTTATCCAACAGGGAGTCTTCAATCTGCTCCATGTATTCGTTCGAGGCGTCATCGCGATCCTGCTTACCAGCAATAGTCATGATCCCGCCGAGCTTCTTGCGCGCTTTCTTATCCACCGCTTTGTATATCTCGTCGGTATAAGCCGGGAACAGCGGAAACTCCTGGGTTTCCTTCGCAGTGCGCTGCGCCAGTCCAGCCTGCGCCTCGCACAGAGTTTGGATGTATGGCTTAGCAGCCTCGATCCCCTCAGCAACGACAGATTCGGTCGGCGCGATCGCACCGTTTTTAACCTGCTCCACCACGTTGACACCAGCACCGGCCTCAACCATCATGATCGCCACATCGTCGACTTTCTTGCGGCCCTGCTTACGCGTGACCATCCGGCCTGCAACAACCATCTCGAATAATGCGCGCTGGTGCTGCTCATGGTTGGGGAACGCGACCCACTGGCCTTCTGGGTGGTTGTCGTCAGCGATAAGCGCCACTCGCACACCACCAACAGCGCCAGAGACCGGCAGGCCCGACAACTGGGTTGCGGCAGAAGCGCCGTTAATGGCAACTACATCGTAGTAATCCTCCGGGTTTTGGGACATCACAGTGATGACAACCTGGACCTCATTACGCAATCCCTTCACAAATGTCGGGCGCAAAGGACGGTCTATCAAACGACATGCGAGGATAGCTTCTGTGGACGGGCGACCTTCGCGACGGAAGAAGCCCCCGGGCAGTTTTCCTGCCGCATACATCCGCTCTTCGACATCAACAGTCAGGGGGAAAAAATCGAAGCCCTCACGTGGATTGTTCGACGCGGTGGTGGTAGCCAGTAGCATGGTGTCATCATCGAGGTAGGTGGTCACAGACCCATCAGCTTGGCGCGCCAGCTGGCCAGTTTCAAAGCGGATGGTACGAGTACCAAAGCGGCCATTGTCAATCGTTGCTACAGCTTCAGTGATTCCGTAATCATCATCGACTAGAAATTCAACGGAGTTATCAGGGGTGAAGTTACTCAAAGAAGGATCCCTTTCCTTTGGGGTTAATCCCGGCGATCTTCGGTGTCGCCGCTTAAAAGATATTTGGTGATGGGCGCTACATTACCAGGAATGAGGATAGTTTGCCCGGATCGACATACCGACTCCACCGAGCGTCAGATTGCCACCGAAATAAAACCGCCCATCCCCCTCTGCAAAAGAAGACGATGGGCGGTAGGTGCTCGTCGTTAAGCGAGCATTGAAGCAAAAATCTTAGCGACGCAGGCCAAGGCGCGCGATCAGGTCACGGTAGCGCTCAACGTTGTTGCTTGCCAGGTACTTCAGCAGACCACGACGGCGACCAACCAGCAGCAGCAGACCACGACGGGAGTGGTGATCGTGCTTATGGAACTTCAGGTGCTCGGTCAGGTTATTGATGCGCTCAGTAAGCAACGCAACCTGTGCTTCGGTGGAACCAGTGTCGGTTTCGTGCAGGCCGTACTCCTTGAGGATTTCAGCCTTCTTCTCGGTGGACAGTGCCATGAGAGTTACTCCTTGTTTATTTCAGTCCACATTCTTCGAAAAAGTCATAGAATCGCGCGCACTGCTGTGGACCACAGTGACGATGCGAAAGACCTCGGAAGAGAATACCCGAGGTCCGAACAAAAACCAAAACAAAAACCAAAACGTGGCTAACTTGGCTTTCTCAGCAACGCTATACCGCAGGGGTGTTCTTTGCCAGAACAGTCAACCGCTGCATGAACTCTCCCAAGAAGCGCTGCACATCGACAGCAACAGCAACCTGCGCGGTCTTCACACCATCGTTGAGGCGCTCTTCGTCACCAATGGTCCGGCCGCGGGTAGCGCCCTCGGTGTCGCACTTCATGTTCACACCAATGGTGGTAACCAGTGAAGGGTCCACCGCCACAGCGACAGCCAACGGATCGTGCAACCCACAACCACCCAGATGCGGGCTGGTGGTCTCGTACGCCTTGATGTAGTAGTCGGTGGCATCAGCCAAAAAGTTGCCACCGGTGGTCCCTAGTGCCCGCCACTTCGCGGTTTCTTCACTGGTGAGCAAAGTCTGCAGGGTGACATCCAGGCCGATCATGGTGACATCCTTGGCACGCTTGAACAGAAGATCCGTAGCCTCTGGGTCCTGGTTAACGTTCGCCTCAGCCCAGGCGGAGACATTGCCGGGCACGGTTAGTGCGCCACCCATCATCACGATATGCGCATTGTTTGCAAAGTCCTCGTCAGCCTCGATCGCTGCAGCCACAGTGGTCGACGGGCCAGTAGGGACAATCACGAGGTCATCACCGTACTCACGTACGGACTCCACCATGAAATCCACCGCAGACTTGCGCTCTACGTGGCGCGTCGGCTCTGGCAGCTCTGCCCCGCCGATCCCATTAGCCCCGTGGATGAACTCTGAGATTTCCAGCACCTCGAAAGAGTCACGCTTGCGGGCGTGATCTGGGCCAGCGAACACAGGAACGTCGGTCCGACCAAACAATTCGAGGATTGCCAGCGAGTTGCGCACCCCGGTTTCTACTAACACATTTCCGTAAGTGCCGGTCACACCGATAAGTTCAAGCTCCTCAGAGCCAAGCGCGTACGCCAGTGCGAGGGCATCATCAATGCCGGTATCGAGATCGAGAATGATCTTGCGTGCCATAAAGGGCGGTCTCCTTGCCTATATCCGTGAACGGCTTCACGACGAAAAAGAACACTACCTACTGTAGGCCAAGCACCTCGCGAGTGGTTCTCACATCTCGCGCCATATTCTTTAGTAGTTCCTCGACAGAGTGGAATTTGACCATGTCACGAACCTTTTTCACAAACTCAACTTTTGCGATTTTGCCATAAAGGTCTGCCTCTTGGCCCAAGATAAACGATTCAACCGAGCGGCGATGATCACCAAATGTCGGATTTGTCCCAATCGAAATCGCTGCCGGGTACCGCACGCCTGGCTGCATATCTCCGTCGATAGGTTGACTACCCAGTACAGTAAACCAGCCGGCGTACACACCGTCAGCCGGTAGAGCGACAGACTCCGAAAAGTATTGGTTGGCGGTGGGGTATCCGAGTTCTTTACCACCACGGCCTGCTCCATGTTCAATTTCTGCAACCACAGCATAGTTGCGCCCCAACGCCTCATTTGCTGCAGGGATATCGCCGGCAGACAGTCGCTGCCTAATAAAGGTGGAAGACACACGTTGGCCATCGTCGAATAGTAAATCCACAATCTGCACATTGACATTGTGACGCTGGCACAAGTCGCGCATCGTGTCGGCTGTTCCGGCAGCGTCTGCCCCGAATGTGAAATTCTCGCCGACTACCACGCAGCGCGCCTTGAGCGTATCGACGAGCACGGTGGTGAAGTAATCCTCGGGAGAAACCCCAGCGAGCTCGCGCGTGAAGTCCACAACCAACAGATGGTCTACGCCGAGCTCCGCTACCAGTTCTGCGCGCCCTGTCAGCGTCGAGAGCATCGTCGGCGTGCGCTCGGGAGCGAATACTGCAATGGGGTGTGGGTCAAAGGTCATCAGCACGCTAGGTACACCGCTGGTACGGGCGGACTCAACCGCTGTGGCAATTAACCGCTGGTGTCCGCGGTGTACCCCATCGAACACGCCAATGGTCACCACCGATGCAGTGAGGCTGTCAGGAACAGTGTCTAGTCCGTACCAAATATCCACGTCCCTTAGATTACGGCATACTTGTCAGTTATGAACCAACACCTGCATGATCCCCTGTCCGATTCCGGCATTGTGGTCGTCGATAAGCCCCAGGGTATGACAAGCCATGACGTGGTGGCACGTCTGCGGCGTTTCTTCGGCACACGCAAAGTGGGTCACTCGGGCACACTTGATCCGATGGCCACCGGTGTCCTGATCGCCGGCCTGGGCAGGGGCACGAAGTTGCTGGCGCATTTCGTGGCCCATGACAAGGTTTATGCCGCCACTGTCCGCTTGGGGCAGGCCACGTCCACCGAAGATGCTGACGGAGACATCACCTCGACGGCAGATGCCTCTGACGTCACCGTTGAACAGATCACCCAGGCTATTGGGGGCCTGACTGGTGAGATCATGCAAATCCCATCGAAAGTCTCCGCAATAAAAATCGATGGCAAACGCGCACATGAATTGGTGCGGGAGGGCAAGCAGGTGGAGATCCCCGCACGCCCCGTCACCGTGTTTAGCTTCGATATTTTAGAGATTCGACCCCATGACCAACTGGTAGATATTGACGTGCGCGTGCATTGCTCCTCTGGGACGTATATCCGGGCTTTGGCGCGCGATCTCGGCGAGGTCTTGGGGACAGGGGCACATCTGATCGCTTTAAGACGAGAGGCAGTAGGCCAGTTCGGACTCGATGATGCACGAACGCTTGTGCAATTAGAACAGTCACCCTCGTTCTCCTTGTCTCTCGATGAAGCGATGAAGCGTGTCTGGCCTGCTATGGAAGTATCTGAGCGAGAATTCGCAGATTTGGCCATGGGCAAATGGTTGCAACCTCGCGGGCTCGACGGGGTACATGCTGCCATCGGCCCTGATGGACGAGTCGTTGCGCTTGTTCAGGAGAAAGGAAAGCGCTTATCGACGGTGTTTGTGGCCCGACCATCGACTCTGTAGCAGTTTTCCTCCACTGATTCTGAACAGGCATTTCACCCCGCACACGAAATGTCCAGACACTGTGAAAACTTCTTCATTTCTAACTCATGGCTGCTTCACCTAGGGGTTCCATACTTGGTTCTTGACGTTCTAATTCGTCTTACCAAACCAAGGAGGACACCCCGATGCGCCGAGATTTTCGTTCTCGCATAGTCGGCATCTTTGCCGTCCTCATCATCCTCACCTTCGCGGTGATGCTGTTAACTACCAGGCAGGTTATGCACTCAATAACCACCCAGGAAGCAACAGCGGACATTGCCCAAGAGATTGATGAATTTACCACCTACGCAGAAACCGCGAAGGACCCAGACACTGGTGAACCAATCACCGATGCTGGCCGGCTCTTCGAGGTTTACCTCGCGCGCCAGGCCCCTGACTCTGGCGAAGCCATTGCTGCAGTCGTCGACGGCGCGCTCGTGGAGAATTCCACAGCACCCCGGCCCTTGTCGGCAGAAGGCCCTCTAGTCACAGACGTTCTCGCCTCTCCGGATTCTTCCGGAGGTTTTGATGACCAAGCCCACGGCGAAGTCATGTGGGGCAAAGTTTCTATCACGGCGGGAACTGATGAAGCGACACTGATCATCGCCCGCTTCCTCGAGGAGGATCGCGACGTTGTCGCATCGAATCTCAGGCTCATCACTTTGATTGCGTTCGGTTCCATCCTCATCGCAATCATTGTGGCCTGGATCGTCGCCGGACGCCTGATCAACCCGGTCCGCCAAGTTGGCCTCGAAGCATCCGATCTCAGCTTAATCAAGCCTGGTTCAACGCTCGAGACGACAGGACATCCTGACGCAGACGCACTGGCGACTACGTTCAACACAATGCTGGCTCGCGTCGACGCAACAGACCACGCCCACCGCGGGGTCATGCGCCGTACCGTCCACCAACTCGAAAACGCCAGCACCGCCGTGGATGGTCGTGACGATACGCTAGATGCGCTGCGTACCTTACAGGACCTCCCCGTGGGGCGTCGAGTGCCCTCAGCAGCACCGTCCACTCTGGATCACTTGTACACCCGGGTCCGTACGGCGGTGCGCGATGAACTGGGATCACAGGTTGTCTTTTCCTCACAAAATATTGACGACACTGAGGTCGAAGTCACCCCAGATCTCGTCGTTGCGGCTGCGCGCCACGCAGCGCGATCAGCACAGTCCCGACTCCCAGACAAAGCTGATGATGGTGCTAAACAGCCGATCGTCTCGATGCACATGGGGTTTGTCGACGGTCAGCTGACCGTCTCCGCCACCGATAGTTCATCCGCAATCGAGGCCGAAAGTCTGCCCGCTTTCTTTGAGTGGGATCCCGACCCCCTGGCGATTGACCAGCTCGCAGACCAGCCTCATCTCTCGCACGCCATCATGCGGGTGGTCGCTGATGTTCATGGTGGGCAAGCCTGGGTGGAGTCCGAGGCAGACAAGGGCACATCCATTGGGATTACTATCCCGGCACCTTTGACATACCCAGAGGACGCCGACGACGAGGAGGAGTCATGAGCATTCCAACCCGGTATTCCACGACTCCTCCCCCTGTCTACGACATTTCGCTAACCGACGATCAGCAAGACCAATTTCTTTCCGCCTTGCGGTGGACCCCAAAATTGGTCATCCAGATCATCAGCGCGGTGGCCATCGTGTTGTTCTGGCTGATGCCAACCAGCATGGAGCCAGAGGCGCGGACCACCCTTGCTGTGTTTGCTGCGGCGATCTGGTTCTGGATCTTTTCCTCCGTCCCAGATACCTATGTGGCTTTAGTCGCTGTATCGGCTGTGGTGCTACTGGACATCATCAGTGTAGAAGCGATGTTTGCGCCACTGGGGCATGACACCACTTGGCTGCTCATTGGTGCCTTCATCTTGTCCACGGCAATCACCACATCCGGGCTGGCCCATCGGGCCGCGGTTGCACTCACCGTGGGAGTATCCAGCCCCCGCGCACTAGTCCACTTGTTGACCTTTGCTACGGTGCTCACCGCGTTCGCCGTACCCGCTACCTCGGGACGCGCAGCTTTAATCCTGCCGGTCATAATCACCATTGCCTCTGTCGTTCCGGCGTGGCTTCGTCGAGTGCTCGCCATCGGTCTGCCATCAGTCGTGCTGTTTTCGGCGGTTGCCACGCTTATCGGCGCAGGTGCACACCTCATTACAAACCAGGTATTGGCTGGTAACGGTTTTGGCGAGATTAGCTTCACCCGGTGGATTGTGCTCGGTTTTCCTTACGCGCTGATCGTCTCCCACCTCGCTGCCGAATTGATCTACCTCACGTTCTCCACCGCTGAACAGCGTAGAGAACAGCTTTCAATCACGCGTCGCAAGCTTACTCGTGATCACCCGCTGTCCAAGCGGATGCAACGCAGCGAGGTTATGGCGCTGAGCATCTTGGCCACCGCAATCCTTTTGTGGTTCACCGAGAACCTGCACGGCATCCCGCCCGCTCTTGTAGCAATTCTGGCTGCCTTGCTAGCGTCATCTCCGGCAATCGGCATCACCGATTTCGCCTCCGCAATCAAGAAGGTGCCATGGAACCTGCTGTTATTCATGGCCGCCACGGTTGCACTGGCACAAGCCTTGACTCAGTCGGGTGCCGCCCGCGCTCTCGCGAACATGGCTTTCGGTAACCTGCCCGGTTGGTTATATATCATCGTGGTAATACTTGTCTCTACAGCAGCACACTTGGTGATTCAGTCACGCTCGGCACGATCCGCGGTCTTGATTCCGATCATTATCGCGACTGCTCCTGCAGCGGGGGTGAATCCAGTCGCAGCGGCGTTCATTTCTACTGCTGCCGCCGGGTTCTGCCACACCCTTCCCGCATCAGCCAAGCCTTTGACCATCTTCCGTGGAGAAGACGACAACCCGCGCTTCACCAACCAGGAGCTTCTGCGCGCCTCGGCAACCTTGGCACCAATGTTTATCGTCGTCACGCTCCTCTTCGCATTTTTCGTGTGGCCGGCACTCGGCCTCCCATTGTTCAATTCATAATTCCCTAGAAAGGATCCATCACTATGCCTATGACCATGTACTCCCCGACCCGTATCCTCGTGGCACCATCTGGCTTTAAAGAGTCACTGTCGGCTGTGGAAGTTGCGGACGGCATCGCAGCAGGTGTGCGCCGCGTCCTGCCTGGTGTGCGTGTAGACCAGTTCCCCGTTCCCGACGGTGGCGAAGGCACCCTGGAAATTCTGAGTCTGCGCCCAAACACCCGTTTTCACCGCTCAAAAGTCACTGGCCCGGTAGGCGATCAGGTACGTTCCCGTTGGCTCGAATTCACAGGCGATACTCCTGAAGAGTCCGTTGCTGTCATCGAGATGGCCTCGACCGCCGGTCTGTCCCTGGTGCCTCGCGATATGCGTGACCCTGGAGCGACCACAACAACTGGTGTCGGCGAACAGCTGGCTGAAATTCTCAACCGTGGTATCCGCCGCATTGTTGTCGGATGCGGTGACTCCGGCACCTCCGATGGCGGCGCCGGTGCTCTGCGCGCCCTCGGGCTGAAGATCTACGACACTCACGGCAACGAGATCGCCCAAGGCGGCGCAGCACTTGCTAAGGCACACACCCTTGATGCTAGCGGTATGCACCCCGGTCTCGCCGAGGCGGATATCACCTTGGCCTGCAACATCCACAACATACTGACCGGCCCGCGAGGTGTGGCCCGTGTCTTCGGCCCGCAAAAGGGTGCGACACCCGCACAGGTTGAAGAGCTCGAGCAAGGCCTCGAACACTTCGCTGATCTGCTCGTCGACACGTTCCACCCCCAGTCCGATATCCATTCCGGCCGTGGTTCAGGTGCCTCGGGTGGCCTAGGCGCCGGGCTGATGTCCATCGGGGCGACCGCTCGCGACCGCTTTGAGGTTCTGCTCGGCGACCTTCCCGCAACGGAAGACATTGACGCGCTGATTGAGCAGGCAGACCTCGTAATCACAGCTGAAGGCGCAGTGGATTTTCAAACCCCGCGCGGCAAGGTGCCGGCAGAGATCGCACGGCGTGCACAATCCACCGGTGTGCCGGTCATCGCGCTGGCTGGTTCCCTGGGCAAGGGTGCACACGACGTGTACGAGGTGGGGATCTCTGCAATCCAGTCCATTATGACGGTGCCGATGGCGTTGGAAGACGCTGTCCGCGACGGCCGAAAGCTGCTGATCGACGCAACCGAACGTGCAATCCGCATGCTCCAGATCGGATGCGTCGTCTCCGCCCGCCAGGAACAGGCGGTACGTCACCGCTACCAGAACCGCGAATCAGCCTAAACACGACTAACCGAGAAGGAATGCTCCACGTGCCTACCAGGTTCCGGACACGTTTCACTCGCACGGTCGCGGTGCTTAGCCTCATCATGTATGTCGTCGCTATGGCAGTGCTGCACTCCACGAGCCAATCACTGGCGGTGCGTTCTTCTAGTTCCGCTGACCGCGACCTGGCGTGGAGCAGTGCAGACTTCCTTCGTCGTCATGTGCAGCCTCACGCTAATCCTGAAAAAGGCTCCTACAACACCGCGGTACTAGCAATAATATAATTGCCGCGTATCGCCCAACGACCTTCGATGAACGGCACCGGGGTGGGTCGCACCAGTAGGTATGCGAGGAACGAGCCGTCAGAACGAAGGTCGATCTGAGCGTCCTCGAACCCTAACCAACGAAGTGTCATAGGAAACCACGCCTTATACACTGCCTCTTTGGCACAAAACAACAACATGTCGGCGTTTAGTCCCGGGATTTCGTGGTTAAGCGTTGCCAGTTGCTCTAACTCCCCACCACGCGCGATTTGTTCCAACACTCCCTCAGCAAGTTCGGAGTTGGATTCAGCATCAATGCCAAGCGAGCGGACACGTGCGATGGGCGCGGCCACAGCTGCGCGGAAACCGTCGGTGTGGGTCATGGAACCAGTAAAGCCGGCAGGCCATAACGGCATCCCCCGTTCGCCTCTAAGAATCGGTGGCGAGTCAGTAACTCCGAGTTCACTCAGGGCTCGATGCGCGCACCAGCGGGTATCGCCAAATTCCGCTTTACGACGATCGACCGAATGACTTACCAAGCTCTGTTCGCGTGGGTCAAGCTTTTCAAAATTTGCCATATCCTGCGATGCCGGATCCGTCAACACGTACACGTAGCGCGCGGATTCTGGAAACAGGTGGGTGTCTTGCATTACTGCTTCACCTCCATGACCGGGTCATGACCGGGTAGGGCCACGGCTGCGAAAGATGGTTCTCGCGCTGCCACTCCTTTGGGTAACCCAAGGACACTTCGATGTGTTTCACACCATCGATCACAGTGGTTTTCGGCATGTGAAGATGCCCGTAAATAACCGCCCTCGCGTTGTACCGAGTAGCCCAACTACGGGTATGGCGGGTGCCACACCATAAAGCGATCTCACTCCAGCGCATATCCAAGGTAGGTTCTTGCACCAATGGCCAGTGGTTGACCAGCACGGTCGGCCCGTCGATCCGTGACAATCGCTTAATAGAATATGTTAGGCGGTCCCAGCACCATGCACGGATATCGACGAAAGGGGCGATGGCCACCTCGTCTGTCATCATAATGTGTTTCTGTTTGGCTGAAGCGATAGCTTCCTCCACGCTCATGCCCGGGCCACGGAAAGAATAATCGTACAGAGTAAAAAGGGGCACCACGGTCACACCATCGAAGACGGGGTATGCGTCCTCTGGGGTAACTACCCCAATCCGGCGCAACGCAATAACCAGCTCTTCGTACTTGGCGCGCCCCTGATACCGGTCGGTGGTCCGCGAAAAAAGTTCATGGTTTCCAGGAACCCAGATCACTTTTGCGTACCGCTGGGCCAAGTCTTTGAGCACACGCACCACAACCTCGGTGCGTTCTGCGACATCCCCTGCAACTATCAGCCAATCGGCAGGGTTGGGCGGGACCAATGCATCGATGCGCTCATGGTTTGCTTTGACCGCCGCGTGTAAATCCGAGACGGCCCACAGCGTGGTGGTGGTGGCCATACTTACAGCTCTACCACGGCCCACGCCATCGAGCGGAATCGAATGACCACACCCACCAACCGAATCAGAATGAAAGCCACTAAACCCGCCCAGATGCCGGTGAGACCGCCGGATACAACGTGGCTGATCCAGACTCCCGGGAGGAATCCGAGCAGTACAGAGGCGATGGTGAGGTTGCGCAGAAAAACGGCGTCACTGGCGCCCAGCAGCACTCCGTCAAGCGCGAAAACCACACCTCCCGCCACGATCATGACTAGCAGCAGCCACCATGGGGTAGTCATGTGGTCAAGGACAGCTTGATCAGTGGTGAAAATACGTTGGATCCATGGCGCTGCCAGGCCGAAGACCACAGCCAGACCGCCGGCAAATATCGTTGAGTACACGGTGACTTTCGTGCCAACAGTGCGGGCGTCTTTCACATTTCCGCTGCCCAGCGCGGAACCAGTCAGGGTTTGCGCGGCGATCGCTAGCGAGTCCAGCACCAAGGTAATGAAATTCCACAGTTGGAGCAAAATCTGGTGTGCGGCCAGTGCGACCACTCCCACGCGAGCTGCAACAGCTGCGGCCGAAATGAATGCAATCTGGAAGGAGAGCGACCGCAAAACAAGGTCACGCCCGAGCACTAACTGCTTCTTCATCACGCCCCACAGCGACCTCCAGCTCCCCTTGTGGCTGCGCGCCAGGGCGACCAGGAAGCACGTTGACGTGATGGATACTCCCAGCACGTTGGCGGCAGCGGAACCGACTAGGCCCCACCACCCGACAAAAATCGGGATAGCTATCGCCCCAGGGATCACCCCAGCAAGTGTGAAATACAGTGGCCAGCGGGTGTTTTGGACACCTCGCAACCAACCATTGCCTGCCATCACAATTAAGGTCAAAGGAATCGCGAACGCAGAGACATGGAGCCACGAAGCCGAGCGGGACGCAGTATCCGGGTTCCCGGTCAAGGCTAAAGCAATTGGGTAGGCAAACACCCATACGATGGTTGCTAGGAGCAGTCCGACGACAATCCCCACCCACGTTGCTTGGACGCCTTCCGCGACCGCCTCATCGCGTTTTCCTTGCCCATAGAGGCGCGAGGAACGCGCGGTAGTTCCGTAGGACAAGAAGGTCAGTTGCGTGGTCACGGTGGATTGTACTGTGGTGCCGGCAGCAAGCGCTGCGAGTTGGTCTGCACCAAGCCTGCCAATCACAGCAGTGTCCAGGAGCAGATACAGCGGGGTAGCTGCAAGCACTCCTAGTGCGGGGAAGGCAAGCGAAAAGATGGTGCGCGCGGAAATCTCGCTTGCCTTTACTGTCACGTACAGCGGAGGGCATCGACAAGCTTGTCGACGACCTCCTGCACACTCCCCATAGCGGAATAGCCAGCAGCAGGCGAATGCCCTCCCCCGCCCAAACGCTTTGCTACTAGTGACACGTCGATATCGCTAGACCGCAAAGACACAGACCAGTCTCCGGGGTGGGTCTCTTTCAACACCACGCCAATATCTGTCCCTGCAAGGACGCGGGAGTAATCAATCACAGTCTCTACCGCAGGCTGCGACATGTGCTTCAAGTTTGCGGAATCCGCAATCAGAATCATTAGTTGGTAGCCGTGTGCCCGACGGATTTGTACCCCAGACACAATTTTGCCCAGGTGATGCAAATCAGTCGCACTCATACTATCCATCAGTTCCATGGAAATTTTGCGCGGATCCAGCCCGTACTCCAAGAGTTCCGCCGCCAGCGTATGCATGCGTGGGGTGCCCCACTTAAAGCTCCCAGTGTCTGTCACCAACCCTGCATACAGCGAGTAGGCCAGCTCGTAATCCAGTTCCACTCCTAAATGCTCGAACACGTCACGCAGCAATGTGGTGGTCGA
The DNA here is from genome assembly GCF_900187295.1 of Corynebacterium cystitidis. Classification (NCBI taxonomy): domain Bacteria; kingdom Bacillati; phylum Actinomycetota; class Actinomycetes; order Mycobacteriales; family Corynebacteriaceae; genus Corynebacterium; species Corynebacterium cystitidis. Next base: position 895,559 of record NZ_LT906473.1, on the reverse strand, counting down.
CTCTGCTTGCTGGATCAAATTGTGGTGGCCAAAGCCGGTATTGCTTACATGATGGTCGATAACAAGTACCTGTGGGGCCACCGCTATCTGGTCAGCCAACATTCCAGTGCGGTCTAAGGAAGCACAGTCAACTGTGACGATCAGGCGACCGTCGTCTAGCTCCCCTCCTAGCTGGATTTCTCCAGACCCAGGGATGCAGCGCAGGTTTTCGGGAAACGGGTGTGGCTCACCGATCAGGATGTTTACCTCCGTGCCTAGGGTGCGCAGTGCGCGTGCCAAGGCCGTGGCGGAACCGATGGCGTCGGCGTCTGGCCGGATGTGCGTCACGACGCTCACACGTGAAGCTGCTTGGAGAATTCGGGCCGCACCAGCAGAGTCGACGACGGATCCAGACGACATCAAGCTCCATCACTTTCAGACTTATAGGGATTTGCCTCACCTGCAGGCTTGGCATTCTTTTTCAGCTCAGCAAGCTCTGCATCCCGGGCACGCGCCTTGGCCAGTAATTCTTCCATCCGGGCCGAAGCTTCCGGCACAGTATCCAGCTCAAAGCTCAGAGTTGGGGTGAAGCGAACACTCAACTCGTCACCGACGATCTTGCGCAGCTGCCCACGTGCGCGATGCAGGGCTTCCGCAGCCTGCTCATAGTCAGGTTCATCATCAATATTTTGTCCGCGGACGGTGTAGTACACAGTGGCATCATGGAGATCACCCGTCACACGAGTATCAGTGACGGTGACAAGCTCCAAGCGGCGGTCCTTGATCTGACGTTCAATCGCGGTAGCTACGATCGTCTGGATCCTTTTGGCCAGACGGTTCGCACGTGGATTCTCAGCCATGTCATCTCCTCATCTCAACGGGGCAGTCTTCAACGCAGCCAGTGTACCTAACAGTGCGCTTGGCAGCTAAGTACCCATCCTGCGAACGATGCTGGATGAAAAACACCCTGCTTCTTTTCTGCGGCTGCAGAAAAGAAGCAGGGTGTGCGTCGTTACGCGAAACTAGTCGCGGGGAACTTCCACCATCTCGTAAACCTGGATGATGTCGTCGACTTCGATGTTCGGGTAGCTGAGCACCATACCGCACTCGTATCCCTTGTCCACCTCAGTGACGTCGTCCTTTTCGCGACGCAGCGACTCGATGGTTGCGTTCTCGGTGACCACGGTGCCGTCGCGGACCAGGCGTGCCTTGCCGTTGCGCACGACCTTGCCTTCGGTAACCATGCAACCTGCAATGAGTCCGACAGCAGATGCCTTGAAGATTTGGCGAATCTCGGCGGAACCGACCTCGCGCTCTTCGTAGATCGGCTTGAGCATGCCCTTGAGCGCGTCTTCCACGTCCTCAATCGCCTGGTAGATGACCGAGTAGTAACGGATATCCACGCCTTCTTCGTTGGCTTCCTCGGTTGCTGTGCCTTCGGATCGGACGTTGAAGGCCAGGATAACAGCGTCGGAAGCTGCAGCTAAGGTGACGTTGGTCTGGGTGACAGCACCGACACCACGGTCGATGATGTTCACCTCAACTTCGTCGTCCACATCGATCTTGAGCAACGCATCTTCCAGTGCCTCGACGGAACCAGCATTGTCGCCCTTGAGAATGAGGTTGAGCTGGCTGGTCTCCTTGAGCACCTGATCCAGGTTCTCCAGCGACACTCGCTTTTGGCGACGCGCCTGCATTGCGGAACGCTGACGAGCGTCACGCTGGGCCGCAATCTGGCGAGCCACGCGGTCATCATCGACCACGAGCAAGTTATCGCCCGGCCCAGGCACACCATTAAGCCCCTGCACCTGGACAGGGCGCGATGGGCCTGCCCATTCGACGTCGTTGCCCCACTCGTCTGTCATGCGACGCACACGGCCGAACGTAGAACCAACGACGATAGATTCGCCGACGTTCAACGTACCGCGCTGAACAAGAATCGTCGCAACAGGACCCCGGCCACGGTCGAGGTGTGCCTCGATGGCCAAGCCCTGTGCGTCCATGTCTGGGTTCGCCGTCAGCTCGAGGGCTGCATCGGCAGTGAGAGTGATTGCCTCTAGCAAATCGTCGATACCTGTGCCCTGTTTTGCAGAAATATCGATAAACATGGTCTCGCCACCGTACTCTTCTGGCACAAGGCCGTACTCGGTAAGTTGACCACGGATCTTTTCCGGCTGTGCTTCAGGCTTATCAACCTTGTTCACTGCAACCACGATCGGCAGCTCAGCCGCCTTAGCGTGGTTAATTGCCTCAACAGTCTGTGGCATCACGCCATCATCTGCTGCGACAACGAGCACTGCTAGGTCTGTGGATTGAGCACCACGGGCACGCATCGAGGTGAATGCTTCATGGCCTGGGGTATCCAGGAAAGTCAATACCCGTTCCTCGCCCTCAACCTCGACAGTCACCTGGTAGGCACCAATCCCCTGGGTGATACCGCCAGCCTCGCCGGAGCCCACGTTGGCTTGGCGGATGGTATCCAGCAGTCGAGTCTTACCATGGTCAACGTGGCCCATGACAGACACCACCGGTGGGCGCTGCTCAAGCTCTTCGTCGTCGCCCTCGTCTTCGCCAAATTGCAGATCGAAGGATTCAAGCAGCGCGCGGTCCTCATCCTCCGGTGAGACGAGCTTAACCTCATAGTTGATCTCAGCACCCAGCAACTGGAGGGTCTCCTCCGGCACGGACTGGGTAGCAGTGACCATCTCGCCCAGGTTGAACAGAGCCTGAACCAAGTTGGAGGCATCGGTGCCGATCTTCTCCGCGAAGTCCGCGAGAGATGCGCCCTGACGCAGACGAACGGTCTTACCGCCGCCGTCTGGCAAGCGCACGCCACCAATTACGTTCGGTGCCTGCTGCTCCTCGTACTCGTTACGCTTCTGACGCTTCGACTTACGTCCACGGCGAGGTGCGCCACCTGGACGTCCGAATGCACCCGCGGTACCGCCGCGACGACCGCCGCGTCCACGGAACCCGCCACCTGCACCTGGGCGTCCGCCAGGTCCACCCTGGCCGCCCTGTCCACCACGACGACCGCCACGAGAGGACTTCTGCGGCATTACACCTGGAGTCGGTGCTGCTGCCGCCATATCTGCAGGAGTTGGTGCTGGACGCCGGCTACCGCCCCCAGATCCTCCTGGACGTGGTGCTTGGCGCTCGCCCTGGCGCTGCTGGCCTCCGCGTCCGCCAGGCTTCGGGCTACCTTGGCCCTGACCACCTCGACGATTTTGCTGTCCACCGCGGCTCCCGCCTGGGCGTGGAGCCTGTCGGCCGCCACCGGATCCGCCGGTGGAAAATGGGTTATTGGCCACCCGTGGTGCACCACCAGGCTTGGGGCGGGGACGAGGCATTGCACCTGGCTTGGCTGCTACCTCTTCTTCACGGCTCTCAGCGAGCTTCTTTGCAGTCTCACCAGGTTTTGGAATGCTGTTAGCCGGCTTGGTTCCACCGGGCTTCGCGACAGACGCGGCGGGCGTCGCTGCAGCCGGGGTCTCTTCTTGCGGCTTATCCTGTGTCTTCGCAGGACCAGGCTTCGCAGCAGGACCGGGCTTCGCCGCAGCGCCAGGTTTTGGTGCCGCGGGGGTCTTTGCCGCAGCACCAGGCTTCGCTGCAGGTTTAGCAGCGTCTCCAGGCTTCGCAGCAGGCTTGGCCACCGGCTTCGTGGCCTCTCCAGGCTTGGCCGCCGGCTTCGCGGCAGGCATCGCACCAGGTTTTGCCTCCGGCTTGGCCTGTGTGTCTGGGGTCTTCTCGGCTTGGTCACCGGCATCGCCGGTTTCTTGCTTCTGTTCGTAGAGCGCCGTCATCTTCTTGACCACCGGTGGTTCGATGGTGCTCGATGCGGTTTTGACGAACTCTCCCTGCTCCTTGAGAGCCGCGAGTAGTTCCTTGCTTGTTACGCCGAGCCGCTTTGCGAGCTCGTGTACACGTAGCTTTCCGGGCACTTGTCTCCTCTTAGTTTGAGCTAGAGAAGCGGCCGCGGAAAACCGAGCCACCCTCTAGACGTTTACGTTGACTTTCATCGCTGATGCTTCATCGTGTTGTACTCATCAGTGTTCGGTCTTCCTTACAATCTCGGGTCCATCTGCATGTCTATCTGCATGTTCTGCGATGTACTGGCGTACAGAGCTTAAGTCCACGGGTGTGGACACGCGGAGTGCATGACTAAAAGCGCGCCTTTTCTCCGCAAGCTCAAATGCTTCCCATGTTGGGCTAATCCACGCTCCTCTACCAGGCAATCGCCTAGCCGGGTCTGCAATCACTCGAGCCGTCGACGCGGGGTCTAATACGCAGCGTAAAAGCTGTGTATCAGGAAAGAGCTGTCGGGTTGCTATGCAGGTTCGGTGCCTAATACTCAAAGGGCTCCTTACTGGGGTACAACAACAGGTCTTCGCGACACGGCCCGCACAATTACTCCCCTTTCGGGGCCCCACTACTGGGGAGCGCTCAAATGGGCCGTTGTCCAGCGTACTCTAAAGTTAAGAGAATTTGAACTTACGCACCCACAAACCTCCTTTAAGCGTCAACATCGGAATGGATATCAATCTTCCACCCCGTCAGGCGTGCCGCCAACCGCGCATTTTGGCCTTCCTTGCCAATCGCCAAAGATAATTGGTAGTCCGGCACGATAACTTTGGCAGTTTGGGCCTCTGCGTCGATCACCTCAACACGGACCACTTTGGATGGTGCCAAAGCGTTACCAACAAACACAGCTGGGTCATCCGAGTAGTCGATAATGTCGATTTTCTCGCCACCGAGTTCCTTCATAATATTGGTCACGCGCGCTCCTCGTGGACCAATGCACGCGCCCTTAGCGTTGATCCCTTTGGCCACGCCACGCACGGCCACTTTGGAACGGTGACCTGCTTCGCGCGCAATGGAGACGATCTCCACAGAGCCGTCAGCTACTTCAGGAACCTCCAGCGCAAACAGTCCACGCACAAGTTCTGGGTGTGTCCGCGAAAGATTCACCTGAATGGCCCGCTCGCCACGATTGACGCCAACTACATAAGCCTTGATTCGGTCACCGTGCGTCAAAGACTCCCTTGGGATCTGTTCCGCAGGCAGGAGGATACCGTCTTGAGGTTGTGCTTCTGTGCCGATTTGGACAATGACCATGCCACGCTCATTGGCCCGTACATCTTGCTGAACCACACCGGAGACGATTTGCCCTTCAAAGGTGGCGTATTCATCGTAGGCGCGTTCTGCTTCCGAGCTGCGCAATCGCTTCACAATGGCATCGCGAACGGCGGACGCCCCGATGCGTGAAAAGTTCACAGGGGTGTCGTCGTACTCCGAGATAACGGCGCCTTCGTCGTCAAGCTCACTGACGATCACCGACACGTCGCCTGTGCTGGTGTCGATGTCCACGCGGGCCTTGGAGCCGGGCGCTGCTGGTACATCTTTGGAGTCGCGGTATGCAAACAGCAGTGCTTCAGCAATTGTCTTGAGGAGTTCATCAACACTGATGCCCTCCTGCTTTTCGATGGCATTTAGCGCTGCAATGTCGATATTCACTTGTTTTCCTCTCGCCGGGCTACGGCTGTCTCGAACGTTTCGTCGGCAACTTCTGCTTCGGCCGCCGACGGCTTTCCAAATTCAATTTCTACCACTGCGCGAGTGGTTTCGAAAACCGGCACCACCTCAACCTCCGGGGACCGAACTTGTGAGGTCCCCGCTTGTGAGGTCCCCTCGTGCTTAACGACGATCACGTGTGTCTCCGCGTCGTTCAGCGCACCGATGCGCCACAGTGTTTTCTGTCCTTGCTCATCCGTCAGCTTTACCAAGCGGCCGCGATTTCGGCGCCAGTGCCGCGGTAGGGTCAGTGGGTGATCGACGCCGGGTGTGGTGACTTCAAGACTGTAACCCGCCCCGAAGCTCAGAGCGCCAGCCGCCTCGGCATCGTCAAGGATCTCGCCGATATCGTTCGACACAACTTCAAGCTCGTCGAGGGTCGGGCGCGAATCCGAGTCCACAGCAATCGAGACAACCGATTTCTTACCGGCCCGCGTAGTACCTACGTGTTCAATATCCATGGAGTGTGCATCCGCAACGGGTTGGATCAGCGTAGTGAGTTCTTCTGGGGTGGGAAAAGCCATGGCGCCATCTTAGCTGTGTCTGCCTCAACCTGTACCATCTTGTGTGTGTTTAGTTCCCGTAGACCTGCTGCCATTCTTTTCGCCGCTATCGCCCTTTCCGTTGTCCCGGCGAGTGGCTGCTCGGTCGTGCTTGATGCTGTTGGCCCGCGGCCGGATACTGAGTTGGTGCAGCTGGCGCATCAGGCTGACGCTGATGCAGCATCCTTGTCTGAGCCGTCTGCACAGGCGTTGCGGGAGAAGCAGGCGCGCGAGCTTTACGCCGAAATCAGTCGCGTCTGTGGTGTCGACTCGGATGGTCGCCCTCCTGCATCGTGCGAGGTGAAGCAGGCGAACGAGGCCACCGGTGCTGCAAATTTGGCGGATGCTGGTGAAGCTATGGCCCGGTTTACTGCGGATGAGGCACAGCAGTTGCCGGACGGGTCGATTGATTTAGTGGTCGCACAGGTCGTCGATACGCTCGCGGCTTCTGACTTCACTCTGCCGGGCGCGCCGGAGGTTCTTACTGATGAGCAGGATGCGCGGGCTGCGCTTGAGATGGCACAGCGCGAATATGCATTTCGGTATGGTCTTGGCTTGGCCAGCGCGTATGCCGATGACGCACTCCAGGAGCGGATCGACGCGCTGCAAGATGCCAGCCAGGAAAGACTAGGCCTTCTAGCCACAGTGGTTCCTGAGCAACTCCATGATCCTGCGGTAGCTGCTGGCTACGAATTTCAGGGAATTGAGCCCCCTACCACCACGGAGGCTGCCTCTGCGTTAGTCGATTCGCTTGTGCACAGTGTGGTAGGACAATGGCGCGTGACAGCAGCGGATGCGAACACTGGTACTTGGTTATACACATCGGCTCATCTTGCGGCGCACGCTCAGCGTGGGCAATAATCTCGATACAACTTTCCCGAACTACGTAAGGATTGCTCGGTGACTGCACAATCCGTTCGGCTCATGCGTTGGGTCTCACTGGCGATCATCGCCGTGACCATAGTCCTCATAGCTATTGGTCCAGCTCAATCCCCATCATCGCCCACCGCGATGTTGCCAGATAACTCTGATTCCACCGCGGTTGCACAGCAGCGGGCACAGTCGTCCGAGGATGCCGGTAACGCCGCTGTCGTATTGTTTACTGGAGTAAACCCGGAGAGCTTTGGGCAGCTTCAAACCAAGGCCGAGGAACTCGGTGGGCCACTTATCCCGAATGATGAGATGGATGCTGCCATCGTCCCGGTAGAGGTCAGTTCTAATTCCCTCCTCGGCAATGTTGATGCCGTCGACGACCTCCGCACCACGGCTGCTGCAGGCCTGCCAAACGGAGTTCAGTCGCAGGTTACCGGCCCAGCCGCTATTGATGCAGACTTATCCGGGGTATTTGAAGGCGCGAACTTCACTCTGCTGGCGGTGACAGCCATCATCGTTGCCGCCCTGCTGATTATTACCTACCGCAGCCCAGTGCTGTGGATCATTCCGCTGTTAGTGATAGGATTTGCCGACCGCCTGGTAGCGACTACCTATACCTGGGTTCTTGATGCAGCTGGCATGGTGTGGAACGAGTCCACCGGCGGCATCCTGTCAGTGTTGGTTTTTGGTGCGGGCACCAATTACGCCCTACTTCTCATCTCGCGCTATCGCGAAGAACTCACTAATTACGACAGTCGCTTTGAGTCGATGGCCCGGGCCTGGGCTCCGACGGTGAGAACAATCTTGGCTTCTGCTTTTACTGTGGTTATTGGCGTGTTGTGTCTTCTGGCGTCACTGACGCCTACTACTCGTGCGCTCGGTGCGGCTGCTGCATTCGGCATTGTCGTCGCGTTCCTGTTTTCCGCCTTCGTTCTGCCAGGCGTGCTGGTCTTGTTTGGCCGCTGGATTTTCTGGCCGCGGCGCCCCAACGTCGGTGACACGACCACCCACCGTGTTTTCGATGCCGTGGGCAATCAAATAGCCAAGCGCCCGATAACCATCTTGACTGCCTCACTCATTTTCCTCGGCATCCTCTGCCTGGGCTACTTCCAGATCACGACAGGACTGACGCAGTCGGATCAATTCATTGAGAAGCCCGAGTCAATCACAGCAGCAGAGTCGCTTTCCGACGAATTCCCCGCCACATCTGCAACACCCGCCGTCATCTCTACTTCCCAGCCCGATGCAGCGACTGCAGCTCTTGAGACCGCAGGATTTACGGTGACAGACAGCGACGGATTTTTGCAGGTTTCTGGCGGAACCACAGCGGAGATCCGCTCGTCGTTAAGCGATGTCGATGCCAAAGTTGGTGGCGCCGACGCTGAGCTGTACGACACGGAGCAGGCCGCGAAGCGTGACCGCGTAGTAGTCTTTCCGCTTGTGCTCGGGTTGGTTTTCATTGCGTTGATCTTCCTGCTGCGTTCGATAGTTGCACCGGTGATTATGGTGACTTCCGTACTCTTGACCAACATCGCGGCGCTGGGTTTGGGCTGGTGGGTATCCAGCGGGCTGTTTGGGTTTGAGCGATTCGATTCCACCACTCCGCTGTACGCATTTGTGTTTCTGGTTGCCTTGGGTATTGACTACACGATTTTCCTAGTCACCCGGGCACGCGAGGCTGCTGAGCGGGAGGGCACACGCCACGGCATTCTCTCGGCGCTATCGGCGACAGGTGGGGTTATTACCTCAGCCGGTATTTTGCTGGCGGCCGTGTTCGCGGCACTTGGCGTGCTACCGCTGGTGGTGTTGGCGCAGGTGGGCATAGTAATCTGCTTGGGCGTTTTGCTGGATACCTTGGTTGTGCGCTCGCTGGTTGTGCCTAGCATCGTGCAGCTGCTGGGAGAAAAATTCTGGTGGCCAGCTCGCCCGGATTGGCCCGCGACGGCTGTGGCGGACAGCGGCTCTACGAAGCTTGAAGAACACCTTTAGGCCGTTGCCTTCCCCCATATTAGGGTGAAATTCTTTCTGGTCGCATTGCAGAATCTTTACCCCCGGAAGATTACCCCCTAACCTGCCGTTAAGCCTTCGTTGTCAGCGCGAAAAAATTCGATTGCCAGCAGAAATGGCCGACGCTCAAGCCCGGAAGTCAGTAGCGTTGATGGAGTACGACATCCGAACACGAGTTTTACTCGGTCACCGGGGAACGTGCCCTGTACCGGATTACCGGCACCGCCCTCTTTGGCCCGCCAAAGGAAGGAATTATCGACTGTGACGACACAGCCTGATAACCGTATTGATTTCATCTACCTGTCCGAACCAGAGATGCTCGAGGCCGGCGTGGGGGACGCCGCTCGTTGTGTAGAAACTATGGAGGAAACCCTCGTCCTCTTGGCCCGGGGTGATTACCGCATGGCCGGCGCGTCTGCGAACTCGCACGGCGCGCAGATCAACTTCCCAAAGAACCCAGAGCATGAAGGTATGCCTGCCGACGGCCCTGACCGACGTTTCATGGCTATGCCAGCCTATATCGGGGGACGTTTCCGCACCACCGGTGTGAAGTGGTATGGCTCCAACGTAGAAAACCGCAAGCGGGGCCTGCCCCGCTCCATCCACCTGTTCGTCCTCAACGACACCGATACCGGCGCCCCGCTTGCTGTGATGAGCGCAAACACGTTGTCCGCATACCGCACCGGCGCTGTTCCTGGGGTGGGTGTGAAACACCTCGCAGTAGACAACGCTGAGACTGTGGGTATCATCGGCCCTGGTGTGATGAGCCGCACTATTTTCTCTTCCGCGGTGTCCCAGCGCCCCAGCATCAAAAACTTGAAGATTAAGGGCCGCTCCAAGGATTCCACCGAGCGCGCTGCGAACTGGTTCAGCGAAAAGTTCCCCGAGATTGAGGTCACTATCGTCGAATCGGAGCAGGAGGCGATTGAGAACTCTGACATCATCATCGGTGGCACCTCCACTTCGAAGGATGGCCCCTCCGGCTTCCCATATTTCAAGACGGAGTGGCTCAAGCCTGGCGCTCTGGTCCTGTGCCCTGCTGCTGCGCGTTTCGACGATGACTTCGTAGCATCTGACAAGGCCAATTTGGTCGTAGACTTCCGCGGCTTGTACTCCGAGTGGTTCCACGAGAACGGCAAGGATGTCACCTATGAGGATCTCTTGGGCATTCCTGGCAATCGCTGGTGGGACATGATCCAGGAGGGCTCACTAAAGGAAGAGGAACTGGTCAACATCGGTGATATTGCCGACGGTAAGGCGCCAGGCCGAGAAAACGACGAGCAGATCTTCCTGTACTCCATTGGCGGCATGCCCGTAGAGGACGTTGCATGGGCGACGGACCTGTATGAAAACGCCATCAAGAAGGGTATCGGCACAAAGCTGAACCTGTGGGACGATCCGATCCTGTCCTAAATCTGGATGAAAGTGGCCCGCGTGGGCAATTTTCCACAATGCCTTTTCCTGACCAATCTACCAACCAAGAACAAGAATTGAGTGTTAGCTTCGATGGCTTTCGAATCAGCCGAACAACTACGCAAGTTTATGAAGGACGAGGAGATGGAATTTCTCGACATCCGCTTCACCAACCTCACGGGCATGGAGCACGCACTGTCGGTCCCTGTCGACGAGTTTGATGATGACGCTGTAGAAAATGGCTTCGCTTTCGATGGTTCGTCCGTTGCGGGCTTCACAACGGTTGAGGCATCCGATATGACCTTGGTGCCAGACATTGGTACCGCCCATGTCGACCCGTTCCGTGCCCGCAAAACGGTAAATATGAAGTTCTTCGTGCATGACCCGTTTACGATGGAGCCGTTTAGCCGCGACCCGCGCAACGTTGCCCGAAAGGCTGAAGAGTACCTGCAAGAAACAGGCATCGCTGATTCATGCTCCATCGGTGCTGAGGCGGAGTTCTACGTGTTTGACTCGGTGCAGTATTCCACTGATATCAACGCAGCGTTCTATAAGGTCGATTCCGATGAGGGTTGGTGGAATTCGGGTGCAGACACCATGATTGATGGCTCCCCGAATCGCGGCAACCAAATCCGTGTCAACGACGGTTACTTCCCCACCGCACCGTATGACAAGACGATTCCAGTGCGCGATGAGATTGCCGTGATCTTAAGCCAGGTGGGCTTTAAGATTGAGCGCTTCCACCATGAAGTTGCCACCGGCGGCATCCAAGAGGTCAACTACCGTTTCAACACTTTGTTGCGCGCGGGTGATGATCTGCAGACTTTCAAATACATCGTAAAGGGTACTGCGGAAAAGATGGGTCAGACCGCCACCTTCATGCCCAAGCCACTGGATGGTGACGGTGGCTGCGGCATGCACGCGCACCAGTCATTGTGGAAAGATGGCAAGCCGCTGTTTTATGACGAGAATGGTTACGCCGGGTTGAGCGATCTGGCGCGCTGGTACATCGGTGGTCTGCTCAAGCACGCCCCTGCTGTCATGGCGTTGACTAACCCCACCACTAACTCTTACCGCCGCTTGTACTCTGGGTTTGAGGCGCCGGTCAACTTGGCGTACTCGCAGCGCAACCGTTCTGCAGCGATCCGTATTCCTGTCACTGGTGATTCTCCGAACGCGAAGCGCCTGGAGTTCCGCGCACCAGACCCCTCCGGCAACCCGTACTTAGGATTTACGGCACAGATGATGGCTGGACTAGACGGCATTAAGAACCGTCTCGACCCTGGCGAGGCGGTGGATAAGGATCTGTATGAACTTGAGGTTCAGGAGGAATTCAACGTGCCAAAGGTCCCGCACTCTTTGGAGGAATCTTTGCAGGCACTTGCCGACGACCATGACTTCCTCACCGAGGGCGACGTGTTCACGGGGGATCTCATTGAGATCTACATCCAGTTGAAGTACGACAATGAGATCATGCCGCTGCGCCAGGGTCCCACTCCGAAGGAATTTGAGCTCTACTACAACGTATAGGAGCCCTCTTCGCTAAAACCCGCAGTGAAGTTCTGAGGTGAAAATTTCTTGCCCGTGACCAGATGCGTCACGGGCATTCTTTTCTGCAATTTTTCAGTGCTCCTTTACCCCCTAATTTCACCCCCTTTTTTATTCAGCAAGCCCTACCAGTGACGAGAATCACATAACGACCCCCTTCCATCCCATCACCTCAACCCATTTTCAAAAAGCTTCCGCTAGTGAAAACGCAGGCCACACCGGCAAAACATAACCTAAGTAGAGCCTTAATTTTTTTAACGTTTAACTTATTTTCAGCTAACTGATTAGGAATCACTCTTCAAACTAAATAGTTTACCTATTAAATTTAAACGGCTTGACCTGCTATTGCTTATCGACAAACCGTTTCGATAACGTTTGAATAACACGATTGTCACACTCTTATTACTTTCCCAGGTTTTTATGGCACGCTATATCAGAGGCCGACGGGGGCAAGGATACAGCTGAAGGAGTCGGCCAGTCAGCGCGACGAAATAGGAGGAAGTTTGAACGGATTCCACTGACTGGAAACCACAAAAAATTACCAGGAATTCACTGCACACATTGAAGCAATTTGAAAGGCAAAATCATGTCGAAGAAGTCAAGACACATGATGCGAGCTATGGCAGGCGCAAGTGCGGTTCTTGCCATGAGCCTTGCTACGTCTGGGATCGCCTACGCTCAGGAAGATCTTCCCAATGAGCCAGGCGGAGAAACCGTGGACGAAGCTATCGACCCAGAAAACCGTGAAGCCATCACCACCTCCACCGACCGTTTCATCGTCGAATATCACGAGGATGTCCAAAAGGATCGCGACGAGCGAATGAGCGTGATGCAGGAGACGGGAGAAGCTCTGGATGAAGACGTAACAGAGGTCCGCGAGCGCGAAGACGGCACTGTGGTGGTCGAGGTAGAGGAGTATCTTGACCCGCAGGCGTCTGAAGAGTTCATGGAAGAGATGCGGAACTCGGGCAAGGTAGCGCACATCGAGCCGGATGCCCGTATGATGCCGATGGCTGTCAATGACCAGCATTACCGGCAGCAATGGCCAATTCATGGGAATTGGGGTGGAAAAGCGGACAAGGCATGGACGTTTGCTCCTAAACTCGGCGAGGGTGTGGTTGTGGCTGTCGTCGATACAGGAACAACCAGGCACCCAGATTTGGATCCCAATCTTCTGCCCGGATATGACTTCATTTCGGATCCTTCCATGTCCCGTGATCGAGACGGCCGTGATCCTAACCCGCAGGATGAAGGTGACTGGTACGCAGCCTATGAATGTGGTAAAAATCCGCATCCATCGAACTCATCCTGGCACGGCACCCATGTGGCAGGCACCGTGTCCGCTGTAACCAACAACTCGATTGGTGTGGCCGGTGTGGCACCTCAGGCGAAGGTTGTTCCTGTTCGTGCACTGGGCAAGTGTGGCGGCTACTCCTCTGATATCGCAGATGCGATTGTGTGGTCTTCTGGTGGCTCCATCAATGGTGTACCGGCTAACCGGAACCCAGCTCAGGTAATCAACCTGTCGCTGGGTGGCTCGGGCACCTGCTCACGCACTTACCAGCGGGCTATCGATACCGCGCGCGGTAATGGAGCGTCAGTGGTGGTCGCAGCTGGCAATGAGTCGCGCAACACCCAATACGCTCAACCTGGCAATTGCCCTGGGGTCATCAATGTAGGTTCTTCAGGTGTAACCGGACACTACGCCAGCTACTCTAATTTTGGCACGCATGTTGATGTGACCGCCCCTGGTGGCGATCAGCAACGCGGCACCACCGTCTTATCCACCCTCAATACTGGACGCACTACACCAGGTTCGCCCAGTTACTCCTTTTACCAGGGCACATCCATGGCTGCGCCCTATGTTTCTGGTATCGCTGCTTTAATGAAGGCGCAAGATCCTAGCCTCAGTACCGAACGCGTCGAGCAGATCCTGAAGTCCACTGCCCGCCCGCTAGCTCAACCACGCCAAGGCTCTGGAGCGGGGCTTGTCGACGCTGAAGCAGCGCTTAAGGCAGTCAACCCGGGGTCAGCGCCGGCACCACAGCCGGGGCCAGCCCCTGGGCCGAACCCACAGCCCCAGCCAGATCCTTGGCCGAACCCACAGCCCCAGCCAGATCCTTGGCCAGCGCCTTGGCCGGAACCACGGCCCGAACCACGGCCCGAACCACGGCCTCAGCCTAGGCCGGAACCACGGCCCGAACCACGGCCAGAGCCACGGCCTCAGCCTGTGCCATGGTGGCCATTCCCCTGGTGGCCTTTCTTCTAAAAGGTGACTTCCACAAGGAAACCGCAGTGTACCTCGCAGGTGTGCTGCGGTTTCTCGCTTTCAGAACACCCTACTTTGGTGGCACGTCGCCGTACATCTGCACCTTTTGCAAGTCTTCGTCCCACTCGAATGAGGCGTAGGCGCGCCCAGATGCATTTGCGGTGCCTTCGCCTGTCAGGGGATACGTGTACACCACGTTGATCATGTTGTCGGACGCGCGGGTAACACGAGGGAAGAAGCCGTAGGCTTCATAGGTGGCGGTGCCTAAATAGTCCCCTTTGTGGAACAGCATGATGTGGTTCGGCGACGAACCGGTCACCCCTTCCACAGTGATAGTGATCCATGACAACGCCGCACACGGGTCATAGCCTTCTGTGTAGGAATAGTCAGTATCCCACGGATAGTCACGAACTCTCCGGACTTTGCCAACGTTTGTGATAAGGGCTTGGTTAGCGCTCATCGTTCCACATTCAGAGCTGGTGTTTGGTTTTTGCGTGACAGTTTCAGTTTGTGTTTCCACCGCCGTGCTTGACGACGATCCCTGCCGGGTTTCTTCCGGCTGTCCCTCAGGGGCTGCCACAACGGTACTGACCTCTGTAAGTACCGCAGTGGGTTCCGCCACTGGTTGCTCGAAGAACTGCCCGCACGAGGAAAGCAGTAAGCCTGCTGCCACCATACTTGTAGCACGCATCACCCCTGCGTACCACGCTTTAACTGCGGACAAGGCCCAGCACCTTTTCAACGATCTGATCAAATGGCACCTCGGTGGTTTCTCCGCCGCGGATCCGAAGCTCTACATTGCCGTCTTTGAATGCGCGGCCCAGGATCACAGCATAGGGCATACCTAGTAGCTCAGCGTCCTTGAATTTCACGCCTGGGGAGACCTTGGGCCGGTCGTCGAAAAGCACCTCGATGCCTGCAGCGTCGAGTTCGGCGACCAGCTTGTCTCCTGCTTGAAGTGCTTCTTTGTCCTTGTTCGCCACAGCAACATGCACCTGGTACGGAGCAACTGCCGCAGGCCAGACCAGGCCTTTCTCGTCGTGCATCTGTTCCACCAGCACGGCCATCATCCGCGAGATCCCAATGCCATAAGACCCCATGGTTGGTACCGCCTGGCGGCCGTTTTCATCAAGGATCTGCACATCCATTGCTTCGGTGTATTTGCGCCCTAGCTGGAAGATGTGGCCCAGCTCAATGCCACGTGCCAGTTTCAGGGTGCCGTTACCTGTTGGTGATGGATCGCCCTCGTGGATTTCGGCGGCCTCGATGGTCTCGTCGACAGTGAAGTCCCGGCCTGCCACCAGTCCCACCCCGTGGTGTTCTTTCTTGTCCGCTCCGGCAATCCACGCGGTGCCGTCGACAATGCGCGGGTCAGCATAAATCTTGATGCCATTGGCCTGCAAAGCGCGCGGACCCACATAGCCCTTGACTAAAAACTCAGAGCGGGCAAACTCCTCGTCGGAAAGGAACTCCCAGGTTGCTGGTTCGAGCGCTGCGTCAAGACGGTCTTCGTCAAGTTCACGGTCGCCAGGGATGAGCACACCGATAATCTGCGGACTCGCGTCCTCGTCCTCCTCCTTTTTGTCGGCGGGCGCCAGCCCGACCCCGTCGACCTTGATCACCATGCACTTGAGCGTGTCGGAGGCAATCACATCGCGGCCCTCAACCTGAATACCGGCGCTATTAGCCCACTGCACCAAAGTCTCGATGGTCTCTGAATCCGGGGTTTCATAGTCCACTGCTTCGGGCAGTCCCTCGATCGGCCGTGGCTGCAGCGCCACAGTAGTTACTGCCTCAACGTTGGCTGCGTAGTCGCCGGCGGTGGAGATCACGAAGGTGTCTTCACCGTTGTCGGAGTACGCGAGGAACTCCTCTGAAGCAGACCCACCCATAGCGCCCGAGGTGGCCTTGCAAATCTCGTAACGCACACCGAGTGAGTCGAAGATGCGCTGGTACGCCTCGCGGTGAGCAACATAGGAATCGTCCAAGCCCTCGTCGTTCATGTCGAAGGAGTAAGAATCCTTCATCACAAACTCTCGGCCTCGCAGGATGCCGGCGCGGGGGCGGGCCTCGTCGCGGTACTTGGTCTGGATCTGGTACAAGGTGACCGGGAAGTCCTTGTACGAGGTGTAGAGGTCTTTGACCGTGGAGGTAAACATCTCCTCATGCGTTGGCCCCAGGAGCATATCGTTGTTACGGCGATCCTTGAGGCGGAACAGTTCGGAGCCATATTCATCCCAGCGGCCAGTGGCCTCATACGGTTCGCGCGGCAACAGTGCTGGGAACAGCATTTCCTGAGCACCCATTGCGTCCATCTCAGCGCGTACCACTGCCTCGATCTTGCGCAGTGTGCGCAGCCCTAACGGTAACCAGTTATAGATGCCGGGTGCGGCGCGACGAATGTATCCGGCGCGCACGAGCAGCTTGTGGCTGGGCACTTCGGCATCGGCAGGGTCTTCGCGCAGAGTGCGCAGGAAAAGCTCAGACATACGTGTGATCATGGCGATAATCGTACCCTCTCACAGGTCACGGTACGCTAGTACCGTGCTGATTGTGTTGCCCCCTTCCGAAACCAAAGCCCCCGGCGGAGAGTCCGACCCGATGGATGTCTCCTTCCCTACCCTCGACCCGGTCCGCGAAGAGATCATCGCCGATCTCGCCGCGTTGCCTGTCGACGCACAACTTGCCGCTTTGAAGATCAGCGAGCGCCAGCGCGCTGAAGCTGAAGCCAATCTCACTCTGGCCACTGCCCCTGTGATGCCCGCAATCTACCGCTATACCGGGGTCTTATACGACGCTCTCCAGGCGGATTCGCTTTCCGACGAAGCCCTGAAACGACTGACCATCGGGTCGGCACTGTTTGGTGTCGTGCGAGCCGATGACATGATCCCTAAGTATCGGCTTTCAGCGGGATCGAAAATTCCCCGTGTTTCCTCCTTCGTCGGAGACACGGCAGAAGTGCCGACGATGAAGGCGCGCTGGCGCACCCTGATTACTGAGGCACTACAAGAAACCGGAGGGTTTATCGTCGATCTGCGCTCCGGTCCATACCAGCAGCTGGGCAAAGTTCCAGAAGCAATGACAGTGCGCGTAGAGGCTGTGCAGCCAGACGGTTCACGGAAAGTGGTGAGTCACTTTAACAAGTTTTACAAGGGTGAGCTGGCCCGTCTGCTAGCTTCCGCGCCACGGAATGCAGATTCCATCGAAGGTGTGGCCGATATCGCCGAGGAATCAGGCCTCAACGTTGAAGTAACGGGCAGTGAACTAACACTCGTCGTTAAGCCTTGAGTTTGCGTGTGGTACCTGCACCAATCCACTGGATGCCAATTGTTGCAACAACACAGGCCAGGAACATCACGACAGCCATCGCGATCGGCTGCGACATGCCAAACCCAGCCACAATGCCCACCACCGGGCTGACGATACCGGCGAACATGAACTGACCGGCACCCATAATGGCCGAGGCGGTACCGGTAACGCCTTGTGCGCGGTCGATAGCCAGTGCTGAATTGTTGCCCAGATTCACGCCGTTCGACGCAACCACCACGAAAAGGCCCACCAAGACAAACCAGCGGTTCAACCCCATTACCGTAACCGCGATCAGGTAGATGGTGGCTGCTAGCTGCACGAGGTTGAAGATGCGCGAAAGGATCAGGGGCCCGGTGCGCCCGACGATGCGGCGGTTGATGATGGTGAGGATCGCAAGCCCCGTGGTATTCACCGCGAAAATGACAGCGTACTGGATGGGTGTAAACCCATAGTGCTCCTGCAACACGTACGGCGACGCCGAGACGTACGCGAACATGGTGACAAATGAAAACATGAAACCGAGCGAGTACCCCACAAAAGCACGGTCTTTACTGAGCTGAGTAAACGCGTCGCGGACGGCTTTAAGCGTGAAGGTGCGGCGCTTCTCGGCGGGTAATGATTCCGGAACGAAACGCCACACCCCCAGCCACATCAGCAAGTTCAGGAGAGCCAGCAGCCAAAACACGCCACGCCAGCCAACAAAGTCGACGATAAGCCCACCCAGGATCGGCCCGACCACGGGGGCGATTGACCCCAGCATCATCAGCAGGGCAAACACGCGGGCGAGTTCTTTTCCACTTGCAAGATCAGCTGCCACTGCGCGAGCCAGCACGACGGCGGTGCCGCCGGCTAAGCCTTGGGCCACACGGGCAAGGTAGAGTACCCAGATATTCGGGGCGACGGCGGCAAGCACGGATGCGGCCATGAGTCCGAGTGTTCCCCGAATGAACAACGTGCGGCGGCCGAGGGAATCCGAAACCGGCCCGACGATGATTTGGCCAACGGCAATGCCCGCCAAGAATGCGGTCAGTGTGAGCTGACCTGCCGTCTGATCTACTCCGAGGTCGCGTGAGAGTTGCGGCATGCCGGAGAGATACATGTTGATGGACAGCGGTTCGATCGCCGAAACGAGTGCCAGCACTGTCAGTAGCAATGGTGGGATTGCACCACTGGTACGTGTGTCACCCTGACTTTGTGTACGTGTCATCATAAAACCCCACACTAATACCCCGTGGGGTATACTGCAAACGGAACCCAATGGGAAAGAAAGTCTACACCGTCAAACGCGCCTACCGTTATGTAAAATATACTTTACATTCATTAAATTATGATTTACAATCCGGAAAAGAAAGGAGTCATATGGCACAGGATCCCAGCCCCACCACCAACAATATGGTTCGCCAGTGGCGTCGCTGGCTCGAGCTCAGCCAGCAGGAACTCGCTGACGCCGCCGGAGTATCACGACAAACCATCGCCAACATCGAAAAAGGCAACTATTCCCCCTCCGTCCACCTCGCACTCGACATTTGTCACACCCTTGGAAAAACGGTCGAAGAAGTTTTCGGCCGGGAACAGGACAACCAATGATCCAGAAATTCGGCGACTACGCCATCGAATTCACCGAACGCACCTCCAACGACGAGTACCACCGTCTTAAAACCCACGAGTCAAGCACTGTTGCCTTGTGGGCGATGCCGTTGACCATGTTTCTCGGCGCAGCAATACTGGCCTGGACCCTCCCAGGCTGGTACTCGACACTTGGCGCTGGGGTGATCATCCTGTGCACAGCCGCCACCCAGCAAGCAGGTTTGCAATGGATGAGAGGCTATGCACCTCGCCCCAAAACTGCATCTCCCCCGCCCTACATGGCTGCTGCACTACTGCTAGTGCTAGCTATGCTGGCAGGCGTTATCTGGAATGCAGCACTGTCCTATGAACGCTCCTGGCCACTAGCTTTCGGCATTCTTGGTAGCGCTGTCATTGGTGTGATCCTCGCCCTCACTACTGTTCCTCGCAGCATGTCTCGTCAGCATGAAAAGGATATTGCACGCATCGAGGCTGGATTGGAGGACTAAACTACACGCCATGTTTTCTGTCCGCTGCACGTTCGGCTAGGTGCTTTCCGACGACGTCCCTGGCACCAGCCCCAAGATCTGGGCTGGCCGCGCCACCGTCCTCAGCGAGTTTTCCACCGCTCTAGAATCCGGCCCAGGTCACCCCAACCGGTCCTTGACCATTTCCGGCTCGCGCGGCATCGGCAAAACAGTTCTGCTCACCGAACTGGAAGACCTCGCCCGCACCCAGGGCTGGGTGGTCATCCGCGCATCAGGCGCCAAGGCATGGCAGAAACACTGAAACACTGAAACACCGCCAAGCGCCGCTTTGTGGGTATGTCTGTGGTGGGCATCGGTTCGGTGCGCAGCGAGCTTAACGACGAACAACCTGCGGTCCCCCGCCTTGTCACACGGTTACACGAGCTTCTTGCTCTCCTTCATGGCACCGGGGTGCTCACCACCATTGACGAGATACAGGATGCTATTGCCGACGATCTCCCCGAGTTCGCGGGCGAGCTCACCCAAGGTTACCCCTACCTTGTGCAAATGATCGGCTACCTGGCCTGGAATGTGGCCGGTGATCACGAGATCACCCGGGCCGATGTAGCGTCGTTACGCGCGGTGCCCCCACGCCAGCGCGAGTACCTAGATGCGATGGCGCATATCCAGTACCAGACCGGGCAAACCACTGTGTCAACAACTGACTTGACCACTGCGCTGGACAGGCCGAGTACGGCTTTGTCGGATACCCGTGGCAAACTTATTGATCGTGATTTGATTGTGGCTGCTGGCTGGGGTGCGGTGGAATTCGCGCAACCGTATCTGGGTGATTATCTGCGCCGTGAGCAGAGGCCGGAAAGGGTGAATTAGATGCCGAGGTTGTGGAGGTTATACGGGCTAGCCATTGCCATAATCGTTGGTGCTTTTGGTTATGTGGCGGTGATCGTGCCTGAGCAGATCGTCGCGGCAACTCCCGGGTTTCTCACCGCGGCACTCATGGTGGTCCTGTTTGCGGTGATCGTCCCACCTGCACAGTTGGCGTTTGTGGGCAAGCCCGTGCCTGCTGATTCGCAGATTCCGTTCTCCCAGTCCCTGGCACAGCGCATCGCTGGCCTGCTTGATTCGGTGCACGTCATGATGGCGTGGCTGGCGGTGTTTTTGTCTGCTGCGATCTCGTTTAGCACTCTGGTATCCGTGTTGCCGGGCTGGCAGCGCTACGAAACGGCCGCCGAAGTGATTGGTGGGGTGGGCACGATTGTGGTGGCCCTGACCCTAGTGGTCAAGGTGTTTATGGACCATGACAGGCTGCGCAAGACGATTCCCGCCGACGAAGATGAGAAGAAGCGTAACCACGAATTACGCAACCACAGCGGGCTAGGGCTGATCAAGAACCCGGCCGACCCGTTGGTGCTACTGCAGGTGCCCGCCACCTCCACTAACATTAACGTGAATCTAGCCCACCGCGAAGGGCGGAAGGCCGCATTGTTCGGCGTCGGTATTTTAGTGGTGTTCTTGGTGGCGGTGATTACTCTAGCGGCGATGTAGTGTTCAGCTGTAGTGCTCACGGCCACCGCAGTATGCCTAGTGTTGAGTCCGTGTATATCAGCCCGCGGGGCTCATCAGCCCCAACGTTGTTGGAAGCCAGGTGGATACCGCTGGCACAAACACCACAATGAACAAGGCGATCAGGATCGCCGCCAAAAACGGCCATAGCCGTGCAATCACGGGCTCGATACGCAGACCGGCAACCTGGGCGCCCACGAATAGGACGTTGCCTACTGGAGGAGTGATCACGCCGAGCGAGAGGTTCATCACCACCATCGCACCAAAATGAATCGGGTCCACTCCAAGTTCGGTAACGATCGGCAAGAAGATCGGAACGAAGATCAGGATAGCCGGAGTCGGGTCCATGAATGTACCAATGAGCAGAAGAATCAACATAATGATAAGCAAGATCACTACTTTATTGGTGGACACAGCCAATAGCCCCTGCGAGATCAAGGCTGGGATTCCAGCAAAAGCCATAACCCAGGACAGTGCTGAGGATGCTGCCACAAGCATCATCACAATGCAGGTGGTGCGGGTAGCGCTTAGCAGCACTTGTGGTAAATCCTTCACTTCCAGCTCCCGGTAAATGAAGCCAAGTGCCAGGCAGTATACCACCGCGATCGCCGCAGACTCGGTCGGGGTAAACCAGCCAAGCAAAATACCACCGACCACAATCACGATCATGAGCAGTGATGGGACGGCACGCCAGAGCACCACAAACGCCTGGCTCAACGTTGGGTGTTCAGTGTCTCGGCGATAGTTTTCTTTCCGCGCTAGCCACACACCCACGACCAAGACCGCAATAAGCCATAACAGGCCCGGACCAATTCCTGCCATAAATAACGCTGCGATCGAGGTTGATGACACCAGTGAGTACACGATGAACGTATTCGACGGTGGCAACAGCATGCCTGCAGGTGCAGACGCGACGTTGACAGCGGCCGCAAAGGGCCGCGAGTATCCGTCCTTACGCATTTGCGGAGCCATCACAGTACCCACCGCAGACGCGGCGGCAACCGCAGCACCAGAGACAGAGCCGAACAAACCATTAGCCACGACATTAGTCTGCACCATCGATGCAGGTAGCTTACCGACGAGTACCCGGGCGGCGTCAATCAACCGGGTGGCAATACCGCCCGAGTTCATCAACGCACCCGCCAACACGAAAAAGGGGATGGCCAACAAAGAAAAAGAGTTAGCTCCGGTAAACATGCGCTGGGTCACGGCGGCTGCACCATTTTCTACTCCCAACACCGCCATCGCCGCCAGCATCGAAGGCAGGCCGATGGCTATAGCAATCGGAACAGAAGCGGCAATTAGTACGACAACGCCAACTAAAAGAATTAATGCTGCAACAGCTGCGGGCGACATTATTTCTCCCCTCCTGTGACGCTTTTCTCGTATTCTTCCACGTCTTCCTGGCCCCGAACCGCTTCTGGGTCCTCGATTTCGGGATAAGGTTCTTGTTTACCGGTTGCGACCTCAATCAGGTCGATCACTGCAAAAATGGCGATGCATACACCGGCGATGGGAATAACTACGTACACCCAGCCGATCGCAAACGGCAGCGCTGTCAGGTTCTGATACCATGCGTTACCTGCTGCGAGAAAGCCTCCCCACAACATGCCGACTACCGCAAAAAACAGTATCATGAGCTGCACGAATAACTGCATGGCGCGTTGGCCTGCAGACGGAAGTTTGCGAGCAAGAAAGTCCACGGCGATATGGCCACGTTCGCCAAAAAGAAACGCAGAACCAAGGAAAGTCAGCCACACGAAGCAGATTTTGGCGAACTCTTCGGACCACGTAGACGGTGCGTGAAAAACCTGCCGAGAAATCACCTGCCACGAGGTGGTAATAACTAGGACCGTGAACAGCACAATAGAGATAACCGCAAGAATATTGCGCAGCCCCACTTTGATCGCATGCATTAGTTCTCGCCTCCCTCTGCGGCGCGGATATCGTCGTAAAGCCTGTTTTGAAAATCAGTGGTGAGGAATTCCTGCCGGATTGGCGCTAGCGCTTCCTGGAATGCCTCGGTGTCGACGGCGACAAATTTTGCGCCTTCCGACTGTGCCTCCTCGATCGCCCTTTCGGTTTCTTCCGCCCACAACTCAGTGTGCTCTGTCATAGCTTTGGCCCACTCCTCATCGAAGATGGCGCGGTCCTCATCGCTCATGGCATCGCGCAAGTCTGCGCGCATGATCATGTAATCCAATCCAACAAGGTGCTCGGTACCGTTGAAGAAAGGTGCCACCTCGTTATGCTGCTGGGTGGTATAGGACACCTCATTATTTTCCGCACCGTCAAGCACACCCGACTGAATTGCGGTGTACACCTCGCCGTAGGACAATGGCGTCGCCGACGCGCCCATGAGCTCGATCATGCGGATATGCATGTCGGATTCCTGGACACGGATTTTCAGTCCATGCAGATCATCTGGAGATCGCGCTGGCCCACCCTTGGTGTACACGTTTCGGCTGCCCTGGGTAAACCCCCCGATTACAGTGATGTTGTCCCGATCCTCCAACGAGGTAAACAATGGCTCCATCAGGTCTTGGTTGCGGATCACACTCATCTGGTGGTCTATCGAAGAAAAAGTAGTGGGCATGTTGAGAACCTGGAAATCTCTATTGAGGTTTTCCAACTGGGTACCCGAAACGATTGCCATTTCGATAGCGCCGGACGAAACGAACTGCACCACCTCCTGCTGGGAGCCAAGTTGTTCGTTCGGGAAGATCGTAATCTTCCATCGGCCGTCAGTACGCTCCTCAAACCGTTGCGAGAAATCGTCCAGCGCAATATAGGACGGGTGATTCTCAGTCTGGTTCAACGCAAGCTTGACATAGGTGGTTGTGTTCGGCTCCCCCACAGTTTCCAGATTGAGCCCCCCGAGGCTGCCACACGCAGACAACATCAATGCGGTGACAGCAGTCGTCCCGGCAGTTGCAAGGTGTGAGGTTTTCACATCAGCTCCCTATAAGTAATACGAAGGTCTTGCATGCAAGTCTCACACATTAGACGAAGGACACACAAAGAAATAAAAGTGATGTACCTCATACAACTTTCGTTCATGCAGGCACGAACGTTAAAAGTCTTCATATTATTTACCCCCGACTACCCCCCCAAACCATCCTTGAAGTACGCCCGCGCCCAAAAATTAGCGTGCGCGCAACACCGTATAGCGCTTATTCCGCGCTACTTCCTTGACCCCTTTGAAGCGTCGTTTCACCTCATCACGGTAGCGCAGGTGCGAATTATGGACCACGAACACCTCGCCCCCATCAGCTACTAGGCGCCGCGCCGCATCCAATAAGTGTTGCACCAATGTCGCATCAACCGTAGTCCCCTCATGAAACGGTGGATTTAATGCAATCACGTCAAAACCTGGTTCGAGTTGTGAACCTGCATCATCCCATGTGACCTTCACACGTTCACCGAAAGGCTCGAAGGTGGCCCGCGCCGACACCACAGCATCCGCATCTGAATCCGTGGCCGTCACCTGCGTATCCGGCCACGCCTCCACGATGCGCTTGGCCACAGACCCGTTACCACAGCCCAAATCCAGCACCCGGCGCGGCGCGTCGCACGTATCGACGATCACCTGCGCCAACAGCTGCCCGCCATAGTCTTCTTTCGCACCACTAAACACGCCACCCACGCCAACAATGCCGTTGCGCTGAGCCGGCTGATACTGGCCCGGTTTCGGCCCTGAGGCGATCAAGCACCGGAGCTTTCCCCGCCCACGGGAGGCATGCACGTGTTCGAAGGAGCGCGCAAGCACCTCATTCATCCCGCGCGACAGATGCTTGTTATTGGCCCCTAAAACTACGGTCACTTCATCAAATCCTGCAGACGATACCGAGCGTGCCACATAGTCCAGCCGTTCCAGCGATTTTGGCATCTGGCCCACAACCACCGCTATGCCAGATCCACGCAGGTGGTCGTCGTAAAGCGAATCCCCTAACACCTCCGCCCCGGCTGCGCGTGCTGCTTGAGCCTGGCAAAAGTCAGACTGCAGCGAAACCACCCGCCCGGCGGCAGCCTGCAGCAAGCTGCTCTCAGGGTCATCGACGATGATCCATGTCTCGGCGTTCGGAGTGTTGTCTAGGATCAATGCATCAAGGGTGCGCAAGGCCAGCAACCTCCCCAATCACATAGACGGCTGGGTTGGTAATGGAGTGGGCCTCCATCTCGTCCGCAAGCGTGGCCGCTGTCGCTCGGACCACGCGCTGGCGCGGGGTCTCACCATTTTCGATCACCACCGCCGGTGTCTGCGCAGCCAGACCAGAGCCAAGCAGAGTCTCCGTGATCGCGCGCGCATTCTTCACCCCCATGATCACAACAAGCGTGCCCCCAACTCGCGCCAGCGCCTCCCAATCAATCAGCGACTTCGGGTGGTCAGGCGCCAGATGCCCGGAGACCAACGTGAACGAGTGCGTGATCCCCCGATGAGTGACCGGGACCTGCGCGGCCGCCGGTACTGAAATCGCGCTAGTAACACCCGGGACGACGGTGCACGCAACACCAACCCGAACGCATTCCAGGTACTCCTCAAAACCACGACCAAAGACATACGGGTCACCTCCCTTCAGGCGGACCACCTTCTTACCCGCCAACGCGTGTTCAACCAGCAGCGCATTCGTCTTGTCCTGTGCTACCTGCTTGCCGTACGGCAGCTTCGCCACATTGATGACTTCCTTGCCCGAAAGGTCTAGAAAATCCTCGAGCTGGTTTGCCGGCCCTAGGTGGTCCGTCAGGATCACATCGGCCGCCTCCAGTGCGCGCAGACCGCGGATTGTCAGCAGGTCCCACGCACCTGGGCCGCCGCCGACTAGCGTCACTTCTCCACTACTCATAGCCATCAAGTCTAGGCTGGTGACCATGGCTTACCCCCACCTGGATCACAGTTTCGCCGCCGCGCTACCCGAATTGGCCATCGCGTGTGAGGCCGCCACCCCACCGTCGCCCGCTCTTGTTGTGCTTAACGACGACCTCGCCCGCGCTTTAGAACTTGAGCCTGACTGGTTGCGTTCCGACGAAGGTGTGATGTGGCTTTGCGGTGCTGCTGGCGGCCATGCCACTGGTTATGCAGGCCACCAGTTCGGCCAGTTCTCTGGCGTGCTTGGCGACGGGCGCGCCCTCCTGCTGGGTAACCGGTGTGGATTGGAGATCCAAACAAAGGGTTCCGGCCACACCCCTTTCTCGCGAGGATACTCCGACGGCAAAGGGGCCTTGGGGCCGATGCTGCGTGAATATTTAGTCAGCGAATTCATGCACGCGACGGGGGTGCCGACCACCCGCGGCCTAGCGGTGGTGACAACCGGAGAACCCGTGCGCCGCGACGGTGGTGTTGAGCAAGGAGCCATTGTGGTGCGTGTCGCTCATTCTCACCTGCGCGTGGGAAGCTTCGAGTTGGCCGCCACACAGTCAGATCAGCTGGTGGAGCGGATGATCTTCTTTGCTGGGTTTACTGGTGCGAACGAACTGCTAGAGACCGTGGCCCGCCGCCAGTTAGATCTGGTGGCCCAGTGGATGCGCATCGGTTTTGTCCATGGCGTGATGAATACAGACAACACCGCCATCTCCGGCGAAACCATCGACTATGGCCCCTGCGCGTTCACCGAGAAGTTTGATCTTTCTGCCGCCTACTCCTCCATCGATACCCAGGGCCGCTATGCCTTTGGCAACCAGCCTGACATCATTGCCTGGAACCTCACCCGACTGGCCACCGCTTTGGGTGATCACCTAGACCATAAGAAAGCTCAGGACCTATTCGCTGACCTCCCCGCAATGTGGGAAAAAGCCCAACATAGGCACATGCCCGATATTGACGCTTTGGCACGTGCCGACGACATCACCACTTATAACCGTGAACATCACGGTGGCCCGGTGTTCATCCCCCGGAACCAGATGCTGGCCAGTGCCCTAGAGTCGGCCGAAGCCGGGGATTTCGGGCCTTACTTTTTACTCCTCGGTGCAGTCACCGATCCGTTTAACCCTGAGGCGGGACCTGAGTGGTTGTCACGGCCGGAAGGCCCGGCCGATTTCACGACGTTTTGTGGCACCTAGCCCGGGGTGTATTTGCCTGACCTAGCGGTCCAGCTTCAGCATCTTCTGGGTGTAATCCCACTGCTCTTGGAACTTAGCCTTGTCGCGCGACAGTGGCTCGCCGTAAGTTGGGATCATTTCGTAGAGCTTCGGGCCCCAATCGATCATGTGCTCACCGAAGCAGCGCTCGATCAGCTCAAGCATCACGGCTGGCGCGATTGACGCGCCAGGGGAAGCACCAAGGATGCCCGCGATGGAACCGTCCTGGTTGTTCACCAACGCAGTACCAAACTCCAGGGAGCCGAAGCTTGGTGGAGCGGTAGGCTTGATCACCTGCACGCGCTGGCCAGCAACGATGGTCTCCCAGTCAGATCCCTCAGCAGACGGGACGTACTCCTTGAGTGTTTCGACCTTGGCATCGAAGTCTTTGGTGACCTCCTCGACGAGGTACTTGACCAGCCCGAAGTTGGTTGCTGCAACTCCAAGGTAGGACGGAATGTTGTCTAGGCGGATGGACTTGAACAGGTCAAGGTAGGAACCTTTCTTCAAAAACTTCGGGGTCCAGCCACCGTACGGGCCAAACAGCAACCCTTTCTCCCCGTCGATCACGCGGGTATCCAGGTGCGGCACCGACATTGGAGGAGCGCCGACTTTAGCCTTGCCATAGACTTTCGCGTTGTGCTGTTCGATCAGCTCCGGGTTGGTGGAACGCAGCCACATCCCCGAGATTGGGAATCCTGCGTAACCACGAACCTCAGGAACGTTTGCCTTACGCAGCAGGTCTAGCGCGTAGCCACCGGCACCGACGAACACGAAGCGCGACTTGGTGACTTTCTTGTCACCGGTGTGGACGTTTCTAACGGTGACGCGCCAGAAGCCACCTTCTCTTTTCAGTCCAATAACTTCATGCCCGTAGCGCACCTCTGTGCCTGCGGCCTCAGCGGCAGTCAGGAACTGGCGGGTCAGAGCACCAAAGTTCACGTCCGTGCCCTGCGTGGTCCAAGAGATCGCCACTGGCTCAGCATCGAAGTCGCGTCCCTTGGCCATCAGCGGCAACTTTTCCGCGAACACTGAGTGATCGTCGCTAAATTCCATCTCTGGGAAGAGGTGGTTAGCGTTCAGCAGCTCGTAGCGGCGGCGCAGGTAATCGATCTGATCCTTGCCTTGAGCGAAGGAGACGTGCGGTACGGGGTTGATGAATTCCTCTGGGTTTGTCAGGATACCGTTGCCCAGTTGGTGCGCCCAGAATTGCCGGGAAACCTGGAATTGCTCGTTGATAGTCACCGCTTTAGTGATATCGATCTTGCCATTCTTTTCCGGTGTGTAGTTCAGCTCGCACAGCGCAGAGTGTCCGGTACCGGCGTTGTTCCACGGGGAGGAGGATTCTCCCGCTGGTCCGTCCAGGCGCTCGTAGACCATCTGAGTCCAGCTTGGCTCCAGTTCACGGAGCATGGAGCCAAGAGTTGCGCTCATTACACCTGCGCCGATCAGGAGGACGTCTACCTCATCTTGGGGAGTGCCGGTTGTATTGTCGTTCGTCACCTGTATAAACCTCTTTTGTTGTTTCGCGTGCGCCTGCGGCCACGTTCCGTAACGTGGTAGCTGCCGGAACGCCCGCAAGATTTGGCTTCTTTTCCATAATACGCAGATACTCGGCGGGGGTGAAAGAAGCGGCTTACTTCTTTCACTTTTGTTGGAATTCACTCCTCTAGCAGGGGTACAACGGGGTAGGTAATAGGAGGCAAGAATCGCAGCACGAGCTTTCCGACGCCCACCTGACCTGCCCATATTCATCACACCATAGCGCTGAGCGGGCGAGAAAGGGCCAGTGCTTTAAAGTGGATATCTATGACACCTTCCGCAGTCCATTTTGATGACTTGTCATGGCAGCCAGACGAGCTGGGCGACCAGTTTGAACGTGCCGACATCCAGTTAGGCCCTGATCCTGAAGGGGAAGGTGAGGCCGTAGCCACCCTTGTGCGCCATCTCCCCGGTGATTCCACGGGCAAGCCGGCCTTATTGTGGGTACACGGGATGACGGATTATTTCTTCCACGACCATGTCGCTGAGTTTTTTGCAGCCAAGGGGCTTCCTTTTTACGCGCTTGATCTTCGCAAGTGCGGACGAGCCCACCAGGTGGGCCAGACGTGGCACTACGCCGAGCAGTTGGAGCATTATTTCCCTGAGCTCACCGCTGCAGTTGAAGCTGTAGCTGAACGCCATGGTTCCATTGTGCCGATTGCGCATTCCACCGGCGGGTTGATCGTTCCAGTGTGGGCGGACCATGTTCGCCGTACCCGCCCGGAGGTTCACGCACATCTGGCAGGCATCGTTCTCAATAGCGCGTGGCTGGATATGATGTATCCCCAGTGGGCCTTGCGGATTGCCACACCGGTGATCAAATTCGTCGGCAAGCTTTGGCCGCGCATCGCTATTCCTGGTGGGAACTTGGGCACCTATGGCAAGTCGATCCATTCCAGCGCTCATGGACAGTGGGATTTTGATCTTGAGAAGAAACCAGTGGGGGGCCACCCCAAGTATCTCGGCTGGGTGCGCACCGTTATGGCCAATCAGGACCTCGTCCATCGTGGCCAGATTGATGCGGGTGTCCCGGTGCTCAGTCTGTGTTCTTCCAAGTCATATTTGAACAAGCCATACTCGGCAGCGTCAAACACAGCAGATACAGTGCTCGATGTGGAACAGATTCAACGCTGGTCTCCGCGTTTGTCGAAAGATGTCCGTGTCGTGGAGATTCAAGGCGCACGGCATGACGTGTTTTTGTCCCTGGAAAATCCACGCCACCACGCTTTCCAGATAACTATGCAGTGGCTGGATCAGCTCGGCGACTAGCATGGAGCGATCGCCTTGGGAATCAACTAGCCACGGTGCACGGTGGCCCCAATGTATTTATTTAAGAGTAAGAAGTATAGAAAGACGAAAAAGAAGAGGCGCTTGTGCGCATCTACCAACCATTTAGAGGAGTTTGTTGTGACCACCCCTACGGCACCTAGTGTCGACGCCCATTACGACTACATCATTATTGGTGCTGGCTCTGGCAATTCGATTCCGACGGACGATTTTGATGACAAATCCATCGCCATCGTGGAAAAGGGTTTGTTTGGCGGCACGTGCATGAACGTTGGTTGCATTCCGACGAAGATGTATGTGGTTGCAGCAGACACTGCGCTGTCCGCGGCCGATTCTTCCCATTTGGGTCTCGACACGAACTTTCATGGCGCAGACTGGAAATCGATTGTCCAGCGCATCTTCCACAATCGCATCGATCTCATCGCACAAGGTGGTGAGGAATACCGTCGCGGGCCCGAGACACCAAATATCACGGTATACGACAATCACGCCTCCTTTGTGGCGCCAAAGACGATTCAAACTGGCCAGGGCGCCGAACGAAAAACCATCTACGGCGACACGATCATCATTGCGACAGGTTCCCGCCCTATAATCCCGTCCGCGATTAAAGATTCTGGTGTGCCGTTCCACACCAACGAGACGATCATGCGACTCGACGAGCAGCCTGGGTCTCTCACGATCATTGGTGGTGGATTCATTGCTATGGAATTTGCACACGTATTCCAGTCGCTTGGAACAGATGTCACGGTGATTAACCGTTCTCCTCTGTTGCGCACCCTCGATGGGGATATCACTACTCGCTTCAATGAACTTGCGGAGCAGCGTTACACAACTCATATTGGGCGGACGGTGAGCACTGCACGTCACGACGACAGTGGTGTCACCGTTGTGCTTGATGACGGTACTGAGGTGAGTTCGGAAGCGTTGCTTGTTGCGACAGGCCGCAAGCCTAATGGTGATCAGATGAACCTAGACGCTGCAGGCATCGAGATGCACTCTGATGGCCGGATTGTTGTCGACGATTACGGCCGCACTACGGCTGACGGTGTGTGGGCGCTTGGCGACGTTTCATCCCCCTATCAGCTCAAGCACGTCGCAAACGCTGAGACCCGTGCTGTCCGCCATAATATTTTGAACCCCGATGGCATGGTTGCGATGCCGCACGATCATGTGCCGTCCGCTATCTTTACTCACCCGCAGATCGCCACTGTTGGGCTGACGGAAGAGCAGGCGCGTGAAGCAGGCCATGATGTCACCGTTAAGGTGCAGAACTATGGCGACGTCGCGTACGGCTGGGCTTTAGAGGACACAACGAGCATTGTGAAACTCGTTGCGGATCGGTCTACAGGCACCTTACTGGGGGCGCACTACATGGGGCCGCAGGCCGCAACCCTAATCCAGCAAATGATCACCGTAATGGCATTCGATTTGGACGTGCGCGAGGTTGCTACCCATCAGTATTGGATTCACCCCGCACTTCCGGAAGTGACTGAAAACGCGTTGCTGGGACTTGACTTTGAGTTCCCTGACGTTTAAGCACCGTTTGGGCAACAAGTAATTGGTGTGCCCTGCGTCGCCTCTCCCCCATTTGCGCAGAGTGTGACGCAGGACACTATTTGGGTTCCTGAGAGGGCGTAAGCTGCAAAACCAAAGGTCAATGGTTGCATCGTCAACACTCATCGACTTTGAATGACTTGTAAACTCAGCTTTCCCTCAGGCACGTTTACGCCACTTCGTGCTGGATCGTGCGCTTCCATCAAGTTTCGGTTACAGTTACGTACCGACACCGGGACTGAGCCTATAAGGGCTACCGGGTGATCATGGCAAACATGCAGGGTTTGCCACGATTCTTTTCAGATTTCCAACCCGGAAGTCTTGTCAGAACTACAAAGAAGGACTAGTTTCATGCGCAATTTCCGCAAGGCAGCACTGGTCGGCGCAACTGCTTTAGCAGTCGCTTTCGGCTCTACCTCCGTCGCAGCGGCTCAAGAAAATCCAACTTCTACAATCGGTGACTCCAACCTGTCTTCCCGGATTGGTGCTGCCCTGGGCACTGACCCGTCGAACCACGGTGCAAACAACCCAGCCCAGGGAGAGCCGGACAACACCACTGATGGAAAGGCACTGTTCGGTTCCTCCAAGGGCCAAGCTGAAGGCGAAGAGACCTTCAAGGCTCAGCCAGCTTGGGCCAAGCTTCTTTACGGTGGCACCATCTTTGCTGGCGTCGCGGGATTGGTTGGCTTGGTCTTCGGCCCACTGTATAACCTCTTCGTACACGGTATGTAAACTGCGGAACTCCGCACCCGACAACTAACTCACATTCTTTTCGAAAGAAGGAAAATCACAATGCGTAAGTTCCGCAACGCAGCTCTCGCTGTCGCAACCGCCACCACTGTTGCATTCGCAGGCGTCTCCGTCGCTTCGGCGCAGGAGCCGTCAGAGCAACCTGAGAAAGCCGTCACCGCCCCAGAAAATGACGGCAAGCCTGGTGAGAACGGTTCTACCAACCCAGTGCTGTCCTCTGGCTCCTCCCAGCCAGGCGATGCAGATGCGGATAAGCTGTCTGCGGCCGCCACTGCCGGCTTGTCCTCGAAGAATCCTAACCTTGCCGAGCTTGGCAAGGTGACCGGCGCAGACCAGCACGCCAACGCTCTAGACCTGCTGGGCTCCTCCGTTGACGACACCAAGAACCCACAGTGGTCTCGCATCTGGCGCGATGCTGCTAACTGGGCTGCGATCGCAGCAGCACTGGGTGGCGTCATTGCTGCTTATAACTACGCCGTCTTCCAGGGCATCATCCCTCACGCTATCCAGTTCTAATCACAGGCTAAGCGCACAGAGTCTAGCCTCCGAGTGAAGCCCCCGTTGAACTTGAGTTCAACGGGGGCTAACTTTTGTTCTTTTACTCCCAGGGCGAGGTGAACTCGTCGTCGGGAAGCGTCAAAACCTCATTACCGTCTTCGGTAATCACTAACGTGTGCTCAAACTGTGCGGTGAACTTGCCATCCAGGTTCTGGACAGTCCAGCCGTCATCCCACACGCGGTACGGTAGCTCGCCAAGGTTGATCATCGGCTCAACCGTCAGCGTCATACCAGGCTCTAGCACGTCCGTATAGGCATCAGAATCATAGTGCAGGACTACCAGCCCATTGTGGAATGTCGGGCCCACACCGTGGCCTGTAAAGTCGGTGACCACGTTGTAACCAAAACGTTTGGCATAAGACTCGATCACACGCCCGATCACATTGACCTGGCGGCCCGGCTTGGCCACCTTGATGCCACGCATGGTGGCTTCACGGGTGCGCTCCACCAGCAGGCGGTGTTCTTCGCTCACATTGCCAGCTAGGAAGGTTGCGTTAGTGTCACCGTGGACGCTATTTTTGTAGGCGGTCACGTCGATGTTGACGATGTCACCGTCCTGGATCACCGTGGTATCGGGAATGCCGTGGCAGACAATCTCATTGAGCGAGATGCACGTGGACTTGGTGTAGCCACGATAGCCCAAGCACGACGGATAAGCACCGTGGTCCAGCATGTATTCGTGGGCAATCGCATCTATCTCGTCGGTGGTCTTGCCTGGCTCCACCGCTTCCCCAGCAAGTGCCAAAGCGTTGGCAGCAATCTTCGATGTCTCACGCATCGCCTCGATTACCTCCGGCGTCTGAACAAAAGGCTCACCTACGTTCTCTTGGACGGTGTCCTTCCACACATACTCTGGCCGTTCGATGTGCTTGGGCACCTCGCGGATCGGAGTGGCTTTTCCTGGGGTCAACATTGCACGTTCAATCATATGAACAATGCTAGTCCTCGCTCATCGACGAAGACTACGCAGGGTGAACAGCCTGGTCGTAGTTGATCAGCATTCGATCCGTTACCGCAACAGCGGCCTCCGATCCACCACCTAACACAACAAGTGTTGCAAAGGCTATATCATCCCGGTATCCCGCAAACCATGAGTGCGAACCCTCGTTGATCTCCGCTTCACCAGTTTTGCCGTGGATTTCTCCGCCCGCGCTCATTCCCCGGGCGGTACCCTCAGTGACCACCGAGCGCATCATTTGCCGCACACCCTCGATAGTGTCCGGGCTCAATGGGGGCACTTGTTCGTTCACCACGGTCTCCTGGCCTTCGATCAAGTATGGGACGGGGGTGACACCGTTGGCGGCTGTGGCTGCCACCATGGCAAGACCAAACGGGCTGGACAGATCATAACCCTGGCCGTAGCCGGCCTCCGTGCGCTCCAGAGGGGTCACACCTTCTGGGATGGATCCCGTCATAGTATCTAATCCAGGAATGTCATAGTCCACTCCCAGCCCAAACTGCTTGCCCACTTCCTGCAGCTCTCCCGGCTCCAACTTGGTCGACATATCCGCAAACGTGGTGTTACAAGAATTGGCAAAGGCACGCTGCAGTGGCACGCTGCCCAATGAGAAGCCTGCATAATTCGTCACCACACGGCCGTAGATGTCCATAGTGCCCGGGCACGGCACGATAGCGGACGTCGATAAGCCCTGGCGTTCAAGCCCGGCAGCAGCCGTAATGATCTTGAATACCGAGCCCGGCGGATACTGCCCCATCAAACCAATATTGCCCTCGCGATCTGCGGCTGGTGTCTGCGCAATAGCGAGGATCTGGCCGGTCGACGGGCGCACCGCTACGATCACCGCTTGCTGCCCGGCAACGGGTTCCAGCGCCGCTTCAGCTGCGCGTTGTAAGTTGTGATCCAGGCTGATCCGCACTGCTGGCGCCGGGTCAGGTTCGTGGAATTCCACATCCTCCATCGCCGCACCTTCCTGGTTGACCTTGGCCACACGCCACCCGTTCGCGCCGTCGAGGTCATCGCCTACAATGCGGCCGACCCGTGCCATGATATCCGGAGCAAATGTTGGATCAGCGTTTACCATGGCAGCCTCCTCGTTGAGGCGCACGCCGGGCTCACCAGCAAGAGCCTCAGCCACCGCAGGCCCCTGCGCCTGGGGGATCATCGCAACGGAGTAAACCCCGGCCGCGTTCTCCAGCTCCACGGTAAGCTGGCCGGCCTTACGGGTGGGCACGGCACCGTCGCGATCGTGTGCCTCAGCCAGCGCTGTCGAGATCGCATGCGCTGTCTCCGGCGCCCGGCGCATCGCATCGGTATCCACCAACAACCTGTAGGCCACACCGGGCTTCAGCAGTTCCACACCATCCGATGAAATCACCGATGCTTTCTCCGCCTGCACCGGGCGCAGCTCTAAGTGCTGATGCGCACCCAACGACGGGTGCAGCACCGACGGCTGCCACCGCACCGTCCACTCCTCGTCAGTCTGAGTGAGAATCATCGACGTGTCATAGGCAAGCTCGCGCTGGCGGGGCAGCTGCCACCGCAGAGAAAAATGCGCAGTTGCGAGGTTCTCATCCTGTTCTACACCTGTCAGTTCTGTTGTGAGGCCCTCGGCCTGCAAACCAGAAAACGTCGCATCAATTGTTCCGGTCGCCGCGGCGGAGTCGTCGACAAGCGCGGCGATGGCATCCGTATCATGGCGAGCCAGCGCATCTATAAATTCTTGAGCAGTGGGCTCGGCCGAGTTCGGTTTCGGCGTACATGCGACGAAGCTGGCACCAAGGAGGATCACGGTGAGCAGCACCCAGATGCGTTTCATGCCCAAAAAATAACAGCACCGACCGAACGGTCAATGCTGCCACTTCCTAGTCGAAGAAAGTCTAGCGAGTAACCTTGACTTCCACCTTGTTTCCCGACTTCTCTTCTAGGCCTTCTTCCTCAGCGATCTGGTGGGCCATCGCAATGAGCGTCTCGACGATTTCTGCTTCTGGAACCGTCTTCACGACCTCACCCTTGACAAAGATCTGGCCTTTACCATTGCCAGATGCCACGCCGAGGTCAGCGTCGCGCGCCTCCCCTGGGCCGTTGACAACACAGCCCATCACAGCCACCCGCAGCGGGTATTCCAGATCCTCCAAACCAGCGGTGACATTCTCCGCTAAGGTGAACACGTCCACCTGTGCGCGACCACACGATGGGCACGACACGATCTCCAAGCCACGCTCGCGCAGGTTCAGCGACTGCAAGATTTGGTCGCCTACCTTGATCTCCTCTATCGGGTCGGCCGACAAAGACACGCGAATAGTATCGCCGATACCCTGGCTCAGCAGCGCACCAAACGCCACCGAAGACTTAATGGTGCCGAGGAACTTCGGGCCGGCCTCTGTAACGCCGAGGTGTAGCGGGTAGTCTGTTTGCGCAGCCAGCTGGCGATAGGCCTCCACCATCAACACCGGGTCCGAGTGTTTCACCGAGATCGCGATATCGCCGAAGCCATGCTCCTCGAACAGGCCCGCCTCCCAAATCGCGGACTCAACCAGTGCCTCGGGAGTAGCCTTGCCATACTTTGCCAAAAGCCGCTTATCCAGCGAACCGCCGTTGACTCCGATACGGATGGGGATACCCGCATCTCCGGCTGCCTTCGCAACTTCTTTCACACGGCCGTCAAATTCCTTGATATTGCCCGGATTCACGCGCACGGCAGCGCATCCGGCGTCGATCGCAGAAAAAATATATTTCGGCTGGAAGTGAATATCAGCGATCACGGGGATCGGAGACTTTTTCGCGATGATGGGCAATGCCTCAGCATCGACGGTCTTGGGGCACGCCACGCGTACTATATCGCAGCCTGCGGTGGTCAACTGCGCGATCTGCTGCAGTGTGGAGTTGATGTCATTAGTCTTCGTCGTGGTCATCGACTGCACGGTCACCGGATGGTCAGAGCCAACCCCTACCCCACCAACGGACAATTGGCGGGTCTTGCGGCGTGGGGCGAGCGTGGGGGCTGGGCCTTCCGGCATTCCAAGGCCGATGGGTGAAGTCATCATTCTCCTCAATCACGACGAACTAGCGGTAGCGCTGCCCACCAGATTAGCACTGGTGTCAATTACCCGAACAGCCTAATCGGATTCACCACATCCGCGACGATCACAATCACACCAATGGTGAGCAATGTCGCCGCCATGACAAAAGTCAGTGGCATGAGCTTCTCATAGTTTGCCGGCGGTCCCGGTGGCAGCCGACGCAGGCCACGGAAAAAATCGCGAACCTTCTCATATAGCACCACAGCAATGTGTCCACCATCTAATGGCGGGAGGGGCACCAAGTTGAACATGGCGAGAAAGAAATTCAGGTTAGCCAGCAGCATCCAAAACACGCTCCACAAAGAGCGCTCCACCAACTCGCCGCCGGCCATCGACGCACCCACCACGCTCATCGGGTCCTCAACGTCGCGTTCAGCGCCAAAAACTGCAGCCACCACACCTGGGATCTTCGCTGGGAATTCGAGGAGCGCGTGGAATGTGGCTTCTATTGTTTGCGCTGAAAACGTTAACGACGCGGGGACAGCCTCAAGCGGGCCAAACTGGCGGATCGGATCCTTAACTGGTGCATTGACTAGGCCGATCGCCCCTGCATCGACCATCTCGCCTTGGGCGTTTAAACGCTTCACCGGCTCCACGTTGATCGGCAGCGTCAACTCCTGCCCACCTCGGTCCACTGTCAGCTCCACTATTTCCCCGGGGCGCAGCATCACATAATCCCTCAGATCCGTGAAGTGTTCCAACTGGTGGCCATCGACCGAAACGAGCTTGTCTCCGACCTGCACACCTGCCTCACCGGCGGGGCCGGAACCTGAACAATCCGCAAGTGTTTCTTCGTCGATCTGATCGGATACACACGCTACTTCGCCTACTGTGGGTGTGCGGTCCGCGTACGGGTTAGGGATACCAGCACTCACCGCCACGAAGTACAGGATGATAAACCCCAAAAATAGGTTCATCAGAACGCCACCAGAAAGCACAATGACACGCTGCCACCACGGCTTATTCACCATGGCATGTGGCGCCTCTTCTGCAGTGACTGGGTCCTGGGCGGTCATTCCCGCAATGTCACAAAACCCGCCAAACGGTAACGCAGCAACACCGTATTCTGTATGCCCCTTTGTGGTAGACCACACTGTAGGGCCAAAACCAATGAAGTAGCGGCGCACGCGCATGCCAAAGCTCCGGGCAGCCAACAGGTGGCCTAGCTCATGCAACGCAATGGTGACGGCGATGCCCAAAGCAAACAGGACAACACCCAAAATATAAGACCCCACCGTGGGTGAGCCCCTTTCTTACCAGGCCTTTTAGTCGGCGATTTCGTCGATTAGCGCGTTAGCGCGACGACGAGCTTCGTCTTCTACAGTCACAACATCTTCGAACGATGTTGCCGGAACCGCAAAATCGGCAGCCCCACCAACTATCTCGGCGACCACATCCACAATCTGAGGAAAACGGATCCGACCACCCAGAAATGCCGCTGCGGCCTCTTCGTTCGCCGCGTTGTACACCGCAGGGAACGTACCCCCTTGAGTTGCCACATCGCGTGCCAGCTGGACAGCGGGGAAGGCTTCGTCGTCAAGTGGTTCGAAGCGCCAGTCATGCGACTGGCTGAAGTCGAGCGCAGGCTGGGCATCAGCAACGCGACGTGGCCAAGCCAAGGCGTGGCTGATCGGTAGCTTCATACTCGGCGGGCTAGCCTGAGCAATGGTACTGCCATCGACGAAGGTCACGGCTGAGTGGATGATGGACTGCGGATGCACGGTCACATCAATCAGCTCAGGGGCCACGTTGAACAGCAAGGTGGCCTCAATCAGCTCAAGGCCCTTGTTCACCATGGTTGCCGAGTTCAGCGTATTCATCTGCCCCATCGACCACGTCGGATGCGCGGCCGCCTGCTCGGGAGTGACGTCCCACATCTGCTCACGGGTCTGCCCCCGAAACGGCCCGCCAGATGCAGTGAGCACGTAGCGCGCCACTTCGTCGGCACGCCCGGCACGCAGGCACTGCGCCATCGCAGAATGCTCAGAGTCCACCGGCACGATCTGTCCCGGCTGCGCCTGAGACGTCACGAACGTGCCGCCCGCCACCAACGACTCTTTATTTGCCAGCGCAAGCGTTACGCCCGTCTTCAGCGTGGCCAGCGTGGCAGCCAAACCCATCGAACCGACCAGCCCGTTCAGCACGGTATCCGCACGGTGCTTATCGACGAGCAAACGTGCCGCCTCCTCCCCGGACAAGACAGTGCCCCCCAGTTCCTGGCTGACCTGACGCGCAGCTTCCGGCTTGGCAACTGCCACTTGTTCAGCGCTCAGCCGCAAGGCGCGCGCCTGCTGAACCACCAGGTTTGGGTTAGAACCCGCAGCACTAATTCCCACAACCTCAAATCGGTCTGGATTCGCCTCGACAACCTCGATGGCCTGTGTGCCAATCGAGCCAGTAGACCCCAGGATCACAATCTTTTTCTTCATGCTCACGTCCCCATTGTGACACCCAAAAACCGTCAAGCGAAAGTATGAAACATTTAGGGGGTGACAACTCACGTTATGCCTGTTTCGTATGCAAAGATAGAAGCCAGGTATCAGTGCATGTCGTATGCTGGTTTCACTGTGCTTTAACCGTGCTTTAACCGTGGCGTACTGCACTGCTTTTAACTGTGAATGACAAGGAGAACACATGGCTACGTCCCATGAGAAGACCTACGAGGTGTATAACGGCGTCTCTGAGCAAGACGTTCCATCAGCAAAGTGGGGCTGGTCGGAGCTGAGCCCGAAGACGATCCAGATCGCCGGCTGGATCTCGGTGATCGTCCTTGTGGCTTACCACTTCGGCAACCACCGAGGTCACGTGGAAACCCTCTGGCTCATCGTCATTGCAGCACTGATCGCGATCGGCCTGATCCTGTTTGCGCTGCGCCCGCAGCTATCTCAAGTACGCACGCTGACAGGTGTCAACCAGCCTGTCGGCTACCAGGAAAAGGACTGGGATTATGACCAGAAAACCCTGTCTGGTGATTACGCAAAGCTGACTGATTCCCAGCTGCGCGCACTGAACATTGATCCCGCACGCGTTGCACACTTGCGTGAACTGGACTCCGCGGGGAAGACTGCCGGTACCTTCGCCGGCATCGATTCCACCAAGGCTCCTAACGCTCACACCACCCGCGTAGACCGCTCCGGTTCTACAGCAGCCAGCGAGAAGTAACAGCTTTCTCCCTATAATTACCCCGGGTCCCTCTGTAAGGAGGAGCCGGGGTTTTGTATGTGCTAGACGTAACTTTTCGCACTCGCTACCTCGAATCACGCTGCCAGAATTACTGAGTGTGGAAGTCACAATGCAGCTTTAAGCGTGTCGCTGGCTTCGGAGTCACAAACACGCAAACTTCCACAGTGTGACTTCCACCCTCAACAAAATCGGGGCCGGGGACCGGGCCACAACGGGGTCGCGCTAGGCCTCCTTAATTGATCCAGTGCCCCACCTTGGCGAAGATTTCCGGGAAGTGGGTAGCGTAGCGTCGTGAAGCAAGAATGATCGCACCGGCGTAAAGTGCTGCGGGTAGTGCCAGTACGAGCACGACTCCGGCCGACACCACGCTGATCGACGAACCCCACCCGATTGCTGCCAACGCAGCACCAGGGGCTACAGGAATCCAGCTGACCAGCAATGTGGCAAACACAGACACATAGGCAGCAGCGTTGTTGCCCGACTTATCGGACCACGGGTTAGTACCGGGCCGCGACATCGGGTACGGGTTGAAAGCAGACAACACCACTGCGAGCGCGCATGAAGACAAGGCAAGGCCGAGACATACCACTGCCACAACCGCAGCTAATGCCGTGTTGTCCATGATCACTACTAGCGCCACGTTGAAGACGATGGCGAAGAACACTGGAACTGTGATGGATGCCAAATGTCGAGCAAACACGACTGTGCGCGCGGGCACGGCAGCCAGCGAATAGGACGCAATGCCCGGACCATCGTAGCCAAAATCATTGATTGCAGTAGATGCAACGAACAGGCTAATCACCACCGCACCGAAATACAGCATATTTGTGTCAATAATGAAGCCCTGGATGATAAACACTCCCGCAACAATTGGTATTATCACCAGGGTTCCCATCACGCGCGAATCACGACGCA
The DNA here is from genome assembly GCF_900187295.1 of Corynebacterium cystitidis. Lineage (NCBI taxonomy): Bacteria > Bacillati > Actinomycetota > Actinomycetes > Mycobacteriales > Corynebacteriaceae > Corynebacterium > Corynebacterium cystitidis. The sequence goes on along the minus strand of NZ_LT906473.1, from coordinate 854,526 downwards.
AGTAGCGAAGAGCACGTGAATAGATCACTCCCCCAGGACCAGCCGGCACCCAAGGCAACAACAGGGAGCGCGCCACTTCTTCGGCAGCTCTGGACGTATCAGTGGTGTTGTCGCGACGCACATCGAGTGGCGCAGTGAGCTCTCGAACCGTCCAGAACCGCCACAGGTAAATTCCACCCACCGCGGTGGCAACCGCGATCAGCAGCTGAACAGTTGCGGCCAGCCACGCCCCGTGCATCGCGCTGGCCAACGTACCAGGCGCTGCCGCCAGCGGTGTCCAGGCAAGATACCGGCCGTAGGATGACAGCGGGATCTCCCCCATCGAACCCATTAAGTAGTTAAAACCGAAGATCGCACCGAAGCCGACTACCAATGTAATAACGTTGGTCAACTCTTTGCTTCGTCGCGTTCCACCACGGTTAAAAGACGCAACCAACTCCCCCAAAACCACCGTAGTCAACAATGCCACCAGCATCAGCGGTATAGCAGCAACCGCAGCTAGCGGTCTGCCTGCGCCCGCGAACATCGCAGTAGCCACCCCAGTGGTGACCACAGTGGCAATCACAGCGGCAATGCCTCGGCTAGAAAGCACAGATGCCCACCCCATTGCCGGCAGCACGTCACGCGAAGTGACAGGTTGGGCCGCCAACTGCGCAGGACTAATCTGATTCTCCCCGTTGGGAAATACCATGGCAGCCAGAGCGTATGCGCCGGTACCAATAGCTACTGCGGCGGTCAAGGCATGCCACTTGCCACTACTTAGTTCCGTACTCATGGCTAGGCCAATAGAGACCAACCCGAGCAGCGTGTACAGAATAATCAACACCGCAATCATGGCTACCGACACATTGTTTTTCACATTGCGCCACCACAACGTCCGGTGCAGTTTGAGCAGCAAGCGGGTCACTGGTTATCACCCCGCAGCCAACCCAAAGTACCTTCTGCCAGCGCTTCACCGCCGACAAACTCCACAAATGCATCATCAAGGGAGCGGCCTTGCGCCACATCCGAGACAGGCCCGGCAGTCAGCACAACACCCTTGTTGATGATCGCCACGTGATCACATAGGCCTTCTACTAGGTTCATCACATGCGACGAAATCACCACAGTGCCGCCCGCAGCTGCATAGGCACGAAGAATAGACTGGATCAACCTGCCTGAGACAGGGTCGACAGCTTCCAACGGCTCATCAAGCACCAGTACTTCTGGATTGTGCAGGAGTGCTCCCGCCAGAAGAATCTTCTTAGTCATACCCGCGGAGTAGTCAACGATCTGTTTATCGTCGGCCTCCACGAGCCCGAGCGCCTGCAGCAACTCAGCCGTGCGCGATTCGACGACCGACTGGTCCATCCTGCGCAGCCCACCCAAGTAGGCCAGGTACTCCCGACCGGTGAGACGGTCGAAGACCGTAGCTCCGTCGGCAAGCAAACCCAACGCACGCTTCGCCTCAACTGGTGTACTCCACACCTCGTGTCCCGCGATCCACGCCTCGCCCTCCGTCGGGCGAGAAAGGCCACAGGCCATGGTGATCATGGTTGTCTTACCCGCACCATTCGGACCAACTATGCCAAAGATGGAACCACGAGGAACATCCAAAGATAAACGATTGACTGCGACATTGTTCCCGAACACCTTAGTCAGCCCCCGCACTGCCAATGCTTGGGTAGCAGGGTCAGGGGCCAGCGGTGGAAGGACCGATTGGATAGACGACATGTCCTCCAGCATACTGGTTAATTTACTGGGCAACACCAGTTTTTTCATCAGCGGCTAGCTGCCCGCACGCAGCCGCGATCTCCTGGCCCTTAGTGTCGCGTACGGTACACGTCACTCCCTGGGCCACAACGCGGCGCACAAATTCGTCTTGACGTGGCTTGGGCGATGCATCCCACTTCGACCCAGGTGTAGGGTTTAGCGGAATGAGGTTCACGTGGGCTTTCGAGCCGAGCGCGTCGTGCAGCTTCTTGCCCAACATGTCGGCACGGAAGTCTTGATCGTTAATGTCGCGGATCAGCGCGTATTCGATAGACACACGCCGCGAGGACTTGTCAGCATAGTAGCGTGCAGCGTCGATTACTTCCTCTACTGAGTACCGCAAGTTGATTGGTACTAGCGTGTCGCGGAGTTCGTCGTCAGGTGTATGAAGGGAGACCGCGAGTGTGCAGGAGAGACCTTCGTCGGCAAGCCTCCTGATTGCCGGCGCAAGTCCCACCGTAGAAACTGTAATATTACGCTGCGAAATCCCGAACCCATCCGGCGACGGCTGCGTGATCTGACGTACAGCAGAGACCACACGCTTGTAGTTGGCTAACGGCTCCCCCATCCCCATAAACACGATGTTAGACAGGCGCGAACCTTCCGACTCCATGCGGGCCGCAGCCTCACGCACTTGGTCAACAATCTCGGCCGCAGATAAGTTGCGGTCCAGCCCACCCTGGCCCGTCGCGCAGAATGGGCAGGCCATACCGCAACCAGCCTGAGAGGAGATGCACAATGTGGCGCGGTCCCGGTAGCGCATCAGCACCGACTCCAGCAAGATTCCATCATGGAGGCGCCATAGCGTCTTAGTGGTGTCGCCTTCATCGGTCTCCACGGTACGGACCGGGCGCAGCAACTGTGGGAACAAGGCCTTTTTAACCAAGTCGCGTTGAGCTGCAGGAAGATCCGTCATCGTGGTGGGGTCCGCCGCGAAACGACCGTAGTAGTGGCGCGCGATCTGGTCTGCGCGGAACTTTGGCAGACCCAGCTCCTGAATGGCCTCCTGGCGCTCCTCTTTGGCCAAGTCAGCGAAGTGCTTAGGGGGCATTCCATGCTTCGGTGCAAGTAGTTGAATCTTAGGAATGTTGTCACTCATCAGGTGTGCTCCGTCAACGTTGTCTGGGTCTATGCAGGTAGCAAGCTTAGTATTGATCCAGTGGCACATCGTAAATCGAACAAAACGACGGGTGAACTGCCACCATCACACCGCCGGGTTTACACTTGGGGCATGACACACGAACATAACCCTGTAAACCAGCCGGGCGCTTATCCGGACCAGTTTGATGCCACAAGTCAGCCACCAGCTACGCGCGACGAATCAGTCTACATCACTGAAGAGTCGAACTCCACGCGCGAACAACCGCGGCAGGAGCCTGACTACGAGCCTCGTCGAGAAGTAACCAGAGAAGAAACCAAGGAGCAGACAAAGGTGAAGGGGTCCTTCGCCGGAGGCACATGGGCTGCGCTAATTATTGGCGCGTTTCTGCTTATCGTGCTTATCGTGTTCATTCTGCAGAATCAGCAAGAAGTAGAAATTACCTTCTTGCAGTGGACTGTCCACTTCCCTGCCGCAATCGCCTATCTGCTCTCCGCGATCACTGGCGCTTTGATCATGGCCCTGGTGGGTGGCTGGCGCATTATTGAGCTGCGCCGCCAAGTGAAGAAAGCCAGCCGCTAAATTGCGATTACGCTCAACACCAGCCAGGTTGCTGCGGCGGCAGGAAGCATCCCATCGAGACGGTCCATGAGACCGCCGTGGCCTGGCAGGATCTTCGACATATCTTTAATGCCCAGCTCACGTTTGAATTGGCTTTCGACTAAGTCACCCATCGTGGCGCACACGACGAGTGCGAAACCGAGGACCAAACCAATCCACCAGGATGCGTGTAAGAGAAAGATTACGCATAACACCCCGGTGACCATCCCGAAGACCACGGATCCAACGAAGCCTTCCCACGATTTCTTCGGGCTTACCGCTGGAGCCATGGGGTGGGATCCAAACATTACGCCGGCGACGTAACCTCCGATATCGGACGCGACAACACACAGCATAAACGTGAGAATGAATAGCGGGCCCGACACCTCCCACCTTTCCAGTTTGGAAAGCATAGCGGCGAACGCGCCAAACAATGGGATCCAAACCAACACAAAGATGCATACCGCGGTATCACGCAAATAATTCTTTGGGGGTGTCGTACGCCCATGGTGGAATAAGCGCCCAAACATGAGCAGTAATACACTCATGGTGAAGGCGAAGAGCAGACCGGCTGCATCAAAGGGCCACGTCGCCCAGATCATCACTTGCCCCAAAATGATCATGATTGTGCGGGGCAACACGTAGCCTACTTCACGCAGACGGGTCAACACTTCGTACATGGCAACGCCAACTGCAACGGCCACCAACGGGTACCACCCCACCGGGCCGGCAATCAGGGCAATGATGACGATAACGCCAAGGAGAGCGCCCACGGCGATTGCTTGCCGTAGGTCTCGGCCAGCCGAGTTTTTCGGCTTGGGCATCTCGAGGTGAAGTTTCTCCTCAAGATGTTGTCGCGCACGGTCCCGTTTTCGGCGCCGCGCCTGTTCTTGTTTCTTAATCAAATTCGTGAGGTCGCTACTCAAAGGGCTTTAGATCTCCATCAACTCTGCTTCCTTGTTTTCCACCAAGTCATCGATCTGCTTGACATACTTGGCGGTGATACCGTCAAGCTCCTTTTCCGCCGCGGTTACTTCGTCCTCACCAGCATCGCCGTCTTTCTGAATCTTCTTTAGCCCGTCCATACCATTACGACGAATATTCCGGACTGCGATCTTACCGTCTTCACCCTTCGACTTTGCTAGTTTCACCATGTCGCGACGACGCTCTTCGGTCAGTTGCGGGATGGTCACACGCAACACCTGGCCATCATTGGTCGGGTTGACTCCAAGATCAGAATTGCGGATCGCGTCTTCAATATCGCCCATTGTGGACATGTCGTACGGCTTGATAAGGAGCATGCGCGGTTCAGGTACCGAGATCGTTGCCATCTGGTTAATCGGCGTTGGGGCGCCGTAAAAGTCAGCCACCACACCATTGAACATCGCTGGGTTTGCACGGCCGGTACGAATCGTTACCAGTTCCTCACGCGTGTGCTCAACGGAGTTTCCCATGCGTTCTTCGGCGTCCAACAGGATGTCATCAATCATAGTGGTTCCTTTAGGTCTCAGATTTAGTCCAGCTTCTAATCTTAGCAGCGGGTGTTACCCCACCACTCTACCCGACCTCATACCCTGCATACGCTGGGCTAGGCGACGAGCGTGCCGATCTGCTCGCCTGCGATTGCACGCTTGATGTTGCCGTGCTCCAACAGATTAAACACGAGTATGGGCATGTTGTTGTCCATACACAGTGAGAACGCGGTGGCATCTGCAACCTTCAGGCCCTTTTCGATGACCTCGCGAGGGCTGATCTCCGTGAACAATTCCGCGTTTGGGTTGGTACGGGGGTCATCGGAGTAGACGCCGTCGACTGCTTTCGCCATGAGCAGCACCTCGCAACCGATTTCTAAGGCGCGCTGTGCGGCGGTGGTATCCGTAGAGAAGTACGGCATACCCATACCCGCACCGAAGATGACTACGCGACCTTTCTCAAGGTGGCGTGCTGCACGCAACGGTAGGTAAGGCTCTGCAATCTGGGCCATGTTAATGGCGGTCTGCACACGAGTGTCGATGCCCCGCTGCTGCAAGAAGTCCTGGAGTGCCAGGCAGTTCATCACCGTGCCGAGCATACCCATATAGTCGGAGCGCGCGCGGTCCATGCCACGCTGCTGCAGCTCAGCTCCGCGGAAGAAGTTACCGCCACCGATGACAACAGCGATCTCAGCGCCAGTGGATGCAACCTCGGCGATTTGTGTGGCAACGTTTTCAACAACGTCAGGATCGATACCGACTTCACCGCCACCGAACATCTCACCACCTAACTTGAGCATCACGCGCTTATAACCTTGACGTTGTGGGGATTCCGGGGCAGACACTGCTGTAGGCTCCTTAAAGGTGGTGTGTAAAACTGCTCCCATACTACCTGCTCACCACGCACAGACCCACTCGCCTAGCCACTGGGAGCTTCGGAGGAGACGAACTAACTGGTCTCCGAGCCGACCTGAAGCAAATTCGATCTCCACACAACAATCTCGAGCTGCCACTCTTGCTAGATTTGTTTCAAACCGAATGATCACGCTTTGCGTTGCTTTTGACACCAAAACCCCCGGGAAAGCCTTCTAAAGAAAAGCTGCCGGGGGCTTAAGAGTTACAGCGATTTACTGCTGACCAACCTCGAAGCGAGCGAAGTCAGTGATTTCCACACCGTTTTCTTCGCAGAACTGCTTGGTGGTCTTCTTGGAGTCAGCCAGTGCAGGCTGCTCCAGCAGGACGATGTCCTTGAAGAATGCGCCAACGCGACCCTCGACGATCTTGTCGATCGCGGCTTCCGGTTTGCCCTCGTTGCGGGTGATCTCTTCCTGAACAGCGCGCTCTTTCTCCACAACGTCGGCAGGAACCTGGTCACGGGTGAGGTAGCGGGCTTTCATGGCCGCGATCTGCAAAGCGACCTGGTGAGCGGCCTCATCAGCCTTCTCGCCCTCGCCGGTGTAGGCAACCAAAACACCAACAGCTGGGGGCAGATCAGCAGAGCGCTGGTGTAGGTACTTGTGGGTCTTGTCGCCTTCGACGGTGACTGCGCGACGCAGCTCCAGCTTCTCGCCAATCTTTGCGGACAGTTCCTGCAGGACGTCGTGTGCGGTCTTGCCGTCGACGTCAGCGTTTGCGAGCTCCTCTTGAGAGTTTGCCTTCACTGCTGCGGCGGCATCAGCGATCTTGCCTGCGACATCCTTGAACTCCTGGTTTTTAGCCACGAAGTCAGTCTCGGCATTCACCTCGATCATGGTGTTACCGGAGACTGCGATCAGACCTTCGAGAGCGTTGCGCTCTGCGCGCTTACCCACGTCTTTTGCACCTTGGACGCGCAAGATTTCGACAGCCTTGTCGAAGTCGCCACCGGATTCTTCCAGAGCCTTCTTGCAGTCCATCATGCCGGAGCCGGTCATCTCGCGGAGCTTCTTAACATCAGCAGCGGTGTAGTTCGCCATAGTGGGCGATCCTCCTCGTTAAATCGTGATCAGTATCAGTTGTTGATCTTGTAAAAAGACTAGTCGACTGCCAGTGCACTGGCATGTCAAAAACGACTACACCCCCGGTGAACCTGACGTGCGCCCTGATTGTGATCGGACGTGGCGCAGGGCACGAGGGGTGATAATCGTTACTGAAAGCGCGGTGTTAAGCCTCGGTCTTTTCCTCAGCCTTCGACTCTTCAGCCTTGGTCTCTTCTACCTGGGCTGGCGCCTCGGCAGTCTCGGCTGCCTCAGAGTTCTCGGAAGCCTCTGCTGCAGCAGATGCGTCGTTGGCTGCTTTCTCATCGGTGTCGCCAGCCTGCTCACGAGCAGCCGCTAGCTGGCGCTCTTCGCGCGCCTGCTTACCAGCGATAACCGCCTCACCGATGACGTGGGTGAGAACCTTGACGGACCGAATTGCGTCGTCGTTGCCCGGGATTGGGAAGTTCACCACGTCTGGGTCACAGTTGGTATCCAGGATTGCGACAACTGGGATACGCAGCTTTTCAGCCTCTGCGACTGCGATGTGTTCTTTGTTGGTGTCCACGATCCACAGGGCGGAAGGCACCTTGGTCATGTCGGAGATACCGCCCAGGACGCGCTCCAGCTTGGTGCGCTCGCGGTTCAGCATCAGGACTTCCTTCTTGCCGCGACCTGCGTAGCCGTCTTCGGCTGCGTCCATTGCCTGCAGTTCCTTCATGCGGCGCAGACGCTTGGACACGGTTTGGAAGTTGGTCAGCATGCCGCCGAGCCAGCGGTGGTTGACGTATGGCATACCAACGCGGTCTGCCTCTTCCTGTACTGCTTCCTGAGCCTGCTTCTTAGTTCCGACGAACAAGATGGTGCCACCGTGTGCGACGGTTTCCTTGACGAATTCGTAAGCCTCGTCGATGTAGGTCAGCGTCTGCTGCAGGTCAATGATGTAGATGCCGTTACGGTCAGTGAAGATGAAGCGACGCATCTTCGGGTTCCAGCGACGGGTCTGGTGGCCAAAGTGCACACCAGCGTCGAGGAGTTCGCGCATGGTTACAACTGCCATGGGAAGCTCTCCTTCGGAGTAAAATCAGTTCGGTTACATGTCAATGCACAGGTTTTTATCCTGCGCCCTAGCGACGAGCCACTTCAACACCCAGCTCAGCTGGGACCGTTGTCGAAGATAGCGCCGTGATAACCACGGTGAATCGTCGCGCGTAGTCAGCGGGCCGAGTAGCCCCGAAAGGCTGTAGACACACTGCTGTTGCCTAGTGTAGACCCTTGGCACACTTTCGGCCAAACGAAAAGGCACCGTTATCCACAGGGCTTATTTCATCCACAGATTATCGGGTACCTGCCTGCGACGTTGCTTCGGTTTTGCGACGATACAGCTATGAACCACATTCGCTTTTCGCTCAGCGCACTGCTGCTGATTGCCACTGTCCTTTTGTCTTCTCCCCTCGCCTGGGCTTATATCGATCCCACCACAGGCGAAACGTCGGCCGGCAGGGTGTTGCGCGGCGCCGACATCCCAGAGAAAAATTGGCTTCCCGGCCACCGTGGGGTCGACCTCGAGCTTGCCGTCGGCGCCGACGTCCTCGCAGCTGAGGATGGCATCGTCGCTTTTCGTGGGGTGGTCGCTGGCACGCCGGTAATTTCCATCGACCACGCAGATGGGATACGCACGACCTATCAGCCTGTGCATTCACTTCTCGACGAGGGCGAGCCGGTATCCGCAGGTGATGTGATTGGGCGGCTGGGTCACGCAACCGATGGTTACCCTGGTTTGCATTGGGGTGCGTTGATCGCGCGAGATACGTATATCAATCCGTTGTCACTTCTCGACGAACCAGTGATTCGCCTTAAGCCCGTGGATGCGCCCGCGCGTAGACCTCTTTAAGCCGCTGCGCCGAAACGTGGGTGTAAATTTGGGTGGTCTGTAAGGATGAATGGCCGAGCAACTCCTGGACCACGCGCAGATCGGCCCCACCTTCAAGTAAATGGGTAGCGGCGGAGTGACGCAGTTCGTGCGGGGTGAGTTCGCTCACACCTGCTCGTTGTCCAGCGCGCTCGACGATGCGGCGGACTTGACGTTGATTAATGCGCCCACCACGAACCCCGACGAAAAGCGCGTCGGTGTCCGAGGCCAGGTCGTCGCGGGCACCCTCGATCCAGGCGCGAAGTGCTGATGTGGCCTGTGTACCGAAGGGAACTACGCGTTGTTTGTTGCCCTTACCTGTCACGCGGGCTTGCTGGCGTTTGAGGTCGATATCGTCGATATCAAGTCCGACGAGTTCTGCCACTCGCATGCCGGTGGCGTACAGCGTTTCTAGCATCGCCTGGTCGCGCAACTGTTCTGGGCCCGCCTGGTCGGGGGCTAAGACGTCGGGGGCCTGGACAATGTCTTTAGCACGTTCCGCGTTAACTACTGTGGGTAGGTGTCGGTTGATTTTCGGGGTGGCAAGTCGTGCCGCAACATCAGAGTTTATGTGTCCGTGGTTGTACGCCCAGGTGGAAAATGACCGGGCTGCTGCGGTGCGGCGGGCAAGCGTAGTGCGTGCTAAGCCTTGGTGCACGGCGTCGGCAAGCCATGAACGAAGCGTAGTCAACGACAATGATCGGAAGGTCGGCGCATACTCAGTCAGTGTTGCAAGGTCTGAGCGGTAGGCGCGTACGGTGGCCTCGGAACGGCTCTGGACGAAGCGTAGGTAGTCGGCGAAGTCTTCGATGGCTTCGCCGACTTGGGTAATTTCACTCCTGTCACTCACGTTTCATTACTATACCCGTTGCCAGAGACTGCCTTCCCGGATTACAAGGCCACGCTTAGCCAGATCCACCAGCAAATGCACTGTGAGGGCGACCGGCAGATTACTCTTCGCCGCGATCTCCTCGGCGGTCAGGTGGGTTCCACCCGGCGCGGGCATGGCATCATAAACACGCAGCTCATTACGTGAAAGTTGCTGGACAGGGGTAGCTTCAAACTCCAGTTCCAGCTGCTCATCCATATCAACGGTGCCTACCGCTGCGATATTGGCATGCACTTCTCGCACATCGGCGATGGGAATAACTTGATGGTTACGGATCCGCACATTGCACCCTGCGGAACTGATGTCAGTGATCGGACCCGGCACTGCCATCGCCACTCGGGCAAATTGCTGCGCCCGCGTCAACGTATTCAATGCTCCCGAACGGTACCCAGCTTGGGTCACTACTGTCCCCTGTGACAGTGCTGCTACCAGCCGGTTACGTTCCAAAAACCGGTACCTCTGCACAGAACTGCGGGGATAGTATTCGGTGAGCAAGGCCCCACCTGCTTCCACTATCCGCTCGAACAAATCAGTGTTGTGCCGCGGGTAGACGTAGCCAGGCCCACCCGCCATCACCACTACGGTGGGCGTGCCTCGTTCTAGTGCCACGGTGTGCGCCTGCGTATCCACGCCTAGCGCCCCTCCGGAGATGATGGTGTACTGGTGTGCCGCTACGTCTTCTGCGATTCCGCGTGTGACGGCCTTGCCGTAGTCGGTGATGGTACGCGTGCCGACGATGGCCACTGACCGAGCAGCCAACTGCCCTAAGTTGGTGTTACCACGCACCCACAACCCGTGCGGTAGAGTCAGTTCGCCAACCGATGTTTTCTGATTAATCGTTGCATCCTGTGCAGCCGCCTGAAACGCGGTGGTAAATTCTGCACGTGGCCACCGGTTATCGTCCGGAGTAAGAAGCTCAAACCCTTCACGGTCTGCCTCCTCCAACATCTGGTGTGGGCTGGCGCGGTAGCGTGTGGCAGTTTCGTCATAGAGGGGCCCGATCCAGCTTTCCCGGTTTTTAATGCCGGCGACGATTTCTTCTGGGCTGCGCTGTGCGCGGAGCAGGCTTTGCAGGTTCTGGGATGGCCCATCGACCACACTTTTGAGGTATGCCCAGGTGAGAAGCGATGTCATGCTGCCACCTGCCCGCCTGGAACGTCGCGGAGCTCTGCTGCTCGCGCGACATGATCAAGATCGGGTTGCGTCGCGTTGTCCAGATCCGCCAAAGTCCACGCCACCTTCATTGTCTTGTCCACTCCGCGCTGGGTGAGATCACCTGCAGCTAGGTAGGCACCCAACATCGCCATCCCCGCCTCGGTTGCTGGGAAGTCCCGGCGCAGCCTGGCTCCCGAAACCGTTGCATTGTTGATATCCCCTAGCCCTGCCGTGGACCACCGAGCCCGGCTACGTTCATGAGCTGCAGCTACTCGGTCGGCGATCGCACGTGATGGCTCGGAACCATGTGCGTGGAGCACCGCGGTGTCCCCGCTGGTCTGCACAGAAATGTCGACACGATCACGCAACGGCCCTGACAGATTGCTTAAATAGGTGGTGCGCTGGCGGGACGTACACGTACACCCTTTCCAATCAGCCGCCCCACACCGGCATGGATTTGCGGCCATTACCAGCTGAAATTGGGCGGGAAATACTACCTCTCTTTGTGCCCGCGACAAGCGCACACAACCTTCCTCGAGTGGCACCCGCAACCCATCGAGCACGGCTGCCGGTATCTCACTGACCTCGTCGAGGAATAACACGCCGTGGTGGGCAAGACTGACCGCGCCGGGCATGGGACGCCCGCTACCACCGCCGATCAGTGCAGCTTTTGTGATGGCTGGGTGCGGCGCTACATACGGTGCGTGTGTGATCACTTCCGAGGCGGTCTCTGTTGCCACCGAGTGCACGGCCGTTGCCTCGACCATCTGTGTCGTGCTCAGCGGGGGCAGGATCGACGGCATGCGTGCTGCCAACATTGATTTTCCGGAGCCGGGTGGGCCTGTCATAAATACGTGGTGACCTCCAGCAGCAGCCACTTCGAGTGCCCACTTCGCTGAAGTTTGGCCCGCGATGTCCGCGAAGTCAGCGCACGCGGGTGCGGCGGGGCGTGGTCCCGCCACATCTATAGCGGCGGCCAGCTCGCACTGGTTTTGTGCCCACCCCCACACCTCAGCAAGATCATCGGCAACCAGGATGGAGCGATCACCTAAAAGTGCGGCTTCGTCAGCATTGGCGCGCGGAATAATCTTATAGTCTACGGGTGCGTCGGCGAGCAGCATGGGCAGCACACCGTCGACGGGTCGCAGCCGCCCGTCGAGGCCGAGCTCCCCGGCCAAAAGGGTGCGTTCCAGTACAGGAACGAGTTCTGGAATAAAGGTGCTGAGCACCGCGACGGCTACCGGTAGGTCAAAGTGGGAGCCCGCCTTGGGCAGATTCGCAGGCGACAGCGACACGGTGATTTTCGTCTTTGGCCACGGTAGACGCGCGTTACTTACGGCCGTGCGGATCCGGTCTCGCGACTCTTTAACCGCCGCGCCTGCCAACCCCACAATGAACATGCCGGGTAGCCCGTTTCCGATGTTGGCTTCTACCATCACTGGGTGTGCTACCACCCCTTCCACGGTGGCGGAATACGTTCTAGCAAGCGCCATTGTCCACCCCTTCGAATAGCTCTACCGCGAAGGTATCCCCCACCACGTTCAGTGCCAGCACGTCGAATCGCACCGGCGCATACGGCTTATCCATCAGCCATCGCAATGCTGCCCGACGCATTCTGTCCAACTTGCGCTGGGTGACGGATTCAGCGTTGCCGAAACCTAATCCGGACCTGGTCTTTACCTCTACGAACACCACCGTTCCATCGGTTTCTCTCACAATCAGGTCAAGTTCACCGAAGGTGTAGTACACGTTGCGCGCAAGTACGGTTGCCCCGCGGCGTTCATAAAAGTCGGCGGCGGCCTGTTCCCCACGACGCGCCAACGACATCCGAGTAGTCGTCATTGTTTCCCCCTGAGAATGAATGTTGGTACACCCTCATCATCCACGCCCGTGAGGTGGGCGTCGATAAGCGCATAAAAAATGCCCGAAATCTGTGGAAAACAACATTTTTATCCACAGATTTCGGAGCAAATCCCGAGAAAGGCTATCTAATCATCGGGGAAAATAAGGTCAGGCTTATCAAGTTCTTCGATATTGACATCTTTGTACGTAATGACGCGCACGTAGCGCACGAAGCGCACGGCACGGTACATGTCCCACACCCACGCATCGGACATGCGCACCTCGTAGTAGACATCCTTGCCCTCAGTGTGCGGGATCAGCTCCACGGCGTTGGCTAGGTAGAAACGGCGATCTGTTTCCACCACATAAGAAAACTGGCTGACCACGTCGCGATACTCCCGATAAAGGCTCAGCTCAACCTCTGCCTCGTAGTTATCCAGTTCCTCAGCGCTCATGGGCACGCACTCCTTCTTGGTACATCGCGTTGGCTGCAGCCACGTTGGCATAAGTGTAACGATGCAAAGGCGTTGCCCCGTGGCGGCGCACCGCATTCATATGGGCTTTTGTGCCGTAGCCCTTATGCTTATCCAGCCCATACTCGGGATAATCTTGCGCGAGCTTGACCACGAGCCGATCCCGGCTCACCTTCGCCAACACACTTGCCGCTGCTATGCAACGGGCAGTGTAATCACCCCCTACGATGGGCAGCTGAGGCTGAGTAAGGCCAGGCACATGGAAAGCGTCGATAAGCACGTAGCCGGGCCGCACACGCAAGCCCGCTACCGCCCTGCGTGCCCCGTCCAGGTTGGCATTCTGGATTCCACGGGCGTCAATTGTTGCTGCGCTGATATGTACCACGTTGAAGGCGGTTGCGCATTTAACGATCACATCAAAAAGTTCATCGCGACGCTTCGCGGTGAGCTTTTTCGAATCGGTCAGCCGGTCAAGCTCCGGGATCACGCGGTCCGGCAGGATGCAGGCCGCAATCGTGATTGGGCCGAAACAAGCACCACGGCCAGCCTCGTCGATCCCTGCGGCAGGACCGAGTCCCGCTTTCGACAGTGCAACCTCATAGGTGCGCAGCTGCTGTAGCCGACGCACGCTACTGCTGGATATCCGGGTCTTCAACCGCCCCGAAACGACCGAGAGGCAGGATAATCAGCTGCACTTTACCGCGCAGATTCTCCTCCGGGATCGCCCCCTGGTGTGGGTCACCAATGTGGTAGCGCGAGTCCAGCGAGTTAGTGCGATTATCGCCCATCATGAAGTAGTGATCTTCCGGCACCTGGATAGGGCCGAAGTAGTCACCACCGCAGGCCTGCGACCCAGTCTCAGGATTGACCGGGTAGGTGGGGGGCTGCAGTGTGTAAGACTGGTCAATCGCCTGCCCATCAACCATCACCGCCGGATCGCCTTCCTGGCACGACACCGTCTGCCCACCGGTAGCCACAATGCGTTTGACCAGATTATTCTCATCAGGAGCCACCAAACCCACATAAGACCCCAGTTTCTGCAAGCCGCGAACCACACCATTGTCACTGCGCTGGGAAACAAACCCCTGGTTCCACGAATCAGTGCCCTCGAACACCACAACATCACCGGCTTTCGGTTCGCTGAAGTAGTACGAGACCTTTTCGACGAAAATCCGGTCCCCAGTGCAGCCCTCACAGCCGTGTAGGGTGGGCTCCATTGATGCCGACGGGATTAAATAAATACGCCCCACAAACGCCTGCAGCACGAAGATGATCGCGAAGGTCACAACAATTACCAGTGGAATTTCGATATACCACGGGGTAGTTTTTTCTTCTTGCTCTTCCTGGTTCGGATCCTCAGATGCCGCGTTAGTTGAAGTGGTCACAAGGGGCTACTTTAGCAGCCTGGTTCAGAAAAAGCGCCCCCGGCACCTGCCAAGAATCTGACAGTGTGGCGGGGGCGCTCCTCGAAAAGCGTCCTCAGACTAGCGGCGTTCTTTAATACGCGCTGCCTTGCCGCGCAGATCGCGCATGTAGTACAGCTTCGCGCGACGAACCTTGCCACGGCGGTCTACCTTGATCGACTCGATGTTTGGAGAGTGCACTGGGAAAGTACGCTCCACACCGATACCGAAAGAGATCTTGCGTACGGTGAAAGTCTCGCGGATACCGTCGCCCTGGCGGCGGATGCACACACCCTTGAACAGCTGGGTACGGATGGTGGAACCCTCGATGACCTTCACGTTAACGTCCAGGGTGTCGCCCGGGCGGAAGTCTGGGATGTCGTCGCGCAGCTGGGCTGCATCAATCTTGTCGATTATGCCGTTGCTCATTGAAGCAATCCTTTTCAATTCTGGATAGAGGATCCTGGCGGCTTCTCCCGCGCGGGGCGCTCGTGCCGGTTCATATCAGCTACAAAGTACAAGCGAATATTGTGCCACAGACCAGGCCTACTGGCCAAATCCAGCCTTGCGCAGCGCATCCGCCATACTGCCAGAGCCGGCGGAACCGCCAGACCGACGCTTTGCGGGCGCCTTCTTCTTCTTCGCGCCCTTCCTCCTAGCTGCGGCGGCGCGAGCCGGCGCGCCAGGTTCGTCGTCAAGGCGCAGGCTCAACCCGATGCGCTGACGTTCAACGTCAACGTCCATCACTTTCACCTTGACCACTTCACCAGAGCGCACAACGTCGTGCGGGTCTTTAACAAAAGTAGTGCTCATCGCGGAGACGTGAACGAGACCGTCTTGGTGCACACCGACATCTACGAACGCGCCGAAAGCGGCAACGTTGGTCACGGTGCCTTCTAGAATCATGCCAGGGGTCAAGTCCGAGACCTTGTTGACACCTTCCTTGAACGTGGCTGTCTTAAACTCGGGGCGCGGATCGCGGCCTGGTTTGTCCAGCTCGGCAATAATATCAGTGACGGTTGGCACGCCGAAAGTATCGTCTGCGAAGTCCGCGGGCTTGAGTTTCTCCAGCACACGCGTGTTGCCGATCAATTCATCGACATTCAGGCCGGTACTGGAAGCGATCTTTTCGACGACAGGGTACGCCTCTGGGTGAACTGCCGACCCGTCCAGCGGCTGGCTGCCACCATTAATACGCAGGAATCCAGCGCACTGCTCGAACGCTTTCGGGCCCAAGCGTGGCACCTTGCATAGCTCCTTGCGTGTTGCAAAACTGCCGTTGTCGTCGCGGTAGGCCACAATATTTTTTGCCAGGGTGTTGGAGATGCCGGCAACACGCTCTAGCAAAGGCACCGACGCGGTATTGAGATCCACGCCCACGGCATTCACGGCATCCTCAACCACATCATCGAGTGTTTTCGCCAGTGCTGTTTGGTTCACGTCGTGCTGATACTGGCCCACACCGATCGACTTTGGATCCACCTTGACCAGCTCCGCTAGTGGGTCCTGTAGGCGACGAGCGATAGACACTGCGGAACGCAGCGAGACATCCATGTCGGGAAATTCTTGAGCCGCGATCTCGCTGGCCGAATACACCGACGCACCGGATTCGCTGACGACGACAGGGGTGGGTCGAACTCCCCCAGCTTTCTCAATCAGGTCTGCGACTTCTCCTGCCAACTTCTCTGACTCACGGCTCGCCCTGCCGTTGCCAATCGCGATGAGTTCTACACCGTGCGCAGCCGCGAGCGTCGAAAGCTCTTGCACCGCCTGGGCCCACTGGTTTTGTGGCTGGTGCGGATACACGATAGTAGTGGCCAGCACCTTTCCGGTCTCATCCACCGCGGCGCACTTCACGCCGTTGCGATAGCCAGGGTCCAGCGCCAAGGTGGCGCGCTGGCCGGCCGGTGCTGCCAGCAACACGTCGCGTAAATTCGTAGCGAAGATCTCCAGCGCGCCCTGCTCCGCCTTTTCTTTGAGGCGCATGCGCGTATCCAGGCCCGAGGACACCAGCAGCTTTGTGCGCCAGCCCCACCGCACCGCCTGGGCTAACCACTCAGAGGTCTTAGTGTCCAGCTCAAAGCGGTCTGCGATCTTCTGCTCATAGATCGCGTCATCGCCGGGATCCAGATTCAGGGTGAGCACACCTTCTTTCTCGCCGCGCAGCAGCGCGAGAATGCGGTGCGAGGGCAGCGAAGTGAAGGCCTCATTGAAGTCGAAGTAGTCCTTGAACTTCGCACCTTCTTGCTCTTTACCTTCGACGACAGTGGCACGCATGGTTCCGGTCTTGTACATCTCCTCGCGCACCTCGCCGACCAAGTCAGCGTCGAGGGCAAACCGGTCGATGAGAATCGCGCGCGCACCGTCCAGCACCGCCTTTATGTCAGCAAAGCCTTCCGCGATGTACCCCTCGGCGAGCGTTTCAGGATCGGCAGAGGGATCGTCGATAAGCGAATCCGTCAGCGGCTCAATACCCGCCTCACGTGCGATATCCGCCTTCGTCTTGCGGCGCTTCTTAAACGGCAAGTAAAGATCCTCCAAGCGGGATTTGGTGTCGCAGGCCTCGATGAGCGCGCGCAACTCATCGGTTAGCTTTCCCTGCTCTTCAATAGCCTCAAGGATCGTTTGTTTACGCTCGGCGAGTTCGACGAGGTACGTAGTGCGCTCCTCAATGTGTCGCAGTTGGGCGTCGTCAAGCCCGCCGGTAGCCTCCTTACGGTAGCGGGAGATAAACGGCACAGTATTACCTTCAGCAAGCAGGCTCAGCGCTGCCTGGACCTGCGTATCTTTGATACCTAGTTCTTCTGCGATGGTGCGGGCAATAAATGTCATTCATGTGATTCTAGCGGATGCACCACTGCCCTATTGATGGCTGCCACAAGGCCCACGACTCGCCTCATTTCCGGCTTTATTCTCGGTGGTTCCATGCGCAGGCAGCAGTGACACCTGGCTCCTTGTACCCCTCATCGGTAGTGCCATACCAGTACGTTCCGGCAGGCAACGCCGCAACCACTGCTTTTGTGGCATCGCGCAGGTCTAGCGCGCTGCGCCCATTAACCACCACTCGGTACAAAGATTCGGCCACCGGCACGTGCCCTTCCGCCTGCTCGAACTGGGCGACCAGCATATTGTCCGGCTCACAGCTCAGATCCACCTGCTCAGCGTGAATCTCGCGCGGTTCAAAGCCTGCTTTGCGTAGCTTCTTCGGCATCTGCCCCGCCGCACGTTCCCACTCGGCTGCGGTGATCAGCACATTCAAATCAGTAGCAATGTCGCGGGCGTTCAAGGCAAACAGGTCCTCCTTGGTCAGGGTGCTTTCATCGATCAGCTCGGGGCGAACAGACTTAGTCCGAAGCAGCGATTGGTCGCGCCGCCACCGCTCAATCTTGGTGTGATTTCCGCTCAGCAGCACCTCAGGGGCTTCGAGCCCGCGCCACACCCGCGGCTTGGTGTAGCTCGGGCCCTCAAGCAACCCATCCGAAAACGAATCCTGCTCGTGGCTGGCAGTATTGCCCAGCACACCGGGGATCAGCCGAGTTACGGCCTCCGCGATCACTAGGGCTGCTACTTCCCCACCGATCAGCACGTAATCGCCGATGGAGACTTCACGTACCCGGTAGCGCTTCTCGGCATCCTCGAATACGCGCTGGTCAATGCCTTCGTAACGCCCGCACGCCACCACAATGTGGTTTTCGCGCGACCACGCCTGCGCATCGGCCTGCGTAAATGGCGTGCCTGCCGGAGTGGGTACTAAAAGCAGTGGCTTAGAACGATCCTCGCCAATAGCAGCATAAGGGCGTGCTTGGGTGCCGTGGACTTCGTCGTGGCGCAGCCGGTCATTACGGTGCTTGCTTGCCGACGACAACTCGTACCCCACTCTGCCTGCAGCGATATCGTCGAGCGCCGGGCCCCACACCTCGGGTTTCATCACCATGCCGGGCCCGCCACCCAGCGGAGTATCGTCGACAGATTTGTGGCGATCAGTTGCCCAATCACGCAGGTTGTGCACGCCGACTTCGAGGATTCCTTCCTCAATGGCCTTGCCCAGCAGGGCATGGCGGAGCGGTTCGAGGTATTCGGGAAAGATGGTGATGATATCGAGTCGTAGCGCCAATTGAGTCACCTCTTCTACGATACTAGGGGCCATGCCGAAGTTGAATCGCCTTGTCCCTCTCACCGCCACTGCTACCATCGCAGCTGTCCTTGTCGCCTGCGGCTCGGGCTCAGAATCTGCCGCGCCGGCGCCTATGCCAACAGCACCACCTGAGGTGCTGCAGAATGATTTGCCCAGCGAGTCTCCGGCGCCTGAGATGGCACCTGAAACCACCGGCAACCGCGAGGAAGACCTCGCCTCCGGCACGGACAAGGGCGCGTGCATTACGGAGAATCTCGAAGTGGTGCTAGCTAATGAGCAAGGCGCTGCCGGCTCGCGCATCTTCGAAGTGGAGTTCACCAACACAGGCCGCAAGTGTGAGATGATCGGCTTTCCCGGTGTCAGTATTATTGGTGATGGTGTGGGCCGCCAGATCGGTGCGCCAGCCAATCGCGAACCGGCGGGAACAGATTATGTCGCGCTCAATAAGGGTGATTCTGCAACCGCCACCGTCACTGTCTCCCAGGCAGGCGCTTACGACGAAGCCATCTGCTCCCCCACCGAGGCCGATGGCCTGCGCGTATTCCCACCGGCGAACACAAACTCGGTGTATGTCCCCATTCCAGGTCTCACAGGCTGTGACAACCCGGATGTATCAATTTTGAGTGTGGGCCCAGTTCGCTAAAGTTCGAACAGTCCCTCCGGAGGGGTGACCACAGCGATACCTTCTTCGAGGTCGACCTCGGGCACGATGTCGTACACGAATGGCACGAGCACTTCTCGGCCTTCGTAGGCGACCTCGAGTATCTGACGGCCCGGTGTGTGCATGACACCGGTAATTTCACCGATGTCCTCTCCGTCGCGCACCACTTTCAACCCGATCAGCTCGTGGTCATAAAAACCATCGTCATCTTCTTCTTCGCGGGGAGGTGCGAAGAACACTGTGCCACGCAGGGTTTCGGCAACATTGCGGTCTGGCACTTCCCGGAACTTGATCAACAGGCGCCCTTTGTGCGGACGCACAGTTTCCACGGTAAGTTCGTGCTCTTTGCCGGTTTGCTTCCCGGCGAGCACCTCGTCGATAGCAAACCGGATTTCCGGCACATCCGTAGTGGGGTCCACGACCACTTCACCCTTGATGCCGTGGGATTTGACCACACGGCCGATCTGTAATTCCATGAGCGCTGATTCTACCTTGTCCCAGACTCGTGCTTACCGGCACGACTCATGAAACACATCAGGCCTATCAACGAAGTCCCACACGAACCGCATCACTGATTCGCGGTAGGGCAAAAATTGTCCGGCTCGCATCAGTTCGATCACCTTGTGGTACCCCACCCAGCGCACCTCTGCTACTTCCTGGTTGGGCACCGCAAGTTCTTCAATGTCTACGTTGTGACGCAGCACATACACATCGTCAAAGCCTTGGGCGTAGTTCACGGTGAATGCTGGCCTGCCAAGTTCGAGATCAAGGCCTAGTTCTTCACGAGTTTCCCGCTGTATCGCCTCGCGTGAATTTTCGCCTGCGATGGCAGACCCGCCAACGGTCACATCCCACAGCCCCGGCCACAGAGCTTTATCTTCCGAGCGGCGCTGGATCAGCATCCGGTCTTGGTGATCGAACAGGCACAGCGTGACTACAAGGTGAAACTCTCCTTCACCATGTTCGGCGCCAGCATCGACGATTTTTCCGGTGCGATTGCGGTTCTCGTCGTAAATGTCCCATTGCTCCATGGATTTAAAGATACCCCGCACCACAGTGTGGTACGGGGTCAGGAAAACGACAGAGTTTTTACTGCGCGTCCTTCTCTTCAGCTTCCTCAGCTGGGGCCTCTGCCTCAGCTGGGGCCTCTGCCTCAGCTGCCGCTTCTTCCTCTGCCTTCTTTTCAGCCTCAGCCTCAGCAGCAGCCTTCGCCTCTGCTTCTTCCTTCGCCTTCTTGCGCTTTTCGGTGATCGCTTCGGCGGTTGGGCCGTTGTTGGCCTCCTCCAGAGCCTGGTTGAACAGGTCGAGCTTGGATGGCTTTTCTTCAGCGGTCTTGAGAGTGCCTTCTGCGCCAGCCTCGCCCTTGTGCTTCTGCCAATCACCGGTGACCTTCAGCAAAGCTGCAACAGGCTCGGTTGGCTGTGCGCCAACGCCCAGCCAGTACTGTGCGCGCTCGGAGTCGATCTGGATGAGCGATGGCTCTTCCTTTGGGTGATAGATGCCGATGTTCTCGATGACCTTGCCATCGCGGCGGGTGCGTGCGTCTGCAATGACAACACGGTACTGTGCGTTGCGGATCTTACCCACACGCTGCAACTTGATCTTGACAGCCATAATTTTTCCTTACGGTCACTGGGCAGTTCAGTCACCCGCCGCGGATTCGGCAGGCCGGTTCAGCCCCTGGTTTTTACCTGCGCGTGACACGACCGGCGGGACATACCCGTAATCGGCGCTGACGCAGTGCATTGCGCGCTTGACGACGAGCACACAACCCGAATAATCCTAGTGGATTGGTACTGCACTTTCCAAACCGCTGGCATCTCTGAGCGCGTGGCAACCATCACCCTAGCATCACCCTCAGAATCAATCATAAGTTTGGCAGGGGTGGGCCGCACTTAGGTCCTACCCGCTTTTCGCGCTACAGTCTGGAGGACGTTTTCTTCCAGCTTTAACGGGTGGTGCTATGACTTCCGCACAGCGCAAGCCCACGTACCGGCATGATCTCGATGGTCTGCGCGGTTACGCCATTGCGTTGGTAGTTCTGTTTCACGTCTACGTCGGCCGGGTCTCGGGCGGTGTTGACGTGTTTCTGCTCCTGTCAGGTTTCTTCTTTCTAGGTTCCCAACTACGTTACGCGTTACGACGCCACGCCAGCCTCAATCCGTGGTGGCCAATCTGGAGGACTGCTCGCCGGCTTCTCCCGGCGCTTGCTGTGACTCTTATTGCCACGGTTATTGCGGTTTTGACACTTGCTCCGGAGCTGCTGACTCCGGAACTCACCCAACAATTCACCGCTGCCGCGTTCTATTACCTGAACTGGCAGCTCATGGCCCAGGATGCAGCCTACTCGGCCGCCAGCGTAGATACGTCCCCGCTGCAGCATTTGTGGTCCATGAGCGTGCAGGGCCAGTTTTACCTGCTCGGTATCGTGTTTGCCCTCGGTGTGGCGTGGTGGATTCGCCGCTTTCATACCCCGCCGGAGATTGTACGCCGGACGGTAGTAATCATCCTGCTCGTGGCGACACTCCTCTCTTTCGCGTGGGCGTCACGCCACGGCCTTATTGGTACGGCCGACAACTACTACTCCACCTTCTCACGCATGTGGGAAATGACACTCGGCGGCTTGCTCGCCATTGTGGCCCACCGCCTCACTATTCCGTCAAAGTTTGCTGCATGGACAGCGGGATTAGGCGTTGTCATGATCACGATCACGGGCATAGTGGTGCCCACCTCGCTGGCTTTCCCTGGCCCCGTTGCATTACTGCCATTGGTGGGTGCGGTGCTGGTGATCACATCCGCGGGCGACCACCCGATCTCCCGCGTTTTGTCGTCGAGGCCGGCGACGTGGCTTGGACGTATCGCCTACTCGCTGTATTTGTGGCACTGGCCGATGCTGATAATTACCACTGCTATGACAGGCCATGAGACTCCTCCAGTCTGGTTGGGCACCCTCGTGGTCGCAGCGTCGCTACTGTTGGCGCACGTGACTCACCGGTGGGTGGAAGAGCCTCTAAAACAGCATCGCAAGCGCCCGACGCTCGTCGAAAAGCCAATACGTGATGCCCAGCTCAGCCTGAAGCTTCCAACCGGACGCAAACGTGCTGCAGGTGGCGTGGTTGTCGCTGCTCTCATGGGGGCGATTGTGGCGGTACAACCGGTCTGGGACTCCGTCACCGAAGATGCGAGCAAGCGCCTTGACCCTGCGCGCTACCCCGGCGTGATGGCACAGTTCGGGGCCGATATCCCTGATGTGAAGCCGAAGCCAGACCCCACCCTCATCGCAGGGATGTACCCTCCGATCGGCGGAGACGGCTGCATGATCGGCATGCATGATTCTGCCGACGAATTTCGTGGTGATGAATGTATCTACGGCAACCCGGACGCTGAGGCTACCGTGGTCCTTGTGGGTGGCTCCCACGCTGAGCCCTATGGCATACCGCTGGACAGCCTGGGCTGGCAGCACAATTTCCGAGTCATCCCGTTTGTTCGCCAACAGTGCCCGATAATGCTTGGCGACGACACCGGAGTCCTGCCTGAATGCGCCGCGTGGAGCGAGAATGCCTTCCAACGCATCGTTGAGCTTGATCCGGACTTAGTCGTTTCTACATCGACGCGGCCCGAGGGTGAGTTCGGCCATGGCCCGGACTTTGTACCGGCAGGCTATATCGGTTTCTGGCAGGCACTCGACGAGCACGCCATCCCATTTTTGGGACTGCGCGATAACCCCTGGTTCTTCGATGCGGAAAAACTGCCCGAGGACCCGAACCATTGCCTGATCCGCACCAAAGATGAAAGGGTGTGTTCAATGCACCGCGACGATGTGTACGCTCCTGTCGACCCAGCCCAGGAGATCGTCGCTGACCTTAACCATGTGACCGCGATCGACACCGCCGATTGGTTCTGCACCGCCGATTACTGCTCACCGATTATCGGCAATATCTACGTCTACCGAGACACCAACCACATCTCCAACCAGTTCGCAGCCTCCACCGAGGAGGTGTTATGGAACGGCATGCAGTACGCAGTGCAGTGAGGGGTGACGCGATTCATGAACTAGTTACTTACCCTTGTTCATCCGCTTCATGGCTTCGCTGAAGTCCAAATTATTAAGGTCAATATTTTCCATGCCCTTTGGCATAGGTGGCATGGCTTGTCCCGGCATTCCTCCGCCCTGCTCCATTTGCTGAGCGAGCTTCTGCATTTCAGCCATGTTCGGCATGCCACCACCTCTGCCGCGACGGTTCTTCACTGGCTTGCGCTTACCGTTTTTACCCCTGCGGCCTTTCGGCTTCTTTTTAGTGGCAGAACGACGCATTCCTGGCATGCCTGGCATGCCCATCTGATTAGCCATTTTGCTCATCATTTTCTTGGCTTCGAAGAAGCGCTCCACGAGCTGATTAACCTCAGAGACTTCAACGCCGGAGCCATTGGCGATCCGCTTGCGCCGCGAAGCATTCAAAATCTTGGGATCCTGGCGTTCCGCTGGAGTCATGCCACGAATAATGGCCTGAATGCGATCGATCTGTTTCTCATCGACCATGTCAGCCATCTCGTTCATCTGCTTACCACCGGGCATCATCTTTAACAGATTGCCGATGGGGCCCATACGGCGGATCATCAACAGCTGGTCGAGGAAGTCTTCCAGAGTGAGCTCACCGGTGCCAATCTTCATGGCCGCGTCAGTGGCCTTTTCCTGGTCCATAACGGACTCAGCCTGCTCAATCAGCGAGAGGACATCCCCCATGCCAAGGATCCGGCTGGCCATGCGATCTGGGTGGAAGACATCGAAGTCATCCAGCTTCTCACCGTTGGAAGCAAATAGGATTGGCTTGCCTGTGACCTCACGGATCGACAGTGCCGCACCGCCACGGGCATCGCCATCGAGCTTGGTTAGTACAACGCCGGTAAAGTCCACCCCCTCAGCGAAGGCCTGAGCCGTGGTGACGGCGTCCTGGCCAATCATCGCGTCGATGACAAACAGCACCTCATCTGGGTTGACTGCATCGCGAATGTTGCGGGCCTGTGTCATCAGGGTTTCATCAATACCCAAACGTCCCGCGGTATCGATGATCACCACGTCATGCTGCGCACGCTTCGCCTCTTCCAGGCCTGCCTGTGCGACAGCAACTGGGTCACCATGTGAGGTGCCCATTTCGTGGGCGTGCGAATCTACCGACGTGCCCGGATCTGGTGCAAATGTTTTCACACTGGCGCGCTCACCGACGATCTGTAACTGCTGCACCGCACCAGGGCGCTGCAAGTCACAGGCAACCAGCATCGGGGTGTGCCCCTGCTTCTCCAAATGGCGCGCGAGCTTACCGGCGAGGGTGGTCTTACCCGCCCCCTGCAGACCAGCAAGCATGATCACCGTCGGCGGGTTCTTAGCAAAGTTCAGTCGACGCGTCTCACCACCCAAGATGGCAGTCAATTCTTCGTCGACAATCTTGATCACCTGCTGCGCAGGATTAAGTGCTTCAGAAACGTCCGCGCCGAGAGCACGTTCCTTGACTCGCTTAATGAAGGAGCGAACGACGGTCAGAGACACGTCGGCTTCCAGTAATGCGATGCGAATTTCCCGGGCAGTAGCATTAATGTCCGCCTCGGTGAGCTTGCCCTTGCCGCGCAATCCCGACAAAGCTGTTTGGAGGCGGTCGGACAGTGACTCGAACACGCTTCAACACTCCCTTAAGTAGCTAATAGGTAACGCTCCTAGCCTAGCGCGTGACCACCCCCACGGTCACATTGCTTTCCACGGGGCTCTCACAGGGTTTCGTCGAAAAGCGAGTTTAGCCAAGCAACGCGTCGACAAAACCCTCGACCTCGAACGGAGCCAAATCATCAGCACCCTCACCTAAACCAACGAGCTTGACGGGAACCCCCAACTCTTCCTGCACCTGGAACACAATGCCACCCTTGGCGGTACCATCCAGCTTGGTCAGCACCACACCGGTGATATCCACAACATCACGGAAAATCCGCGCCTGCGTCAGTCCATTTTGGCCCACGGTAGCGTCCAGCACGAGCAGGACTTCGTCAACCTGCGACTTCTTTTCCACAACGCGCTTGACTTTACCCAGCTGATCCATCAGACCAGTCGAGGTGTGCAGACGGCCCGCGGTGTCGATCACTACCACGTCGGCCTGCTCCTGCACTCCCCTAGCCACAGCATCGAAAGCGACCGCAGCTGGATCTGCGCCCTCCTTGCCGCGCACCGTGATTGCGCCAACGCGTCGACCCCACGTCTCCAGCTGATCTGCCGCTGCAGCACGGAACGTATCCGCTGCGCCAAACAGCACGCGGTGGCCCATGGAGACCAACACGCGTCCCAGCTTGCCAGTGGTGGTGGTCTTACCAGTCCCGTTTACGCCCACAACCAAGATCACGGCTGGTTTGCCGTCGACAGGCATCGCCTTAATCGAACGGTCCATTTCGGGCCGCCCCGCCTCAACCAACGTCTCACGCAGCATCGCGCGAGCTTCATCTTCACTGCCCACACCACGTTCAGCGATCTTTTCTCGCAACTGATCTGTCACGCGCATCGTCAAATCCGCGCCTAGATCAGCCATGATGAGGGTGTCTTCGATTTCTTCCCAGGCGTCCTCATCCAGATCACCCGCAGTCAAAATACCCAGCAGTCCCTGACCGATCGCATTCTGCGAACGCGACAAACGGCCACGCAAACGGCCGATCCGACCTGCCACCGGTTCAATATCATCAAGGGGTTCCTGTGCCGGAGCCGGCTCCCCCTCGGGGGCGGGGGTTTGCTCGCGCGCCTGGTCCGCAACCTCAGCGGTTACCTGCGCGATATCGGCAGCTTCCTGCGCTTCTTCTTCCGGGGTGGGAGTTTCCGCTTCGGTGGCCTCGAATTGCTCAACACGCTTTTCCACATCCACATCATTGTCCGGATCCTCAGCGTGTTCCTCCGCTAGGTCTTGAAACAGTGGCGCGTCCTGCTGTTCCTGCTCCTCATCTACCTTGGGTGCCTCATCGTCGTTAAGCTCTTCAACCGCCTCGGCCGCGTCATGCGTGAGCTCAAACTCAGGTTCCTTTTCTGCAGGAGCAACTGTTTCTGTTGGCTTGTCCACGCGGCGTGGCTGGACGGGCTCTGGCTGCTTTTCGGGAGCATTCGCGGGAGCAAAGTTGAACCCTCCCTTAGCCTGATAATTGCCGGATTTCTCCTGTTGGGTGAGCTCCTTAGGCTGCTCCTCATTCTTCTTAAAAGAGACAGTCTTAGACTTCTTACGGTTATTACCAACGACGACAACGATGCCCACGATAATGAGCAGTACGACGACAATGGCGATGATTATCCAAAGAAGATTCATATTCATACCATCCATAGTGCCAGGTTTGTCCCTTCTAGCACTAATAGCGAAGGCCTCACCAGACCGCGCTAGGCTGCACTAGGAGATGCAGAAATTCGGCAGTTACACAATCACCTGCCCAAAAACTTACCTAACCAACCGCATCGCAACACGAAAGTGCAAATATCAAGTTTACGTCACAGTGGCAGTACTGGGCGCCGGACTCATACGCTGAGAAATCACACGTGTGACCCCGTCGCCACGCATAGTCACGCCGTAGAGCACATTCGCCACATCCATCGTGGGCTTCTGGTGGGTGATCACTATCAGCTGAGAATCTTCACGGAGCTCTTCGAGCAAGGCAATCAGGCGGCGCAGGTTGACGTCGTCAAGTGCTGCTTCAACCTCATCGAGAACGTAAAACGGCGAGGGCCTAGCACGAAAGATTGCCACAAGCAGTGCCAACGCTGTCAAAGATTTTTCGCCACCAGACAGCAGTGACAATCTTTTGACCTTCTTACCCGGTGGACGGGCCTCAATTTCGATGCCGGTGGTAAGCATGTCATCGGGGTCAGTAAGCAGCAAGCGGGCCTCACCACCCGGGAACAAGGTGTTGAAAACTTTGGGAAACTCGGTCTCAACATCGTTCCACGCGTCGGTGAACAGCTGTAAGATCTGCGCGTCCACCTCCTCAATGACACCAGAGAGATCTTTACGTGCCTGCACAACATCAGCAAGCTGGGTTGACAGGAAACTGTAGCGCTCCTCCAACGCCTTATACTCCTCAAGCGCTAACGGATTGACCTTTCCCAGAGAAGTCAGATCTTTCTCGGCCTGCTTCAGCCGTTTCGTTTCCTCAGCCTTGTCGAAATCTTCACCCGGGGTGTAGCCCTCAAGAAGGTCAACAATCGCGATGCCCAACTGCTCGGTGATCTTCGCTTCGGCCTCGTCGATACGCACCTGCGCCTGCGACTGCGCAATGTCGGACGCGTGGGCATTATCAGTCAACCGCGACAGTTGCTGGCGTGTGGCGTTTACCTTGTCGCGAGCCTGGGAATGCTGCACCTGCAAGGACTTAACCTGCGCAGATAACTCATCGCGGGAGGCGGTGGCACGAGCAAGCGCGTCGTCGGTGCGTGCAACCAAATCGCGGGCATGTCCCGCCACGGTCTGCGCTAGTTCAGCTTGCGCTTTCCGACGCGCCATCGCCGCCTCATGACGAGCCTTCGCCTGGCGCTCGTGCTCAGCCTGACGGCGTAGCCCATCGCCCTTTCCTGCAATCTGCTCCGCATTCTGGGTTGCAGTGCGCCACTGCAACGTCGCCTCCAGCTCCATAGACTTAACCTGCGCCAAGGCTGCTAAAGCCTCATCGCGGCCTTCCGTCGATGCCTCTTCAGGGCCGTCCGAATCTTCAACGCGCGACAAGCGATCACGGGTTACCGCCAACTCTTCCCTCCGGCGATTTAAACGCACCTCCGCCTCGGTGGCTCGCTCCGCAGCGCGCTCGTGCTCAGCTTTGTTGGCCTCATACTGTTTGAGCAAGCGTTGGTGGTCACGCTGCCACGCCTCGACATTCGCGTCATGTTCGTTAAGTGCCGCGCGTGCCGACGCCGCCGCTACCCGCGCATCCTCAGCGGCAAGTTTCGCGCCCTCCAAGGTGCCCGATAGCTCCTCTAGCTCGGCGCGTGCTGTAGCCAGCTCCTCGCCTGCCACCTCAATCTGGGCTGTCACCTCCACGGTGCTGGTCTGCCCGCTGCCCACAGCGACCCACCCCTCGCCAACAAGCACCCCCTCCGGTGTGACAGCTCGCAGGCGCGGGTCATCCTCCACTACTGCGCGTGCCTGAGTGAGATCGTCGGCAAGTACCACGTCTGCCAGCAGACGAGTAACCGGGCCGGTGACGGCGTCAGCTAGCGTGGCGTGGTCCAACAACCAAGACGTTCCCGCGGGCAGTGTCCCGTCAAGCCGCCAGCTACGCCCACCCGCTGTATCGATGACGATGGTGCGCGACGCGCCGGCGAGCTTATCGACGACCGACTGATCTACCACACCAGCCACCGCCTCCGAGTACTGCCCTAAAGCCACAGCCAGGGCCTTCTCCACACCTTTCTCGGCGCGGACCAAACCGGCAAGAGGACCATAATCGCTGCCGAGGGCTTCAGTGCCGCTGGCAGTCGGGGCAGATTCCTCCAGGGTGGAAATGCGCGACTCCAAAGAATACACAGCACGCTCCCGCTCACGCTGAGCATCACGCAGCTGATCCAGGCGTTTATCAGCCGCGTCTGATTCGGCAGCCGCCCGAATATGAGTGTCGTGGAGCGGGGCGCGATCGTCGTGAAGCTCCTGAAGCTTGGCCCCCACCTCGGACGCTTCGCGGTCGGCCGTCATCGTGCGCGCACGGGTCTCCTCCAGCGTTTCATTCAGGCGCGCGATCTCATCCTCAGCCGCCTGAACCGCCCCCGCCTGCGACTCCTCCTGGGCAAGCAGGCGGACCACGCCCTCGCGACGGTCGGCGATCGCACGAACCTGGGCCATATGCTCAGCCTCAGCGGCATCGGCGGCCTCTTGTCGTGCGGCAACCTCCTCGCGGATGGCCTCGAGACGTTCCGCAGCTTCCTCCGCCACCAGCAGTGCTTCCTGGTACTGCTCGTCGGCGATAGTGGCGCGCGCGAGCAAATCATCAGGGTCCGGGCCAGAATAAGCAACCTGCGCACCCACATTAGAGGCACGCTCCGTGGCGATACGCACGGTCGCACTGACACGTTCCGCCAGCGTAGACAGTTGGAACCAGAGTTGCTGGGCCTGCTCCGCCCGCGGGGTGACCTCCTGCTGTTGAGCCTCGATCGCCTCCTGGGCTGCAGTGAACTCCTCCAGCTGGACAGTGACAGACTCGACCTGCTGCGCCAACAGCTCAGCGTTGCGGGCCGCGTCGTTAAGTTTGGCGCGCAACTCCACCACCTGGTGTGCGGCGAGCTTCAGGCGAGCGTCGCGAAGCGTGGCCTGCACCGATGCGGCTCGCTGGGCTGCTTCCGCTTGGCGGGCGAGAGGCTTGAGCTGCTTGCCCAACTCGTCGGTCAAATCCTGCAGGCGATCGAGATTGGCCTGCATACCAGTAAGTTTGCGTTGTGCCTTCTCTTTCCGACGGCGGTGCTTAAGCACACCCGCAGCCTCTTCGATATAGGCGCGGCGCTCCTCCGGCTTCGAATCCAAGATCTCGCTTAACTTACCTTGGCCCACAATAATGTGCATTTCGCGGCCGATCCCGGAATCGCTGAGCAACTCCTGGATATCCATCAAACGCGCTTTAGAACCGTTAATCTCGTACTCACTAGCACCGTCGCGGAACATGCGGCGCGTAATTCCGACCTCGGTGTAATCAATCGGCAGGTGACCGTCTGAATTGTCAAAAGTGAGGGTAACCTCCGCGCGACCCAGTGGCTTACGATCACCCGCGCCCGCAAAGATGACGTCCTGCATCTTACCGCCGCGCAAATTTTTCGCACCCTGCTCCCCCATCACCCAAGCCAATGCGTCAACCACATTGGACTTGCCCGAGCCGTTCGGCCCCACCACAGCACAAATGCCGGGCTCGAATTTCATGGTCGTTGCAGACGCAAAGGACTTAAATCCCTTGAGAGTCAACGATTTTAGGTGCACCGAAGAATTTTAACATTTTAGTACCCTGCACTGACATTCCTAAGCTGCACGGTCACATTTTGCAGAGTTCCGTGGATGCAGCAATCACCTCAGGCAGCGTCCGGTCGATGAATCCTTAAAAAGAGGCTCAAAAACGCACGATTTAGAACAATCCATCGACCGGAGCTCACCGAAAGCTGTACAGACGCCAGCGGTTTAAGAAAATTGCTACATCACCTTGACCACTCGCAACCTGTGGGGGCTTTCATCGAGAAAAGAAAGAAGCTTATCGACACCTCCTTGCTCAGATCTCTGGATTCACAGGATTGGAGCCGTCCCAGGTCTCCACATTTCTAAGTTCGGGAATCATGTTCTTGTGGAACACCGGATCAATTCCAGCAGCCCGCTGTTCAGAGTAGTTTTTCAGCAATTTAATGGCTACCCCACCCAAGGGAACTATCGCAAGCAGGTTGATGAATACGAGGCATGCGGCAAATGTATCGCCAAGCGCCCACACCAACGGAATGGAACCAACCGCGCCGAAAAACACAAAGCCGATAACAGCTACGCGGAAAATGTTCATCACCAGCTTGGAATTAGTGAGGTACTCGATGTTGGCCTGAGCCAAGTAGTAGTTACCAATAATCGACGAAAACGCCAGAAAGAACAGGATAAAGCTGACAAAGTGGATCGCCCAATCACCCACGGAATCAGCAAGCGCAACCTGGGTCAGAGATGCGCCCTGGACCTCTTCACCGTACATCGGTTGCGGACCGAGCAAAATGATGAAAGCCGTGATGGAGCACACCACGATGGTGTCAAAATACACGCCGAGAGTCTGCACTAAACCCTGCTTAACCGGATGCGACACGGTGGCGGTCGCTGCGGCATTCGGTGCGGAGCCCATACCTGCCTCGTTAGAAAACAGGCCACGGCGCACACCGTTCATAAACGCGGCACCGAGGGTAGCGCCAGCAATCTCCTTGAAGCCCAGAGCGTGGCTAACGATGTCGACGAACATGCCCGGAATCTCACTGATATTCACAATGAGCACGATCGCACCCATGATGATATAGGCGCCGGCCATGAACGGCACGATGATCTGGGTAGCGCTAGCAACCCTAGTCACACCGCCAAAGATGATGGAGGCGGTCAGCAACGCCACAAGCCCGCCGACGATCAACTTGAAGGTCAGCGAATCGGCTTCAAAGGAGGTGCCCACTGACTCAACGATGGAATTAGTTTGGATCGCGTTGTACACGAAGCCATAGGTCACCGCGAGAAACACCGCGAAGACCATTGCCAGCGGGGTCCAGCCCAGGCCACGGGTCATGTAATAGGCCGGCCCGCCGTGATAGTTGCCTTCCTCATCTTTCGTCTTCCACAGCTGGGCCAAAGTGGACTCTACAAACGAGGTCGCACCACCAACGATCGCGATCAGCCACATCCAAAACACAGCCCCAGGGCCGCCCAATGAGATCGCCACGGCCACACCGGCCACGTTGCCAGTTCCTACGCGCGATGCCGCAGAAATGGTAAACGCTTTAAAGGCAGAGATGCCACCCGCACTTTTCTCAGCACCACCGGGCTTTTCGATGATGGCCTTAAACATGTCGGGGAGCATGCGCACCTGGACAACAATGGTCCGGATACCGAAATAGATCCCAGCGGCGATGAGCACCCAGGGGACAACCATCCAGAGGTTGTCATTAATCGTCGATGTGACGAAGTTTTCGAGCTGTTCCATGTGAAAATCTTAAATCACCTGGCAAGTAGCGCAAAAATAGCTTGAGCGGCCGTTAACTTTAGTGCGTTTAATTGGGTTGCCACACCGTGCACACGGCCGGTCTACCTGCCCATACGCGTTGAGCGACCGCGAAAAATAGCCACTCGCACCGTTGACGTTCACGTACAGGGAATCGAAGCTGGTGCCGCCTTGCGCTAAAGCGCGGGCCATCACTTCACGCGACTCTTCGAGCAGGCGCACGGCATCTTTTTGCCGCAGTCCGCGCGCTTTCCTGGTCGGCTTGACGCCAGCAGCCCACATGGCTTCATCAGCGTAGATAGAACCAATACCAGACACGATCCCCTGGTCCAGCAACACCGTTTTCACCGCCGAGTTCTTAGATCGCATGGCACGTGCCGTGGCAATTACATCGAAAGAAGCGTCAAATGGGTCAGGTGCAATGTGGGCCATCGTCGTGGGGAGGCCCTCGTCGTCAAGCGAGGCATAGTGCCAGTAGCCAAAGGTGCGCTGATCGACGAAACACAGCTCACGATCACCGAGGTCCGCGCGGATCCTTAAGTGCGGGCTGGTAACCTCGCCGTGCTTGCCGACGAGCATCTGGCCACTCATGCGCAGGTGAATCACCAGTGCGTAGCCGTCAGACAGCTCAAACCACAAGTACTTCCCGCGGCGGCGCACTGTATCGATAGTAAGCCCTGGCAGAACATCGGTGAGATCAACATCGTTGTCGCGCACAGCACGCGGATGGAGCACTTCAATTTCGCGGAAGGTCAGTCCACGAACATGCTCATCGAGGCCACGACGCACCACTTCAACTTCAGGCAGTTCTGGCATTAGCTTCAGGCTCCGGAGCCTGTGACAGTGCCTGCGACGGAGCTGGGATGGTCGCGCAAGAATAGCACAGCCTGACGAGCTGCTTCCTGCTCCGCCAACTTTTTATTCGGGCCCACGCCTTGGCCACGAGAGGTGTCCCCGATCATGACATTGGCGGTAAAAGTGAGATCGTGTTCCGGGCCAACACTCGTTGCCACATACACCGCCGCGGGTGCTTTGAGTTCAGCCAGGCGTTCCTGCAGAGTGGTCTTCCAGTCCTGGTGGCGGCCGGCGGCACTCGCCGTGTGGATCTTCTCGTCGAAAAGCCGCAAGATCACATCGCGAGCAGTCTCGAACTCGTGCTGTCGGTAGATAGAGCCAAATAACGCCTCAGTGGTGTCAGCCAGAATCGAATCTTTATTTCGGCCATCTGTGACCTCCTCGCCCCGGCCCAACAGGATATGCGGGCCCAGGTTGATCTGGCGGGCGATATCGGCCAGCCCATAACGCGACACAATCGACGCACGCATCTTAGAAATATCTGACTCAGGCCGCGAGGGGTACACCTCATACAGTTTCGTGGCCACCGCCAGGCCCAACACAGCGTCACCCAAAAACTCCAGGCGCTCATTATTCGGCAGGTTTCCGTTTTCGTTAGCGAAGCTGCGATGCGTCAGGGCTAAGCGCAGATATTCGTCGTTGATATCCACACCCAGTGCTTCCTTCAGCGGGCCGTGATCAACCGCTTCAAAGGCCTGCTGCCACGCATCCTCACCAGTAATCTTGCGCTTGCGTGGCCGGCTCACAGGAACTTCTCCAACCCTGCCCACCGGGGATCCACACGCTCTTCTGCACCGGAAACACCATCCGGTGCCGGAACATCAGTCTCGGCACAGTCGGGCTGACACGTGGGATTGAACGGCAAAGTCAGTCCAGCTTCGTCTATGAAAGACTGCTCAAGATCAACAGTGTCATCAGGGTTGACATACTTTACCTCGTCACCGGACCCCTGATCTTCATCTACTTCCTCATCACCAGTAATGAAATCCTCATCGATGGAAAACACCTGGCTAATTGTCAGAGATTCGGTAGGAGTCAGTGGCGCCAAGCAACGCACGCACTCCCCCTCCAGCGAAGCGGTTGCAGTGGCATCAACCAGCACACCGGAGCCTAGATTAGTCACTGTCGCCTCGACGGTGACCTCGCCACCTTCAGGGATCGCGATCATCTCCGGGCCGATCCGCGACGGCGACGACCCAGTAGTGGTGATCACCTGTGGCATGCCGTCAGAGCGAAGCACGTCAGCGACATTGAGAACAAAAGGATTGGTAGCCATAACAGCCACCGATCTTAACCTATCCCGGCCCTATTCGGAACGTGGGCGACGAGTCCGCTCGGGCCGGTCAGGAAAATCATAACGCTGGTAAGTATCAGTGCGCTGGGCACCCGAAACGCCAGCGCCTCGTCGTAAAGCACTGCGATCGCGTGTAACCGTACGCAAAATGCCAGACAAAGTCTCCTCGAACTCGCCCAGCTTCGTATCCACAAATTCGTCGCATTCAGTGCGCAGACGGTTGGACTCGGTGTGCGCATTTTCAACAATCCGGTGCGCTTCCTCGTCGGCACGCTTCATCACCTCAGCCTCGGACACAAGGCGCTGCTGCTCCGCCAAACCCTCAGTTACGGAACGTTCGTAAGCCTCATTGCCCTCGTGGTTCAGGCGTTCGGCCTCAGCCTGGGCGGACTGCAGCGTGTAGTGAGCCTCTTCGTTGGCACGCCGCACAGTCTCGGCGGCCTCGTCCTGCGCCTGAGCAACCATCGACGTGGAACGCTGCTGTGCATCGGCCAGCATATCCTGAGACTCGTTGTGAGCGTCAGCCACAACGCGCTGCGCTTCTTCCTCAGCATCGGTGATGATGCCGTCGGCACGCTCCTGCGCGCCTCGCAAAATCTCATCCTGTTTATCCAGCACGTCCTGCGCATCATCGAGCTCTACGGGCAGGGCATTGCGCAAGTCATCGAGCAAGGCCAGCATGTCATTGCGTGGCACCATGCAATTAGTGGTCATGGGCACGCCGTAGGCCTGCTCCAAGGTGTGTACGAGTTCATCCAAGGATTCAAAGACGCGATACATGGCTTTGATGCTAGTGCTTAACGACGAGAAAACGCCCGCTCGACACGAAATCGATCGGGCGTTTCTACGCCAAGGGCGTTAGACGACACCCTGGGCAAGCATTGCATCGGCAACCTTCTTGAAGCCGGCGATATTCGCGCCCAGAATGTAGTCATCCTCGCGGTCGTACTCGGCTGCTGTCGCCTCACAACGCTGGAAGATATTAGACATGATTTTGTGCAGACGTTGATCGGTGTACTCGAAGGACCAGGAGTCACGCGATGCGTTCTGCTGCATTTCCAGGGCGGAGGTGGCCACACCGCCCGCGTTTGCCGCCTTGCCCGGCGCGAAGCGGATCTTTGACTTGCGGAAAACCTCAATTGCCTGTGGGGTGGATGGCATATTCGCGCCTTCAGCGACGTACTTCACACCGTTGTCTACGAGCATCTGTGCGTGTTCCCCACCCAGCTCATTCTGAGTAGCACAGGGGAGAGCTACGTCTGCCTTCAACGACCAGATGGAGCCATCGGTGTGCAGGGTTGCCCCCTCTGCTTCCTTCACATAAGCAGAGATACGTTCGCGGCGGACTTCCTTGATGTCTTTAAGAAGTTCGAGGTCCACGCCGTCTGGGGTGTGGACCCAGCCGGAGGAGTCGGAGAAACCGATGACGGTCGCGCCCATCTCTTGTGCCTTCTCTATAGCGTAGATCGCCACGTTACCGGAGCCAGAAACTATAACTTTGGCACCGTCAAGGGACTCGCCATGGGCACGCATCATCTCGTTGGTGAAGTACACGCACCCGTAACCAGTAGCCTCGGTGCGCACCAGGGAGCCACCCCACGACAAACCCTTGCCGGTCAGGACACCGGACTCGTGCTGGTTGGTCAGACGACGGTACTGGCCGAACAGGAAGCCGATCTCGCGTCCGCCCACGCCGATGTCGCCTGCTGGCACGTCGCGGTACTCGCCGATGTGGCGATGTAGCTCCGTCATGAAGGACTGGCAGAAACGCATGATTTCGCCCTCGGAGCGACCCTTCGGGTCGAAGTCGGAACCGCCTTTGCCTCCACCAATGGGTAGACCGGTCAGGGAATTTTTAAAGATCTGCTCGAAGCCCAGAAACTTGATGATGCCCAGGTTCACCGAGGGGTGGAACCGGAGGCCACCTTTGTAGGGGCCTAGTGCTGAGTTGAACTGGACACGGAAGCCACGCGCAACGTGGACGTTGTTGTTGTCCGAGATCCACGGGACACGGAAGATGACCTGACGTTCTGGCTCGCAAAGGCGCTGAATCAGCCCGTAATCGGCATAGTGTGGGTCCTTTTCCAGGACAATTTTCAGGGAGTCCAGCACCTCGGCCACGGCCTGATGGAACTCTGGCTCGCCTGCGTTACGTTTCAGCAGCTTGCTGTAATAGCCAGAAACCAGCTCGTCAGTCTTCGACATCGCATTCCCATCCTTACACGTCGTTTCGTGTGGGGCACACCCCACTTAGGCATACTCCACTTAGGCACACAGCCTAAGGCAAAGACTGTGCGCATGTACGCAGAATAGTTTTCACGCAGAACCCCAGTTTCGCAAGTTGATATGAAAGAAAACTCTCTAGTTTAAAATCACACCGCAAAGCTGGCCTCTACACTGGGTGTCATGACTGATTCAGCCCACAGCCCACTCGATTCTCTAAGCGGTGCACGTGCCGAGGATTTGACCATTGTGATAGCCCCGGATTCCTTCAAGGGAACCGCATCTGCGGACCAGGCCGCCCAGTGGTTGGGTGAAGGTGTGAGGCAGATTATCGCGAACGCCGATATCGTGCTTGCCCCCATGGCCGACGGTGGGGAGGGTACCTCCGAGCTCTTTGAAGGCGAACGGATCACGCTGCCGACTACCGACGCGGCAGGCCGTCTTACTGAAGCGACTTATGTCTACCATGCAGCCAGCACCACCGCCTATATCGATGTGGCGGCCGCTTCTGGGCTTCCTGCGGTGGCCGACAACCCTGTCGCAGCTACCGGTGATACCTACGGCACCGGTGTCTTGATTGCCGATGCGCAAACGCGAGGAGCAACCCGAATCGTGTTGGGGCTGGGGGGTTCCGCCACCGTGGACGGCGGAACGGGAATCCTGGTCGCTTTTGGTATTAACCCCATCAACCAGGAGGGGTATACGCTACGCACAGGCGGGACCCACCTGCGTGAGCTGCACGACTTTGATACTGCCACGATGAATATTCCCGCAGCCGGTGTGGAGTGGGTCTTGGCCGCGGATGTCACTTCACCAGTCACCGGGCCCAAGGGAGCTGCCCACGTGTTCGGGCCGCAGAAGGGTGCTACCGCAGAGGAGGTGGAGCTTCTCGACGAGGGGCTAGCTCGCCTGTGTGCGGTCACCGGGATTGCTGCAGACACACCTGGATTCGGCGCTGCCGGTGCGGTCCCTGTGGGGATCACCTGGGTCTCGCAGTTGCTCTACGGCAATTCTGACAACGTCCACCTAGTGTCTGGTGCCCAGCTGGTTGCTGATGCTTTGGGCTTGCCCGAGAAAATCAGTCAGGCCTCTCTGGTCATCACCGGTGAGGGCAAGTACGACGACCAGACGGCGGCGGGAAAGGTTGTCGACGTCGTGGCACGGTTGGCTAGGGAATCAGACGTGCCTGTAGCGATCGCCTCTGGCCGGTTCGAGGCGGAGGTTCCCGAAGGGGCGATTGCCGTGGAACTGGAAGCCGGTCTCGATGTCGCGGAACAGATGCGCCGTGCCGGGGCTCGGATTGCAGTGGATTACCTCAATATCTCCACGGTCCAGGGGTAGAGCGAGGGCAGTTCAAAATCGGTTTCGCGCTCGAGCGCAACGGGGTCGTTCGGTAGCTTGGCGGGCGGGGTAAGAATGCGTGACAGCCCCATCGCCAGCTGATTATATGAGCGCACATTGTCGGCAGTAACAATGATGCGGTGCATGCTGGCATGGTCCGGATCCTCGCCGCGTTCCTCACGGTAAACGTTGCGCAACTGGTTGACGGTAAAATCGTCACACTTCTGGCCTGGAGTATGGGCAACCTCACCATCGGTGAGCATCTTATGCTTTTCGAGGATCTGAACTGCCCGTCGGAACGCGTCTGCGAGCTCCTCGGCGGCGGACGTAGGCTGGTCCGGAATCAAAATATCGAACTGGATAGAAGGCATGTTCCAAGACTAGCTAATAGTCTGGAGACTATGACGTTCCCAATCCATTCCTACCGCGAAGCCCTCTCGACGATGGCGGACGGCACAATTAAACAGATCAACCCCTTTTCTGGAACCCAGGTATGGACGGTACCTGGGCGCGGCAATCGCCCCCTGTCGAAGCCGAAGACCGATACGGCACCGCTCACTCCGGAAGATTTCACCCACTCGTGTGCGTTCTGTACCGGTAACCCTTTGAAAACACCACCAGAAAAGTCGCGGATGGTTCGTGGCAACGACGGTGAGTGGCACATCCTCACCGGCTTGCTTCCCGACGAGATGGAGCACACCTCCGCCGCTTTTCGACGAGTGCCTAACCTCTTCGAGATTGTCTCCTACGACTACTGGGTGGAAAACTACCAGTACGAGATGGCCTCCGATACAGCGTTTCAGATGAAGCGCTACATTGCCGATAAGCGCGGCCGCCAACATGTCATCGACATCGTGCGCACCCGCCTCAATGCGTCTGGCAACGGCAAGGGTGACAGCATGACCGACGAAGAATTGCTTGCCAAAGCCCCAACTTATTTCGCGGGTGGACACGACGTCATCCTGTCGTCCCGCCACTACGTGGATGGGGCTACAGATGATTCTCAGCTTGCATCGTCGGGAACACTGACACCGGAAGAACACTACGGTTTTATCGCGTTTACTATCGACGCGATGCGGGACTTGTATGAAAACAATCGGTATGCCCCGTATGTAGTGGTGTTTCAGAACTGGCTCTCTGCGGCTGGCGCATCCTTTGACCACTTGCACAAGCAGCTTGTGGCAATCGACGAACGTGGTGTGCAAACCGACATGGAAATCCAGAAGCTGCGCACCAACCCCAACATGTACAACGAGTGGGCGATCAACTATGCCAGCTACCACAACTTGGTCATCGCTGAAAATGACTATGCCATCCTGATTGCAGGAATCGGCCACCGCTACCCCACTTTGGGCCTGTACTCCAAGTCTGCAATACCAGAGCCGTGGCTGCAGTCGGCGGAAGAGGTTCGCGGCATGTCGGATCTGCTGCATGCAGCGCACGCGGCAACTGGCGCAGACATCGCGAGCAACGAGGAGTGGCACCACAAGCCGGTGGATTTGGATATGCCAATGCCGTGGCGGATCAATCTCAAATGGCGCGTGTCCACCTTGGCTGGCTTCGAGGGCGGAACGAAGGTCTACGTGAATACTATTTCACCATTTGAACTGCGCGATCGCGTTGTCAGCGCCATGTACAAGCTGCGCGATGAAGCCACGATCGAATCATCGATACGCATCGCTACCGAATGTTCTGCGGCGACCAACGTGTTACGTTATAACCCCATGCTGCATCTCTCCTAGCGGCAATTCGCTATCGTCGTTGGTAGAAAAGTTCGCTAGCACTGGGAGCTGTTACACCATGCCAAGTATTGCGCGTATCCTGCAATCGCACGACGTTGACCTGTCGTGGCAGCAAACGACCTATGAGTGGTTACACGAACACCCCGAGCTGTCCGGACACGAGCATGAAACCCACCGCCGGATCCTCCAGGAATTGGAACGCTTCGACTGTGAGGTGATCGCACCGATAGGCGGATACGGCATCGTCGCGGTTTTTCGCAACGGTGACGGCCCCACAGTCTTGTTCCGTGCAGACTTCGACGCGTTGCCGATCAAGGAAGAGACTGGGGTGCCGTATGCGTCGACACGCGTGCGCCCCAACCCTGACGGGTCTCAGGTGGGTGTGATGCATGCGTGCGGGCATGACATGCACACCACGGCACTATTAGGTGCGTGCGCAATCCTGGACGGGATTCGCGACGAGTGGTCCGGTACCTTCATCGCCCTGTTCCAGCCTGCCGAGGAAAACGCGATGGGTGCAACAGCGATGGTGCACGACGGGTTGCTCACCCGTATTCCCCGCCCAGATGTGTGCATGGCCCAACACGTCATGCCTGGGCGCGCCGGCGAGGTGCAGACGAAACCTGGCCCACAGTTCGCAGCGTGTGATTCAATCCGCATTCACATCCCGGGCCGCTCCGCCCACGGTTCGATGCCGCAT
This sequence comes from Corynebacterium cystitidis, assembly GCF_900187295.1. Classification (NCBI taxonomy): domain Bacteria; kingdom Bacillati; phylum Actinomycetota; class Actinomycetes; order Mycobacteriales; family Corynebacteriaceae; genus Corynebacterium; species Corynebacterium cystitidis. The sequence goes on along the minus strand of NZ_LT906473.1, from coordinate 814,318 downwards.
AAAGCGATCGATCCCACCTATATCGCGGCCATGGTGGTCATCCGTCTGCAAGGCATCGTCGGGAGGGAGGTCGATCCAAATGAGTTCGCCGTGGTGTCGGTAGGTACCCTGCGCTCAGGCTCCACAAACAACATCATCCCTGACCACGCGGAGCTTGTATTGAACTGCCGGTTCTACAACGATGACGTGAAGCGCCGGGTGTACGCGTCCATCCGCCGGGTGGTGGAAGCTGAGTGTCAAGCCTCTGGTGTGGAAGAAACTCCACGGCTAGAGTTCTTTGCCCACGGCGAGCTGCTGGATAACTCGCCCGAGGTCTTCGCACAAGTTCGAGGCACGTTTGATGCTGTGTTTGGCTCTCGATCGGTTGACGCAAAGCCACGTACCGTGTCGGAGGATTTTGCCAATATTCCGCTCGCTTTGGGTACTCCGTATCTCTACTGGGTTGTTGGCTGCACTCCCACTGAGGTGTGGGACGAGGCTGTGGCGAATAATCGGGTCACCGAAGACGTGCCGGTCAACCACATGAATACGTTTTTGCCCGACTACGAACCGACGGTGTATGCCACCACCTATGCTGCTGCGGCGGGTGCCCTGTCTTACCTCGCAGACGAATAGTATGACCAATGAGTGAGAAATGGCCGGATAACTTGGTACACTCTGTCTCTGTACGGTTAAAATCCCCAACTCGTTTTTTACGTGAGGTAATTATATGAACCAGCCCGCTACCCCGCCTGCACTGGAAACCACCGTCGGTGGCCATGTGCGCGCTTACTCCGGCCAGACGCCGTCCTCGGCGACGAACTACAAGTTCTGGGCCGGTCTAGCCGCTGCAGTACAAGAGCAAATTGCAGACAAGTGGGAGGCCACTAACAAGGCTTATAACGGCACCCGCAAGCAGTCCTACCTGTCCGCAGAGTTCCTGATGGGTCGCGCGTTGTTGAACAACTTGACCAACTTGGGGCTTGTCGACGAAGCTAAGAAAGCAGCTGAAGCCAATGGGCACAATTTGACCGATGTCCTCGAAGCTGAAAACGATGCAGCACTCGGCAATGGCGGTCTAGGTCGCCTTGCAGCATGCTTCCTCGACTCCTCGGTCACCCAGGACTTCCCGGTGACTGGCTACGGCCTGCTGTACCGCTACGGGCTTTTCCGCCAGGAATTTGTCGACGGATTCCAGAAGGAACACCCAGACGCTTGGAAGGAAGAAGCCTACCCGTTCGTCGTGCGCCGTAACTCTCAGCAGCGCATCGTGCGTTTCGACGATATGACTGTCCGTGCCGTTCCTCACGATATGGCGATCACCGGCTATGGCACCGACAATGTGGGTACCCTACGCCTGTGGAACTCCGAACCAATTCGCGAGTTCGACTATGATGCCTTCAACTCCCAGCGCTTCTCCGATGCCATCATCGAGCGCGAGGCTGTCCACGACTTGTGCCGCGTGCTGTACCCGAATGACACCACCTATCAAGGAAAGCTGCTGCGTGTACGCCAGCAATATTTCTTCGTCTCCGCATCACTGCAGGAGCTCATCGATAGCTACATTGAGAAGCACGGCGAGGACCTCAAGGACTTCCACAAGTACAATTCCATCCAGCTCAACGACACCCACCCGGTGCTGGCTATTCCTGAGCTGATGCGCCTGCTGATGGATGATCACGGCATGGGATGGGAAGAGGCCTGGGACGTGACCACCCAAACCTTCGCCTATACCAACCACACCGTTCTCACCGAAGCTTTGGAGACGTGGGATGAGTCCATCTTCAAGCAGCTGTTCTGGCGCATTTGGGAAATCACCCTGGAGATTGACCGCCGCTTCCGCATCGACATGCATGACCGTGGCATCACACCTGAGCGCGCACATCGCATGTCCCCTGTCCACGACGGCAAGGTGCACATGGCGTGGATCGCGTGCTACGCCTCCTACTCAATCAACGGTGTGGCGGCGCTGCACACCGAAATCCTGAAGCGTGACACTCTCAATGACTGGTACGACATCTGGCCAGAGCGTTTCGACAACAAGACTAACGGTGTCACTCCTCGCCGTTGGCTGCGCATGTGCAACCCACGCTTGTCTGAATTGCTCGATCGCCTGTCAGGATCAGATGACTGGGTGACTGACATGGACAAGCTTAAGAAACTGCGCAAGTACACCGATGACGCTGAGGTGATGAAGGAACTCAACGACATCAAGGTGGCCAACAAGAAGGACTTCGCAGATTGGATCCTGCAGCGCCAGGGTATCGAGGTGGACCCAGAGTCCATCTTCGACACCCAAATCAAGCGCCTGCACGAGTATAAGCGCCAACTCATGAACGCTTTGTACGTCCTCGACCTATACTTCCGCATCAAGGAAGACGGCGAGACTGTGCCACGCCGCACCTTTATCTTCGGCGCAAAGGCAGCACCTGGCTACACCCGTGCGAAGGGCATCATCAAACTGATCAACGAGATCGGCGAGTTGGTGAACAATGACCCCGAGGTGTCCAAGGTTCTGTCTGTAGTCTTCGTGGAGAACTACAACGTCTCCCCTGCTGAGCACATCATCCCGGCAACCGATGTCTCGGAGCAGATTTCCACCGCGGGCAAGGAAGCGTCCGGTACCGGCAACATGAAGTTCATGATGAACGGTGCTCTCACCCTGGGTACTCTCGACGGCGCGAACGTGGAGATCGCAGAGGCTGTCGGCGAAGACAACGCTTATATCTTTGGTGCGAAGGAAGACGAGCTGCCAGAGCTGCGCAAGAACTACAACCCACAGCACGTCTACGAGAACGTCGACGGGGTGAAGCGCGTCCTCGACGCACTGACCGACGGCACCCTCAATGACAATGGCTCCGGCGCATTCCACGACATTCGTTCTTCCTTGCTGGACGGTGGCGGCTGGGAGACCCCAGACACCTGGTACGTTCTGGGTGACTTTGAGGATTACCGCGCTACCCGCGACCGGATGGCCGAGGAGTACTATGCTGATCCGCTGCACTGGGCGCGCATGTGCTGGGTGAATATCTGCGAGTCTGGTCGCTTCTCCTCCGACCGCACTATCCGTGATTACGCGGATGAGGTCTGGAAGATTAAGCCAACCCCGATCAGCAAGTAAGCCTTCCCGCTTTACGACGAATAGGTCCGCCTGTTGAGCGTTATCCCTCTGGGGTTGGGTCCTCCCCCAGCTCTAGAGGGTTGAACCACAAACCTGCTTCGATCAGTTTGTCTGAGTACTTCTGCCCCAGCAGCACCTCAAACACCTCGTCGGTAAGTGCTCTCATGTCAATATCCTCGAAACGATCAGGGTAGGCGACCTTGCCAACGTAATAGGTATCTGCGATGGCTAACTCAAAATTCGTACCAGACATAATATACGGCGGTTGTGAATACACGCCGTTATTTTCTACCGCGGTAAGACTGTTGAAAAATTCCGGGTTGCTGTTGTAGTCCTCGTTCACTAGATCCATATTGGATGGGTTCAGGAAGATCAGGTCTGGATCCCAATCCTGTAGCTTCTCCAGATCGATTTGGAATGCACCTTCTTGGCCGGTTTCGTCGACAACATTGATTACGTTGACGAGGTCGAACGGCATGTACCGAGCATACGAACCGGCAATGCCATGGCTACCGTTGAAGTTTACAGCCCCTGTGTAGGCAGTCACTCTTTCTTTCTCGGGAATATCGCCCACCCGTTCGTCCAGATCGTTGCCCCATTTCTTCATGGCCGTAGTTACGTTGGATGCTTGTTCCTCCGTTCCCATCAGCTCACCGAGCAACTCGATCATCCGGATAATTTCTTCATCAAATACATTGTTCTGGACGATAGTTTCGTAAAGCGCAACAACCGGAACGCCTGTCCGTTCCTGCATCTCATCAAGGAAACCCGCATCAGCCGAGGAAGAGACTATGATGTCGGGCGACAGTTCAATAATCTGCTCCTCGTACATGGGATCGGCAGATTTTCCTGAAGTTCCTACTGGGAGATCCTTCAGCTCGCCATGATGCACATAGGCATACGGCATGGCCACGTTCTCGCGTTGGTCGCCTTCAGCAACAACAGACAACTTTTCGATACCACCGGCGTAGATCACCATGCGCGCCGCCGTGCCATGGGTGGCTATCTCATCGACTCGGGCAGGAACCTCCACCTCACGCCCAAGAGCATCTGTAATCACCCTTGTTTCAGACTCAGACGTGCCCACCGCGGGTGACGTTGAGCTTCCAGAAGACTCCGCTGTCGATGAACTTCCGCCGGTACTGCTACACCCTGAAGTGAGGGCTAACGCAGCAGCTAATACGCTGGCAAACAGTGACTTTGTGATTTTCGATTTCATGAATCTTACTCTCCTTCGAAAGTGGTACTCGAATATTCAGTGGTTCAATCAGGGGCGGTTGGTTATTGACTCCAGAAAATCTGGACAGCTATCTTTTCTAGAGCGTGACGACGACCTTGTGGCCTTTATGCTCGATCACATCGGCGTTGATCCCGTATACAGCATGCAGAGTTTCCGGTGTAATTGTTTCTATTCCTCCGTGGGCGTAGACCGTTCCTTCTTTAAGTAGGACGAAGGTGTCACAAAACCGGACTGCCAGATTTAGGTCGTGCAGCACAGCAATGGCCGATATTTGGTCTGCATCAATAACCTCACGGACAGCACGCATGACTTCATACTGGTTGTGCGGATCCAGGTTGTTGGTTGGTTCGTCGAGAAGCAAAATACTGGCGTCTTGTGCCAAGGCGCGGGCTAAAATTACTTTCTGAAATTCACCGCCGGAAAGCTCATCGACGTACCGGACAGCGAGGTCGTGGATACCCATCCGCGCCATTGACTTTTCGACGAGCCGATAGTCTTTATCGGTTGGCGAAAAGTTTATATGTGGGCGCCTCCCCAGCAGTACTGCATCAAACACCGTCAGGCGCCCTGCGTGACTGTGCTGTGCAACAAACGCCATATTTCGTGCCAGTTCCATCCGACTCATATCAGCAACGTCACGCGCTACGCCGCCTGTTTTTAACTCGACTTTCCCCCGGTTGGTTGCAAAATCCGGTTCAGGCAGAACATGAAGGTGGATTTGCCAACACCATTGTTTCCAAGGATCGCCATGAAGGAACCCGGAGCGACGCGCGCGCTGACTTGATGCAGAATCTGGGGGCTATTTTTGAACGCGAAATCAATATCTGTTGCTGTAATCAACGGCGGTTCACCCCTTTAAACAGCAGATAAAGGAACATTGGCCCGCCTAGGAATGATGTGATGGCTCCGATAGGCAAAATAATAGGAGCCATAATCATGCGCGCGGCCAGATCGGACAGTAACAGGAGTAAACCGCCTGCAACCCCTGCTGCAGGGATGAGATAACGGTGGTCTGAACCAATGAATCGGCGCATGATGTGTGGCGCAATCAAACCGATAAAACTAATGATCCCCACAAAAGACACCACCACGGATGTCACCAGCGTTCCCATGATCATGGTCCATAACCGGACTCGGTTCGCGTTAACGCCAAGGCCTATGGCCGTGGTTTCACCACTTTCCATCGCGTTATAGTTCCAGCGGTTATACATAAAGTAGATGCCGACAATGAGCACTATAAGAACGATAATGGCTATCTCGTTGTAGGAGGCGCGCCCTAGATCCCCGAATGTCCAAAACACTACTGCGGCGATTTGGACTTCGTCGGCAAAGTACTGCACCAACGTAGTACCCGCAGAAAAGATGGCAGACAAAGCTACCCCAGCCAACACCATGGATTCCGGGGTGATCTGGCGGAACCTAGACAGGCCGAGAATAACCACGGTGGATAACATTGCCCCACTGAAAGCACAGATCGTGACGATATAGGGATTATTGATTTGCACGGGACTAGCGGCTGAGACTCCGGCTGTCGTTCCCGCACCAAACACAATGATGCCGATTGAGGCACCGAAACTGGCTCCTTGTGCAACACCCAAAGTAGATGGTGACGCTAGTGGGTTGCGCAGGACGCTTTGGAAAGCTGCACCGGCGATTGCTAACCCGAATCCACCAACAATGGCAACCAAAACACGAGGAAAACGCAAACGCATGACAATGTTTTGGGCTTTGTCGTCGCCTCCCCCAAGAAGCGCCCCGATGGACTCAGAAATGGTGAGCGTGGCCGACCCCATCCCGACAGATAGCAGCCCTGAGACAAACAGGATGAGAAGCGTAACGACGATAACAAGCCACTTCTTTCCCACGTACCCTTTGTAGCGGGCGATGACGTCAGTTCCTTCGCTCCTGCCTAGCTGGCCATGGCTAGGTGCATCAGAAACGGTGGATCCTGGCAAATTATCCACTCTCTCCACTATTGGACATCCTCGCCTAAGGTAAGCTCCTGGAACCACAGTCCTTCTTGCTTCAGCAAATCAACGTAGTCCATCCCGAGGTAGGCCTGGAAAATGTCGTTGACGGTCTCCTCCATATCGATATCAGCAAACCGTTCGGGATAGACTACTGTGCCGACATAGTAAGCGTTCGCGATAGCGAGTTCGTGGTTCAGCGAATGCCAGATAAATGAGGGTTGGGAGTACACGCGCCCTTCTTTAACCGCAGTCAAATTATCGAAGAATTCAGGGTTGGCATCATAGTCTTGATTGACAAGATCCATGCTCGCCGGGTTGAGGAAAATGAACTCTGGGTCCCACTCAGGGACCTTTTCCAGATCGACTTGAAATGCACCATTTTGACCAGTTTCGTCAACGACGTTGATAACCCGTACGGTATCGAACGGCATGTAATGTGCCCTGGTACCGGCAAATCCATGGCCGCCCTTATAACTGACGGCACCGGTGTAGGCGGTCTTCCGGTCTCCTTCGGGAAGATCGGCGACACGGTCAGCTAAATCTTCTTCCCACTGCTGTACTTGTCCTACAAGGCCGTTTGCCTGCGCTTCGGTTCCTAACAGCTCCCCAAGAAGAAGGATCATATCTAGATTGATCTTAGAAAACGATGTGTAATCAGGGGCGGGATCGGACACCGCAAGAACAGGAACGCCCGTTCGTTCCTGGATATCGTCAAGCATCGCCGGGTCGGTCCATGTAGTCACTACAACGTCCGGCGCAATCTCAATAAGCTCTTCCTCGTACACCGTCTGTGTAGGACCGCCTGGGCTAGTGACAGGCAAATCAGCGAAATGCTCCCGCGCGGCGTATTTGTACGGAGCGCCAATCGCAGGCCCCTTGTCAATTTCGGTAACCGCAACAATCTTGTCTAATCCACCAGCATAGATAACATTACGTGCTCCGCTACCCTGTGTTGCTACTGATTCCACCCGAGCAGGAACCTCAACTTTACGCCCTAAAGAATCGGTGACAGTGCGAGTGGCGGCATCACTCGCGGATAACTCTGTACTTCTTGTAGATTCTGTTACGGCCGTCCCGTCACCGGCCTCATTATTTGGTTCTTCCGGTGCCGAGCAGGCACTCGCTACAACCATCACGGCTACAGCGCACAGGGATACCAGTTTCTTCCATCCCACCACCTTTAACTCCTTTACTTCAAGAAGTATAAACACGTATTCAATTGATTATATTGTGTATCATACTAATCATTATCACTGAAAAGTCAAGCATTAAAGGCCTAAAAGCCCGCTGTCCACCCCATGTGAACAGCGGGCCTTCTTAGCGCAAAACTAAAACTTCGGGGACTTCGTATCCTCGCCTAACTGGTGCACGTGGACCATGTTGGTTGTACCAGCAACCCCTGGAGGTGTACCAGCGATGACGACCATGGTATCGCCCTCGTTGTAGTCCGCGAAGCCGAGCAACTCTTCATCGACAACCTTGATCATGTCATCAGTGCCGGAAACTTCGCGGCACAGGAAAGTCTCGGTGCCCCACGTCAAAGCAAGCTGGGAACGAATCTCCTGGCGGGGCGTGAAGACAAGCAGCGGATGCTTAGAGTGCAGGCGTGCCACACGACGAGCAGTATCGCCCGAGGTGGTGAATGCCACCATTGCCTTTGCGTTCAGCCGCTCAGCGATATCACGCGCAGAATAAGAAATAACACCACGCTTAGTACGTGGAATGTGCACCAGCGGTGGAACCTGGCCAGTGCTCTCAGCAACGCGAACAATGCGCGACATAGTGCGCACAACGTTGTGCGGATCAACGCCAACAGACGTCTCACCAGAAAGCATCACAGCGTCTGCGCCGTCTAGGACAGCATTAGCAACGTCCGATGCTTCCGCACGCGTTGGGCGGGAATTATCAATCATGGAGTCAAGCATCTGGGTGGCCACGATCACTGGCTTCGCGTTCTCACGAGCAATCTGGATCGCACGCTTTTGCACCAGTGGCACCTGCTCGAGGGCGATCTCAACACCCAAGTCACCACGTGCAACCATGATGGCGTCGAACGCCAAGATGATGGATTCGAGGGCGTCTACAGCCTCTGGCTTCTCCAACTTCGCGATCACAGGAACGCGTCGGCCAACTTCGTCCATCACTTCATGAACAAGATCCACGTCAGACGGCGAGCGAACGAACGACAAAGCAATGAAGTCCACCCCTAGCTTGAGGGCAAACTTCAGGTCAGCAATATCTTTTTCAGACAGTGCAGGCACGGAAATATCCATCCCCGGCAACGAGACACCTTTGTTGTTAGATACCGGTCCGCCCTCGGTTACACGGCAGACAACATCATTGCCATCAACCTCGAGGCAAATCAGTCCCACCTTGCCGTCGTCGACAAGCAAGCGGTCGCCAGGCTTCGCGTCCTTGGCCAGGTTCTTGTAGGTCGTCGACACGCGATCATGTGTGCCTTCAACCTCGTCTACGGTAATACGGACAATCTCCCCGGTCTCCCAGAAAGTTTTATCCTCCTTGAAGCGACCCAGGCGAATTTTCGGCCCCTGGAGGTCAGCGAGGATGCCAACAGCTTTCCCAGTCTCATCGGTAGCTTCGCGCACCCACTTATAATTCTGTTCATGATCGGCGTGATCACCGTGAGAGAAGTTCATGCGGGCGACATTCATCCCATCGCGGACAAGTCCGACGATGGCCTCCTTGCTCGCTACCGCAGGACCAAGAGTACATACGATCTTCGTTCGTCTATCCACAATTACCAACCTACTCGCTTTGATACGACTTTTCAGGAGGAAGCGCTGAAAAGGTATTCACAGTGCCCTAGGCTACCTGCTGGCGTCATCTTTCGCTTGACCAGACTGTGCTACCGGTTCAGTCGACGTCTCGTCGTTCCGCTCATGCTTTTCGACGCTATTTCGACGCGGATCAACCTGCTGTGGAGATTCTTGTCCACGCGGCAGCTTGAAAAACACGATCAGTGCGATAATGAACACAATCGCGGATACCCACGTGTTTACGCGCAAGCCCAAGATCATGTTGGCGGTGTCATCGCGCAGCAGCTCAATCCAGAACCGTCCTAACGTATATCCGACAACGTAGAGCGCAAACACCCGTCCGTGGCCAAGACGCCACTTGCGTTCAGCCCACAGCAAGAACACGAAAACCAACAGGTTCCACACCAATTCGTAAAGGAAGGTAGGGTGCACGCTGGCAATCACTTCACCGGTGGACTGGCCAGTCAGCGGTGCGAAATTCCCGGACTCGTCAACACGGTAGTAGATATCTAGTGCCCACGGCACATCCGTGGGCCGGCCGTAGAGTTCCTGGTTGAACCAATTGCCGAGGCGTCCGATGGCCTGCGCCACAATGATCCCGGGAGCGACCGCGTCGGCGAACGGGCCCAAAGGCAACTTCTTCACGCGGAATAAGATCCACACCGCAACACCGCCGAGGGCAACCGCGCCCCAAATTCCCAATCCCCCGCCCGCAATGTTGAAAGCATCCCAGGCGTTTTTGCCGGGTCCGAAATATTTATCATAATCGGTGATCACATGATATAAACGGCCACCGATAATACCGGCGGGAACGGCTACTATTGCAGCATCCCACACCACATCGGGGTCTCCGCCTTTTGCCCGGTAACGGCGCAACGTCAACCACAGCGCTACCAGAATGCCGATAACGATAAATAGGGCGTACGCGCGGATTGGAATGGGTCCAAGTTCCCACACGCCTTGGGATGGCGAAGGAATATTAGCCAGAATCGTAGTTTGCACGTTTCTTAGTGTGCCCCATGAGAGCGTATTTTGCTAAGAACGGGAGGGACACGATGGATGCTGCCCGGCAGCTGCCAGGCGCATCGTCGCGACGCGAATGTCCTCCTGGCTCATCACAGACTCCGCCGCCAGTACCGCATCCGCTCCTTGGGACGCCGCATCCAGCAGGTCACGAGCGTTGCGTACCCCGCCTAAACTTATGCGTAACACATCGCTGGGGATGCCAGGTTCGATCTGTGCGAAAGAATCGCGATTTAAAGAGTTGGTATCGAAAGACCAAGAATTGACACCAATGACACGAGCTCGGGCCTGCAGGGCACGGTCCGCTTCTTCTGGGGTGCGTACCTCGGCCATGGCAACCATTCCGAGAGATTCAATTCGGTCAATGAGTGCTTCCAAACGGTGCTGGTCCATCAGACTCACCTGCAGGGGAATCATATCCGCCCCGTAACAGCGCGCCTCATGGATTTGGTACGGGTCGACTATGACATCACGGCACACCATGGGCAGGTCGACAGCTTCGCGTGCCACAGCCATATCCTGCAACGACCCATTGAACCGAAGTCGCTCAGTTTGGCATGCAATGAGATGAGCCCCACCGGCTTCTATACCTCGCGCGATGTCTGCGACTGAAGCGACAAGGCCGGTGGGGCCAAAGACTGGGGAGGTGCGTTTAATTTCGACGATGACACCACAGCCCGGTTTCAGTAAGGCTGCGCGGACGTCCCTCGTGGGAGCCATATCGCGCGATCTCGCCTTGATTTCTTCGAAGGGCAGGCTCGCTTCTCGCTCAGCAACATCGGCCAGCACTCCGCTGACGATGCGTTGCATGCTGTCTAAGGTGCGCACCGCGCTCACCTCCCAACCTCGATCTGAAGCTCTGCCTCAAGGCTAGTGGGTGATAGTTCTGCGGGGAAAATCACGTTGCTAGCTATTTACCTAGCGGGGGTAGCCAGAGGGTCAGCCGTTGCGATCGGTCGGATCGATATCTGCATCAAGGGCATCCCACATTACCCGGCCAGAATCAGGGGTGGAGTCGAGATCGTCCTCAAGTTTTTCGCGCCGCATCGTTGCGGTTTCATACTTATTCATCTTCGGCGAGTCTCCACCTGGCTTGAGTGCCAGAACAATCCCAGCAGCGACGGCCACAAGAGCACCGAGCGCAGCGACGATCGGGCCGACCGCCTGTACGGAGATGCCGGTAATCTCCGCCCACTCGGCGATAGTGACTGGCGCAGTAGAACGTTGGCTTGCCGCACCCGAGGTGAGCAACAGCTTGGCCCGCTCGGCATCTGGGTTGCCCACCAAGACCGCAATCGGAGAGACTACAGCCCCGAAGGCTGCCAGAGCACCAATCACGCCGATAATGCGACGGCCCCAACGCCTGACAACGAAGGCAGCGATCATTCCGGCCAGCAGAACCAGAATCACCGCGGTGATCTCAGTAGACCACGACGAGCCGGACAGTGCGATGCTGCCCGGGCCAGATTTGTCATCCTGGTATGCCACATCAATCCACGGCATCCGAGAACCAATCCACATGATGATCGCGCCGATTCCTAAGCCGAGTGCACCCAGGCGAGACCAACCCTGAGACGGGGCCTGCGAGGCAGTGGTCACAACGGTCACAACAGTTCCTTTCGGTTAGTGCTCAAGTTAGAGCAGAATACTAGAGCAGAGGATCTGCGTCGAAGCAGGTGCGGTCACCGGTATGGCACGCACCACCGACCTGCTTGACCGTCACCAGGAGGGTATCGCCATCACAGTCAAGACGCACGCCCGTGACCTCCTGGGTATGACCACTGGTCAAACCCTTAATCCAGTATTCTTTCCGGGAACGCGAGTAGTAAGTGCCTCGTCGTGAAGCAAGAGTATAAGCCAAAGCGTGCGTATCCATCCACGCCATCATCAGCACCTCACCGGAGCCGTGGGCCTGCACGATCGCCGGAACCAAGCCCTGATCATTCGGCTTCAAACGCTGGGCAATAGCAGGGTCAAGGGCGTAGTCCGCCGGGTTGTCACTCACTGGCGGACCTCGTAGCCAGCACCCGCCAGCGCGTCTTTGACCTCCTTGATGGAAACCTCGCCGAAGTGGAAGATCGAAGCCGCTAGCACCGCGTTTGCACCAGCTTCAACCGCCGGTGGAAAGTGCTCTGGCTTGCCTGCCCCACCTGAGGCGATAACCGGAATGGTTACTGCTTGACGCACCTTAACTAACAGTTCGATATCGAAGCCGTCTTTAGTGCCATCACCGTCCATCGAATTCAACAAGATCTCGCCCACACCCAGTTCCTGGCCGCGGCGCGCCCACTCGATGGCATCGATTCCAGCGGACTTTGTCCCGCCGTGAGTGGTCACCTCAAAGCCGGATGGCTGAGACTGACCACCCTCAGGGACACGGCGGGCATCCACCGATAATACGATGCACTGCGACCCGAACTGCTCTGCCATCTCGCGCAGTATCTCCGGCTTGGCAATCGCTGCGGTATTCACGGACACTTTGTCCGCGCCAGCGCGCAGCAGCTCCTTCACATCGTCAACGGTGCGCACTCCCCCGCCCACAGTCAGCGGAATAAACACCTCGTCGGCTGTACGACGCACAACATCCAACATGGTGCCACGCCCGTCCTTAGAAGCGGTGACATCAAGGAAGGTCAACTCGTCTGCGCCCTCCTCACCGTAACGCCGCGCCAGTTCAACAGGGTCACCCGCATCACGCAGGTTTTCAAAATTGACGCCTTTTACCACCCGCCCGTTGTCAACGTCGAGACAGGGAATTACACGAATAGCTACAGCCATAATTTGTCTTTCTAGAGTTTTAAAATTGTGTCAATGGTGCTCATCACTGTGGCATGAGCAGCGCGCGTGCCGACGATCGCACCTGGCGAGGTGGGGGTCCAAGGGCGACCTACACCATCGGTGACCACCGCCCCGGCATTACGGGCAAGCAGCACACCTGCGGTGTTGTCCCACATATTGGGCGAGAAACTCATCGCCGCTTGAAACGCACCGGAAGCAACCAGCGCTAGGTCCACCCCGACAGAACCGGTAATGCGCGGACGCAAGTTAGTAGCTGTCAGCCACCCCATCAGTTTGAGCCGGAACTCGATCGGGAATCTAGCAGAGTCAGGAGACCCCACAGAACCTAAACCAATCAGACCGCCGCGGCCGTTATCGTCGTCAAGCTCCGGAAGTTGTTCTCCATTGAGGTAAACCGGTTCATTATCACGCGTGGATAAATGCTTGGAAAACAGGGGCATGGCAGTCACCGCGATACGTGGTTCATTCTGAATCACCAGCGAGACCAAAATAGAGCAGTTGGGGTTGCCGGAAGCATAATTAGTAGTGCCATCAATCGGGTCGATGATCCAGCACGCTTCAGGGTCGAATTTGCCGCCCTGTTCCTCCCCGTACACGGGGATAGCAGATTCTTTTGCCAGCTCATCGCGGATGAACTTTTCGATGGAGATGTCCATCTCAGTGGCGAAATCCCCATCCTTTTTATACAGGGAGGGTGCAGCGCCCACACCATCGACGAACATCTCGCTGGCTTGCCTCACAATATCATCAGCGACAGTGAGGAGGGTGCGGGTATCTACCATGCTGAATACCTTACTGAACTATTGGCCTACTGCTGCTAGCGCATCGCGCAGCGTGAAACGCTTCTCATAGAGCGCTTTGCCGATAATCACAGAATCGATCCCCTCATCTTGGTATTTGGAAACCTCCACCACATCGTCGAGCGTAGCAATTCCACCCGATGCGGTGATCAGCGCGTCGGTCGCGGCAGACACGTCGCGCAGCAACTCAATATTCGGGCCCGCCAGGGTGCCGTCCTTGGACACGTCAGTAACCACGAAACGGGTACAGCCGGCGGAGTCAAAGCGCTCCAGCACCTCCCAGAGATCACCACCATCGCTGGTCCAGCCGTTGCCTTTGGTACGCCACTGCCCGTTTTCTTCACGCACGGCGATATCGATGGCTACCTGCTCCGGGTAGCGGCGCAGCACATCTTCCATCCACTCCGGGTTCTGCAAAGCTGCGGTGCCAATATTCACGCGCTTTGCGCCTGTCTCCAAGGCTCGTTCCAGCGATTCGTCGTCACGGATTCCGCCGGTAAGCTCCACGTTGATGTCGAGCCGGTGTGTAATATCGGCCATCAACTCATGATTTGAACCCCGTCCGAATGCGGCATCGAGATCAACGAAGTGGAGCCACTGCGCCCCCTGTGCCTGCCATTCCAACGCAGCATCGAGTGGCTCTCCATAGGTTTTTTCGGTTCCTGCCTCGCCCTGATCCAGGCGGACAGCTTTCCCATCGACAACATCGACGGCCGGAAGCAAGGTAAAAGTCATGATACTTACCTTAACCCACAGTATGCAGCCAATTCTCCAAAAGGTGCAAGCCGGCATCGCCAGACTTCTCCGGGTGGAACTGAGCAGCCCACAACGGCCCATTTTCCACCGCCGCCACAAACTTCGCCTGCTCATGGTTGGCCCAGCTCACTGCGGGGGCGGCAATGAACTCGTCGACCTTAAGTACCCAGTCCTGCACCCCATACGAGTGGACGAAATAGAAGCGTTGATCGTCGTCAAGCCCCGCGAACATCTCGCTACCGCCAGCCTGGCTGACTGTGTTCCAGCCCATGTGCGGCAGGATGCAGGCGTCGAGCTTATCGACGACGCCGGGCCACTCTCCTACCCCTGCGGTTTCCACCCCGTGCTCTACTCCCTTATCGAACAACACCTGGAAACCGACGCAGATCCCGAACACGGGCCGCGACCCCGCCAGGCGCTGGCCAATAATACGGGCACCGTTGACCGCGTTGAGACCTTTCATGCAGGCTTCGAATGCGCCCACGCCAGGAACGACAAGGGCGTCGGACTCGATGGCAATGATCGGGTCGTGAGTGATCGCAACATCAGCGCCGACGTGTTCGAGGGCTCGCTGCACACTGCGTAGGTTGCCGGCACCATAATCTAATACTGCGATCTTCTTCATGGGGTGTGATTCTACTTCCGCCGATGCACAGCTTTGAGCCGGGTGGCCATGTTGTTGTGTTCGGTTACCCGGTGGCGCCCCAAGGCACGGTCCAAGACTGTCATTCCAATGCCGATTATGATGACTAACGCACCGGCGGCGAACGCCCCTGGATAGCCAGAAGCAGCAACGACCACCCCAAAGACGGTTGATCCGAGGCCCGTACCACCGTCGAAGAAAATGTTCCACACCGCCGACGCGTTGGAGAGCTGGGAGCGAGGCAGGCGGTGGAACATGCTCAGCAATGATTCATTCTGCACCGCGCCAAAGGCACCACCGTACAAGATGGCAGCAACTAACAGCCACCACACTGAGGCGCCGGTAAGCATGACAACAACGATGATGACCATTCCCACACACCCAGCAAACTGTGCCGGAATCATTGTTGCCCCTGGTTCACCGCGTTGATCCGACCTGATACCCACGACGTACCGCACGATCATTGAAGCCACGCCAACCACCGACAGGATAATTCCTCCCAACGTCACCCCAATTGTGGCATCCATTTCTCGCATGGCCGACGGCAGGAAGGACGTGATCACGCCGTAGCTCATCGACAAAGTGGCCAGCGCTAGAGCGGGCACTGCCACTAACTTCCACATTGGGGTGTGGGGTGTGGCGGAATCGGTAGAACGTGGCTCTACTGGGTCGGCTTGCAGCGCTGGAATCCGCAGCGCCATCACACCAGCGATAAGAGCGATAACAGCGCCCACCACGTACACCGCGTGATAGCCAAACTGTGGTGCAATCATCAGCCCCACCGGAAGGAATAGCATCTGTGCCACGCCGACGAACACACCAAGCAGGCCAGTGCCTTTGCCGAGAAATCTAGCAGGTACAAGCTCTGCAACCAACGCGGATTCCGCAACCGTGATCGCGCCGAAGCCGATGCCACGTATGGCACAGAACAACAGAACTGCCCATGGCTGCATACTGATCATGTGGCCCAGCGCAGGAACACCCAGCAGCAGTGCAGACACCACCATCACCGGACGGTAGCCCACAACACGCAGCATCAGCGGAGTAAAAATTTGGGTGATCACGGTGGCCAGCATGAAAATACCGGTAGTCATCCCCGCCAGGGTGGCACTGCCACCAGAGTCCAATACCGCCACGGGCAGCACGGGAAGCAACAGCGCCCACGCACCAAAAGCTGCACCCACCGCAATCATGGTGGGTAGAAAACCTGGAGCCTGCCAGATGCTCTCAAGCTTCTCGATCTCTCCCCGGCTCATCTGCTGCTGTGCCACTGCTCCCCTTTCGCGGTGCTGGTTGAACTCAACAACCGAGAAAGGATAACAGATTCACCCGCTAATTCTTGGGCTTTCCTCCCCGGTTTGTGAATCGTCGCACTATCCGCCACGTCAACCAGGCGATAAGCCCCAATACCAGCACCCACGGCAGCAGACCAAGCGTGATGATCAACAAAGTATTGACCGAGCTGAGCAGCGCATCCCACGCTTTGCTGAATGGGTTGCCGCCGCGTGACGACGGGTTCGACTTGTCACTGTCCGCCGTGCTGAAGACCACGGTGAGCGTGGACATCGCAATTCGGTTCTCCAGGTTGTTGAGGCGCCCACGGACGGAGTCAAGTGTGGCCTGACGGTCCGTCAACGTCTGTTCCGCTTCAAGCAACTCCTCGACACTTCCTGCTTCCTCCATCAGCCCCGACAGCCGATCCACAGACGCCTGGAGGGCGTCTACACGCGCTTGCAGGTCAACCTGCTGGCTGGTGACATCTTCAGACGACGTAGTGACAGTAACAACCGTGCCATAGTTGTTAAGCGCATCGACAAAATCTTGGTACTGGTCTGCCGGAATCTTCACGGTCACTTCGGCGCGCGGATTCTCATCTTCTGCTTCAACATCCATGGAGGACACGAGTCCGCCACGCTTCTCAACATCTTCAATGAAATCCTGTGAGACAGAGTAGGGATCGTCGTGACGCACGCGCGCCTGCCCAACGGTCACCACTGATGCCTCAGCAACCTCGCCAACGCTGTAGGCACCATAAGATGCTTCGTCCTGAGCGCTGTCAATTACTAGCTCTGATGTTGCTGATGGTCCGTCAAAGGACTCAGCGGAGTCTTGGGAGATGTCTGCGCTGCTGCAGCCACTGAATACGAGCATGGTTGCAAGCAGTGCCATAGTGAGGTGACGCTTCATAGTGAATTCGCCTTCGCTTTAGATTTGTCTTTAAATCGGCATCGCGTTCAAGAGGTTGGCCAGCGCGACGAGCAGCGCCACGGCTGCCAAAACCACCATGATCAGCGTAGCTTTCTTGGAGCCGTTTTGGTAGGCGCTCCAGGCCCCGCCGACCAACAGGCCAGCGATGATAAACAGGATCCACACGAACAAAGACCCGGCTAACCCGGGGCTACCTGCTGCTTGTGCAAGCACCGCCATTTATAAAGCGCCCTTCGTCGACGGCACACCAGTCACACGTGGATCAAGCTCGGTGGCCTGCCGTAATGCGCGTGCTACAGCCTTGTACTCAGCCTCGGTGATGTGATGTGGGTCTCGGCCATAATGCACATTCACATGCAGGGTGATACGCGAGTTATAAGCCAACGTTTCAAAGAAATGGCGATTGATCACCGTGGCGTAGTGCCCTCCGATGATCTGCCACTCCATGTTCTCAGGCTCACCGTTCATCACAAAATAGGGGCGGCCCGAGATGTCCAGTACTGCGTCGACAAGCGTTTCGTCCATCGGTAACTGCATCGATCCGAAGCGACGGATACCCTTTTTGTCGCCAACCGCTTCCAGCAGCGCCCACCCCAGCGTAATGGCGGTGTCTTCGACGGTGTGGTGCGCATCGATATGTGTATCGCCCGTAGCGTGAACCTTCAGGTCG
Source organism: Corynebacterium cystitidis (assembly GCF_900187295.1). Classification (NCBI taxonomy): domain Bacteria; kingdom Bacillati; phylum Actinomycetota; class Actinomycetes; order Mycobacteriales; family Corynebacteriaceae; genus Corynebacterium; species Corynebacterium cystitidis. Next base: position 796,332 of record NZ_LT906473.1, on the reverse strand, counting down.
AAAGAACCGTGGGTGCCAAATGCGGTGAGCATATGGTCGAAAAAGGGCAAACCGGTATCGATATCGCACTGGCCGGAGCCGTCGAGGTTGATCTCGACGGTGATATCAGATTCGCTAGTGGTACGGGTTGCTGTGCCGATGCGATCAGCCATGGTTATAGACCTTTCTTTTTCACAATTTCTGCGGCTTTTAGGAAGATGTCATTTTCAACGTCCAAGCCGATGGTCACCCGCAGATGCCCTGGAACACCGACATCGCGGATTAGTACCTCCTCATCCAGAAACGCCTGCCAGGCAGCTGTGGCATCGTCGAAATCGCCGAAGAAGAGGAAGTTCGATTCGCTGGGCACTACCTTGTAGCCCAGCTCGGTAAGCGCCGCCTGGACGCGTTCGCGCTCGCTTGAAAGCTTATCGACGGTTGCCAGCGTGTCGGCCGAGTGACGCAAGGCCACGGTGGCTGCTGCCTGAGATAGCACCGAGAGATGATAGGGCAGGCGCACCAGCATCACAGCTTCAATAAACGCCGGTGCCGCCACAAAGTAGCCGAGGCGGCCACCAGCAAAATCAAAAGCCTTGCTCATGGTGCGCGAGACAACAAGCTTCGTTGGGAACTTCTCGATCAGGCTCACTGCCGACGGCGACGGCGAGAACTCCGCATACGCTTCGTCGATGACCACAATGCCCGGCGCAGCCTCCACAATTTGGACGATGTCTTCCAGGCTGGTGACATCACCGGTGGGATTGTTCGGGGTGGTCACGAAGATGATATCCGGCCCCCGCTGGTCAATCTCCCGCAACGCGGTTGACATATCAATGCGGAAATCTTCGCCGCGATCTACAGCAATGAACTCCGTTTGAGTTCCGGCAGACAAAATGGGGTGCATCGAGTAGCTAGGAACAAAACCCATTGCGCTGCGTCCAGGTCCGCCGAAGGCCTGGAGAAGCTGCTGCAAAATTTCGTTAGAGCCGTTGGCTGCCCACAGGTTGTCTTTGGTCACAGCCACACCTGTCTGTGTACTCACATAGTCAGCCAGCGCGGTCCGCAGCTCAACGGCGTCGCGCTCTGGGTACCGGTTCAGTGTGGAGGCCAACTTAGATACTTCAGCAACGAGATCATCAATCAGCGCCTGCGACGGCGAGTACGGGTTCTCGTTGGTGTTGAGCTGGACTCGGACCTCAAGCTGTGGGGCCCCATAGGCTGATTTGCCACGCAATTCCTCGCGCAGAGGAAGCTCGCCGAGTTTGGTATCGGATGCCAAAGTATTGGGGTCAAACTGCATTAGATCTCCTCAAAACGGGCGCGGATGGCTTCACCGTGTGCGGGTAGCTGTTCGTCGTCGGCAAGCGCGATGATGTGTCGTCCAATCTCCTTGAGTGCGACGCGATCATACTCAATCAGGTTCACGGGGCGCAGGAAAGTGTGGGTAGACAATCCCGCAGAAAAACGCGCGGTGCCAGAGGTCGGCAAAACGTGATTCGAACCTGCCGCATAGTCACCCAACGGTACTGGGGAATACGGGCCGACGAAGATGGCACCGGCGTGTTGGATCCGCTCAGCCACCTCGCGCGCGTTGCGAGTATGGACCTCTAAGTGCTCCGCGGCATAGGCATCAGCAACCGCGATGGCCGCCTCGAGATCGTCGACAAGCACGATGCCGGACTGCGCGCCCGTCAATGCCTCACGTACTCGCTCAGCATTGAGGGTCACAGTGTAGCGTGCTTCGATTTCGTGGTTGACGGTATCTGCTAGCTCTTCGGAATCGGTAATCAGCACACTTGCTGCAAGCAGGTCGTGCTCCGCTTGGCTGATCAGGTCATAAGCAAGATAGACAGGGTCAGCGGAGTCGTCGGCAAGCACCGCAATCTCAGAGGGACCAGCCTCTGCGTCGATGCCGACCACACCGTTGACAAGGCGCTTCGCGGCAGTGACGAAGATATTGCCGGGGCCTGTGATCATATCCACCGGCTCCAGCTGATGATTGTCATCGCCGTACGCCATCAGCGCTACAGCCTGGGCTCCACCGACGGCCCACACTTCGTCCACACCAAGCAGCTTGCACGCCGCCAAAATAGTAGGGTGAGGCCAACCGCCATGTGCCTCCTGCGGCGGGGTACACACCACCATCGACTGGGCGCCAGCTTCCTGGGCGGGGATCACGTTCATCAGCACACTAGACGGATACACAGCCTCACCGCCGGGCACATAAAGACCGACCCGAGTAATTGGGATGAATTTTTCAGTCACGGTCGCACCGTTGCTTAACTCGGTGGTGTGGCTCGATGGCTTCTGGTCCGCGTGCACCTTGCGGATGCGGGTGATGGCCTCCTGGAGAGCTTCACGGACCTCGTCGGAGATAGTGGTCAGGCCGTCATCGATTAGCGCGCTTGGAACGCGCACCGATTCGGGTGTGATGCCGTCAAAATTCTGGCCGTACTCCAATGCCTTGGCGGCGCCATGCTCCTTTATATCCTCCACGATGGGGGTGACAGTGGGCAGCACCGCGTTGATATCGGTACCGCCGCGAGGCAGAACGCGCCGCAACTCAGATGTAGTTGGGGTGTGTCCGCGCAGATCTGTGACTTTCAGCATGGGGTCTCCTGGATCAAAACTTAGGGCAAAAATACTGCTTAACTTCACCATTGTATTCATGGCTGTCACCTGCACCAACGGCAACCCCATATGAAGCACGCCTACACTGAAGGCCATGGCACGTCACAGGAAACCAGACGAGATTGGTCAGGCACACGCCAGCGCGGTCGACCTGGCCCGTGTCGCTGAGGCTCTGACCGGCTTAGGCTTTGACAATGAGGCCGAGTTTGACCGCATTGTAATCCCCGCCCATCACTACGTAGCCACCGTGTGGATCGACCACTGCGCTCCCCTGGCACTTGTCATCGATGCGCGAGGGCGTGTGCCCCTCGATCTGGATTACGCCAGCCAGCTTGCAGAGGCACTAGACATGTGGAACCAGGAGCGCATCACGCCAACCGCGTCATACCGGCTCACCTCCGCCGGAAACATTGAGATCCGCCTGCGCACAGCCACCTGGATCAAGCATGGACTATCCGACGGCCAACTCGACACCTTTCTCGGATCTTCCCTGAACGCGCTGGGCACCTTCGCCCGAGAGTTTCGGGCCGAGATGGAGCTTGACGACGACCATCTCGCCCTGCCTGCCACCGTGATGTCAGAGCAAGACCACCAAGCGTTACACGGCCCGCACCCCAACGTGCGCCACCTCTCGGATGGAGAAAGTCTAGAGGTCTACACTGTCCCAGATGAACCTTTGATCGCCGAATACGAGCCCATCGACAGATTTGTGGCTGAACACGTCACAGAACCACTTGAGCAGCTGGAGTTTAGCTTCGGGCTCGGCGATGACGGAATTGTCTCCACCGCAGTCAATGGGGTGGGCTTCGCCATGTGCGTGGACGGTGGAGCCTACTTCCGGATTACAGGCGGGTGGATCACCGACTTCGACCCCCAAGAGGATTTTCTTGACCTGTGGCTGGCGTGCAATGAATACAACGAAGTAGCCGTAGGCACAACCGCGTACACCCGGATGGAAGATGAGACGATGCTGCTCCACGTAGAGGCCTCGGTCAATATCAGCGATGGAATGGCGTTGGACCAGCGCAGCCATTTTGTAATTTCCGCGTTGGTGGGCATCTTGGGCGCGATGGACAGGTTGAGTACTCAAACCCGCGGCAAGTCTATTGTGGACTGGCCGCGATAGCCCCAACTGTGGCAACTATTCAGTGCGAGCTAAGCGATCGTCCCGGAAATTTCAGGCCTAAATTCTTCCGGGAAGGAAATCACTGCAAAGATCCAGTACGTCAGGGTTGCCATCAACGGTGCGGCCACCCACCCTATCCTCGGAACAATTGGCGGCACTAAGGTAACCATCTCTTCGGTTCCTGCTTCAGGAATTGGGTGGAGCACATAAGTTACCCAATTGCCCACCACCACAAGGGCGAGGGCGCCAGCAGTGGCCACCAGCCCTACCCAAAGCAAGGTTGCTAACCCCTCAACACGCCCCGCGGAAACGTACGCGACGATAGCCACCCCCACACCGATTACGGCTGAAAGCAACACACACCAAATAAAAGAAGTGAATTCTATGTTGCTCGGTTGGCCGACAGGGTCTGCGGTGAAGACTCCGTTGATAATATTTCCCGTGTACCCTGGGCGCAGGAAAGCCCACACCACACCCAGTACAAAACCTTTGAGCAGACCGACAAAAAGAAGCCCCGCGGCTGATCCAAGTCGCTGACGGCGGGGTGAGTGCTGCTTGCTAGACGGCTTGAGCTGCGGGGTTTGATCTATTGCCATAAGTTCAACAGCCTAGTCGGCCTTGAAAGTTATGGCATGACTAGCAACTAGTTGCACATCTTCCAACGGCCGCCTTCCTTCTGGAAAATCTGGGTCGCGGAATCGGTGCCATTCTGAGTCCGGACAACAACGGTCGCGGAAGCACGGTCACCGTCGACCTTTACGTCACGAACATCTTCGACGCCCATCTGGCTCATGTCAAGACCGACCTCTGCCAAAGACATATCCTGTCCACCAAGATCAAAGACCTGTGCTCCACCATTTTCCTCAATGACACGAGAACACGTGTTATTAGCCAGAGCATTAGTCCAGCCTTGGACAGTGGTCTGGTTGTAAATCTCATCCAGATTCGCCCTGATCTGCGCCGTATCCTCGGCGGATCCTGCATGGCCCGTCTCCAGAGGTTCGAGCTGCACCGTTGGCAGTTGACTACCTTCTAGCGGGTTTCCCACACTCGGTGCTGCCCCACCGGCAGCCCGCGGAGTCCCAGCCCGCGCAGCGCCAGGATTATTTGGGTCTGCGTCCGGATTATTCGGATCCTGCCCATCTGCAGCCTGCTCTCCCTCAGGCTTCTCCCCATCTTTGTCCTTGTCTTTGCCCTTGTCTTTGCCCTTGTCTTTGCCCGCCACCTCAGACGCAGAGGAGGTCGCTGTGGAACTAGACGTTGCATCCGCTGCTGCTTCGTCGGACTTGTTTGAGCCACAAGCAGTAAGAGTCAGTGGAAGGACCACAGCCAAGGCGGCTAGGGTTTTTTTGGAAGTGAAGGAAATCTTCAAGGTGTTTCTCCTGGTTATGAATCACCGGCAACCGCACGGCAGGCTTACGGTTCTCCAGTAGGGGGATGTTAAAGGTAATTTGTCCCGCCTCAACCTATTTACATTCAAGATCAAGTTCGAGGACAACCATTACGGATTCTAGCAAGCGACCTCTGGATGTTTCTGCAAGTATTCCGCATAGGTGACTGTGAGCCTCCCTAGTAATTGCCGACAACACAAGAAACGATAAAAGAAATTACTGAATTTCAAGATCTTTTATCATCACCTCCTATCACTACCCCCTCTGCCCTGCTTGATCGGATCCAGTTACCCCGATAACCTCCTACAATCCAGCATTTGATAGTCCCAATCAGGTTTATCTACGTCGGGCCCGGAGCGCCCAACACAGTTTTTATATCATTCTCCACTACGATAAGTGCACATGACTGACATGACCGCAGAATCTCTGCAAGTGTGGCCAGGCGACGAATATCCTCTCGGTTCCACATACGACGGCGCAGGTACAAACTTCGCCCTTTTCTCCAATGTGGCTGAGAAGGTTGAATTGTGTCTGATCGACGAAGACATGACCGAGACCCGCGTCGAACTCACAGAGGTGGACAACCATGTATGGCACGCCTACCTCCCAGGGGTCACCCCAGGCCAGCGCTACGGCTACCGTGTGCACGGCCCTTGGAACCCTCACGACGGAAAGCGGTGCGACCCGAACAAGCTGCTCGTTGACCCGTACGCCCGCGCGTTCGACGGGGAATTCGACGTGCACCCATCTCTCTTCTCCTACGACATCAATGCGGAACCGCAAGGCACTGGCCGAAATGAGGAAGACTCCCTTGGCCACACAATGCTTTCTGTAGTGGTTAACCCATTTTTCGATTGGGGCGATGACCGGGCCCCGAAGATTCCACCGAATGAGACGGTTATTTATGAGACCCACGTTAAGGGAATGACAGCAACACACCCCGATGTTCCCGAAAGTATGCGTGGCACCTACGCCGGCATGGCGCACCCAGCCGTGATCGAATACCTCAAAGACCTCGGCGTGACCTCGGTCGAGCTGATGCCTGTCCACCAGTTCCTCCAGGATGATCGCTTGCGAGAACTAGGACTGCGCAACTACTGGGGGTACAACACCTTTGGTTTCTTCGCACCGCAGGCGGACTATGCCTCCGGCGACAATCCTGCCGATGCAGTGACGGAATTCAAGGGAATGGTCCGCGCCTACCATGAAGCAGGCATGGAAGTGATCTTGGATGTGGTGTACAACCACACTGCAGAAGGCAATCACTTGGGCCCTACCATCGCATTCCGCGGAATCGACAACGAGGCGTACTACCGGCTTGTCGAGGGCGACAAGTTCCACTACATGGACTACACCGGTACCGGTAATTCGCTCAATGTGCGCGACCCACACTCTCTCCAGTTGATCATGGATTCGCTGCGCTACTGGGTTACTGAGATGCATGTCGACGGCTTCCGCTTCGACCTCGCTTCCACGTTGGCGCGCGAGTTCTCGGACGTAGACCGCCTGGCAACTTTCTTCGACCTGTGCCAACAGGACCCAGTGGTCTCCCAAACCAAGCTGATCGCTGAGCCGTGGGATATCGGTCACGACGGTTACCAAGTGGGTAACTTCCCACCCCTGTGGTACGAGTGGAACGGCAAGTACCGTGACACCATGCGTGATTTCTGGCGCGGTGAGCCCTCGACGCTGGGTGAATTCGCTTCCCGCCTGACTGGCTCATCTGATTTGTATCAGCACAATGGCCGCCGCCCTACCGCGTCGATCAACTTCATCACCGCCCACGATGGCTTCACGCTCAATGACCTGGTCAGCTACAACGAGAAGCACAACATGGCTAACGGCGAGGACAACCGGGACGGCGAATCTCACAATCGTTCCTGGAACCACGGCGAAGAAGGCCCCACCGATGATCCGGTCATCAATGATCTACGCGATCGCCAGCGCCGCAACTTCCTCACAACGCTGCTGTTGTCGCAAGGTACACCGATGATCTCCCATGGCGATGAGATCGCCCGCACTCAAGGCGGGAACAACAACGTGTACTGCCAGGACAACGAGATTGCCTGGATGGACTGGCAGTTGTTGGAGGAGAACAAAGAGCTGCACGACTTCACGCGTCGTCTGCTCACGATTCGTCGCCACCACCCAGTCTTTCGCCGTTACCGCTTCTTCGAAGGTGGCCCTCTGGGTATCGACGACCAGGACCGAGACATTGCGTGGCTCACTCCCGAAGCAACACTGATGACTCAGGGCGACTGGGACTTCGCATTCGGTAAGGCACTGATGGTCTACCTCAACGGCGACAAGATCTCCGAGCCGGATTCCCGCGGTCGCCGAATCAAGGATGACTCGTTCATCATGATGTTTAATGCCCACTACGAACCCATCGAGTTCACCATTCCATCGAAGAACTTCGGCACCGAGTGGCAGCTGCTGATCGACACAACCGAATTAACGGGCTACCCGTTAGAGCAGTCTATTGTGGCAACTGGCGACACCGTCACCGTCGAGGCACGCTCCACCTTGGTCTTGAAGCAGGTGGGCGAACCTGAGTTCGACGACGAGTTGGACGACATGTCGGAGGACGAGTTGGACGACATGTCGGAGGACGAGTTGGACGACATGTCGGAGGAAACCAACCCACAATCTGCGGCACAGGTCGAGAGCAACCAGTAGTCGGCGAAAGTCCGTGTCGGCCACGCGGGTAGGATGAGCACAAACACTCATCCCACCCGTTTCGCGTCTAAAGGAGACAGCTCACGTGATCGCAGCTCACGGCGCCACAGTCACTGTCACTAACACCACCATCCGCTTGACACCGACAGAGCTAGCAGCATCATTAAGCGGCTCATCAGGAGATGTCACTATTGCCGTCGATGAGCTTGACGATGTCACTGTCACCCCTGGCGACGCGTGGGATAACGCGACTGTGACGCTGACTACTGCGACCACAGCCAGCGCACCGATTACGATCAGCTTCGCCCCGGGCTCCCACGCCGCTATCGATCAACTCATCGCGCTTATCGACGCCGCCCGACGCGGCGAAGCACCCAGGGACGCCGTACTCGATGCAGGTGTGCCAGGGCTTGATTTTGTTGCCTTCGATGTGGAAACGGCAAACGGCCGATGGGGCTCGATCTGCCAAATTGGGGCTGCCAAAGTCATCGACGGTGCCATCACCGAAACCGCCTCGTGGTTGTGCACCCCTGCCCCTGGGCTAGAAGAGTTTGATCCCTTCAACGTTGAGATCCACGGCATCACCGCTGAGACAGTAGCCGGCCAGCCAACTTTCCAAGAACGTCTGGCCGAGTTTCGCGCATTTGTGGCTGATCTACCTCTTGTTGCCCACAACGCGCAGTTCGATACCACTGCGCTGCGTGAAGCATGCCAGGCCAGCGATGTAGAAGCGCCCCACGCCATGTTCGCGTGTACCCTGGCTCAGTCACGCGCGTCGTCGTTAAGCGTGCGGGACCACAAACTGCCCACGATTGCCGCACACCTCGGAGTCGACCTGTCTTCGCATCATGATGCTGAGGCCGACGCGGTCGCCTGCGCAGGAATCATGGTGGAGCTCGCACGACGCGCCCACCACACGGGTTCCCTCATGGAGTTCGTGCACTCGGCCGGGTTTACCTTGGGAGTGTTAGAACCAAAGCGGGTAATTCCAACGCTGCGCGACCGCTCGGGCGCGTCCCGCGCCCTGCAGGCGAAACGCGTAAAAAACGATGAGTCACCCGCCCCACATGTCTCCGGAGCAGGCACCGACCAGTCCACGCAGCCGCAGCAGACCACCCGCCGTGGCCCCGCCCCATGGCAATCAGTGGCCACCCCAGACACCATTCCGGAACCGAATGAAGAAGCAGACCCCAGCCACATCCTCTTCGGCGAGAACGTCACCCTCACCGGCGAATTTGAACCTTTTGACAAAGGCACGCTGTGGGCCGGAATTGCACAATGCGGCGCCCAGGTAGGAAAAAACGTGACCAAAAAGACCACAATTTTAGTCACGGGTCAATGGGCCACGATGACATCGAAGGAGAAACGCGCCCGGGAGCTCATCGATCAAGGCCAAGAGTTGCAGATCTGGTCCGCGGACAAACTATTAGAAGCCTTGGGGTTAGACGAACAACCCCCGTTTTAAAAAAAATTTCATAATGTAGGGAACCGAAGCGGGCCCGGATCAGTCTAAAGGTTAACTGTTTCGACCACCGCGAAAGGTTTTCCGCTCATGTCCACCAGGCATGCCCCTACTCAAGCCCCAATGCTTGAGATGGGGATTGTCCCCTCTTCCCAGGTGTCTGACCGGCCGTGGGGTGTGTCGTCGATACGCGACGATCTTGCCTCAATCCCGCTGTCGCGGGACCTTCGAAGCGTGCTGCACGACGAATCGGGCACCCCGCTTACCTACCTAGATTTGGGCCGGATGGGTGTGAGCGTGCACGAGGCTTGGGACCGCGCCGCACGGGATCTACTAGCGCAGAATAGCTGCAGTGAAGGGGTAGAGTTTCTTATCCGCCCCGCGCCTCACCTCCTTGACGGCACACCGGGCTGGGACATCGCGCATGCGCGGAAGTGGATGGCGCACCCGTCAACTTTCACTGTGCTCCACCGGCACTTGCACTCGCTGCTAGCGCCCCGAACTGAACTCAGTTTCATCCTGTGCCCGGACCAGGAGGTAGCGGTATATGACTGCGCGCCCGACAGTGCGCGCCAAGCACTAAAGCGTGCTACAAGCCATGCAGAGGTAATCACATATTCACTGGGGTTTCCCGTGATCCGGTAAGGCAAACCCGCGGCGAATGAAAAAACATTAGTGTAGAGATTAAAGAATCTGGATGAGAAGGAGTTTTCTCGTGCGTCGACCGATCACGTCTACCTACCGTTTGCAGCTGCGCGGCCCGAAGGCCGACCCGGGAGGACGTGCCTTCGGATTCGCCGAGGCCGAAGCACAACTTCCCTACCTGAAAAAGTTGGGAGTCTCCCACCTCTACCTCTCCCCAATCCTCACAGCGGTGCCGGACTCAAACCATAACTACGATGTCACCGACCCGACTGAGGTCAGCCCAGAACTCGGCGGTATCGAGGGGCTACGTAACTTAGCGAAGGCAGCACACGCCGAGGGGATTGGCCTGATTGTTGATATTGTGCCCAACCACCTAGGTGTTGATGAACCCACACTCAATGCATGGTGGTGGGACGTACTCAAAAACGGCCAAGATTCCGATTTCGAGCCCTACTTCGACATCGACTGGCACGAGGACAACGGCGCCGGCGGCAAACTGGGAATGCCGGTTCTGGGAGCCGAGGGCGATGAGGACAAACTTGAAATCCAGTTCCACTCCGACCTCAGTGAGCTCGTGCTGGCCTACTACGACAACTACTTCCCCATCGCGCCTGGAACCTGCGAAGGGCCTGACGACGATCCACTCGAGGTGTATGAGAAGCAGGCCTACCGCCTGATGTACTGGCGCGACGGAGTAATCTCCTATCGACGCTTTTTCTCGGTAAATGGTCTGGCCGGTATCCGCCAAGAAGATCCCCTTGTCTTTGAGCATTCACACCGCGTACTGCGCACCATCATCGCAGAGGAATTGATTGATGGTGTTCGCGTGGACCACCCAGACGGTTTGTCTGATCCTTTCGGTTATCTCAACCGCCTGCGTGATGTGGTGGGCGACGATCGATGGCTGGTTATTGAAAAGATTCTCAGCGTCGATGAGCCACTCGATCCACGTCTTGCTGTCGATGGCACCACAGGCTACGATGCGCTGCGTGAATTCGACGGAGTGTTCATTTCGCGTGAAGCAGAAAATCACATGAGTATGCTTGCACTGCAGCAAACAGGCTCGACCTGGGACGAGAACGCCATCAAGGCGACTGAGCACCACCTGAAGCGCGAGGTTGCGCGCACCGAGTTGGCGGCCGAGGTGCGTCGTTTGGCACGCGCGATTCGACGCGATAATTTTTCCACCGCAGGCGCATTGGTGGCCGAGGAGGACCTTATTTCCACGATCGAAGAGTTGGTTGCGGCGATGCCTGTCTACCGCGCCGACTACGTGTCCTTATCACGCATCACTTCCTCGGTGGTTGCCGATATGTCCCGTCGCTTCCCCTCACGCCGTGACGCCCTTGACCTGATTTCAGCTGCGCTATTGGCAAATGGTGAAGCAAAGGTACGTTTTGCCCAGGTGTGTGGCGCTGTGATGGCCAAAGGTGTCGAAGACACCACGTTTTACCGTGCTTCTCGCTTGGTGGCGCTCCAAGAGGTCGGTGGCGCACCCGGGCGCTTCGGGGTATCCGCTGCCGAGTTCCACCTGTTACAGCAGGAGCGCCGCACTCTGTGGCCACTGGCAATGACGACACTGTCTACCCATGACACCAAACGCAGCGAAGACGTGCGCGCCCGCATCATCGAGCTGACCGAGTATCACAGCGAGTTTGCGGAACTAGTTACCCAGGTTAACGCCGTAGTTCCTGCGCCCGACCCCGCCACCGCGCACTTCTTGATCCAGAATGTGCTGGGTGTGTGGCCTGAAAGCGGCGAGATCACTGATGCTTTGCGCGCCCGTCTGAGAGACTATTCGTTGAAGGCCGTGCGCGAGGCTAGCCTCCACACCACGTGGGTAGACCAGGATCAGGCCTACGAAAAGGCAATTTTGACGTGGGTTGAAGCACTCCTAGATGGCCCGGCTGCTACAACTATTACTGATTTCATGCGCGATATCCATCGCGGTGCAGTGCAGATCTCGCTCGGACGCAAAATGCTGCAAATGGTAGGTCCCGGCATTCCGGATACTTACCAGGGGCAGGAGTTTTTCGACTATTCTCTGGTTGATCCTGACAACCGTCGTTTCGTCGACTACACCGCGCGCAGCCAATCCTTAGCTGTGTTGGAGAACCCAGACCGTGACGATCTGGCCGCACTTGCCAAGCAAGCGCGCGCTGAACAGCGTGATGTCGGCGAAAACCCGACGCCCTACCCACATCTTGCGCGCTGGTCTGATCGAGCCAAGCAGGCTGTGGTTCACCAGAGCATGGTTCTGCGCCGCCAGTTCCCCGACGTGTTCCTACGTGGAGAGCACCAGGCTGTGTTTGGTGTGGGCCCGGCTGAGTCTCATTTGGTGGGCACGGCACGAGGCGATGGAAATACCTCCGGTGCCGCCGGCCTCTCAGTGATAGCTTTGGCTGTACGCCGCCCACTGCTGCTGGAGCAAAGCGGTGGCTGGCGCGGTACTACGGTAACCCTGCCCGAAGGTCAGTGGCGAGATCGCCTTACTGGCCGCACTTACTCCGGTACCGTTCCCGTCTCCGAGGTTCTTGAGCTACTGCCAACCGCCCTGTTGGTGTCGTCGCGGCTGGACGAGCTTATTTCCGGTAACTAATGAGTAAGAGCCAACAAGCGCCCACGATCGCCGCACTGGGCGCTACCTATCATGAATGGATTGCGGCGCACCCCACAACAGCTGCTGACTTCGCGCGCGCTCTCGACGATATCTTGAGCGACGCCGGAGTGAACTTTGACAACATCACATCTCGGGTGAAAACATGGAACTCGCTGCAGAGAAAGGCATCGAAACGCCACCCGGACGGGAGCTTGATGTACCCAGACCCGTGGCGCGATATCCACGACCTGATCGGGGCGCGCATCACAGTGTTGCACTCGACTGAAATTCCGGTGGTACTGGACATCATCGCCCACTCCTTCGCAGTGTTGCGCAGCGTCGACAAAGCACAAGAAACGAAGATTTCCGGCGGATTTGGCTATGGTTCCCATCACCTGATTCTGGAAGTCACCGCTGCCTCGGAAGGTTTAGAACAGTACCGTGGAATGGAATTCGAGGTGCAGGTCCGCACTGTTTTGCAACACGCGTGGGCGGAGTTTGAACATGACGTTCGCTACAAACGGGGCGCGAACTCGACCGCCCCTCAGGTAGATCGTGCGTTCACTCTGGCAGCTGGCCTCATTGAATTGGCAGATCAGCAGTTTGACCAGATTGCGGCGCTTCAGGCCCCAAGTAATGTGCGCCTGCCAGATGAAGAACTTGATCTCACTACAGATACTTTGCCGGGAATTTTGACCATGATGCTAGGCACTCGCTTTCCTCGTTCCCGCACCGAAGCCTACCGATGGTTGCAGGATTTGCTGTTTGCTAATGGGCTCACCACAATTCGCGACTTGGCGGATTTGGTTAACGAGGCAGATATTGAGGTGGTTCGAACAGCGATGAACTACCGCTTTCAACCAGGCCAGGTACGCATCATCGATGACTTGTTGCTCAACCGTTACGGCACCGAACACATCCGCCGCACAGGCAACCTAGGCCGTCAGGCAAAGCAGCGTCCACAACGATTGAAGCGCAGGTTAGAGCAATTGCGCTTAACGACGAACCCTTGAGGGCTGGTGGCCACATCTTAGCTGCGGTAGCCACGTAATTTGTCTAGTTGACGTCGCTCCCGTTTTGTTGGACGCCCTGCTCCCCGATCTCGGCGCGGCATCGAAGCGATGATCTCTTTTGGCGGTGGTGGCGGGGAGTGGTCAATATAACACGTGCGCGCAATGGGTGCCCCGACTCTTTTGCGCACCGTTGCGGTGACCTCAAAATCAAAATTTCGGTGGTCTTTCCACACCTGTACCCGGTCCCCCGGTACTACTTGTGCCGCTGGTTTAACGGCGCCACCGTTGAGCTTGACATGCCCCGCGCGCACAGCCTGTGCAGCGTCGCTGCGTGTTTTAAAGATGCGGACAGCCCAAGTCCACACGTCGATGCGCACTGGTGATCCATCAGGAGTGGTCACGGACACCCACCCGCTTTAGTAATGATCTTTATGGTTCACAATTTTCTGAACCTTGTTGTAGTTGAACACGCCGCCGACGACGGCGATGACAAATCCTAAGATGAGCAGGTTCCAGGAATTAAAAATAAGACCAAGGGCGATCCCACCAACTACGCCTCCGCCTGCGAATAGGACTGCGTTGCGGGAGAATTTACGGACGGCGTCCTTACGAGCCTGAATCGGGTTCGGGTTTCGTCGCTGCATAGACATGGTTGTTATTCTACAACGTCAAGTTCTACCCAGCTGTGACCGGCTTCCTCCGCCTCAGCAGCCCCTTGAGTGGCTGCTGCGAGTAGAGCGTCAAGCTGGTCCCGCCCGCCGGGGTCGTGGGCCAAAGTGTAGGTGGCAGCCTGCCCGTAGTCCACGCCGATCACGTCCACACTGTGGTTGCGCAATTCTGCTTCGATGCGGCCGGCGTCAGCATGCGGGAAGTCCACTGTGACGAGTTCCTTCATCGTGCGTCGGACGCGTCGTACGTGTGGAAGTGCGTTGACAACGGAGTCTGAGTAGGCTCCGACGAGGCCTCCGGCGCCTAACTTGATGCCACCGAAGTAGCGGATGACCACGGCGGCAGCATCGAGCATGCCCGATCCTTTTAGCGCATCCAACATCGGTTTGCCGGCTGTGCCGGAGGGCTCCCCATCGTCACTGGAACGCTCGATCGGATTGGCACCGTCGATATGCACCACGTAGGCCGAGCAGTGGTGTCGCGCATCAGGATAAGTTTCGCGCGCTAAAGCTATCAGGTCGCGGGCTTCGTCCTCGCTTTGTGCACGCGCGATCCAGGTGATGAAGCGGGAGCGCTTGATCTCAAATTCGTGGGTGAAGATTTCACCATCAGCGGGGAGCTCATAACTAGTAACCATGATGCAAGGTATTTTAGTCTAACCTGTGAGTATGACTTCTTTTCAACCGTATTCCGTGTGGGCCCCCTTCGCCCACGATGTCCGTTTGAAGCTCAATGGTTCGACGGTGGAGATGCACCGCGTGACCGATCCTTGCACCAACCGGTCCAGCTGGTGGACGTGCGATATTGTGGCTCGCCCGGGCGACAGGTACGGATTTGAAGTTCACGACGGTGAGCACTGGTCAATCACTCTTCCTGATCCGCGCACGAAGTCGCAGCCGGACGGGGTTCACGGGCTGTCCGAGGTGCTTGACCCCGGGTTTGAGTGGACCGACCAGGATTGGACCGGTCGCGTGCTGCCCGGCCAAGTGATCTATGAACTACACGTAGGCACCTTCACCCCAGAAGGCACTTTTGCCGGTGTCGTCGATCAGCTCGATTACCTGAAGGCCCTGGGCGTAACCACAATCGAACTGATGCCTGTGCAGCCTTTTGGCGGCGAGCGCAACTGGGGCTATGACGGCGTGGAGTGGTTCGCCGTTCAAGAATCCTACGGTGGAGCACGTGGCCTGAAGGAGCTTGTCAACGCTGCCCACAATAAGGGCATCGGCGTGATTTTGGATGTGGTGTACAACCACTTCGGCCCAGACGGTAACTACAACGGTTTCTTCGGCCCCTACACCGCTGGTGGTTCCACCGGCTGGGGTGAAGTTGTTAATATCTCCACCCCCGGTTCAGACGAGGTGCGCCGCTATATCTTAGATACGGTGCTGCAGTGGCTGGACGAATTCCATATTGATGGCCTGCGCCTTGACGCTGTGCACTCGCTGGATGATCGTGGCGCGTATTCGATCCTGGAGCAGATCCAGGACATCGCCGACCAGGTAGAAGCCCGCACCGGGATCCCTCGGCCCATCATTGCAGAGAGTGATTTGAATGATCCGCGTGTGATTACTCCGAAGGCCAGTGGTGGGTACGGTTTGGCCGGCCAGTGGGTGGATGATATTCACCACGCGCTGCACACCGTTGTTTCTGGTGAGCAGCACGCCTACTACGAGGATTTCGGTTCGATCGAGCTCTTAGCAGACACGTTGCGCCACGGGTTCCGGTTCCGTAATTCGTGGTCCGGTTTCCGCGGGCGCACGCACGGCCGTGCGATTGACTTATCCACGACATCCCCTGCTCGCCTGGTCACCTACACCACCACGCATGACCAGACGGGTAACCGTGCAAAAGGTGACCGCCCATCGCAGAACCTCACGCCAGCACAGCAGGTTCTTAAGGCGGCAGTGATCTACTTCTCGCCGTTTACCCCGATGCTGTTTATGGGTGAGGAGTTTGGTGCGCAAACTCCGTTCCCCTTCTTCTGTTCGCACACTGACGACGAGCTCAACCGTCTCACCCGTGAGGGCCGCTTCCGCGAATTCGCCCGTTCTGGCTGGGATGCTTCCGATGTTCCAGACCCAGCGGCGGAGGAAACCTTTGAATCAGCGAAATTGGACTGGGACTTCACCAGCGAACAGGAAAAGATCCACGCGGCCTACACCCGCTTGCTTGAGTTGCGCCGCGAGCTGGGTTTGAGCCGTTCTGATCTGCGCGAGCTGCAAGTAGATCACGGCAACACGTGGCTGACCATGGGGTATGACGATGTTGTGCTGGCTGTCAACCTGGGCGAGGAGCCCGCAGTGGTCCCTGTTGGTGGCCAGCTGATTTACAGCTTCACACAGCCAGATGTGCGTGACGACGAGACCCACCTGGGTGGGTGGGAGTTCGCAATAATTCGTCGTTAAGCGTTAATTGCCCACAATGTACTCGTAGGCCGGTGTGCCCGGCATGAGGCGCTCGCAGTCCATGCCGGACTCCTCCATGCGCTTCAGCAGTGGGCCCAGATCACGCGCTGCAGCAAGCTCGATACCGACGAGGGCGGCCCCTGTTTCGCGGTTATTTTTCTTCAAATACTCGAACAAAGCGATGTCGTCGTCTGGGCCAAGAACATCGGTGAGGAAACGGCGCAGCTGACCAGGTTCCTGCGGGAAGTTCACCAAGAAGTAGTGCTTCAGGCCGCGGTGGACCAGGGAGCGCTCCATAATCTCGGCGTAACGTAGCACGTCATTGTTGCCTCCGGAGATGATGCAGGCCACGACGGAACCCGGGGCGAGCGAGGTTTCCTCCAGCCCGGCTACGGAAAGAGCACCGGCGGGTTCCGCGATGATGCCCTCGTTTTGGTACAGGTCTAGTATCTCGGTGGATACCGCGCCCTCATCAGCGGAGAGCAGGTGGATGCGGCCCTGGTTTGCCTCCACGATCTGGTAGTTCAGATCGCCGGTGCGCTTGACGGAGGCACCATCGACGAAGTTGTCCACGTCCTTCAGCGTGACCGGGCCTTTGTTAGCGATCGCGGCCTGCAACGATGGGGCACCAGCAGGCTCAACACCCACGATGGCGGTACGGGGAGACATATCGGCAAGGTAACTGGTGACACCCGACAGCAAACCGGCGCCACCCACCGGCACCACAATCGAGTCCAGAGACTTGCCCAAAGCAGTCAGCTGTGTGATGATCTCGGCAGCCACAGTGCCTTGGCCGATGACCGTATCGCGCGAATCGAACGGCTCGATCATGGTTGCGCCCCGCTCGTTCGCGTCACGACGAGCAGCTTCGGCTGCCTCATCAAAGTTGGCGCCCGTGACCACCAGCTCGACCTTGTCACCACCATGAACGTGAATGCGGTCACGTTTCTGCTTCGGGGTGGTACTCGGCACAAAGATGCGACCTTCAATCCTCATCGTCCGGCAAGCGTACGCCACACCCTGGGCATGGTTGCCTGCCGACGCGGCCACCACCCCCGCGCTGCGTTGCTGCGCTTGTAACTGGGACATCGCATAGTAGGCGCCACGAATCTTGTAGGAACGCACATCCTGCAAGTCCTCGCGCTTGAGGTAGACCTCCACACCATGTTTGTCTGACAAGCGGGGGCAGTACTGCAGCGGGGTCGGGGCAATCACTGACGAGATACTCGCCTGCGCCACCTGAATGTCTGACGCATGTACCGGATCGAAGCTCATGGTTGTTTAGTGTAGACCCCTAAAGTACGCGCCCGACCACCCACCACAGGTTCATGTGGACTTTACCTCCCGCGCACGCAGATCCCATTTGACCCATCTGACTGTGATGAAGACGGCGACAGCGGTGCAATTAAGATGGGCACCTGGCAGGTCAAGGGCATCCGCCAACCAGACTCCATCGGCGCGTACGAAGTTGCAGGCCAGACCTACGTGGTGACCGCCAACGAGGCCGACGCACGCTTGAAGGATTTAAACGCACCTACGCATTCATCGGATTCGAGCGCTTCGGTGGCGTCATTGTGTACGACATCACTGACGCAGCACAGGCGAAGTACGTGGCCTATGTCAACAACCTACCGAAGGCCGGAGATTTGGGTCCAGAGGGCTTGGCGTTCATCCCCGCGACTGATTCGCCCACTGGTGTAAACCTGCTAGTAGTTGGAAACGAGGTATCAGGGACCGCCACTATTTTCCAGGTAGATGATCGTGTGGAAACTACCCCACCTGCAGGCTCAGCCTCCGGTGATACTATTAGCTCCGGCGGCGTTGGTGCGATGAACCCTGCTGTGACCGCAGAGCGGTTGGACCAGCTCCGTCCTTTTCTTTCACAGCGTCCGCTGTAAAAACGTTGACAATGCTGCTAGATTCTTTTGAAGGAAATGGGAAAAAGTTCAGAGGAGAATAAAAACATGAAGCGCCGTCTTTCGGTCGCAATCGCAACAGCAGTTGCAGCAACATCCATCGCCGTAGCACCAGCAATGGCAGATACACCCAACAATGGTACGAACCCAGAGGGCCAGACCAACTCTACGCAAACGGACAATGGCTCTTCCAGCTCGTCTGAAAACGCAGAAGGCTACGTTGTGGCTGGTGTCTCCGGTGTTCTGGGCGCCGTCGTTGCAATCGCATTGGTTTTGGCATCGGACCCCCGTGGCATCGAGAAAGCTGCGAACATGCTCGGCGTCCAGATCAACCTAAATTTCTAAACTCACAATATTTCACGAGGAGTTCCCACAGTGAACCGACGCATTACCGTTGCGCTGGCCACCGCTGCCGCCGTTGTTCTCGCAGGAGTGTCACCAGTACACGCTGAAACCCCTGCAGATCCAGGCAAAGCGGATAGCACCGTCACCTCCGCTGGCGAACAAGCTCAAACCACCGACCAGGAAAAGGGCACGGCACCTGAGCAGGACAAGCCTGAGCAGCCTTCTGATGAGGACACCACCAAAGACGGCTCCTCTGGATCTTCCTCCAGCAAGGACCCCGACAAGACTTCATCAGAAAACCTATCCAGCACACTGCTGGAATGGAACAAGCTATCGCCTGAAGCGGAAGAAACGTTTAAGTGGATCAATGTGATCATGGGTATTCTCACCGCGATCACCCAGGCACTTGTCATCATCGTGCCGATTATCAAAGCGTTGAGCTAAGCTCACACATAAAAATCCGGCGCCGTTGCCCCCAACTACACAGTAGTTGACAGCGGCGCCGGTTTTTCGTCGATAAGCGACTTAGCCGAACAGTTCCTTCGACGCGATCTCGGCTCCCTCAACCAAGGACTCCAGCTTCGCCCACGCAATCTGGTGGTGCAGGCGACCGCCCAAACCACAGTCAGTAGATGCCACAACGTTCTCTGGGCCTGCCGCCTCAGCGAACTGAATAATGCGGTCTGCCACCAAACGTGGGTGCTCAACCGCATTAGTGGAGTGAGAAATCACACCCGGGTAGATCAGCTTGCCGGCAGGCAGGGTGCCGTTTTCCCAGACGCGCCACTCATGGCCGTGGCGAGGCGACGCACCCTCGAAAGAGTAGCCGCCCACATCAGCACGCAGGATCTCGTCAATGATGTCGCCGAACTCTACGTCCGTAGTGTGCGGACCATGCCAAGAACCCCAGCAGATGTGCAGGCGGACCTGCTCCTTCGGAAGGTCCTTGATGGCGGAGTTGATGGCGTCAACACGGATGCGCAGCCATGCGCGGTAATCCTCGAGACTTGGCTCTGGGTTGATCTGGTCCCAGGACTCAGCCAGGTCCGGCGCGTCGAGCTGCACGGTGAAGCCAGCATCGGTAATCGCCTTGTATTCTTGTGCCATTGCGTCAGCACACGCCTGGACCAGCTCCTCGTCGGTTTCGTAGTACTCATTCTTCAGACGCGCTGCGGACCCCGGCGACAGCGCAGCGACGAAACCGTCCTTTGCGCCAGCCTTATCCATGGCCTCACGCAGGAACTTCACGTCCGCGTCGACGTCTTCCTGGCCAATATAGGTCACCGGGCCGGTGAACTTCGGGTTGCCCACCTTCGCTCGTCCGGTGAAAATACCGGAATCAGGGTCGTTATATGCTTCTGCGAAGATCTGGCGGTCGCGACGATCCGAGAAGCTGGTCAGCTGGATGTTGCCCGGGGTGGAGCGCTTGATTTCCTGAGCTGCCCAACGGTCCTCATCGGTCATGGTCAGCCCGCCGAGGCGAGAGAAGGAGTAGTTCCACCACGCCCCGTAGTCAACAGCGCCGGAGGTGATGTGGCCGTACTCCCCCTCATTGATGATATCGATGCCCATGTCTACTTGACGCTTCACGACGTCATCCGCTGACTTCTGCAGAATTTCGAAGAACTCTTGGTCCTCGATGGTGCCTTCCGCGCGGCGCTGATTCGCCTCCAGCAGTTCCGGGGTGCGCGGCAGGGAGCCGACGTGGGTGGTACGAATCTTGTTTACTGGCATGCATTCTCCAAAAATTGTTAGTACATAAGGTGGTGCACAAACTTGGTACACACTACTGTCAGCCAGACCAGGGCTCTGGTTTTACAGGCTTGCTAGGTGTCATCTTAATGGCAATGAAGTGGAAGCCGCGCTTCGGTACCACAAATATATTCTTCCGAGTACGTTCGTCGCAGATTCTGCAGCTGCAGAATCTGCGACGATAGCTAACAGACACGTAAGCGAAGGTGAAGCATAGTGCTACTGATGATGCATACTGAAGCCGGTTGGCGCGAATGGATAAACAAATACCCTGCAGTTACCAATAAAGCCACACTAAAGCAGCAGTATGATTGCCATGTTACCCTCGGCACCGTAGGGTTACCTTTCACAGGAACCTATAATCTAGAGCGTTTCCGCCACAATAACCGTTACTGGGTGTGGAACGTGTGGAGCCACCGCTGCAATTGGTGAGACCTAAGGAAAGGATCTGTCTGCCATGTCACGAAGAAAGCTAGGTTTCCTTTTTATCGGCATTGGCCTCGTGTCCTTGGCAGTGTCTGTCATTGCCTCCGGCTTGGACTACCGACAGATGGAAGCACAGGGCCTCGACAGATACGCGCCCACGTGGATTCTTGTGTGGCACGCGTTGTCACTGCTTGTCACCATCGTTGGGGTTATCGTCGCACTTCTACCAAGTCGACGAGCTGATACCGAGAAGCACAGCAGTGACTACTAGATCGTGTTGTGAAATTGTGGTCAGTGAGTTCGGCGTGTCTTGGAGCAGCGTGAAGGGTTTCCTGCGCTCGCCGGTGGTATCTAATCATCTACGCTCGCAAGGAAACCTTCGTTGGCTATTATACCGCCCTCGGCTCGCCATGATTTGACAGATGACGAATGGGGCCTACTTGAGCCACTGTTACCTGCCCCCTCACAGCGGGGCAGGCCCCGTATTTGGAACGTACGCCTTTTGGTCAGCGGTATCTTCTGTTCGTATCTGCACCGGTTGCCCCTGGCGTGACGCTTCCGAGCGCTACGGACCGTGGTGGCGGGTCTATTACCTGTGTGCCCGCCTTAATGCCCAGGGTGTATGGGCATCAGTCCATACACGCCTGCTGGCCCATGCCCAGCGTACGGGAAAGCTGTCGTGGGAAGTCGGCGTCGATTCGACCACCGCACGTGGGCATGTTCATGGCGCTGGCGCGAGGCAAGTCAGCACGATGCGCCACCTTAGCGACCCCCTTGATCACAGCCTTGGCCGTTCGCGTGGCGGGTGGTCTACAAAACTCCATGTCAACTGTGATGCCCACTGTGGAGTGATGTAGTTTGCGATCACTGCCGGTCAAGCAGGTGATGGCCCGCAGATGGTGCCTGTGCTCGACAAGATTCGCGTGCCTACCGGCGACGCAATACCGTCGAGCGTGCCAGCAACCACATCAAACACAACCGCGCATGTGCTACCCGCTACGACAAACTAGCAACGACGAACTAGCAGTACACTAGCAGTACACTAGCAAGGCACTTTCGGCTGACAAATCAGCCGATTTTCTGGGCGAAGGGCGTTTTTGTCAGCCGAAAAGTGCAGGTTTAGCCCAAAATCCCGGCACCCATCGTCGCTTTAAGGTCACCCATCAGGTTGCCGGAACGTTCGACGCGTAAGTGGTCGCCCAGCACAAGCAACTGAGACTCGTCCCCGTTGACCAAGTTCAGGTACACGTCAGACTCGCCGGGATTATTCACCAGCACGTTCTTCAGCTTGGTGATGTTATCCATGGTGCACTGCTCTGTGCGTAGCGTCAGGCGCAGTGGAAGGCCAGCTCCGTTACCTGGGCCGAGCTCCGGCACGCGCACATCATCGCCGAAGATGCTCATGCGGTCATCCCGGATGGAGATGTGAGCCGAGACCAAGATGATATTGTCCTCCACGATCTGTGGAGCCACCATGGAATACACCTTGTTAAACAGCAGCACCTCAACCTGGGCACCGTGATGGTCTTCCAGGGTCACAATCGCCCACGGGGAACCATCCTTCTTGGAGAAGCGACGGTCCACAGCAGAGATGATGCCACCGATGACAACTTCGGTACCGTGGCGCATCTCGCCCGACAAGATCTGGGTCAGTGGGGTGTCCGTCTGGGCGTCGATCGCCTCTTCGAAACCGTCGAGCGGGTGGCCGGACACGTACATACCCAGCATTTCACGCTCCAAGGCCAGCTTGTGTTTACGGTCCCACTCTTCGTCAGGCACCTCGATAGCAAACGCACTGGCAGCATCATCCGAGTTTCCACCAAAGCCTGCAAACAAGTCGAACTGGCCCTTATCCGCTGCCTTCTTCGTGGTCAACACAGAATCGACGGCGTCCTCTTGGACCAGCATGAGGCCTTTGCGGGCATGCCCCAACGAATCAAAGGCACCAGCCTTAATCAACGATTCAGTGATGCGCTTATTGCACGGCAACAGGTCAATTTTGTCCAGGTAGTCCGAAAATGACGTGAAATTACCCTTGGTGCGGCGCGACTCCTTGATGGAGTCCACCACTTCCCTACCCACGTTTCGCACGGCGGCCAACCCGTAACGGATATCTTCGCCGACAGCCATGAAGTCTTCTTCAGACTCGTTGATGTCCGGCTGCAGCACCCGAATGCCGAGGTGGCGGCAGTCCGACAGGTAGATAGCGGACTTATCCTTCTTATCCCCCACGGAAGTCAGCAGTGCTGCCATGTATTCTGCGGTGTAGTTCGCCTTCATGTAGGCGGTCCAGTATGACACTAGGGCATAGCCTGCGGCGTGAGACTTGTTAAACGCGTACGAGGCGAATGGCTCGATGGTGCCCCACAACGCATCCATTGCGTCCTTGGAGTAACCGTTTTCCTGCATGCCGCTCCAGAACTTCTCATACTCGGCGGCCAACACCTCCGGCTTCTTCTTACCCATGGCTTTACGGAAGCCATCTGCCTCACCAGCAGTATAGTTCGCCACCTTGCGCGCGATCTCCATGATCTGCTCTTGGTACACGATCAGGCCGTAGGTTTCGTCCAGAATCTCCTTGAGTTGTTCCTCCAGCTCAGGGTGGATCGGAGTGATTTGCTGGCGACCATTCTTACGGTCCGCGTAGTTCCAGTGTGCATTCACACCCATGGGGCCCGGGCGATACAGCGCAAGCGAGGCCACGATATCGTTAAAGCCCGTCGGCTTCATCCGCTTGAGCAGCTCCTGCATCCCGCCACCGTCAAGCTGGAACACGCCCAAAGTTTCGCCGCGGCTGAGCAGTTCATAAACGGCTGGGTCATTGGTTTCCAGTGCTTCTAAGTCGATGGTTTCT
Source organism: Corynebacterium cystitidis (assembly GCF_900187295.1). Classification (NCBI taxonomy): domain Bacteria; kingdom Bacillati; phylum Actinomycetota; class Actinomycetes; order Mycobacteriales; family Corynebacteriaceae; genus Corynebacterium; species Corynebacterium cystitidis. The sequence goes on along the minus strand of NZ_LT906473.1, from coordinate 772,437 downwards.
TCGCGGTTTTTCTTCACATTTTCAATTGCGTCCCCTAACACTGTGAGATTACGCAGGCCCAAAAAGTCCATCTTCAGCAGGCCGATATCCTCACATGCCGGGTAATCCCACCCAGTGATGATGGCGCCGTCGGCAGGCCTCTTCCACATCGGGATGCAGTCCATCAGCGGCACCGAGGACATAATCACGGCACACGCGTGCACGCCTGCCTGGCGCACCACGCCCTCCAATCCGCGGGCGGTCTCATAAATTTTGGCTACATCCGGATCGGTCTCGATCATGGTGCGGACCTCGGTAGCTTCACCATAACGCGGATGCTCCGGGTCAGTAATACCGGATAGTGGAATATCTTTTGCCATCACAGCTGGAGGCAGTGCACCGTTGATGCGGTCCGCCATAGCAAACCCTGGCTGCCCAAAGTTCACCTTAGCGGCATCCTTGATAGCTTGTTTCGTCTTCACGGTACCGAAGGTGATCACCTGGGCAATTTTGTCTTCACCCCAGCGTTCAGCGGCGTAGGTGATCATCTCGCCACGACGGCGATCGTCAAAGTCAATATCAATATCTGGCGCGGATGGGCGTTCCGGGTTCAAGAACCTCTCAAACAGGAGGCCATGTTCCATCGGGTCAATATTGGTGATGGTCAATGCGTACGCTACGAGCGCACCCGCGGCCGAGCCACGCCCGGGACCAACACGAATGCCAATCGATCGGGCGTGTTTGATGATCTCGGCGACGATCAGGAAGTACGACGGGTAGCCTTTCACATCAATAACATCAATCTCGTACTTCGCGCGATCGATATATTCCTGAGGTACTTCGCCGCCGTCGAAACGGTCCTGCAGGCCTCGCATCACCTCTTCAGTCAGCCAAGATGTAGGGGTGTGCCCTTCTGGGACATCGGCCACTGGCATGCGGTCCAGCGGGTGTTCTTCCCAAATCTCGTCGTACGGCTGCACACGTTCGGCGATCCACAACGTGTTATCGCAGGCATCTGGCACATCGTCGTCCCACAGCTCACGCATCTGCTCGGCGGTTTTGATGTAGTACCCGGTGCCGTCGAATTTGAAACGATCCGGATCCAGCAATGTTTTACCGGTTTGCACACACAGCATCGCCTCATGGGCAGGTGCCTGCGACTCCAAAACATAGTGGCAGTCATTCGTGACCACAGGCGGCAGATCCAGCATCGTGCCGATCCGCAGCAAGTCATCACGCACCCGCTTCTCAATAGACAGGCCGTGGTCCATGAGCTCGAGGAAGTAATTGTCTTTACCGTAAATATCCTGCCACATCGCGGCCGCTTCGAGGGCTGCGTCGAACTGCCCGAGGCGCAGCCTGGTTTGCACATCGCCCGAAGGGCAGCCCGTGGTACCAATGATGCCGTCGGCATGCTCCGCGATCAGCTCCGCGTCCATCCGGGGCCACTTGCCTAACTGGCCCTCATATGACGCGAAAGACGAGAGCTTAAACAGGTTGCGCAGGCCGGTGACATTCTCTGCGATCATGGTTTGGTGCAGGTAGGCACCGGAGGCGGAGACGTCGTCACGCTTTTGGTCAGGTGTTCCCCACAACACGCGCTTTTTGTTGAAGCGAGATTCAGGAGCCAAGTAGGACTCAATGCCGATGATCGGTTTCACATCCGCGGCCTTCATTGCCTTGTAGAATGCATCGGAGCCAAACATGTTGCCGTGATCTGTCATTCCCACAGCCGGCATGCCTTGGCGCACGACCTCGTCGGCAAGCATGTCCACCTTGCACATGCCGTCCAACATGGAAAATTCGGTGTGATTATGAAGGTGAACAAACGACGATTTTTTGGCCATGTCGCCAGTCTAGCCCAGCTGTCAACCACCCAACATATGCAGGTCAGCGCCCTTTATCGGCAACGCGCCCACAGTGCAGAGCATTGCTCAGCACGATGCCACGATTGTTCACTGTGTCGTAGCAGTCGATCTCGCCTGCACGCTTGTGGTCAGCCCGGTGCAGGTCGGGCCGTTCCAGGCGCAGGAACGCGTCAATATCTGCCTGCTCCGCTAGTTCTGGCAGGGGGTAAGACATCAGGTACGCGATACCGTGGCGCGGCTCAGGGACGCGAGGGGCTTTACGACGCCGGTCTGTGGGGTAGGTGCGGTCATCGATGATCACTTCTGCACGGGTCTCGGGGTCGGGGGTAGCAAGGATCCGGATCGTGCCTGGCAGCTGCGGCGCTTTTTCGACGACCACCCGGTTACGGCTGGTGTTGTTGCGGTCGGTTAGCTCCTCCACGCTCATGCCCGTGGCACCGGCGAGCATGAGCGACCACGCGTTACCCGAGTCCATCTCAGTAATGAAGTCCACGTTCAGCCCGCGTGCCGAATTACCCAGTGCGATAGTGCGCAGCAGCGAGGTAACCCCACTGCCTTTTTCACCATAGACGACGGTGACAGTGCCGGTGCGAAGCCGGCCGAACTTTTTATCCATACGGTGCATGCCCCACGTCGTGGGCGCAGGGCGTTCCACACCGAGCAGGTGGGCGATCATGCGTCCGGTATCGCCAGTGAACTCCATCTCGGTGGCGGAGGTGGGGCAATTGAGCAGTGCTAGTTCTATATCTGCCGGATCGTGATGTTCTCCTGCCCATGTGTAGAGGACTTCAATGTAGTGGGAATAGGCGGCCGTATTCCAGGGGCCGGTGGGGTCGATGTTAACCCCGGCCCGGGTGAGGTTGGTGGCCACCTGGCTATCCAGCACGAATGCCTCTGGTGTCACCGCGGCAAGGAAGCGGGTAAACATGGCCGGGCCAATGTGCGGGAAGTTGTTGCGCGAGCCGGTACGAAACAGGGTGTAGGCGGCAGAGACATCTTCGTGCGCGGTGGTAGCGATCTCACGCAGTTTCTCTTGGGCATCCACGCTTGCGATGGAACGCAGGCGCTGCTTCGCACCGCGTAGCGAGGTTCCTGAGTTCGCCGCGATGACCTGCACCATCAGGAGCGTGGCGGCAGCAGGATCTATTGTCGCGTTGCCGGCTGCCTCGACCATCTCGTCGAAAGAGATCGATGTGTTCTCCAAGGTGATGTCCAGCCCCACAGCTTTAAGCATTTTGTTCATCCCGGCGCGGTTAATGGGGTACGCATCAGCCCACGGGGTGCGCCCAATATGGATAGCTAGCCAGACGGGAAGAGTGGGAATCTGCTTATTCACAGCTACTCATCGTAGCGGTGGACACAAACCAGGTAAGGTGCCACCGTGTGATCTATGGACTATTCGCCTACTTGACGTGGGGCTTGTTCCCCGCTTTCTTTCCTCTCTTGAAGCCAGCCGGGCCTGTCGAGATTTTGGCCCATCGCGTGGTGTGGACCGCGGTGTTGATGGCCACCGTGCTTACTATCACGCGTCGCTGGGGTGAATTACGCACTGCAGGCCGAAGGCAATGGTTACTGATCGTTCTGGCCGGCGCGTTGATTACCACCAACTGGGGCGTCTACGTGCTGGCGGTGAACTCCGGAAACGTTGCTGACGCGGCCTTAGGGTATTTCATCAACCCGCTGTTTTCTGTGCTCCTGGGTGTGGTTTTTCTGCGGGAGCGTCTGCGCACACTCCAGGTTGTCGCGGTGGGCATCGCAGCAGTAGGGGTGATCTGGCTGCTGGTGTTTTCAGAGCAGCCCCCAATAATGGCGCTTGGCATGACGGTAACTTTCGGCCTTTACGGGCTGGCTAAAAAGCGCATCACGGTCTCTTCTCAAGCTTCCCTTGCGGGTGAAACACTGGCAATGTTGCCTTTTGCGGTGGTGTTTCTTGTCTGGCTGGAGGCCACTGGCCGCAGCACGATGTTTACTGAAGGCCCGGTGCACACAGGGTTGTTGATCGCCTCGGGGTTGGTCACGGCCATTCCGCTGTTGCTGTACGGCGCGGGCGCAAAACACCTCACCTTGACCACCCTGGGTATGCTGCAGTACATCACCCCAACCATGCAGATGCTCTGGGCGCTGTTTGTCACCCAGGAATATCTTTCGGTGACCCGGTGGGTAGGCTTTTTAATTATTTGGCTTGCTGTTGCGATCTATTTGTGGGATATTCTTCGCTTCGGCAGACAGCACCGCGCTTTACGACGTTCCCCTAAACCGGCGTAGCCACAGGTGAGACACCGAACCTGCCCCACTGCGCATCCGCTGGAAGAACTTCCACAGTGGCAACATGGGGATTCTCGTTTAGTGTGCGTAGCGTCGGCGGCACATCCCACACCACCACACCAGTGAGTGTTTCTGGGGCAGCAATTCTGCCGAGTTCACGGGTGTAGACATCCGCACGGACTTCCCCCCGGATGGGTTCGGGCAGGGGCCACGGCTGGGCGTTGGCCACGATCATCGCATTGACTCGGGCCACGGCCTCGGTGACCTCACCTGCCTGCTGCGGAGGAAGCGGTTCGGTGAATGTGACCAGTGCGAAATGGTGGGAGGTGTCGTCGTCAAGCGCGCTCAAGGAAGCGCTGGCACGCACTGTGTAGTCCTGGAAGCTTTCTCCCGTTTCCATGCCCAGCTGGTCGCCGTTGATCGGTGGGGGCGGGTCTGAGCGCATCCCCAGTACCACGATGAGGGCCACAATCACGATCAGGCTTATAACAGCGGCGGTTACCCGCCCGATATCGAAGGTGCTCATCCGCGTATCACGTCAAGGGCGGATTGGAGGTCAGCAGGGTACGGCGATTCCACTTCCATCCACTCGCCTGAGCGCGGATGATGAAAACCGAGGCGCACGGCGTGGAGCCACTGCCGGGTCAGCCCTAAGCGTGTGCCCAGATTCGGGTCGGAGCCATACATCGGGTCGCCACAGCACGGACTACCCAATGCTGACATGTGCACTCGGATCTGGTGGGTCCGGCCTGTTTCCAAGGTGACTTCGATGAGGCTGGCCTCCCGGAACGCCTCAATCACTTCGTAGTGAGTAATCGCTTGCTTGCCGTCAGAGGTCACCGCGAACTTCCAGCCACTCGACGGGTGCCGTCCAATCGGCGCGTCCACTGTTCCCACGATCGGATCCGGCAGACCCTGGACCAAGGCATGGTAGGTCTTTTTCACCTCGCGCTCTTTGAAAGCACGCTTGAGCACCGAGTACCCCGGTTCGCTCGCTGCCACCACCATCACCCCGGAAGTGCCCACATCCAGGCGCTGCACGATGCCCTTGCGTTCTGGTGGTCCGGAGGTGGAAAGGCGAAATCCGGCGGCTGCCAACCCGCCGACAACGGTTGGCCCTTCCCACCCCACCGTGGGATGCGCCGCTACCCCAACGGGCTTGTCCACCGCGATAATATCGCGATCCGAGTACAATATATCCAGGCCCGGAACCATTTCCTCTTTGGGCATGGGCGGGCCCTGTGGCACTGGCAGCGTGACGTCAAGCTGGCTGCCTTCCACAAGCCGGTCAGATTTCATTACACGTCGGCCGTCGACACGTACATCTCCAATTGCGGCGAGCTCTGCCGCAACCGTGCGCGAAATCCCGAACATCTTGGCCACCGCCGCGTCAACCCGCATCCCTGCCCAGCCTTCGGGTACTGGAACACTCCGGAAATCCCCCGCCACTACTTCTTCTCCCCCTTCGAAGCAGTGCTGTCGGAATCGTCGAGTATTACCGCAATGATAAAGACCACCACACCGATGGTGATCGACGCATCTGCCAGGTTAAACACGGCGAAATTGCCCACGGAGATGTAGTCAACCACGTGCCCGAACCAGAACCCCGGTTCGCGGAACAACCGATCGCACAAATTGCCCAGCGCCCCACCAGCGATTAACGCAATCCCAACCGCGTACCAGGGCTGTCGGATAAAAAACGCGCTGATCAGTGCACCAACAACGAAGACAAGCTGGACTGTGGTGAACAACCACGTGGAGTCCTGGCCCATCGAAAACGCTGCGCCGGGGTTAAACAGTAGGTAGAAACGAAACCAGTCCCCGATCACAGCCACAGGCTGGCCAGGTTCAAGCCAGTTCGCCATGAACTGCTTGACGGCTTGGTCTACCACGGCTACGACGACGATGATCGCCACCATCAGACCAACGTAATTGCGCTCCCGCTTCTTCCTTTGAGATGTCCTGTTCACTCGCACCATTGTTCACTACCTTAGTACCGAAAAGCTAGTTCAGGACGTTTCACAGCGTGGGGTAGGTTAAGTATGTGAGTATTCGAGCGAAAGCACCTGCACTTATTCTGCCGGCACTTACTGCTTTCCTGCTGTCGGCGTGCAGCGCAGAACCAGACCCCGTGGCGGAGGTACCCGCCTTCCCCGTCGATGTCGCACGCGTCGACGTGATCGAGTCCGGCCAGGACCCACAAGTTCTCGCATACGACGACATCACCGATGATCAAGCAAAAGGCCAAGAGGGGGCGTCGAGGCGCACCGTTGAGGTAGAAAACGGCTTTGCCCAGAACGTAGTGGCAGCAAACGCAGTGGACCGTGCTGCTTCGCCAGTGACGAACACTGACACCCTAGCGCTGCCACTGGAGGTGCGCACAGTGGAGGCCCCCGCACCTGGTGAGGGTGAAACTGAGGCAACCCGGCGCGTGCAGTTAACGGTAGGCCAAGCGCTCCACAGCGGGGTTGATATAGCCCAAGAGATTGATTCTGCTGCGGGGTTTTTGTCAATGTGGCGCGGTACTAACGATGGGCGCGTGAGCACGATCAAACTGCTGGCTCCGGCAGAGGCGTCGGAAGATGCCCGCGCTGCTGTCGAGTCCGGGTTGCTGTCGGTACTGACAGGGACGGTGATTTTCCCCGGCGAGCCAGTCGGAGTGGGTGGCTCGTGGACCGTCGAATCGCGCGTGACCGGCGGGTCGACCATGCTGCGTACCACGACCTACACCGTCACCGACATTGTCGGTACCGAGGTGAGCCTTGAGGTGTCCATTGACCAGCGGCCCGCCCAAGAGACCCTCAACTTCGATGGTGAACAAGCACCGCAGCTGGCTGGTCAATCACTCACAGTAGAAAGTTCGGATACGAGTTCTGCAGGCTCCATCGTCGTTGATCTCACCGAAGCGCTCCCCGTTGAGGGTAGGGTTACTACCTCCACTCGCGTGATCTACGCAGGTGCTGACGATAACTTTCGTATTGTCCAGGACCAGACGCAAAGCATTGACTGGTCATAGCCAGTTGCACGGCAGAGTAGGATGAAAGTGTTCTTACCTCGCGTGTCCACGCCCCACGAAGGAGGCCCACCATGGTCGCAGCTCTACACTTCAATATCGACGGTGTCTCGTTTTCGTACCCTGGGGGCCAGCGCGTCCTAACCGACATCTCGTTCGCCGTCCCCTCAGGTTCCGTCACGGGCTTGATCGGCGAGAACGGTGCGGGTAAGTCTACTTTGTTGGGCCTGATCTCCGGGAACTTACAGCCTGATGTCGGACACATTATTACCCCACCAACCACGGGGTTTATCGCCCAGGAGACTGAGCTACCTTTTTCGTCGCCTGCCAGCACACTTATCGACGCCGCGATTGCCGAGCTGCGCGCTGTGGAGCAGGCGATCACTGATCTTTCCCAGGCCATGGTGGATACACCCGAGGACTCATCTATCCCAGAGCAGTTCGACCTCGCTCTCGCCCGCGCTGAATCGTCTGGAGTGTGGGAACTGGATTCCCGGGTGAGCACCGTCCTCGCTGGTTTGGGCCTAGCCAATATTGACCTGGCTACCCCACTCGGTGACATGAGCGGAGGCCAGCGCCGTCGTTTTGCGCTTGCCACGCTCCTGTTGCGCCCAGTAGATGGCATGGTGCTTGATGAGCCTACCAACCACCTCGATGACGAAGCCGTGGACTTCCTCATCAGTGAGCTTGCGGCTTTCAAAGGCCCGGTTCTTGTGGCCAGCCATGACCGCTATTTCCTTGACACCGCTTGTGATGGGCTGGTGGATCTGGATCCTGGACTTGGCCCCGAAGGCGGCTACGGTGAAGAAACCCGCCAGGGTAACCGGTTCACGGGATCATTCTCGGACTACCTCAAGGCCCGTGAGGCGCGCCGCAACCGCTGGATCAGCGATTACAACGCACAAGAAGCAGAGCGCGCTCGGTTAGAAAAGGCCGCAGGCCAAAGCGAAGAGGATGTTTTCCATTCCCAGGAAAACAAAACCGAAATTCGCATGGCGGCTAAATTCTTCGCCGACCGCGCCGCGAAAACGGTGGGCAACCGCACCCGGGGTGCCAAGAATCGGTTGGAAGACTTGGAGCGTAACCAGCTTCCTAAACCACCGGAGCGGTTGCGGTTCCACGGTATTCCCGAACACACCGCAGCAAGCCTCGGCGAGCCGGCGGTAGCCACAAAAGACCTCGCCGTTGAAGAGAGACTGGCGCCGCTGACCGTGAAGGTGCAGCCCGGCGATCAGTTGCTCGTCGAGGGCCCAAACGGCTCCGGAAAATCAACCTTGCTCAAAATCCTCGATGGGCATCTTACAAACTACGAAGGTGAGTTGCGCATCCCCGACGAAGTCACCGTTTCTCGCTTGGAGCAAGACGATGACTGGCTGGACCTGACTATCACGGCCCAGCAGGCTTTCGAGGCGCGTGTGCCCTCTGGCACACCGTCGCTGGTGGAGATGGGGCTGATGACAGAGGAGCAGGTGGTCAAGCCCATCGCGGACCTTTCACTGGGGCAGCGTCGCCGTGTCTCCCTCGGCATCATTTTGGCGTGCCCGCCGGACTTGTTGCTGCTGGACGAGCCCACCAACCACCTCTCCCTCGCACTGGCGGAAGAACTAGAGCGGGCGCTGCTGGACTTCCCTGGTACTGTCATTTTGACCAGCCACGACCGTTGGGTTCGGCGGCGTTGGCGCCGACGCATCGCGAAAAAGGAACGCCGCGCCACAATCCTCACGCTAGAGACCTTATGGTCTGATGAGGTGTGGCGCGACGAACAGTAGCGCAGTGGGCTACTGTGCTGGCGCAGCGGGTGGCTGTGCTGGCGCAGCGGGTGGCTGTGCTGGCGCAGCGGGTGGCTGAGCTGGCGCAGCGGGTGGCTGAGCTGGCGCAGCGGGTGGCTGAGCTGGCGCAGCCGGATCTTCCGGAGCTGGTGCGCCAGCATGACACATCGCAGGGACCTGGTCCGGAGTGACCGTATTGGTAATCAAGGTGCAGGCCCACGACTGGGACAGCTTCCACGTCCCGTTCTCGTAGACAAACTCAACATTTTCCGCCAACTGGGTTGGCTGATCCGGCTGGGTAAAGTTTACGGTAGCCAACACCGAATTCGCAGAGTAACCAGGCAGAACTGGGTCTACCACCTGGAAGTTAGCGCCGGATTCTTGCTTCGAAAGCGTCATCGTGTCAAATAATTCCGGCGCCGTCTCGCCACCTTGAACAGTCTTAACGCGCTCTTCCATCGGCAGTTCCGGATTGGTAGCACGCGAGAGAACCTCGTTAAGTTCAGCAGCCGACGGCAATTCCGGGGCAGGGCTTTCTTGTGCAGCGGCGTCTTCTGCAGCGTTGGACGCGACGGTTTCCGCGCCGGTGGCTTCGCCATTTTCAGTCTTGTCACCGGAACACGCCACCATGCCGACGGCCATTCCTACAGTGGCGACAATTGCGCAGATTTTGTTGAGTTTCACATTCTCTCCTAGTGCGTTATCGGGCTGAGGGTAAGACGCCGCACACGTCGATACATTCACCTACGTTACCGTTTTGTAACCTCCAAACCAAAGCGTGACGCACTATGGCAGGCTAATTAGTATGCATCATCCAGCAACTACCTATGTTGCGGTCATCGCCACCGGCGGCACCATCGCCTCGGTTGTCGATCGCACCGGCGCACGGACACCCACTCTCACCGGCGCCGACCTTGTCTCCCGCTGCGGCAGCGACGTTGCAACACGCGTTTTTGACACCGCGTCGCTTGATTCATCGACGATGACTTTGGCAGATATCGACACGCTTGCTATCAACGCCGTGCGCGCGCTTTCCGACGCGCAGTGTGCCGGCGTAGTGATCACCCACGGAACTGATTCCATGGCGGACACAGCCATCGCCCTCGACCTTATGATTGACGACCCTCGCCCCATCGTGCTCACCGGCGCCCAAGAATCTGCGGACCACCCCACCACCGACGGGCCCGCTAACCTACGTGGCGCCATCAACCTGGCAGGCTCAGCAACCAGTGGTGTCCAAGTGTACTTCAATGATGCCGTGTTTCCCGCCCGCGGCTTAATCAAACAACACACTGCTGATCACAACGCATTCGCGCTAACAGCTGAGACGTGGCTTCCACGCCCAGACCCTGTTGGGGTGGTTACTTTGGATGGCACTCGTGTTGCGGTGGCAGCCGCCTGGCCCGGCGCGACTAGCGAGGTCATTGAGGCGATCGTCGATACGCGTCCGCACGGCCTCGTGGTGGAAGCTCTAGGTTCTGGCAACGTGTCCGAAGAGATGGGCCAGGCAATTGTGCGCGCGCTCGATGCGGGAATTCCGGTAGTAATAACCACACAGGTTCCGCGGGGCCCCGTGCAGTTCGCCTATGGAGGTAGTGGCGGTGGCAGCACCCTCGGCACCCACGGAGCTCTCGCTGCCGGCTGGTTACGCGCCGGGCAAGCCCGCATGGCACTGACCGTCGCCATCGCCGCCGACGTAGACCCTGCCTCTCTACTCCTGTGAATCCTGCAGCTGCCAATCATCCCACCCGAGTGAGTCGATGGGGTCTGCCGGAAGCAAGTGAGGGTCATCGACACGCAATGTTTTTGTGCGTCCTGGTCCGGTCGCTCGCGTTTCAAAGCGGACCGTGACCCAGCCGAGGCCGCAGCCTTGCACCCAGCCGTGGCCGTACTCGCAGTGGTACACGTCCTGGGTGGCGCGCCAATGGCCGGGCTGGTCGGCGGGCGTGATGTCAACTTCGATGGATTCTGCACCGGTGTGGTCGCTGACACCAGATTCATAGTCAGTGTCGATGGGCTGCGGGCGCACGATCTGCTGGTCGAGTTCCGGAAACAGCACGTGCTGCAACGCGTCCTCTAAGCCGGAATAGCTCACACCCACTAGTCGGATCGGGCCCACCTCGTCGGGGTAGCGCACCAGCCGAAAAGCGGTGGCTAGCAGAGTTTCGGCATCGTCGGTGGCATACGGCAGGGTGGCTGAGCGGGATTCAATCCGGAAATCAGCCATGCGAAGCTTCACGCTGACTGTGCGAGCACCACGGCCGTCTTGCAGGAGGCGACGGTGGGCGTCCTGGGCGGCGCGGACCAAAGCGGCATCGACCTCGGCAGGTGTTGTCAGGTCATGCGGGTAGGTGTGTTCGGCAGAAATCTGCTTGGCTTCAGCGCGTGGGGCGACAGGCCGGTCATCGTGGCCGCGTGCCAACGTCCACAGCTGGTGGCCCACCGCCCCTCCCAACGCAATGCCCACTTCCTTTTCGCTGAGCGCAGCCAAATCACCAATGGTCTCAATCCCCATCGTGGAAAGTTTGCCTTGAGTCACAGGCCCCACACCCCACAGCTCCTTGACAGGAAGCGCCTGCAGCGTCGCCAATTCACGCTCGGGGTCGAGGACGAAGATCCCATCCGGTTTTGCTAGCTCCGAGGCAATTTTTGCGTACTGCTTGCCAGAACCCGCACCAATGGAAGCCGGCAGCCCGGTTTCTTCCCGGATGTCGCCACGCACAGCTTCTGCCCACTTTTTCACGTCGTCAACGGAGGCATCGATCAGCTCGGGTGGCTCCATGAACGCCTCATCGATACTGAGCTGTTCGACAACACCGACATGCCTAGCCAAAACTTCAAAGACGCGTCGCGACGCCGTGGTGTATACAACACGACGGGGTGCGACTAGGACAACGCGCGGGCCGACAAGACGTGCCGCCCGCTGGGTAGGCATCGCCGAACGCGCCCCGTACTTTCGGGCCTCATAGCTAGCGCCAGCGACCACTCCCCTGCCAGATACCCCGGCAACAAGGACGGGGCGGCCTTGCAACGTGGGGCGGGTCAACTGCTCGCAGGACGCGTAAAACGCATCCATGTCGATATGGAGGACCCAGCGGCGCATGATTCTACGGTACCTACCTAAGGTCGTCGTAAAGCAACCGCTACCACGATCAGAGCCATGCCGACCAGCTCAGCTGTACTAAGCCACTGGGACAAGGCAATCGCCCCAATGACCGCTGCGACCACCGGCAGAATTGCCTGAAGTACCGCGAAGTAGGCGCGACCAGCTTGGCGCAGCACGATCTGATCAATCGAATACGGGACCGCGGCAGACAAAAGACCCAACCCTAAGGCAAGGCCAAAGGTCAACGCAGGGTGCTGCGTCAGCGTGTCCGGCCACACGACAACAACCAGTGGCAGGCCGATCACCGCGGCCCAACTAAAGCCGATGGCAGTGGATACCCGCGACGTTGCAGCATCCCCGGCAATGCGCGACCCAGCCACGATATAGCAAGCCCATAAAAGCCCCGCAGCCAAGGCCAGCACGATGCCCACCGAATCAGTGGCCCACGTCGCCCCGGAAATCACCACCACGCCGGTGCCCGCAAGCAGCAACGCCAACCAGTCACGCACCGTCCGCGAACCACATGCGGCGACCGCAATCGGCCCTAAAAACTCGATGGCCACGGCTGTGCCCAACGGAATCCGGGCGATGGCCTCATAAAACGTCATGTTCATGGCCATGGTGACAACCCCGTAGACGGCAGCAGTACGTCCCACAGGTCCAAGGAAATCTCGGAGGCGTGGCCGGTTCAGCACCAGCAGGATCACCGCGGCGGCGCTCACACGCATCCACGCCACCGCTACCGGCGGAAAGGCGTCAAACAACCCCACTGCGATCGCGGCACCCAGATACATCGAAGTACCTGAAACCACCATCAACAATGGGGCTGTCAGACGTTGGCGCATTTAACTGTTCTTCTCCACGGTCGCGGTCACGCCCTCGACAATGTCGTGGCTACCATGTGCAGCGTCGGTAGTCACGGTGAACGAGGTAGACAGGGTCTCCGCCGCAATGTGATCAGCGTGGCGCTTGGCCCACTCTTCCTTGTCCGCTGGCACTGAAAGCGTCGTCGTAATGCGATCAGAGACCTCAAAGCCGGATGCTTTACGCGCGTCTTGGAGGCCACGGATCACGTCAGCGGCCCAGCCTTCAGCCTCCAGTTCCTCGGTCACAGTCATGTCCAGCACGACCAAGCCCTCGGTACCGTCGATCGCGGCAGTAGACTCCGGGTTCTCGGCCACGAGGCGCTCCGTGTACATCTCCGGGGTGAGAGTGATGTCACCGCCTACAATGACGTTCTCGCCGTCGCGGGTGTAATTACCGGCCTTCACGTTCTTAATCGCGCGCTGGACATCTTTGCCCAGGCTTGGTCCTGCCACCTTCGCATTCACCACCACGTCAAAGGAACCGACCGAGTCCACATCATTGGTCAGCTCTACAGCCTTGACGTTGACCTCGTCGCGGATGATCCCGGCGTACTGCGTCAACATATCCGCGTTCGGCAGCGCCACAGTCAGCTTAGGCAGCGGCAGTCGGTTGCGCAGCTTGTTAGCCTTGCGCACCGAGCTTGCCGACGAACACACCTCGCGGGTCGCATCCATCGCAGCAACCAAATCTGCATCTGCTGGGATCTTGGAAGCATCTGGGTAATCCGCCAGGTGAACGGAACGCTCACCAGTCAAACCACGGTAAATTACCTCAGTGATGTACGGCAACAGCGGTGCGGCCACCCGGGTCAGTACATGCAGCACAGTGTACAACGTGTTAAACGCCTCTGGGTGTTCCTCCTGACCCACCCAGAAACGGTCGCGGGAACGGCGCACGTACCAATTGGTCAGAGCATCTGCGAACAGGCGCACCTTGTCACACGCGCCCGAGATATCGGTGGATTCGAGTGCCTGATCCACTTCCACCACCAAGTCGTGCAGCTTCGCCAGGATGTAGCGGTCCAACACGTCGGTCGAGTCAGTGGAGAACTCCGCCTCGTGCGAGCTGTAGAGCTGCAGGAAGGTGTACGCGTTCCAGATCGGCAATAGTGCCTGGCGCACGCCTTCGCGAATGCCCTGTTCAGTAACAATCAAATTGCCGCCGCGCAGGATGGGAGAAGACATCAAAAACCAGCGCATCGCATCCGAACCGTCGCGATCGAACACCTCGTTGACGTTGGGGTAGTTACCCTTGGACTTACTCATCTTCTGCCCGTCGTCGCCAAGCACAATGCCGTGGGCGACAACCTGCTTAAAAGCCGGGCGATCAAACAGCGCAGTGGACAACACATGCAGCAGGTAGAACCAGCCACGGGACTGGCCGATGTACTCCACGATGAAATCGGCGGGGTGATGGTCCTCGAACCACTGCTTGTTCTCAAACGGGTAGTGGAATTGGGCAAACGGCATGGAGCCGGAATCGAACCACACGTCCAGCACGTCTGGCACACGACGCATCGTGGACTGCCCTGTCGGATCATCCGGGTTGGGGCGAGTGAGCTCGTCAATATACGGGCGGTGCAGCGACTCAGGCCGCACCCCAAAATCGCGCTCCAGTTCATCCAGCGAGCCGTAGACATCCGTGCGCGGGTACTCCGGGTTGTCTGACTGCCACACCGGGATGGGGCTGCCCCAGTAACGGGTCCGCGAAATATTCCAGTCGCGGGCATTTTCCAGCCACTTGCCAAACTGGCCGTCGCGCACATGCTCCGGAACCCATTCAATGTGTTCGTGGTTCAGCTCCACCATCCGGTCACGGAACTCGCTGACTTTCACAAACCAGCTCGGCAGCGCCATGTAGATCAGTGGCTCACCACTGCGCCAGGAGTGCGGGTAGGAGTGCACGATGGTTTGGTGGCGCAGCACCCGGCCCTTCGCCTTTAGATCGCGGATGATGTCCTTGTTCGCATCGAACACCAGCTGGCCTTCATACTCCGGCACCTGGGAGGTAAACTGACCATCCATATCCACCGGGATCACCACATCAATGCCGTACTTCTGGCAGGTCAGCATATCGTCTTCACCAAATGCAGGCGCCTGGTGGACCACACCGGTACCGTCCTCGGTGGTCACATAATCCGCCAGGATCACCTTGAATGCGTTGGGCTGGTCGGCAAAGTAATCAAAAATCGGGGTGTACTGCAGACCCTCTAACTCCGCACCGGAGAAGGTGGCGACAGTCTGCGCGTCGGTGCCGAATTCCTTCGCATAAGCTCCAACCAGTGCGGTTGCGATTAAGAAACGCTTGCCGACGAAGTCCTCTGCCCCATCCTCAGCGACCTCGACCAGGGAGTACTCCACCTCAGGGTGTACTGCCAGTGCGAGGTTAGACGGCAAGGTCCATGGAGTAGTTGTCCACGCAAGTGCTGCGGCGTTGTGAAGCTCCTCGTGCTTATCCCACGTCTTTGCACCCGCAGTGCCCTCCTTTGCACCAGTAAAAGGCATGGTCACCGTCAGCGTTGGGTCTTGGCGTTCACGGTAGGAGTCGTCGAGACGCGTCTCCTGATTCGACAGCGGGGTGTGCTCTGCCCACGAGTACGGCAGCACTCTGAAGCCCTGGTAAATCAGACCCTTATCGTAGAGCTCTTTGAACGCCCAGATGACGGATTCCATGTAGGTCAAATCCATCGTCTTGTAGCCGTTATCAAAATCGACCCAACGGGCCTGGCGGGTCACATACTCTTTCCACTCCTCGGTGTACTCCAAGACGGACTTGGCGCAGTACTCGTTGAACTTAGCCAGGCCCATGTCCTCGATCTCGCCTTTATCTTTGATCCCCAGCTGCTTCTCCGCTTCCAGCTCAGCGGGCAGACCGTGGGTATCCCAACCAAACACGCGGGGTACGTGGTAGCCCTTCATCGTGCGGTAACGCGGGATGATGTCTTTGACATAGCCGGTCAGCAGGTGGCCGTAGTGAGGCAGGCCGTTGGCAAATGGTGGGCCGTCATAAAAGACGAACTCCTCATTATTCTTCCGGTTGTCCAAAGATGCCTGGAAAGTCTGGTCGTCCTGCCAGTACTTGAGGACGTTTTTCTCCATCTCGGGAAACTTACTGCTACCCCCGGTCATATCAACCTTGGGGTATACGCCACCGACGGGGGTGCTCATACGTTAGTCCTTTCTTCACACACACGAATGCAATCGAGCTCATGGCGTGCAGGGACGCAACTGTGGTTACGCGGTACCACCCTGCTTGGACAACTTGTAGTGCCCCACTTCGTTTGTGGTGAAGAATGTGACGGCTTCTTAAACCCCGTCCGGTTCTACTGGGCCACGCTGGGCTGTTCTTCCGGAAGCGCTCCCCGTTGATCGCGGATCATTGCGCGCTGCTACACCGCCTGTGTGGCGAAGTTTCAACAGTGGGTAACTATACACGGGCAAGCGTGGTCACGCCCAACCGAGAGAACAAACGACCGCCCGGACACCTTCTTCAAAGGTGTCCGGGCGGTGAACTAGTAGTGCAAAACGTTTAGCTGTTAGCGCCCTTTTGGCCTGCGTCACCGTTAGGTGCGGAAGAACCCCGGCTCTCCAGCTCTTCCAGCTGGGACTGCAGGAGGGTCTTCAGGCGAGTGCGGTACTCACGCTCGAAGGTCCGCAGCTCAGCGATGCGGTTTTCCAAAGCTGCCTGCTGGTTCTTGACCGCCGTCATGATCTCGGAGTGCTTCTTCTCCGCGTCAGCCTGCAGCTGAGCAGCTTTCTCCTCAGCCTGGCGGATCTGGGCCTCGGCGCGAGAGTTAGCATCGTTGGCAGTCTGAGTTGCCTTCCTCTCAGCCTCCGAGACAAGCTGGTTAGCCTTGTTTTCTGCTTCCTGAGCACGTGCCTGCGCCTGCTTGTCAGCCTCCGCGAGCTTCGCCTTGGAGCGCTGCTCTGCATCCTTCAGCTGAGCCTCTACAGCCTGGCGGGCCTCATCCAGCATGGACTTGGACTGATCCTGCGCGTCGGCAGTCAGGCGGTCCGCTGTCTCCTGAGCCAGGCTCAGGACCTTTGCAGCCTGCAGATTAGTTTCCGCTGTAGCATTACCGGCTGCTTCTACGCTGCTGGCCGAAGCGGTGGAGGCTTCCTGGCGAGCCTTGTCAGCATCCTGGCGAGCCTGCTTCGCGTCGATCTCTGCCCTGTTCTGCGCGTCCTGGGCCTTCTTCAGCTTGGCCTCATACTGCGCACGCAGGTCATCTTCGATCTGCCTGCGCAGTGCCTTTTCATCCACCTGACTGTTCATAGCGGTGGATTGGGCCGTGGTGGCATGAGGTGATGGTTTCGCCGCAGCGAAACCGCCGACCTTAACCTGGCTATTCAGTTCCTCAACGCGGGCACGCAGGTCGTCGTTTTCATCCTGCAGCTGGGCCAAGGTGTCTTCAACCAGATCCAAGAACTGGTCAACCTCATCCTCGTTGTAACCGCGCTTGCCAATTGGTGGCTTGCTGAAAGCCACATTGTGCACGTCTGCTGGTGTCAGCGGCATTAGCGTTCCCTTCGAGTCAAATCATCATGAACCCACCCTAACAGTGGGTTCCCAAGCATTATAGTTAATTTTTCTTCGTTACACTAGATAACTCTAGTCAAGAGGAGGCCGGAAAGAAGCAACTCCCACCCTCAATCTTTACGCAACGGTGAGCTTTTTCTGCACTTATACCCTTTTTCCAGCGGAAATAGCCCAGGCTGAAGTGAACTAAAAGATGGCGAGAATAAGCAAGCTGAGGATAAAAAGCCCTAGGAAGAGCACAATCACACTGACGTCTAGTGCCACCCCGCCCATTCGCACAGGTGGGATCATACGTCGCAGCGCCTTGATCGGCGGGTCGGTGACAACGAAGAAAAACTCCGCGATCACCATGAACCAGCGAGGCGGATCAAAATGGCGTGAGAAGGACTGAATCATCTCAATAATCAGTCGCACAATCACGATCAACGTGTAAAGACGCACCAAGGCGTATAAAATAGCTCCGAGCATGCTCACGGTGTTCTACCCTACCTACTTCCTCTTGAAACGACGAACACCCCACTTGCATGGGGATGGTCGTCGAACAGTGTTCGTCGTTAAGCCCCTACGCAACTGGGGTGATTCTCGCGCGATCACCAGGCCACACGCGCTTAGTTAGCGCAAACCAGCTACCCGCTCAAGCTCGCCAGTGGAAATCTGACCGTTTTCTGGGACGATTGCAAACACGACACGGTCCGTGTCAGCGTACTTCGCTAGGTTGTGCATTTGGCCACGCAGACCGAAGCATAGGCCGGCTGAGAAATCGATCATACGGGTCATAGATTTACGGTCTAACTCAGTCAGATCCATCACTACAGCATCACCATCGCGGAATGGCTCACCAATGTCTTTGGCATCATCGTAGGTGCGCGGAGTCACCACGACAATAGATGGGGCGTACAAACGCGTATCACGACTAAACCCACGCTCTGATCGCTCAGTGTGCATGCCCCGGCCTGCACGGACTGTACGGTCTGTACGGTCTGCACGGTTATAGGAGTAAGAGTGCTCAGGTTCTGGGGCGTACGCAGCCGAACCGTCGTCGCCATAGCGAGGCTCGTCGTAGTACGCATCTTCTTCGAGCTTATATGGTGTAAAACCGAAAAATTCCTTGGCGTTTTTCACAAAAGACATGGGTTGAGGCCTTTCCAATGTGTCGGTGGTTGTGCGTTCTGACCTGGCGGGTTCAGTAAATAACACGAGTGTTTTCTTGTGTCTTTACCCTAAAGGCCGTTGGCCAAACACAGCGGTTCCGACACGCACAATATCCGAGCCACACGCGATTGCGTCGACATAATCGCCACTCATTCCGGCAGACATTTTCAGGCGCCTGCCCAGCCTCTCACCGAGGCCGTCCGCAAGCTCACGGGCTTGGGAAAACACAGCTTTCGCATCGGACTCCAGCGGAGGAACAACCATAATGCCGCCGAAAACAAGATTGTCTGCCTCCTCCACCAGCGTTGCCAGCTGGTCAACCTCATCCAAAGGAACGCCACCGCGGGTAGGGTCATTGTCCATGGATACCTGAACAAGACACGATAGTTGCCCCGCTGCGCGATCACCGCGCTCAATTGCCAGAGCCACTCCGCGGTCCAGCCCGTGAGCTAAACGAACCGTGTCCACCGAGTGGACTTCAGCAGCCCAGCGCGCAACGGCATTGGCCTTTTTGGTTTGGATTTGACCGATCATCGCGATTGCAATATCGCTTGTCGACGCTTCTCCTGCCAGCTGTTGCGCTTTGGCACGGGCCTCCTGCTCACGGTTTTCGCCCACCAGATGTACTCCGAGCTCCCCGAGGATGCGAATGTCGTCCACTGGATGAAATTTTGATACCGGCAGCAAACTAACAGATCCCGCGTCGCGGCCGGCGGCTCGCTCTGCCTCACGGATCTTTTCTCGGACCTGGTTGAGGTTGGTTTCTAACTGTTCACGGCGACTCATCAGTTATGCTTCCTTTTCGGTTAGCCACACCACACCTGCTTGGCGCCCGGTGGTGCCTTCGCGGCGGTACGAGAAAAAGTTCTCATCGGTAATTGTGTCGCGTGGGTCCGCGTCGATATTTGTAATGCCGAGACTGAGCAATTGACGTACCAGGCCGGCTCGTACGTCGATTCCCGGCGTGCCTTGAGTGGTGGTAGCGCGTGATCCGGGCAAATGCTTCTCCACGTCCATGGCCATCTCCTCGGGCACCTCATATGACGCGCCCGCGGCTGCAGGCCCCAACAGCACTTGGATGGCCTGTGGCTTAGCCCCATGTTGCCGCATTAGCTTCACCGTGTTGGGGATAATCCCATTGCGTGCACCCATCCGGCCGGCGTGTGCTGCGGCCACCACGCCGTTGGTGTGATCTGCCAACAACACCGGCACACAGTCTGCAACCAGCACGCACAGGGCTAATCCCGGCGTGGTGGTGACAACGGCATCGGTCGCTTCTAGTGGCTCAGCCTGGGGCGTGTCGACGAAGGCCACGGTGTTGGTGTGAAGTTGTTCCATCCACACAAAATTTTCCGTGGGCACGTCAAGAATTTCTGCGAGGCGGGCACGGTTGGCACACACGTGATCGGGATCATCACCAACGTGTCCACCAAGGTTGAACGAAGCGTATGGGGGTTGCGAAACCCCGCCCGCACGAGAGGTAAAAACCATGCGGACGGGGCGATCTTCTAGCTGCGACATACTCCATAGGTTAGCGCAGTCGCGCCGGCTGGAGACCAAGCCGCGGGCTTAACGCAGAAAGCTTGGCACGTCCAAGTCATCATCATCGTCCCGGCGGCTGTCGCGACGATCCTCGCTTGAGGTAAACAAGCCAGAGCGACGAATCTCACCCCGGCCAGAGCTCTCCGAGCGCTGTGGATCGTAGCGGTGGCGCGCGGCGTAGTCGTCGTCAGGTGCCTCCTCGCGCAAGCGCTCTTCAAACAGGGAACCGCGGGCTGGTGCTGGGGTAGCATCCTCAGATGCCGGGCCCTGGGGTGCGCGTCCATTGTCGGCGGCTTCCTGGCTCTGGTCCGATTCCTGTGGCAGCGCGTTGGCTTTCTCGTCGAAGCCCGTGGCGATGATGGTCACGCGCACCTCGTCGCCCAGGTTGTCATCAATAATGGTGCCGAAGATAATATTGGCATCGTCATCGGCCTTTTCCTCCACGACAGACGCGGCGTTGTTCACTTCCATCAAACCCAGGTCGGAGCCGCCAGCCACAGAAATAAGCACGCCCTTTGCTCCCTCCATGGAGGATTCCAGCAGTGGCGAGTTAATGGCCTGCAAGGTGGCATCCATCACGCGGTCCTCCCCGTTGGCGGAGCCCACACCCATCAAGGCGGAACCAGCATCAGCCATGACAGAGCGGACATCGGCGAAGTCAACGTTAATCATGCCCGGGATGGTAATCAGATTAGTGATGCCCTGGACACCGTTGTAGAGCACCTCGTCGGCGGCACGGAAGGCCTCCATCATAGATAGGTCGCCGTCGGCAAGCTGGAGAAGACGGTCATTCGGGATCACGATGACGGTGTCGCAAACTTCCTTGAGGCGGTCGATGCCCTCCAGTGCCTGGCGGGTCCGGCGCTTGCCTTCGAAGGAGAATGGGCGGGTGACAACACCGATGGTCAGCGCGCCCATCTTCTTGGCGATGCCCGCAACCACTGGGGCCGCACCTGTCCCGGTTCCGCCACCTTCACCTGCGGTAACAAAGACCATGTCGGATCCCTTGAGGGATTCTTCGATCTCGCTTTTGTGGTCTTCGGCAGAAGTCCGGCCCACCTCCGGGTTGGCACCGGCACCAAGGCCTCGGGTTGCTTCGCGCCCGATGTCCAGCTTGGTATCTGCGTCTGTGAACAGCAGTGCCTGGCTATCGGTGTTGATTGCGACGAATTCAACGCCTTTAAGGCCTTCTTCGATCATGCGGTTAACCGCGTTGACGCCACCGCCGCCGACACCGACAACACGGATCATGGCGAGGTAGTTGTTAGGTGAGGTCATGAGTGAGGCTCGCCTTTCAAAATCATGGGAGGAATAAGTTCGCTTCAAGTGCTTGCTATCCATCATGGGTGAAAGTGAGACAAAAAGGTGGTAGATTTTCGCGGCGTGTCGGTACCCTCAACCTCTACTTTAGGGTTATGGCCTGGGGTTTTGTGGGCTAGCGAACCGCCACCAAGCTCGGGTTCGAGATATCGAAGCGCTGTCCTTCGCGCCGCACAACAGTGCCCAACGCCAACGACTTATCATGATTGTCCTCAGAGGCGCCCCACACCACAACACGGCCATCATTGAGCTGCAGCTCGAAGTTGTAGGCATCGTGCGCATTAATCGACGACACTTCCCGGCGTAGCTCCACAGGAATCGACGCCGCGATATCGACGGCGTTCTTGCGGGCGTGCTCGTCGGAACGCGCATCACCGGTAATTTCCACCGCCTCCGGAGGAGCCACATCAATAGCAAACGGCACGCCTTCCGCGTTGATGAGATGGGGGCCGTCGTCCTCGTCGGAGAAGGCCACCGCCTGGTGCTCCGTGATCTCAATATTCAACGACGACGGCCAACCGCGTGTCACCGTCACAGACTTCACCCACGGCAACCCAGCCACTGCCTGTGCCGAGGCACCGACATCGGCACGGGCCAAATTGGTTCCCTCAGGCACACCGGCCGCGTCCACAACCTGCTCCAGCGGAATATGGTCATTTCCCTCCACGTTGTAGCCACGCACCGAAAACAGTGGCGTAGCCAAGACAACCACCGCCGCGAGAGCCACAACGATCACGACACTGGCCAGTGCGATCCATAGCGGCCTGCGATTTCGCACAGTCGCAGCTTCGGCTTCAGGTGAAACAGCAGTAGACATGTCTTCGCCCCTATTCGGACAGGGTTGCCAAGATCTCTTGAGCAAGCATGGTCACAGAACCCGCCCCCATGGTCAACACAACATCGCCGGGCTGCGTCAAATCCTTGACAGTCTGCGGCGCGACCGAAAAGTCCTTCTCATAGACAACCTCATTAGTCATCCTGTCAGTAATGATGCGCGAGTCAACACCCTCAACAGGCGCCTCGCGCGCCCCGAAGATATCAAGCACCACGGCAGCGTCGGCAAGCGACAGCGCCTCGGCGAACTCAAACGCGAATTCCTGCGTCCGGGAATACAGGTGGGGCTGGAAGCACACCACTACGCGTGCACCTGCACCCTCGGCATCGACCTTCTCGCGCGCCGCGGTCAGCACCGCATGAACCTCGGTGGGGTGGTGCGCGTAATCGTCGTACACGCGTGTGCCAACAAAGGGGCCGTCTTGAACTTCGCCGTGATACTCGAAGCGGCGACGCACACCAGTAAATTCGCTCAATCCGGCAGCAAGCCGCTTCGGATCAGCACCAGCCAGCGTTCCTGCGAGCAGAGCTGCAGCGGAATTCAACACCATGTGGCGGCCCGGGATCTCCAGAGCGTACTCAAGCTCCACGGATCCCCCCTCCGATCTCGCCAAAGTCACAGTCACCTCGGTGGCCCCGCTAGTCACCCGATCTTCCTCAACGATCACACCCGGAGTGATCTCCGGGTGTGCCTCAATAGCCCGGCGGGTTCCGTAGCCCAACACCGCAATACCGCGATCTAACGCACGCTGACCACATGCCGTGGCATGTTCGTCATCCAAGCACACCACCAGATGACCGCTGTTAGTGACGCGATCCGCGAACTCATCAAAAACCTGGAAGTAGGCTTCACGCGTACCAAAGTAGTCCAGGTGGTCTGGCTCAATATTAGTGATCACCGCAACGTCAGGCCGGTAGCGCAGCAGGGAGGCGTCCGACTCATCCGCTTCTGCCACAAACGCTTGACCAGTGCCATGATGCGCGTTGGTACCAGCACGGTTCAGTTGGCCACCAATCGCAAACGAAGGGTTCTCCCCGGCCGCCTGCAAAGCGACCACAGCCATCGATGTCGTCGAAGTCTTCCCATGAGTGCCTGCGAAAAGGACCTGGTTGTAGCCCTCCATCAACTCGCCGAGCAGGTCAGAGCGACGAATCACGGGGATGTTCTCCTCAGCTGCACGTTGCAACTCCGGATTATCCTGCGGGATCGCAGCAAAACTAGTCACCACCACCGTTGGCAACTCGCCTGCCAGCTCAAGATTGTCGGCTGCGTGGCCAATAGCCACCTTCGCCCCCTGCGTTGTCAACGCGCGCACCGGGCGCGAATCCTTCACATCGGACCCGGTCACCACACTGCCGCGGTCAAGCAAGATGCGCGCGACACCTGACATCCCCGAACCTCCAATTCCAATGAGATGGACGCGGGACAGGTCGATCGATTCTTGATCTAGGGTCACGGCAGTTCGTCTCCTTTAATTTTTAGTCTCTTGTTTGCTGGCTGCAACAAGCTTGTCAGCCAAAGTAGCAGCAACATTGCCGGCACCGCTGTCACGCAACGCCGAGCGCATCTTGTTATAGGTAGCAGGATTATCAAGGATGGCTATAACAGCCTCGGCCAGCACCGTGGCGTCTAAGTCCTCATCACGGATTGTCCGGGCCGCACCGGCCTCCACGAGATGGGCTGAGTTCAGGCCCTGCTCGCCATTGCCGTGTGGCAGGGGCACATAAATAGCGGGCAGCCCTGCAGCCGAATTTTCGGCCACCGTCATTGCGCCCGAGCGGCACACCACAATATCTGCCACAGCGAGGGCCGCCGACATGTCATTAATGTATGGCACCGCCACGTAATGATCATGCGGGTGCGGTGCGTCATTTTTTTGTCCATACGCATGGAGCACCTGGTAACCGGCGGCCACCAAGCGAGGCACTGCCTCTACCATGGCATTGTTCAGGTTCACTGCGCCTTGAGAGCCACCGGTAACCAGTACGGTCTTTCTCTCCGGGTCCAGGTCCCACGTTTTAAAACCACGTCGAGCCTTCTCACCGTCCTCATCCGCACCGACGGTCGGGCGCACCGGGATTCCAATGACGTCGCCTTCCATCCCAGATCCCGCCACCGCGTTAAAGCCACTCCCGCCCAGCCGAACACCCAGCTTGTTGGCCATGCCGGCCAGGGCATTGGTCTCCAGCACGAAAAACGGCAGGCGCAGCGAAGCCGCAGCCAGATACGCCGATGCAGCCACATACCCACCGGTGCCGAACACAATGTCCGCCCCGGTATCCTTCAGCACGTGACGTGCCTGCGAGACTGACTTAGCCACCTTGAATGGCAAACCGATCAGCTTCAAGGGCTGCTTCCGGGGAACCGGAACCGGGTCGATTAAACGCAGCTCGAAGCCACGGGCAGGCACAATTGATGTTTCCAGCCCCTTCGGCGTACCCAAGGCGACAACGGTGGCGTGGTGCTGATCACGGAGCACTTCACCAACGGCAAGCGCCGGCTCGATGTGCCCGGCGGTTCCGCCACCTGCCAAGACAACAGTGGGGGGTGTACCCATGTTTTTCCTCATTTCCTTATTATCGCCGACCGCGCCCCGAAAAATGGTCTAGGGCCGATGGTGCGCGTCGTGGCCGATCTGCGCCACCGTCGCGCCTACGGTGCCTATCGACGCCGGTCTCACCGCGTTCCCGGCGCACCCGTTCCGGTGCAGTAACCCGTGCTCTCACAGGAGCTTCACGACGACGCGCTGTCACAGGTTGGCCGTATTTTGAACGCTCGCCTCGTGGTTCATCGTGCGACGAAATCTTGCGTTGCCCTGGCGCGGTGGGTTCCGGAATGCCAAAGAGCCTGTCAAACAGTGGGCGACCGTGGTTTTGCATCGATGACACAGCTGGTGGCTCATGGCGTGCCACCGAAGCCAACAGTCCCATCGACCCCAAAGTAATGATGGCGGAGGTACCACCCGCAGAGATCATAGGTAGCTGAATACCCGTCACCGGCAACAAACCAACAACATAGCCGATATTGATGAATGCCTGCGAGACCACACCCGCGGTCAGGCTGGCTGCCAACAGTGATTGGTATTGGTTACGGGCGCGTCGGGCCGCGCGCAACCCGAAGAATCCCAGCCCGAAGAACATCAGAATCACAAGTGCGCCACCCCACAGGCCAAGTTCCTCACCGATGACGGCAAAGATGAAGTCATTCTTTGCCTCCGGGAGGTAGAACCATTTGGCTCGCGACTGTCCAAGCCCCACACCGAACAGGGAGCCGTCGGCAAGCGACAAGAAGCCCTGGTAAGACTGAAACGCTGTGTCCTGAGTATCTTCGAACCGTCCGAACAGCGCGTCAAAGAAGACGTGAAAACGGTGAGATCGAAAGCCCCCGGCGATCAGCACGAGGAACACCAACACCGCGCCGAAAGCTGCGACAGCCCCAACCCAGAGCCAGCTAATCCCGGCGAAAACAAGGACAAAACCGACGACAATGCCAAATGAGATTGCCATACCAAAGTCGCCCTGCCCCGCAATCAGCACGAAGCACAGGACTGAAACACCCGTAAACGGAATAAACCCGTTATTCCAGCTGGGGGAACGCGGATCTTTATTTGCTAGCAGGCTCGCTCCCCAAATAGCGATGGCGGCCTTGGCAAACTCGGACGGCTGCAATTGGAAACCGGGCAGCGCAATCCATGACTGGGAGCCCACTGACTCGCGTCCGGTACCCAGCGGCGTGAGCACCACGATGAGCAAGATGACGGCGATCAGCATCATCCACGGGGCCCACCTGCGGATGCGCTCCGGTGAGATACGTAAAGCCAAATAAAACGCGATGAGGCCAAGAACTACCATAAGCGCTTGTTTGACGGGCTGGGCCCACACCGTTTGATCGTCAATAACCGACCACGTCATTGACGAACTTGTCACCATGACCACACCAAGCCCGGCAAGCACTAGCACGATGGTGCGGATCATCTGATAGTCCAACAGTGGCTGGCCTGTCATCCACTCCGCAGCTTTATCGATGGCCTGGGCTGGCTTGGAGCGGCGCTGATTAGGTTGGGTAGGTCGGGTAGGTCGGGTGGTGGTCACGGCTATCCCCTCTCCTGCGGACTGATCGCGTGCGTTCGGGCAGCGGCGGCGAACATGTCTCCACGCTGCGCCATGCCGGTGTACATATCAAGACTTGCGGCTGCCGGCGCAAGTACCACCGAGTCCCCTGGGCGGACTTGCTGGGCAGCAAACTTCACTACCTCATTCATGGCAGCCTCAGGGTCGGTGGAATCACTGACAAACAGAGGTACATCCGGTGCCAGCTTGCGCAGCTCGACAGCGATTTCTTCGCGGTCCACGCCGAGCAGGCCGACGGCGCGGAACCTGTGCGAGTGAGCCGCCACCAGTTCAGCGACCGTTGCCCCTTTAAGCTGGCCTCCGGCAATCCATACCACTGTGCCCGCCCCGGCGAGAGCCGAATGAGCAGCATGCGGGTTGGTCGCCTTGGAGTTATCGATCCAGTCCACGCCACCGGCACGGTGAATAACAGTGCCCCGGTGCCCGTCGACCCGGAAATTACGTAAAGCTTCCGCCACGTCCTCAGCAGTGGCACCGAAAGAGCGAGCGAGAGCCGCGGCAGCGAGGGCATCGTATAACCCCGCAACACCTGCAGGTTCGATGCCGGTGGCCTGAGCCAAACGCCTGCGGTGGCCCTCCCACACCTCGACGAGATAATCATTGTCGATGCCGTACTGGTGTTCACCAGGTTCGTTCAAGGTAAACCCGATGATGTCGCCCCGACCGGTCTGGGCTGCGTATGCACGAACCTGTTCATCGTCAATCCCCGCCACCGCTACCGGTGCTTGCAGGACCTTGGCTTTGGCCTCGGCATAAGCTTCGAAGGAGCCGTGCCAGTCAATGTGGTCGTCTGCAAGATTGAGCAGCACTCCCCCATCAGGACGCAGCTGGTTGGACCAATACAGCTGAAAACTGGAAAGCTCGGCTACCAGTATGTCAACACGGTCAGGATCAGTCAGCGCATCAGCAACCGCAACACCGATGTTGCCGCAAGCGGCCGCACGCAACCCGGTATGGTGGCCGGCCTGGCTCATCATTTCCGCCAGCATGCCTGTGGTAGTTGTCTTGCCATTGGTCCCGGTAACCACCAGCCAGGTGCGCGCGGGCCCGAAGAACTCTGCCTTATCGAGGCGGAAGCACAGCTCCACATCACCGATGACTTCAACGCCAGCTTCTGCAGCTGCAACGAGTAGCGGCGAATCTGGGCGCCACCCAGGTGACGTTACGACGAGGCAGTATTCTTTTAACTCCTGTGTTGCTTCAGCCACACTCACCGCGTGTGCACCAGTCACGGTGATGATTTTAGAGCGGCTTACCTCGTTGTCATCAGCGACAACGGTCTCTACACCAAGTTCTCGGAGCAGACGTGCGGCCCCCAGACCGGACACGCCAGCGCCTGCGACAAGCACTCGACCGTTAAGGAAGTCTGGACGCGCAGTGGACATTTACAGACCAACTCCTGACGTTGTCAGCCATTCGGTATAGAAAATCGAAATGCCCAACGCCGAGGCAATGCCGGTGATCAGCCAGAAGCGAATCACCACGGTTGTTTCTGCCCAGCCGCCGGCTTCGAAGTGGTGGTGAAACGGTGCCATGCGGAAAACTCGCTTGCCTGTCGAGCGGAATGAGACGACCTGAATAACCACAGATGCTGCCTCAATGACGAAAAGGGCACCGATAATAATCATGAGTAAATGGGTGTGGCTTGCCACCGACAACCCAGCGACCAGGCCACCTAAGCCAAGCGAACCAGTATCCCCCATGAAGATCTTGGCGGGTGAGGCGTTCCACCACAGGAAGCCGGCACACGCCCCCATCCCCGCGGCAGCAAGCACAGCAAGATCCAAAGGATCACGCACGTTGTAGCAGCCAGGTTCTGCACTAATGGCACACGAATTACGGAACTGCCACCACGCAATCAAGGTATACGCACCCATCACCAAGGTGGTGCTACCAGCAGCTAAGCCATCAAGCCCATCGGTGAGATTGACCGCGTTAGACCACGCCGCAATCAGGATATACATAAAAATGAGAAAGAAGATGGTGCCGATAATCCCGCCGCCTAATGCAAGATCAACCGTGTCAATATCGCGGACGAATGACAACACTGTCGAACCAGGTGTGAGCCCTTCGGCATTGGGGAACTGCAAAATCAGCAGGCCGAACGCGATGGCTATCACCAACTGGGACACCAATTTGGCCGTCTTGTTTAGCCCCAGGTTCCGCCCCATATAGAGCTTGATGAAGTCATCGGCGAAACCGACACCACCTAAGGCAAGTGTGAGTCCGAGAACGAGCCAACCCGACGCGGTGAATCCGCCGCGGCCAGAGGCCAAGGACCACGCCCCGGCTACCAGGTAGGCCACAGTGATTGCCAACAGAATAGCAATACCGCCCATGGTGGGCGTTCCGCGCTTGTGGGCGTGCGACTGTGGGCCGTCTTCTCGGATTTCTTGGCCCATTCCTTGGCGGAAGAAAAACTTAATCAGCGCCGGAGTGGTGAAAATGGCCACCAGGAAGCTGACAATCCCCGCGATAATAATCTGTGTCACGATGGCCTACCTCAAGTTCCTTGTTCCAGTCTCCAATAGCGTCTCAGCTACTCGCCAAAGCCCCAATGCATTGGAAGCTTTGACCAAAATAACGTCTTTGTCTTCGCGCGCATGCCAGTTCTCTTCCCCTGGAGGCGCCGCTGAAATGATACCTTTCACGGCTGCAGTCGCCTCATCCACGTCGCGAACTAATTGAACGCGCACCCCCTTACCTGCAGCTGCAGAAGCCAAGGCTTGGGTTGCGGGGTTCACGCCCACTGCCACCAGATCAGTCACACGGTAGCGCGCCAGCTCGTCGGCAAGCGCGGTATGTTCCCGGACAGTGTCGCTTCCCAATTCGCCCATCTCACCGAGCACGGCAATGGAACGGGCCCCTGGGCGCGCCGCGGCCGTAAAACCGAGTGCAGCGATTCCCGCGCGCATGGATTCAGGGTTGGCATTGTACGCATCATTAATGATGGTCACGCCATCCGAGCGAGTTTGTAGATCCATCCGATTCGCTGAAGCCGAGCGTGCCGACGACAACGCGTGCGCAACATCCTCAGCCGTCATTCCCGACTCAATGCCCACCGCTGCTGCTGCCAAGGCATTAGACACCTGGTGCAGCCCGAAAACCCCCAGGCGCACCTGCTGTGGCACGTAGTTCGGAGAGTGTAGAAGAAAAGAAGCCCGGGCAACATCATCAAGCTGAATGTTGGTCGCGTAGTAATCCACATCTGCAGCCGCAGGGGTGGCAGCCGAGTAACGCACGACCCGGGCCACAGTCCGAGACGACATCGCGGCCACAAACGGGTCATCCGCATTAAGCACCGCCACCCCACCCTCGGCGGCGGGTGGAAGAGCCTCTACCAGCTCACCCTTGGCTTGGGCGATATTGCCGCGCGACCCGAATTCACCTAAGTGCGCGGTTCCTACGTTCAAAACAACACCGATCCGTGGCGGAGCAATCGTCGCTAAGTGCGCAATATGCCCGATGCCACGCGCAGACATCTCGGCGACAAGAAACTTGGTGCGCTCAGAACAGCGCAAGACAGTGTATGGATGCCCAATTTCGTTGTTGAAAGAACCGGGAGGTGCCACTGTCTCACCAGCGCGCGCTAGCACAGCAGCGATCAAATCTTTGGTGGAGGTCTTACCTGCGGAACCAGTCACCCCGACGATGGTGAGACCACCAGCCGCAGTCAACTGGGTGGCGACGTAGCGCGCAAGTGTGCTCATCCCTTCCACGACCGCGGACGCAGACCCGTCCGGATCATTCAACGCGAGATCCGAATTATCGTTCTCACGGCGCTGCACCGGAGGAACGATCACGGCGGGCACACCTACCTCACGGGCCGCGAGTACACCGACGGCCCCCTTCTCAATGGCGGTCTGCGCAAAATCATGTCCGTCGACATTAGCGCCCGGCAGGGCCACAAAAAGTCCACCCGGATTAATCTTGCGAGAATCGAACTCGACGAAACTTGTTACCAGCGACAAGCCGCCACCCCCAGAGGCATGATCTTCATCGGTATCAGCGACGCGACCATTGGTGATCTCGGCGATCTGGTTAAGACTAAGTGGAATCATTCCCAGCTACCCGTCCTTTCATGGTCAGCGGTGGATTCGTCGAAAAGCGTCATGGCGAATAATTTTCCCTCTTGAGCCGAAACTTAATCTGTCGAGCTGTGAAAGTGGGCCAAGGCACGGCGAACTTCCTCCCGGTCATCAAAATGATGGACCTCATCACCCACGATCTGGCCAACTTCGTGCCCCTTTCCGGTGACGATCACCGCGTCGCCAGGCTGCGCCCACTGGATCAATTCATCGATCGCTTCAGACCGCTCGCCTACTTCACGAAGCTCAACGTGGCGGCCTACTTCAGCCTGAGCCACCACCTCGGCGCGAGCCCCCTGCATGACAGCATAGCGGATTGCCGCTGGATCCTCTGAGCGTGGATTATCGTCGGTCACAATCACAAAATCTGCACCTTTGACACTCTCCGCACCCATAATCGGGCGTTTGGAGGCATCACGGTCCCCTCCCGCTCCGACGATCACCCCTACTCGCCCATCTACCTGACCACGCATGGTCTCTAAAACAGCAGCCACCGCCGCTGGCTTGTGGGCGTAATCAACCACAACAACAAAATCTTGGCCTTCGTCGATCCGCTCCATCCGCCCTGGGACTCCAGCAGTTTCCACACCCTTTAAGAATTGCGCCACATCGACTCCGGCAGTCGCCGCCAGAGCCGTGGCCAGCGCAGCGTTGGCAATATTGAAGTTGCCTGGCAGCGAAAGCGTGGTGGTGTAGTGCGTGCCGTTAACGTCAATGTCCAATGTTTGGGCACCGGTGGCATCAAGGTTGATGCGACGTGCCGACACATCGACACAGTCCTGTCCGCGCGTGCCGACGAGCACCGGCTGCTCTGCAACACCGGCCATGCGCTCACCCCATTGATCATCGACGCAAATCACCGCACGCCGGGCGTGAACCGCTGAAGCAGGGTCAAAAAACCGCGCCTTAGTGCGGAAATAATCCTCCAAGGAGGGGTGAAAATCAAGGTGATCCTGGCTCAGGTTCGTAAAACCAGCAACTGCGAATGAGGTGCCGTCAACCCGCCCTAAGCTCAATGCGTGAGACGATACTTCCATGACTACATGGGTCACGCCCTCATGACGCATCCGAGAAAACAGCGCCTGCAAGGTAGGAGCTTCTGGTGTTGTCAGTTTCGTGGCAACTTCGCGGCCGTCAATCCGCGTTCCCGTAGTCCCGATAATGCCTACCTTATGCCCCGCGGACATCAGGCCTGCCTCAAGCAAATACGTAGTGGTGGTCTTGCCTGAAGTACCGGTCACCCCCAAAACTGTCAGTGCTGCCGACGGGTGGCCGTAGATTTCTGCAGAGATCTCTCCCAGCACCGCGCGAATATCGTCTACCACCAGAACTGGACGACGATCACCCGCTCCAGTTAAGAGGGCCAATCCTGCCTCATCAGTCAGAATCGCGGCGGCCGGGGTCTCGCCCGCAAAGCGCGCACCGTGTACACGTGTTCCAGGAAGAGCCGCGAAAATACCTCCACTTTCAACATCAGCCGAATTCAAACTGATAGAGCTAAACTTGAGCGACTCAGGGGCTGCGGGCGCATTCTCGAGACGCGCCGAGGCGATCCGTGCAAGATCAACCAGCGACGGGGCGGGCTGCGTTGGCGTTGTCATGAAATACCCTTCTCCTTACTGCGCCTGCAAGATGATCGGATCATCAGCCGGCGGGTTCGGTGGAATGTTGTCGCGGTTGATCAACCAGTTGGCAATCTCGCGGAAGACTGGCGCTGCCGATTGTCCACCTGCTCCACCCTCCATGGGGCCACGCTGCGGTTCATCCAGCATGACTGCCACAACGAAGCGTGGATCGTCGGCAGGCGCGATGCCCGCGAAAGTAATCCAAAACTTGTTCTGAGAATACGCGCCGGTGTCAGGATCGACTTTCTGGGCCGTGCCTGTCTTCCCGGCAAGCTGGTAGCCCTCAATTCCCTGCCCCTGGGCCGTGCCGGAGTTCAACCCTGTCGGATCTTCTTGGAACACGGATTGAAACATATCCACTGTGGTCTTCGCAGTCTCGGGGCTGACCACCTGGGTGCGCGCCGGTTCCGGTTGCTCTACCGGCTTACCCTCGGCATCAGTAACCGATTCGATGATGCGAGGCTCAATGCGCTCGCCGCCGTTGGCCAGCGTTTGATAAATGCTGGCCATCTGCAGGGTGGTCCAGCTCATGCCCTGCCCAATTGGCAAATTGGCAAACGTCCCGCCTGACCACTGTTCCAGCGGCGGGTACAGCCCAGCGGACTCGTTGGGGAGTTCGATACCGGTAGTCTGCCCCACACCGAAACGGGTGAGGTAATCAGCGAAACGTTCTTCACCGAGGCGCTCGGCGATCATGAGCGTACCGACGTTCGACGATTTACCGAAGATACCGGCAGTGGTATACGGAACAACGCCGTGATCCCACGCGTCAGCGACAGTGACTCCCGCCATATTAATCGAGCCTGGGACTTGGTGGACCTCATCAGGAGTGGTCACACCCTCCTCTAGGGCTGCTGCGGCAGGGATAATTTTGGCCACAGAACCAGGTTCGTAAGGGTGGGAAATCGCCTGATTTTCAAAATCTCGGCCCTGGCTGAGCTGTTTCTCGAGGTCCCCATTCGGGTCAATCGTGTCCGTATTAGCCATAGCCAGTACATCGCCGGTGGCAACATCAAGAACAACTGCCTCCGCTGATTTCGCACCCGAGTTGGTCTTCGCTTGTTCCAGCAGCTGCTGGACATACGTTTGCAAATCCAGATCAATGGTGAGAGTAACATCACTGCCATCGATGGAAGGGACTTCGTCGCGAAGCGTTCCAGGGATAGCTTGCCCATCAGTAGAAACATCTTCGGTGCGACGCCCGTTATTACCCGTCAGCAACGCGTCGCCCGAGGCCTCGAGGCCGAACTGGCCCTGTCCATCCATGGACACTTTACCGATAATATTCTCTGCAATCGCACCATTGGGATACTGGCGGATATCCTGGTGGTCCGCGGCAACACCATGGAAGGTCGCTGCAATCTCATCAGCCAAGTCTGGATCCACGTTGCGCACAAGCACCTCATAGTGGTTATCGGCCTTCAACTTGTCCAGAATCTCTTTCGGGTCCACGTCCTCCGCATTGTCAGACGTGCTTTGCCCTGCAGCATCAATGAGCTTCGGAATTTCATTGGCCATGGTGCGCAACCGGTCTTCCGTTTTCGCCGGCAACTGCGCCTCGATCATTGCAGCATCCAAGCCCTCCTCTTCGAGCGCTGCACGCTCTTGCTGCGTGATTTCATCGCGCAGACGAATGGGTGAGACAGTCAGGGAACGAGCCTGCATAGTGTAGGCAAGTTGGTTTCCTTCGCGATCTTTTATTTCACCGCGGCGCGCCGGGTCGACGTAGATGCGCGCCCGTTGCTCCTCTGCCGCTGCAGAAAGTTCGGGCCCCCAAACAACTTGTACCCAAGCAAGCCGTCCAACAAGCAGAGCCGCCGCCACGGTAAAGGCTAAAAGGACAATCCCGAGGCGTTTGTGAGTGGTGGCTTTCTGATCAGTCACGGCCGTTAGTCACCTGCTTACTTTCCTACGTCATTATTGTCTAGATATTGTCTAGATTGTCTTGCTTGATCTGCGTGTTCCCCATCTTTGTTAAGCCACGAACTTCCAGCCTTAGAACTGTGCTGGGACGTTCGGGGAGTATGGTGCAACTGCTGGT
The DNA here is from genome assembly GCF_900187295.1 of Corynebacterium cystitidis. Classification (NCBI taxonomy): domain Bacteria; kingdom Bacillati; phylum Actinomycetota; class Actinomycetes; order Mycobacteriales; family Corynebacteriaceae; genus Corynebacterium; species Corynebacterium cystitidis. Next base: position 738,298 of record NZ_LT906473.1, on the reverse strand, counting down.
GCAGGTTCCGGTGCTAAAACCGGAGCCGGCGCCTGTCCTGGGGCCTGCTCTGGTGCTTGGGCATCAGATGCTGGTGCTTCACCACGCTGATTAGGGCGGTTACTTGGTACTGTCCGGACGTTTTGGGGGCGGGCTTCGAGAGAATCCGAGACATCATCGGTTGCGTCTGGGTCGCTCGAGGCGCGTCCTGGTCGTACCGGTGCACCGTTGACATCAATCATAGGTTGCGTCGCGGGATCAGCCGGGCGACGCTCTGACAGCGCGCCATCGTTTTCGATATCGACAATTCCAGGGGTGACGGGAACCACCATTCCTGCTTTGCTTGCACGCCGAGCAACCTCGGCGGACGACTGGAGGTTTTCCAGGTCTCGGTTCAGGGTTTCAATCTCATTGGTGAGCTGGGTTTCCGTGGTCTGCAGCTCTTGGATTGCGAAAGTCTGTTGGGTGGAAAACGCCGAGAACATCATTGCTACTACAACACCGAGGACGAGCAGCGGGAGTACCACAAGCGACACTGCCGAGAAGCGACGCCTGGCATCCGTGGGCTGCTCGGTGATCCGGCGACCGCGGATCGAAACAACCTGCTTCGAACCCAACCGCCCTGAGTTGGTGCGGGGGACGTGCGGGGCAACACGCTGGCGGTAACCGGTTGGTGCGTGGGGAACTGTAGTGCGTGCCGACGATCGACCGGACGCCCGACTTGCGTCGTAGCGTGCGGTGTCGGCGTAGCCATAATCCTCGCGGCCATTCGTCTCTTTTAACAAAGTGGCGGTGGCCCCGGTCTCATAACCGGCAGTCAGGTCTCGGCTGGCTCCCATGGTCGTGTCCCTTCGATGTGGTGGCGTGTGATGTTGTGGTGATTAGGTGTCGTTCGGATCAGGAAGTTTCTCGATGACTCGGACCCTGACTGGTGCCGCCCGTGAGTTTTCATCGATTTCCGCTTGCGTTGCCTTCTCGGAACCATTGGTCACTGCACGGAAAAGCGGAGCGGTGCCGGGGAGGTCCATGGGTAACCCTGGCGGTGTCTTAGACGTGGTGAGCTCAGCAAAGGCGCGCTTGACAAGCTTGTCTTCCAGGGACTGGTAGCTCATAAACACCACTCGCCCACCAACACCCAAAGCACCGGTGATGACGGGGATGACATTTTCAACGGCTTCGAGCTCCCGATTCACTTCCACGCGCAACGCCTGGAATGTGCGCTTGGCGGGATGCCCGCCAGTGCGCCGGGTAGCTGCAGGAATAACGTTGTACAGCAGTTCAACGAGACGGCCCGAACGCTCGAAAGGCTCCTTCTCACGCTCTTTGATCACCGCAGAGGCAATCTTTCCAGCGAAGCGTTCATCGCCGTAGGTCTTAAGAATTCTGGCTAGGTCGCCGTGACTGTAGGTATTAAGCACCTCGGCTGCAGTGATCCCTGTTGTCGGGTCCATGCGCATATCTAGAGGTGCGTCGACGGAATATGCAAAGCCACGTTCCTTCTGGTCAAGCTGCATAGATGAGACACCAAGATCAAAAAGGGCTCCCGCCACACCGTGGTTACGGGCTAGTGCGAAAGTCTCGCCGGCTTCGTCGTTAAGCGTCCTGCCAATCTCGTCAAAGCGTGTCTGAACCGTGGTAAATCGGTCCCCAAACCGAGAAAGCCGTTTGGAGGCGTCGCGCAAGGCATTCGGGTCACGGTCCACGCCGATCACGCGGGCCTGGGGGAAAACTGTTAAGAAGTGTTCCGAGTGCCCGCCCGCACCGAGAGTGCCATCGACAATGACGGCATGAACACCGAACGCTTCCACGGCAGGAGCTAAGAGTTCCGTCACACGGTCACGCATTACGGGGACATGGCCGTGGTTGGCATCGATATTGAAATCCATCTGCTTCACGGCCAGGTCACCCCCTTCACAATTGGCTGCCGGTGTTGAACTCGTTGCGGGGAACGTATAGGGCCCTGCCCGAAGCGGTCACTCTGATGTCGGGGAAGTACACCAGAAAGACTCACGCTTCGGGCAGAGTCCGTACACGCTCTCCGTGCGTGGCTACCGCTAAAGCAGCCCGGAAAGAATGTCATCTTCGTCCGCTGCAGCGAACGCAGCTTCCGTTTCTTCTTGGTATTTAGCCCAGGACTGTGCGTCCCAGATTTCGAGAAAATCCACCGAACCGATTACTACGCATTCCTTGGTGAGGTTTGCGTATTCACGGTGCGACGGCGACAAGGTGATTCGCCCGGACCCGTCGGGGGTTTGCTCATCCGCGCTCGCTGCGAGGTTACGAATGAACGCACGTGCCTGTGGGTTCGTGCGAGAAACAGCTGCCGCCTTTCGTGCTCGGGCCGCAAATGCCTCCCGGGGGTACACCGCTAGAGAGTGGTCTTGCCCCTTGGTCACCATCAACCCGTCTGCAAGTTCCTCGCGAAACTTTGCAGGGAGGGTCAACCTGCCTTTGTCATCGAGCTTGGGTGTGTAGGTACCCAGAAACATCCCGGGCCACCTTCCTTCGCTCAACTACGCCGGTGTGAATCTTCCCCAGCGATCAGACAGTCACCCACCTGATCGCCAGTAAGCCCCACTTTAACCCACTTTGCCCCACAAACGCCACATCTGTCCCCGAATAACTTTTCAAAAATGAAATTACTGCAGGTAAAAGACATGATTACCGGGTGGCGAATGATCCCCCGATCATAACAATTTCAGTATCCCAGTTGCCACAAAAGTCACAACTCTTCGATTTTGACCCTCCAATAACGGCCATTGTCAACAATTCGAATGTCTATGACCTGCACATTCTCAGGGAATGTGGCGACGGTGGGGCAAAGTGGGGCGCGACGGTGGGGCAAAGTGGGCCACCCCGATAAAAGTGCTGCCACGGCAGGATGGCGGGGGCCGTGGCACCGAAGACTGGCGCTACGCCACCCCTGGATGGGGGCAAATTCCGACACGCGCATTATGCACACGGTGACAAAACTCGAAAATCGCGCCTCACAGATTTGTGAGGCGCGATTTTTAAGGCGCGTTGAAAATTGTCCCAGCAGCCACTGCTGCCGTGGGTTACCTGGTTAGTTCCCTTCGAAACGGCGACGGAAGTTTTCTTCCATCCGGGAGCTAACGCCATCCTTTCGTGGCGTCTTCGCCTTTTGCGCTGAATGATTAACAGGAGAAGCACCATCATTCGGAGTACGCAAAATCCACACGCCGGCACCGAGCATGACAAAGAAGCCAAGAACACTAAGCGCAATGAACCAAAGGCTGACCTGCGCTAACGCGACGCCAGTAACGAGCAGGACGAGGCCCACTACGACAAGAGCGACGCCTCGCAGCGTGATCTTTCCAGTCGCAGGGCCGTCACCAAACGATGAACTTCCTGAAACTTGCGCGCCAAATTTAGGATCGTCTGCCAGCAGCGACTGCTCAATTTCACGGAGCGCGCGCTGTTCTTGCTCTGAAAGGGCCACGATTCCTCCCGGTGTAGTGGTGTTATATGTCCGGACCGAACTCTCTAACTTCTCAACGTACAGGGTATCCCGTTTGTTCCCGCAGAGGGAATCACCTACTTTCTACCCCCTCACCAAACCTCTACACCCTCGCAGCTGCGCGACCTTACGCAGCTGCGCGACCTTACGCCACTGCCGCACCATCCGGACCGAAGACAGCATCGTCATAAAAAGCGTATGCCAGATCCAGAAGTGCAACCACGTCGGCACGGGGAGGGTGCTCCACAATTCCAGACGCCACCCGCCCACGCAAAGCGGAGTAGCGCTTAAATTGCACCGCCCACCCTTTACCTACCTCACCGGTAAGAGAGAGTTTGTCCCACGCACTCGTCGGCAAGCGCTTACGCCGTGCAATAACGGGCGAGGATGCATTTACAGCGCCTGCCACACGTAAGGCAGCCCGATACGCATCCTCAAGCGCAAGATCGCACTTTCCTTCACCGAGGTGAGCCGACGCAGAAGCCAGCAACGATTCCGCAGCGGAAAGAAAACTACCCACTCGTTTCGTTCCCTGGCCATGGTGACTCGCAGCCCCCATCACCGTTCCGGTAGTTGCCGAGATAACGCTGCTCATGTCCGCTTTCCTGCCTTTCTCAATCCTGGTTTCGCTGCACTTTGGTTTTAATGTTGTGAGATCACCGTAGAACACGCTCCCGACACTAGCCCGCAAAAAATTCGAACATAGATTCTAATTTTTCGCATCGCTGCAGGTACTTACAGCAAACATCGAAATTTAAAGGCAAAAAGAGCAGTCACATGGTTTTATAGACCATGTGAGTGTGACGTTGCGACGCCTCAGTGGCCCCGAGTTTTCGATCCTGGTTCCCCGACTTGTCGATATCTATATCGACGCCATGGGGTATGCCCCAGGAATCCGCAGCGACAGAATTCGCGTATGGCGCCGAGAGATCCACCAGCCGGGCTTCACATCACTCATCGCTGTGTTGAACGAAGAGGTCGTCGGAGTTTCCTACGGGTTCATCGGCAATCCCGAACGCTGGTGGGACCGCCAACTCCGCCGCGGATTTGCTGAACGCGGTGGGGCGACACCCCAACAACAGGAAATGTTGCGCGACTACTTTGAAGTCGCAGAAATTCATGTTGAGCCTCAGCTCCAAGTCCGCGGCATCGGGCGTGCTCTGCTCACTGAACTATTGTGGAACGCGCCGGCATCGTACGCGATGCTTTCAACACCTGAAGTTCCTGACGAAAATAACGCTGCGTTCGGATTGTATCGGTCCCTAGGCTTCGAAGATGTCTTGCGCGACTTCTTCTACCACGGAGATACCCGCCCCTTTGCAGTCCTCGCTCGCGCCCTCCCGCTTCCTCAAGAAAATAGGGCATAGATATCTCGATGTCGTGGGAGCTGGGTAGGGTTAAAGAAAATATCTCAACTCGATTTTCACAACACAATTTTTACAACACAGTTTTCACAGGAGTGTGCCACGTGAGCGCAGCTCAAGATTTCCGGAATCTATCCCTTAACGACGTTCCCGCTGCAGTCACTGAGGAACTTCGCATTTTTCTTGATCAGCGCAATGACGACGTAGCTAAGATTGGCGCGCCAGTTACTCGCGCTGTAGAACACCTCCATAGTTTCGTCCTCAACGGTGGGAAGCGCGTCCGCCCCTTGTACGGGTGGGCAGGCTTCGTTGGAGGTGGAGGACTGGAGAATTCTCCTGAAGATCCACATGCAGTCTTACGCGCAGTGTCCTCCTTGGAGTTCATTCAGGCATGCGCGCTGATCCACGACGACATCATCGATTCATCCGACACCCGTCGCGGTAACCCAACTGTTCACCGCACAGTGGAAAAGCTCCACGCCGATTCAGGTTGGAAAGGCAATTCACTGCACTTCGGTCAGTCCACTGCGATCCTCATTGGAGACCTCGCGCTCGTCTGGGCCGAAGATTTGTGGCGCTATTCAGGGCTAAGCACCGAGGCTTTAGAGCGTGCAGCTGAACCGTGGCGCGCCATGCGCACGGAAGTGATCGGTGGCCAACTTTTAGACATCAACTTAGAAGCCACGGGGGACGAAAGCCCCGCACTGGCCAATGCTGTAAATCGCTTCAAGACAGCTGCTTACACCATCGAGCGGCCTCTTCACCTTGGAGCAGCACTTGCTGGCGCCCCGGAGAAAACCATTTCTGCTTTTCGTGGTTACGGCCATGACATCGGCATCGCCTTCCAACTGCGCGACGATCTGCTGGGAGTATTTGGCGATCCGGAGATTACTGGAAAGCCCGCTGGCGACGACCTTCGCGAGGGCAAACGCACCGTCTTATTGTCGCTTGCACTAGCACGTGCCGACGAAGCCGACCCCACTGCCGCTGCAGCTCTACGCGCAGGTGTAGGCACAGTCACCGACCCCACCGACATCAACAAGCTTGCCACCATCATCAAAGACACCGGCGCAGTGGAGCAGATCGAGCAGCAGATCACCACCCTGACAGAATCGGGTCTCGCCTACCTCACAGCGGCAGGCGTCGACAAGCACGTCCACGATCGCCTCCGCGAGCTTGCTATTAGGGCTACGGAGCGGCGCAAATAATGCAAATAATATGGACTCGACTCAGCCGAATAAACCCCACAACCTTAGGACTTATCGGCACCATCCTCATCACCATTGGATCTTTCGGTGCAGGCGCCACCCGCAACCGTGGTGGACTCCTCAGCGCCTTAGGCCTCGATTTCCTCACCTTTGGCCACGGTAAAGGAATTCTAGAGATCGTCTTGATGGTGGGCATCGCTGTACTTCTCGGTGCCTGGATCTTGACTGGCCGGCACGTCATCGTCGAAAAGCCCGAGTGTGACGACGACCGTTTCGCCACAACCTGGCGCTCCTTGTGGGCTTGGGTTGCGCCTCTCGCATTCGCAGCCCCAATCCTGTCGCGCGACGTGTACTCATACCTCATGCAGGGCGCGATGATGCGCGATGGCTTCGACCCGTACAACGAAGGTGCCGCCGTTAATCCTGGGCCCTATCTGCTTGAGGTGTCGCACGACTGGCGCAACACAACAACACCTTATGGGCCCCTCCACCTATGGATCGGCGAGGGCGTTACCACACTGGTAGGCGACAACGTGGCACTCGGCCTCATCGCCTACAAAGTGATCTCTCTTTTCGGTTTCGCAATGATCGCGTGGGGCGTGCCCCACATCGCCCGCAAACTCGGTGGTGACCCTGCACTAGCTTTGTGGATTGGCGTGGCCAACCCCGTCATGATTTTGCACATGGTGGGGGGAATGCACAACGAGTCAACCATGGTCGGCATGGTAACCGTGGGACTAGTCCTGGCGGTAAATCGCAGATTCGTGGTGGCAGTGGCACTCATCTCCGTCGCGGTATCGCTCAAGGCCACCGCCGCCATCGCGCTGCCCTTCGTTGTCTGGATAGCAACAAACTACTATGCAGGAGACACAGCTAAAGTTGGTCGCCGCGTGGCCACCTTTGTGATCACTGGCGTGATTGGAGTGATCGAAACCTTGGCCGTGGTGGGACTGGTCACCTGGGCTTCCGGCTCGTCGTGGGACTGGCTGGCGGAAATCTCCGGAAATTCCAAAGTGGTCAATCCACTAGCGCTGCCAACGTTAATTGCCGATGTTGTCGCTCCGTTTATCCAGCTGTTCCACGAGCGCTTCCCCTACAACGCCATACTTGCAGCGACACGCACACTTGGAACGATCGCCCTGTTAGTAGGCCTCGTCATAATTTGGTGGATCTTCCGCCAGAGTGATCGGCGCGCCGTGATGGGTACCACATTGGCCTACCAGTGGGCGTTCACCGTGAATTCAGTAGTGCTGCCGTGGTATTACGCCTCGGTTATTTCCCTGGTAGGCACATTCCGTCCACCCATGTGGGTGCTGCGCCTGACCACCGGGGCCTCCGTGGTGCTGGCACTGGCATTCACCGGCGGAGGTAACCACAGGTTCTATGACCTCTGGTTCCTTGGGGTCGCCATATTTCTCGCGTGGGCGGTAACAGCGTACGTCTTCCCCATGGGTACTAAAACGCCATCGCCTGAGCGCGCCGAATCACCTCTCGCGCCAAGTGTCCATGCAGTGCGTCAACAGGGCGACCAGGCAACGAGTCATCCTCAGTAAATAAATACTCGAGGATTTCCTCCTCAGAGAAATTGTTATCCGCCAGGACAGTCACCACCCCGGAAACAAACTTGGGCAGCTCACCATACTCGTCGAATAGTGCGGCAGGCACGTAGTTCGTCCCATCTTTGCGGTAGCGCACCAGCTTCGAAGTACGCACGAGATCATGCACCTTCGTCACAGGGACAGCGAGCTGGTCTGCAACCTGGGGGAAGGTCAACAGGTTCTCGTCGGATAGCAATGCATCAAGATTTGTCATACTCACACGAATTACTTTACGTGCTTTACGGCTGTCGGATTCCCCTTGGAGTGTAGTTTGGGGAATACTTGAACCTATGAAGCAGCTCGCCGTTGGAGATTACTTGGAGGACCGCTACCGCATCGATCACCCGATCGCCCGCGGAGGAATGTCCACCGTGTACCGCTGCGTCGACGAGCGACTCGGGCGTGAGGTCGCCGCCAAGGTGATGGATGACCGCTACGTCGACGACGCCGTGTTCCTCGACCGATTTCGCCGCGAGGCCCGCGCAATGGCCCAGCTCACCCACCCTAACCTAGTCAATGTGTATGACTTCTCCGTCCACGGCGACCATGCCTTTCTGATCATGGAGTTGATCACCGGTGGGACGCTGCGCGAACTGTTAGCAGAACGTGGACCTATGCCACCGCATGCTGCCACCGCAGTGATGCGCGCCGTACTCACCGGGCTGTCTGTAGCACATGCGAAGGGGATGGTGCACCGCGATATCAAGCCGGATAACATCCTGATCAACTCTGATAATCGGGTGAAGCTGGCAGACTTCGGGCTTGTGCGTGCCGCTAGCGACGCGAAGCATTCGACCGACCAAATTGTGGGCACGGTAGCCTATCTGTCCCCCGAGCAAGTCGATGGTAACGAGATCACACAAGCCTCGGACGTTTATTCTTCCGGCATCGTCTTATTTGAGCTTCTCACCGGTACTACCCCATTTTCCGGCGACACTCAGCTGGCTCACGCGTTCGCGCGCATTAACGAGGATGTGCCTCCCCCATCGAGTCGCATCGAGGGAGTACCTAAGCTTTTCGACGAGTTGGTTGCCACCGCTACCGCACGTGAGCCTCACGCCAGGTTCCGCGATGCCGGAGACTTCCTGGCAGCGCTTGACGATGTAGCTGCCGAACTGAACCTACCTGCCTACACCGTGCCGGTGCCCACTGAGTCCGCAGCGCATCGTGCCGCCGCAGTACCTACCAACATGGGCCCCGGAGACGCGCGAGACAACGACCCCTCGGTCGACGACACAGCACATGATGCTGGTGCTACCAGCGTGATCCACGCCCAACTTCCAGAGCCGTACAACGAAACACGGGTTCAGCCCGTTGTCCCTCCTCCTGCACCTGCTCCACAGCCTGCTGCTCCCCCGCCGGCGCATGCTTCGGGCCACGAGCCGGCGGTTCAGCGCAACGTCGAACCGCCTGCGCCTGAAAGCAACCGTTCCTCAATGTCGCTTTTGGTGTGGTTGATCATCATTGGGGTTTTAACCGCCGCTGTCGCAATTGGTGCCTGGTGGTTCGGCTCAGGCCGATACGGGGAAATCCCTCAGGTACTTGGTATGGACCGTGACCAGGCAGTCACCGCCGTCAGTGAAGCAGGTTTTGAGCCCGCAACAGAAATTGTGTACCACAATGACGTTCCCAAAGATCAGCCGGTGGGTACAGACCCGCCCGGTGGTAATAAAGCACTTCCCGGCGAAGAAGTGACGGTGCTGATTTCCCAGGGAAAACCCACGGTGCCTGAAGTCCCGGCAGGCATGGGCGTGGAAGATTACCGGGCACTAGCTGATCAGCGCACTTTCGAGGTCACCACTGGCGAATCGGTTTACTCCTCTGATGCGCCCGTTGGTTCCATCGCCGTCACCGACCCACCCGCGGGGACACCTTTGTCCATTGGATCGACGATCACTGTTTCCGTCTCCAAGGGCCCCGAGCCGATTGCTGTGCCCGACATTCGAGGACTTCCCGAAGCCGATGCCATTGCGGCACTGGAAAATGCTGGTCTCAACGTCGGCGAGATCAGTGAGACCTTTGACGACGAGATCTATGGTGGCAACGTCGTTAGCACTGACCCTGCGAAAGCCACCGAACTTGAACGCGGCGACACAGTCGACCTTGTCATCTCCAATGCCAGAACTATTCCAGACGTTAGCGGAAAAACTATCGACGACGCCACCGACGCTTTAGAAGAAAAAGGAATTACCGTCGACCGCACAACACGCAGTTCAGACCAGGTCTCAGATACCGCCCACCGCGTTCTGTCGACTGATCCACCGGCGTGGACCAATCTCGAACCCAATAGTGCCGAGGTTGTGCTGATACTTCCGGGTCAAGTGACTGTGCCAAACTTTGTGGGCATGCGTGTCGAAGACGCCCGGGCACTCGCCGACGAGGTTGGCCTAAAAATTAATCGCGGTAGTCGCTACAACGACGAAGTGATCACCAAGCAGCGGACACAGGCCAGCGACGCGGTACGGCCGGGTTCTACCGTGCGGGTTGAGTCAGAATAAACGTAGCTCCTCTACCCGGCACCAAGGTGCCAAGGCACCAAGGCACCTGCACCTAGGCACCCAGCAATCCGCTTAACTAGTAACGCAGCATCTCCGCGACGAGGAAGGACAACTCGAGGGCCTGCTCAGTATTCAGCCGTGGATCACACGCCGACTCGTAGCGGCCAGGCAAATCCACATCAGTGATGTCCTGGGCTCCACCTAGGCACTCCGTCACATCCTCACCGGTGAGCTCAATGTGAATACCGCCGGGGTGGGTACCCAAAGAACGATGAACCTCGAAGAAGCCTTGGACTTCGTCGATAACCTTGTCGAAGTGGCGGGTCTTGTACCCGTTCGATGCAGTAAAGGTGTTGCCGTGCATCGGATCAGACTGCCAGACAACCTTGTGCCCAGATGCTTCAACGGCCTTGATAATGCCAGGTAAAACCTGGCGAATCTTGTCGTGCCCCATCCGCGCAACCATGGTCAGGCGTCCGGGTTCGTGGTGTGGATCAAGGCGGTCCGCATACGCTACTGCCTCCTCCGGAGTCACCGAGGGGCCGAGCTTCAGACCGATCGGATTATCAATCAAGGCTGCAAAGTTTACGTGGAAATCCTCGATGCCGCGGGTGCGTTCACCAATCCACAACTGGTGCGCCGACAAATCATAAAGCTTTGTGTCACCGTTCTCGTCCTCCCCCAAACGCAGCATTGCGCGCTCATAATCCACAAGCAGTGCCTCGTGAGACGCGTAAATATTTGAGGTACGCAGGTGAGTGTCGTTGACACCACACGCATCCATAAACGCCAGCGAACGCGATATCTCGCGAGACAGCGCTTCATACCGTGCACCAGCTGGTGAGTTCGCGACGAATTCGCGGTTCCATTCATCCAAGTTGTACAGGTCTGCTGTACCGGACTGAGTCAAGGCACGCACCAAGTTCATGGCTGCGCCGGAGTTCGCGTAAGCGCGTACCATACGGGAAGGATCGTGACGACGAGCCTCCTCGGTCGGCTCCACACCGTTGACAATATCGCCGCGATAGTTCGGAAGACCGTTGCCGTCGAGGTCACTTGACCTCGGCTTTGCATACTGGCCCGCAATACGGGCGAGCTTAACCACCGGCATCGAGGCGCCGTAGGTAAGCACCACTGCCATCTGCAGAAGGGTCTTGATGTTGGCGCGGATATGTGGCTCCGTGTTGGACTCAAAGGTCTCAGCACAGTCACCGCCCTGCAAGAGAAAGGCCTTCCCGTTGGCAACATCAGCCATCTGTGCCTTCAGGCGATGGATTTCAGGCGCCACGACGACAGGCGGGACCGACTCAAGAATCTTGCGTACATTCTCGGCCTTGGTCTTGTCCCAGCTCGGCTGCTGCTTCGCGTCACGGGCAATAACGTCCTGGAACTTCTCATTCAGGTCACCGGGCAACGGTGGCAGGTCCGGCAGAACTGTTTCGGGGATATCAATTGTCCAACTCACACTCTTAGTTGTAGCACGGCACCCTGCGAAAACCCACTTTCCTAGACGGAACTACCTGGGTGGCTTCTACTAGGTTGCTTCGTCCGCACAGTTATCGGTGGACTCAGCCGGGCCCTAATCGCGTTGCGCTCGCCCCTTCGCATCGAGTGGCAACACTTTCTCGCACACCTTAAATTTCTGCAGGTTATGCCGGGCGTCGATAAGCGCATCATGGTTGCCATCCGGAGTCTTCGGCAACCGGGGGCGCCCCGCCATCTCCCAATACTGTTTCAGTTCATGGGTGTACCGTGGCAAGCTGCGCGGCAGACCTGCCATGTCCCCCCACAACTGTGCCAAGACAACATGATCATAGGCACCAACCCATGCCCACAGTTCAGGCCGAGTGGAATCAGCGGTGAGAAAATCATAGACATCTTGACGGATCGTGCTTGTTGGCTTCCATGCGCCGTCATTAGGGCTAGGCAGTTTGTCCAACACGTTCTCCCGCACCCAGTCGTTGGCTGCCGACGAATCGAAATCGGTAGAGACAGCGTAGTACTCTCTGCCATCTTCGGACACGATCCCGATGCTCACCAACTCAATGGTGCGCCCGTCCTCAATAAACTCTGTGTCGTAGAAGTACCTCACGGAATCAGACACACTCGCATTTCTATTCTTGTGACATCGTATAGATCGTTCTGGTCACGGCTCGACGACGTCAGTGTGAGGCTTCTGAGAGCCGCCCTGAGTGTGATCGCGACGGTTTATGGGGAAAAACAGCACGAGGGCTATAGACACGATGATCGTAGGACCCGTGTAAGAATCAGGCACCCCCATCGCCACCGCAGCAATATAAGCAATGATCAAGACAGCAACGATGATGACACGGATGACGATAGAGCGCCCCATGCGTCGTTAGTTCCCTTCTAACCTCTATTGATGAGTGCGACCAGCATCGCCGACTGTATACGGTTCGATGATGCGACGCTCACTACTAGTTCGCTTCGGCTCTGGCAGCTTCGGCGGGTATAGAGACCAGCGTAGTCCAGGCACCTTTCCAAGCGCCCACATACCCAGCCCGCCAGCAGCCGAAGCTACCAAGCCGATCACAATCCACACGTGGGTAGACATCCAAAAACCCGCACCCTCCATGCCCACCGGTAGATCATAAAGTTCGCGAGGAAACGACACCAACATTGTCAACGCAATAGGATGCCCGAGATAAATTGGGAGAGTATTACGCCCGAGGAACTGCAATGTGTCAGATATACCAGGGACCTGTGTCAGCGCCACAACTAGCACCACTCCCGCAGGAAGCATGAGACTGTACTGAAGCTGGTTGACCAGAAGCTGCAACGCGGTGTGATCCAACCCTCCGATCACCGGGACGGGAAGAACAATTGATTGGTTGGCCTCGATAAAATTATTCCAGGCGATCACAAGTGCGACTGCGGACAGGTAACCGGCTAAAGCGAACAGGATCCGTGTCGGCGTCAGCGCTGTCGTCGCAAAGCGCTTAATCACGTGGCAGGCATAGGTGCCCGCCATAAAAATCGGCAAGTACATAATCACCTTCGCCACGATCGGAACCTCATGGTGCCACTGAATCCCCAACACTGGGCTCAGCGCAACCACAACAGTCGCCCACATCGGAAGCTTTCGGGTTAACCACAGGGCCAGGTTAAAAAGAACGAGTGCGTAAAGAAACCACGCCATATTTCGCCCCGTGACGATCAGTTCCACATACTCCCGCAGAGTAAACGGCTCCGAAATACCGGCTAATTGCCTCATCTCGTTAGTGAGGGTGACTTCGATAGGAACCCACACTAGGTAAGGGATGAGGAAAAACCACAGTCTGCGACGGAAAAGCTCAGGCAAGCTAAAGTTCAAAACCTTGCTGGAAAAAAGACCACTGACAAGAAAGAACAACGGCATCCGCAAAGGGTCAATAACAGTATTTGCCTGAGACAACGCTGTGTCTCTCGCCCCGGGGATTAAGAGGGACACGTGGAGAACGACCACCCCGATGATGGACAAACCTTTGGCCACGTCGGGCCACGCAAGTCGCTGTGTACTCATTGTCACCCTCCTGCCAACCTGTACGCGAACCAGTGTAATGCTACCGCCTTAACCTGCGGAAACCAAAACATTCAACGCATCGTGTGCAGTCTGGTGGGGTGAGAGTGGTTAGTGTGGGCGTGCCTGCGGCGGGTACCCTTTCCCTTCAGCCAAAGATTTCTTCACGTCAGTGGCATACACATCCACGTAAGAAAAACCTGTTAATTCCGTTAATTTCGCCATGACATAGTCCGTGAACGGGCGCATTACTTCATTGGACCCTGGGTCGAATCCATTGCTGCGTGCCCATTCGTGAGGGTCAATAGCCTCCCCCACCCGCATTTTGACCTGGACGGGGCGAATGAACTTAGTTCCAATCGGATTCGCATCAGCCGAGTTGATCATCCCCAAAGGAATAACTGGAGCTCCAGTATTCATGGCCACGCGCGCCATCCCCGTCTTTCCTTTGTAGATACGCTTATCCGGCGCTCGAGTGCCTTCGGGATAAATACCGAGGAGATCCCCACGCTCCAGAACCTCACGCGCCGCTTGAAGCATATTCTCACCAGCGCCCTCAGAACCCCGATACACCGGGACCTGGCCAACCGAAGTGAAAAACCACTTTTTAATACGGCCCTTTAATCCCGGCGCAGTGAAATATTCGCTCTTGGCAGGAAAAGTGAGCTGACGGTCGCACACCAGCGGGAAAATAAAGGAGTCATACACCGACTGGTGATTGGATGCGACGATAGCTGCCCCTTGCTTGGGGATATTGTCGAGGCCTTCGGTTGTTGGACGGCTCCAGACCCATGCCAGTGGCCCCAGAAGAATATGCTTATAGAACCAGTACCACTTGTTTTGCACGGGATGCTCCTCACAGGCTGTCGCGGGCGAGATCAGACACTCCGATCATACCTGCCGCCGGCCCTAATTCAGCGACAACCACCCGCGGCAAAGGCCGATAACCCGATCCGACAATATTTGCAGCTAATTGCTCCTTCGTCTTTGGCAGGAACATATCTGCATCTGCGCTAACACCGCCACCCAAAACAATGAGCTCAGGATCAAGTACATCGGCCACAATCGACAGTCCCTGGCCAAGCCACCCCGCGAAATTAGCCACGGTGGCAAGGCCAAGCTTGTCTCCGTTGCGTGCAGCCTGCATCACATCGTCGCCCGTGGCACGCTTGCCGACGACCCTCCGGTACAGCGACGTGTCCTCGTAACAGCCCTGCGTGGCAATGTGAATCGCCGTATCTAGAAGCGCTGTACCAGAAGCGTAACGTTCGAGGCACCCCTGCTTCCCACAGGAACATACCCGCCCACCCGGGACCACAGTGATGTGGCCGAACTCCGGGGCAGTCCCGAAAGACCCACGATAAATCTCGCCCCGATGCATCAGAGTCGCGCCGATCCCCGTGCCCACTGCGAAGAAAACCCACGTCTCTAGATCTCGAGCAGCACCAAATCGATATTCGCCCCATGCTGCCGCGTTGGCGTCATGCTCAAGACTTACCGGAAGCCCAATGGAGTCTTGGAGGATTTGGCGTACTGGTGCATCGTTTCGCCACGGCAGATGTGGGGCAAAGCGGATAATTTCACGATCTGGATCCAAAAAGCCCGCAGCGGCAACCCCCACCGCAGCAATCTCGTGTCGCGAGCGAAGATCTTCGGTGAGTTTTACAATCGCTTCTTCCATGTCTCGGGCTGTCTCGGGAGTCCGCACCGAAGCTTGATCGATTATTGCACCGGTGTGAGTAACGACGCTGGCGCGGGTATTCGTGCCTCCGATGTCGAAGCCCACAGTCAGAGCTTCACGACGTGGCGGTGAGGATTCCATAACGTTAAACCCTATCCTGCTGCTTAAGAAAAACGGTCACTGGCCCACATTAGAGCAGATCATTGAGCCTTTTCCCCATGACATCCCACGTCCAATTCCGAAGCACATGGTCACGGCCTGCCTTCCCCATACGTGCCCGACGCACCGGGTCGTCGATAAGCGACATGATGGCGTGCGTTATCGAGCGGGTGTCAGCGCCATCTACGACGATCCCTGTTTCCGGAGTAACGGTCTCGGGCGCTCCGCCGGAATTTCCAGCGATCACCGCTACCCCGCACGCCTGTGCCTCAAGATACACAATTCCTAATCCCTCAACATCCAACCCACCACCACGTGTTCGCGCCGGCATGGCCACGATATCCGCCGCGGCTACCAGATCACGCATGTCCTCCGATGAGACAGAGCCGGTGAAAAGAACAGAGTCAGAAACACCTTTAGCCAATACTTCAAGGGCACGACGATACCGGCCCTCGCCCACGATCACGAGGTGTGCATCCGGGTGCTGCTGCAAAATTTCGGGCATACAACGAATGAGTTGATCCTGGCCCTTACGAGGCACCAGCCGAGAGGCGCACACGATCACAGGACCCCGCCCCACGTTCCAAGCGCGACTGGTGGACTCAATGTGTTGTGGGGTTGCGGGCCGGAAGAAATCCGTGTCGACACCACTTGGTAAGTGAACATAGCGCGGTGCGTCACCCACAACATCCCGAATCCGCCGCACCGTGTATTCGGAAATGTAGGTAATAATATCGGCACTCCGGCCGATGCGCGACAGCGCCTGACGCGCCCCAGGGAGCATAGACCAGCCGACCTCGTGCCCATGGGTTGTGGCAATAACACGGGTTGCACCAGCGCGTTTCGCCGCAGCCCCCATCAGGGCTAAAGGTGCGGCTGCCCCAAACCACACCGTGTTGATGGAATGCGTCCGGATCAGTTCCTGCATTCTTGCGGTAGTCGCCGGAGTAGGCAACATGACTGAACGTGGCCAGCGCACAATGCGGTAATCACTGGCTGCATCGTGAGCAGCGGCTGCAGCGGCATCCTGGGTAGAGGCAAAGACGATGATCTCGCGGGGATCAACTGTGGAAAGAAAATCTCGCAAGTACGACTGAATCCCGCCGACTGCGGGCGGGAAATCGTTTGTCACAAGCAACGTTGTCATTCAGCCGGACACCGTTTAGTAGCGGGCAGCACCCTGAATTGGCATGGAATTATACGGGACGACCTGGACGGGGATTCCATAGTCAGAAGCATGAACGACCTGGCCATTACCAATGTACATTCCGACGTGAGTCACACCGGGGTAATAACCGATGATATCGCCCGGCTGAAGGTCAGATAACGGAACCGACTGGCCACCTGCTAGCTGTGCCTGAGATGTGCGCGGGATCGACTTACCGTTTTGTGCGTACGCCCAGAACATCAAGCCGGAGCAATCAAACTGATTCGGGCCTGCGGCACCCCAACCGTACGGCGCTCCTATTTTACTCATTGCGGCACCTACGACACCGCTGGCAGCTGGGTTCAATGCGAGGCCTGGTTGCGGGTTCTTAATGGGGCCATTCTTGTTGAGCCATTCCTCGCGCGCTTCGCCGTCCAACGAGTTCACCTGATTCTCCAGGTTGCGCACTTGCTCCTCGAGCTCGCTACGCTCCTCGTTTAACTTCCGGTGCTTCGAGTCAAGTTGATTGCGATAGAACTCGGCTTCAGCTAAGGCAATATTAGCTGCGTTTGCCATTTGCGCGGCTGTTTGATTTGCGTCTTGGAGCTCCCCAAGGGTGCGTTCGGTATTGCGAGAGATGGACCCGAGGTAGGAAGCTCGGTCGATTACCGTCTGCGGATTGCCGGACTCCAAGGTGGTGATTAACGGATCTTTTTGCACATTCCGGTATTTGGACACCGCTATCCCATTGACGTCAGACTGATATCCATTTTTAGCCCCGATAGCGCGTGCAGCAGCGGCATTTGCGGATTCTGCTTCATCTTTCAGGCGATCCAGATTTGACTGAGCACGTTCGATATCGTTCTCTAGTTCCTTCACCTCTTCATTCTTTGCTCCCGCCGCGGTGGAAACTTCGTCCATCTGAGAGATCAACTTATCAATATCTTGGGCGTCTACCGGGAACGCAAGCCCGGTTGACACCGCAGCTGCAGTGAGTGAAGGGACCAAGAAGGTAAAGCGTGAGCGCCTTGGCGCGCGGTGTTTGGCCACAATATCCTCTCTCGAGATACTTAATAAATACTAAGTGCACGGCGTGCTAACCCTTGTAACTATAGCGGTTGAGCAAACCTGTGCAAAGCGCATAAGTCTAAGAAATTGCTTTCGAATCACAACAGGCACAATTCTCACGAAGCTCCCGTTCCGACCCCATTAAAACGCACGGCAACCGAAGAAATTTGATAACAATGCCCCCAACCGCTAGGGGTGCCTGTCGGCAGAATCCCTTGGGCTGGGGGCAAGCCTATCCCGCCATAAAGTAAGGCGGATTTGTGCTCAGAATTTGCTTAGAAGCGGACAACTGAGTGGATTGGCATGTAGTGCAGTGGGCGCTCAGCTACTGGGGACCCAGAGTTAAGTGCATCAATCATCACACCGTTACCTGCGTAGATTGCAACGTGGGATGCGCCACCGTAGTAAACAACGATGTCACCAGGCTGAATCTGGTTCAAAGGGACCTTCTGACCAGCTGCTGCCTGCGCACCGGAAGTGCGTGGAATGTTCTTACCAGCCTGGGCGTAGACCCAGGAGGTAAAACCAGAGCAATCAAACGCGTTTGGGCCAGCGGCACCATAGACGTACGGGGAACCAATCTTCGATCGAGCGATGTCTACAATCTCTTGCCCCGAAGACTTCTGCACTACTGGTGCCGGCGCTGGGGCCGGTGCCGGCGCAGGCGCTGGGGCAGTAGCTGGGGCTGCGTAGGTAGCAGGAGCCGGCGCATAGTTTGCCTCTACTTGGTCCAAAAAGGCAGCGAAACCTGGAATCTGAGTTGCTCCTGGAATGGCACGAACCTGTGCGACGGCAGAACGGACGTCGCCGTAATAGCTGTTGCTGCTCTGGATGGATGGAATCCACTGCTGGATACCTGGAATGTTTTCAATACCTGGAACGTTCTCGATGCCCGGGACATTCACTGACACAGGGCTACCTGGAACGGTAACCTCTGCTGCGGTCGCGGTAGCTGGTACCAGGAGGGTCGACCCCATGGCCGCTGCGGAAACAGCAGCGACCTTACGTGCAGTATTCTTGTCCTGGCGACGGTGCTTAGCCACGAATAATCTCCATATCTTCCTGTAATGCCTACCGAGTTAGCTGACGGGCTAGGTGAGGAAATCACCCTTCCTTATGCAACGGCCTATTGTGGGTCGCCCCTCTAAGGAATTCACCCCGGGTTAGAGAGGTGGGTCCCCGGCCCCGTTCCGGCCAGTGGCCCGAATGGGATTCGGCAATATATGTTCAGTTCGTACCTTGCGTCCGGTTGGTCGCAATGTCTCAATAAGGTTACGAAACTGCAACAAACTTTGTCCAATGGCTCGCCCGTTATCAAGCCGTTATTTTCGGAGTGCCTAAAATGGCAGTCAATAACGCAAGAGCGAAACCAATTTCTGCGGCAACTTGTAGATTATAAAAAGTCTCTGAACAGCAGTTTTAGACAGACAGGCCGGTCCATTTCACTTTCACGATTTCCAAAAACTATTATTTTTCTTCAAAACATGTCCCATTGTGTTCTTCCTCACATTGCACCGGCAAAAGCACAAAGATGGGCCACACAAGTTTGAGTTTTCTCCGTCTGCAGCGCTTGAAATTCTTCTTGGAACCGCCACTGCTCCGAAACAGTGAAAACACTATTTGAAAAATGTTTCGGTCACTCACTTATTCGAAAGCTCTCTATTTCACCTCTCGCCGGTGCTAAGGAGCGCTAGTCATAAGCCTCCGCTTCACTTTTGAAGAAAAAACAGCGCCCCATCCTCCAAGGGGAGGGTGGGGCGCTGTAGTGAGCGCAATTCTTCGCGTTGTCTCTAGTTGAGACCCTTCTGTTCATCCTCGAGTCGGTTCTGCTCGTCGATCCGACGCAGAGCTTCCATCTCTTCATGATGGTTGTCACGCTTGATCTGTGCACGGCGCGCCATGATCTCAGGATCATCAGCCTTGAACATACCGGAGGTCTCGGAGTCAGAGTAACCCAGTTGGTTCATCTGCTTCGGAACACGAGCACCAGTGTACTCAAGCGGGACTGCGTTGCCTTCAGCATCGGTAGCCAACGGCTGGTGGATTTCCACGAAGGCACCGTTTGGCAGCTTCTTGATCACGCCTGTCTCAATGCCGTGTTCCAGTACCTCGCGGTCAGAACGCTGGAGACCAACGCAAATGCGGTAGGTGATGAAGTAGGCAATTGGAGGTAACACGATCAGGCCGATGCGACCGACCCAAGTCATCGCGTTCAACGAGATCTGGAAGTGGTAGGCGAATAGGTCGTTACCACCAGACAGGGTAAGAAGCAGGAAGAACACGATGCCCATCACACCGATTCCTGTGCGAACCGGAACGTCACGCGGACGTTGAAGCAGGTTGTGGTGAGCGTTATCGCCAGTCGCCTTCTTTTCAATCCAGGGGTAAGCGATCAGCAAGATCACCATGACCATGGCCATGACGATAACCCAGAACGCACCCGGGATGGTGTAGTTACCAAAGTAGAGCTCCCATGCCGGCATGACACGGGCTGCGCCGTCTGTCCACAGCATGTAGATATCCGGCTGGGAACCAGCGGAGACCTGAGACGGGTTATACGGGCCAATATTCCAAATTGCGTTGATGGTTGTCAGACCAGACATTGCCGCCAAGACTGCGAACACAATCAACCCCATACCGATGGCCTTGGTGGCAAAAACCGGCATGATGCGGATACCCACAACATTGTCTTCGGTACGACCAGGACCAGGGAACTGCGTGTGCTTCTGATACCAGACCAGCAAAACGTGCGCGGCGATTAAAGCCAGGATCAAGCCCGGCAGAACCAGTACGTGCAGGATATAGAAACGGTCGAGCATCAGGTCAGATGGGAAGTCTCCACCAAAGATTGCCCAGTGTACCCAGGTACCCAAAATGGGGACCGCCAGGATAATCGCGGACATAATGCGCAGACCAACACCTGACAGTAGGTCGTCCGGAAGAGAGTAGCCCATGAAGCCCTCAATCATACCGAGAAGAATCAGGGTACAACCGATAATCCAGTTAGCCTCACGTGGGCGACGGAATGCTCCAGTGAAGAAGATACGCATCATATGCGCAACCATGGACATCATGAACAGCAGTGCTGCCCAGTGGTGCATCTGGCGAACAAACAGTCCACCACGCACGTCGAAGGAAATGTCCAGAGCGGTCGCGTATGCACGTGACATCTCCACACCATTGAGCGGCAAGTAAGCCCCGTCGTAGATCACCTTCGTGATCGATGGGTCGAAGAATAGTGCCAGGTAAATACCCGTCAGCAGCAAAATAATGAAGCTGTAGAGGGCTACCTCACCGAGCATGAACGACCAGTGAGTTGGGAATACCTTATTCAGTTGCGGGCGCAGGAAGCCCGCGATTGTCATGCGCGAATCAACAGCATTCGCGGCTTTACCTAATTTTGTACTCATTACGACTTACGCTCCCAGAAGGCCGGGCCAAGTGGCTCAATGAAGTTGCCACGGGCGATGAGGTAGCCGTCTTCGTCGACCTCCAGTGGCAGCTGTGGCAGTGCACGAGCTGCTGGGCCGAAGACTGGCTTGCCGTACTGCAGCGCATCGAACTGCGACTGGTGGCACGGGCAAAGAATACGGTTGGTTTGTGCTTCATACAGCGAGGTCGGGCAACCAATGTGCGTACAGATCTTGGAGTACGCGTAGTAGTCGCCGTAGTGGAAGTCTTCCTGACCTTCACGCTCCACAACTTTCGCTGCGTCATCGGAACGCAGACGGATCAGCATGACAGAGTTACGAGGACCGTGAATGGAATGCATATGGTTTTCGTAGACATCTCGCGTTGGATCGTAGAGATCGCCGTCGTTAACATCGTCTGCTGCCAATGGGTAGACGGTCTCCATGCCTGCGGCTGCGATCTCTTCCGGGCGGACACGAACTAGACGAGAAACACCAGTCGTGGTGAAGTGTGTGCCGGTGTCTCCCTCATGCTTCTCGGCGATTGCGCCGGTGTCGCGGGCGAGGTACAACTTGACGCCTTGGTCATGGAGAGACCATCCAGAAGTCCACAGAGTGCCATCACCGTTGTAGTTCATCTCATGGCGCGGCCGCCATGGGTCCTTGATAGCACCACCCAAGGGAGCGATGATGACCAAACCAGCCAAGAGGCCTGCACCGCCGAGCAGTCCCTTCATCACATTACGACGACCAAGCGTGGAAGTTTCCCACGCGTCGTTCAGCAGTGCGGTAGTAGTGCGACGATCAACCTCAGAAGAGATGCCATCGTGTCGACGCTGTACTGCTACTTCTTCAGGGATGAACTTCTTCACGTACTGAATTACAGCTACACCAAGTCCGAGCAAGGCCAGGCCTGAAGTTAGACCCAGCAGCGGGGTGTACATCGTGTAGATTGCCAAGCCCTCGTCACCGTGGAACTTAGGCTCCCACGGCCAGAAGAGATACACAGCAAGGAATGCGATACCGGCGATAATCGAAACGATCAACCAGGCATTGATGCCAGCCTCAGCACGTTTCTCGGCGGGATCATTATCAATCGGAAAACGTTCCTTGCGATACGCAATGGTGACGTCGTCCATTTCAGTGCCGAGAGTTGCTAACTCGACATTAGTCATCGCGTCGAGTTCGCGGTCGGTGTAATTCTTATTTACGTCGTTGCTCATGAGCGCGATCCAATCCACATAGCGGCGGCACCGATCAGGGTGACACCAATAATCCACATAGCCAGACCCTCAGAAACTGGTCCTAGTCCGCCGAGAGCGTAACCCGAAGGGCTCGGTGTTTCTTTCGATGATTTCACGAATGCGATGATGTCCTTTTTCTCATCAGCGGTGAGCTGACGGTCTGAGAACTTCGGCATGTTCTGTGGGCCGGTGAGCATCGCCTGATAGATTTCCTGCTCATTTGCAGGGTCCAGTACAGGTGCGTACTTGCCTGATGACAAGGCACCGCCACGACCGGTGAAGTTGTGGCACGAAGCGCAGTTAGTGCGGAACAGCTCACCACCACGGGCGACATCCTCAGGCTGTATCTGCCCGTTGTAGTTCTTGCCACGCAGCTCCTCCATCGCTAGGGTGCCGTCCTCATTGTAAACGAGGCCGGGCCCTCCGCCGTTTGCTGCGACGTACGCTGCAAGCGCCAGCGACTGCTGCTCTGTGTAACGAGGCTGCTTACGCTCAGCCTGAGCGTCATTCGACATCATCGGCATGCGCCCGGAGTGCACTTGGAAGTAGACGGCACCTTCACCGGTGCCAATCAGGGCGGGCCCGCGGTCTTCAACGCCTTGCAGGTTTGCGCCGTGGCAGGTGATGCATGCTACGTCGTAGAGGTCCTTGCCCTCCTGGATCAGCGCTTGCTCATCCCTCTGAGCCGTGGCAACCTGCGCGTCCGGGGTCAGAGCCGTGGCCAAAATGCCTGCGCCAGTTAGGCCGACCGTCAGGGCTGCAGCACCGGCGACTGTGCGACGCACCTTGCGGTTGCGCACCTTCTTCGGGTTCTTTTCCATCTTTATCCCTTTAGCGACTATGTGTTGTTTTGATTTCAGACCGAATGGTCATTACTGGACTAGGTACAAGGTGATGAACACGCCGACCCAGATCAAGTCGACGAAGTGCCAGTAGTAGGAAGTCACCATTGCGGCAGTTGCCTGTGCAGGTGTGAACTTCGACTTGGACACACGCAGCATCACGACAATGAAGGCGATAATGCCTGCTGTTACGTGAGCCATGTGGAAGCCGGTAATGATGTAGAACACCGAACCATAGACACTGCTCTGGATGGTTACACCGTGATGGATCATCTCGTACCATTCGAAGGCAACCAAGCCCAAGAAGATCACGCCGAGAAGGATCGTGATGGTGAACCATTTCCTCAGCCCGTATACGTCACCCCTTTCTGCAGCGAAGACGCCGAACTGCGATGTGATAGAAGAGGTGATCAAGATGACGGTAATAATTGCACCGTAGAGGACGTTCAGGTTTGCTGTCTGAACCTCCCAGTCACCAGTTGCTATGCCGTTCGCGCGCGATGTGAAGTACATCGCGAAAAGCCCAGCGAAGAACATCAATTCCTGCGCCATGAACAGGATGGTACCCACGCTGACCATATTTGGTCGGTTCAGCACGGGCACACGCTGTTGCTGCGCAGCCGTTTTGTCATTAGAAATTGCGCTCGTCACGCATGTAAGTATGGCCGGTTTTAAACCTAAAGTCACCTTGTTCACCCCCGCCATTTTCCTGTTAGCAAGTCATGTACCTGCACTTTTACCCCAAACGAAAGTTGTAGAAAAGAGTTTTGCTAGGACGGGAACTTTTTAGTGCTTCCAAACGACGCGCCGTTAATGCTGGTCAATCCACTGTCAATACGTCCAACCCTGCAACCATGGCTCTCGAAATTTCGGCCTAGATTGACGTTTGAATTTTAAACTATGGCTCCTTAGTTCCGATTTGTGATGGAGCTAACAAATAATGGGGGTATGTTCCTGCAGGTTCCATACTTTCGGTTGACCCCGAGACGAAAGTCGGAAACGTCCCAGTTACCCCCTAGAACGATAGACCAGAAACCCACGGTGCCCATCACGAATTCGTGATGGGCACCGTGGGTTTTTCAGCAGAGAAGGCGATGGCTACCGGTACGAGTGTTGGCTCGAAATTAGTGCTTTTCCCGAGGGATGGAGAACTGCAGGTTTAGCATCGTCGTCGACCAGATAAGGCATACCCCACCAAATACCACGAGCCACAGCTGCCAGAAGGCAATGCCGGCACCAAGGATAAAGATAGAGCCTGACATCGCCAGTGGCCACACGGAGTTAGGGGCAAAGAAGCCCAGCACGCCAGCGCCGTCTTCGATCTCCGCCTCTTCCCAGTCTTCTGGGAGAACGTCTGCTCGACGCTCGGTGAAGTGGAGATAACCTCCCACCATGAGCGACATGACCATCGCGAGGATAATCGCGACACCACCCGCCCATTCGTAGCCGAAGAGGTACGCGTCATCACTAATCCAGCTAGTTCCAAGTGCGTACATAACCGCCATGATAGCCAGGAAGGCCGCTAGGCCGTAGAAGAGTTTTGCTGATGGTCCCATTGATTTTACCTAGCCCTTCTTAGACTCGCGCGTTGTTGTCTACGTAGTTCTGCTCGTCACGAGTACCGGTACGGTCAGAAACGAATGGATGGGTCGAAGTTGCATATGGAGCCTCGCCAATCGACGCTAGAGCCTCGGAGTTCGGTGCCTCCGGATTCTCAAGACGGTACTGCATATACTGCACGAACTGATCGCGTTCAACGACGCGCAGCTCAAAGTTCATCATTGCGTGATAGGTACCGCACATTTCTGCACAGCGACCAACAAACGCGCCAGTCTCATCGATGGATTCTACCTGGAAGCTACGCTCCTGCTGGTTAACCTCGGGGTGTGAGTAAACGTCACGTTTGAAAAGGAATTCTGGCACCCAGAACGAATGGTTAACATCGCCGGAAGCGAGTCGGAACTCGATCGGAGTATCCACCGGAAGAACCAAAACCGGTACTTCTTCAGTGGTACCCAGAGTCTCGATCTTGTTGAAGTTCAGGTACGACTGGTCGCCCTTGGACTGTCCATGAATTGGGTTTGCGTTGGGAGTACCCTCGGGATCGAAGCGAGTCTCGTCGGCACGCGCCTGACGCTCTTCATCTAGGCCAACATAGTCCTCGTTAGTGCCCGCCAGATCTGCGGCGACATTCGCGTAACCAAACTTCCAGTTCCACTGGAAACCAGTGACGTCAACGACAACCTCAGGGTTCTTGTCCTTAGCGATCACTTTCTGCTGTGTCTGGACAGTGAAGAAGAACAACACCATCACGATGACAATCGGTGCAATGGTCAACACCAACTCTAGTGGGATGTTGTATTGCAGCTGGTTCGGAAACTCACCGGCACCCTTCTCCTCTCGGCGCTTGCGGTTCCAACGGAAAATCGACACGAGGAAGATCGCCCACATAATGATGCCGATGATCCATGCCGTGACCCACACCCAGATCCAGAAGTTGTACATGCTCTGACCCTCTGGAGTTATCGGGTCTGGCCAACCCATGTCCAAAACGTTGGCCAACGCGTCCGGGGCTGCTACGTCACAGCCAGCTAGCGCTAGACCACCGAGCGCGATAGCGCTGACAGCGCCGAGCTTGCGCGCGAAGCCACCATTGTTTCGCTTTTCCACGTGTGTCTGCCTTCCTGTCCACACAACAAAAGTCTCGAAGTGCATTCGAGTTTTACTACCTACCTAGGATAGTTCACCGGCCCCACGCCTTTAATTCAATAGTAAAGATCAAACTTTCGATAGCTGAACGGGGATTATGCCGCGGTTACTAAACCACAGGCCATTATGCATCTACCCCCTCAAATGTTGCCACCACCCCGCACCCCATGTGATGTATGCCATATTTTGGATTTTTTGCGTGCATCAAAAGTTGCACCCCAATCGGGGACCAGCTAAAGGTGGAACCGAAAAACATCACCTTAACTGCCGATAAGTGCCTTACCGCCGTGCGCACTCCACCCCGTCAGGATCTTTTTGCATCTTCAGTCGGGTGGGAGATAATCCTTAGCCCAATGCGCGTAGACTGCTGTGGAGAACTGTTGAACTCGGGGCGCGCGCTCCCGACATTCTATACCTTATATATAGGAGCAATTTTTAAGCTATGTGTGGTCTACTAGGAATGCTGACCAGTCGCGGCAACGCCACAGACTATGTTGACGCCGTGGAACAGGGCCTGCCGTGCATGCGCCACCGTGGCCCGGATGGTGCGGGCACGTGGAATGATGAATCGGTCGTGTTCGGTTTTAATCGCCTTGCGATTATTGACTTAGCGCACTCCCATCAGCCTTTACACTGGGGCCCTGTAGATGCACCGGAACGCTACACGTTGGTTTTCAACGGCGAGATCTACAACTTCGTTGAGCTTCGCGCTCAGCTCCAAGCCGCCGGCTACGAATTCAAGACTTCGGGCGACTCCGAAACCATCGTCGTTGGGTACCACCACTGGGGCAAGGATGTTGTCCAGCACCTGCGTGGCATGTTTGCTTTCCTGATCTGGGATACGGAAACCCAGACTCTGTTTGCGGCCCGCGATCAGTTCGGTATCAAGCCTTTGTACTACGCCACGACCGAAGCGGGAACAGTGTTCGGGTCTGAAAAGAAGTCGATCCTGGAAATGGCCGATCAGATCGGTCTAGGCCTTGAGCTTGATAAGCGCGCCATCGAACACTATGTTGATCTGCAATATGTTCCGGAACCAGAGTCCCTTCATAAGGAAATTCGCCGAGTAGAGTCCGGCTGCCATGTCACAATGCAGGCCGGTGAACGGGTCGAAGCGGTGCGCTACTTCAATCCGCAGTTCCAGACAGTTCCGGTACCGAAAGATAGGGAGCAGGCCCTCTTCGACAGGATCGCTCGAGTGTTGGATGATTCCGTCGAAAAGCACATGCGTGCAGACGTCACTGTCGGCTCGTTCCTCTCCGGCGGTATCGACTCGACCGCGATCGCTGCGCTGGCTAAGAAGTACAATCCGAATCTGCTTACCTTCACTACCGGTTTTGAACGCAAGGGCTACTCAGAGGTGGATGTCGCCGCAGAGTCTGCGGAGGCAATCGGGGCAGAGCACATCGTCAAGATCGTGTCACCGGAAGAATACGCCGACGCCATTCCGAAAATCATGTGGTATCTGGATGATCCCGTGGCCGACCCCTCCTTGGTTCCGCTGTACTTCGTGGCACAAGAAGCACGCAAGCACGTCAAGGTGGTCCTGTCCGGAGAAGGAGCAGACGAGCTGTTCGGCGGTTATACCATCTACAAAGAGCCGTTATCGCTAACACCGTTTGAAAAAGTTCCGGCCCCCCTTCGCAAGGGCTTAGGTCAGCTTTCGCGCATCTTGCCTGATGGTATGAAGGGCAAGTCTTTGCTTGAACGCGGCAGCCAGCCGATGGAGACGCGCTACTACGGCAATGCGCGCAACTTTAATTGGCAGCAGCTGCAGCGCGTCTTGCCGTGGGCGAAGCCGGAGTGGGATCACCGCGAAGTCACCGCCCCGATTTACCGTGCTTCCGCAGCAGCAGACATGGATCCGGTTGCCCGCATGCAGCACCTCGACCTGTTTACTTGGATGCGTGGCGATATCTTGGTGAAGGCCGATAAAATCAATATGGCTAACTCGCTTGAGCTGCGCGTTCCATTCCTTGACAAAGAAGTATTCGAGGTGGCGCAGACCATCCCGTACCACCTCAAGATTGCTAATGGTACGACAAAGTACGCTTTACGACGAGCACTTGAGCAGATCGTCCCAGCCCACGTTCTGCACCGCAAGAAGCTGGGCTTCCCAGTTCCGATGCGCCATTGGCTGGCCGGTGACGAACTCTTTGGCTGGGCCCAAGACACTATCAATGAGTCTCAGACCGAAGACATCTTCAACAAGCCAGAGGTTTTGGAAATGTTGAAGGAGCACCGCGATGGAATCTCCGACCACTCGCGTCGCCTCTGGACTGTTCTTGCGTTCATGGTGTGGCACGGGATATTCGTCGAAAAGCGAATCGACCCAAAAATTGAGCAGAAAAACTATCCGATCGATCTGTAGGAACGCTGACGCAAACCGTAGGCCCGTGACATATTCTTGTCACGGGCCTTGTGCTGCTGTAAGAGTGCAAAACCGATTTTTAGTTAAATGAGTCGCCGCAGGCGCAGGCGCCACCTGCGTTCGGGTTGTCGATGGTGAAGCCCTGAGCCTCAATCGAGTCCGCGAAGTCAATGGTTGCTCCTGCCAGGTATGGCACGCTCATCTTATCCACGACCAGCCGGACACCACCAACGAAGTCTTCCTTATCGCCATCGAGCTCACGATCATCAAAGTAGAGCTGGTAGCGCAAGCCAGCGCAGCCACCCGGCTGGACGGCGATTCGGAGGGAGAGATCGTCGCGACCTTCCTGGTCGAGTAGTGCCTTTGCCTTAGCAGCGGCGTCGTCGGTGAGGATGACACCGGTAGAGGAGGTAGGTGCGGTCATGATGGTCTCCTTAAAACTATGCTTCCTTATTTAAACGGTCCAGCCCGAGTTTAACCCCGTGTTAGCAGTCCACAGTACACGCGTTCGGGGAGAAACGGTAGGGCTACACCGTCAACAACGCCAATGATACGACCCGTATTCCCGATTTTCTTACCGGCCTTGTAGCCTAGTAATCGTGAAACTTCCCTGGCAGAAAAAAGATGACAACAAGTCCGGCAGCACTTCTTCAGGCTTGAATGATTCAACAAACCCGTCGCCGGAGTCGACGTCGCCGACAAACGCTCAGCGTCCCCTGCCAAAGGGCTATACCCCGCCGAAGGGAAGGCCCACGCCCAAGCGCCGTGAGCAAGAGATAGCCCGCGGCGTGGTCCGCGACCCCAATGCACTCAGCCCAGCGGAAGCCGCGCAACGCCATAAAGAACTAAAAAAGTCGATGACGAAAAAAGAGTGGCGCGAATACAAGAAGAAAAATCGTGAAGAAAACCGCGAGCAAAACCGCGAGATCCAACGTCGCATGAACGAAGGCGACGAACGCTTCCTCCTCGATCGCGACAAAGGCGATGTGCGCCGCTACATTCGTGACTGGGTGGATTCGCGCCGGTTCTTCACAAATTGGGCGATGCCATTCATGATTGTGCTGCTGATCGTCATGGTGTTGAGCTCGTGGTTCCCCGCCCTTTCGGTAGTGGTGACAGGCGCGTCGATGCTGCTCATCCTGGGATTGTTTGGTGAGGGCCTGTATATCGGCAAAGCAGCCAATAAGGCCGCCAGGGAGAAATTCCCGAATGCTACCGACATCGGTTTCGGTACCGGTATGTACGCGTACTCGCGCGCTTCCCAGCCGCGGAAGTGGCGCACCCCTAAGCCTCAGGTGGAGATTGGTAGCACTGTTTAGCGCCGGGAACGGGCTATGCTTGGATAAATAGTTCCATCGACATCGCCTTTTGGAGAGTGAATCCAGGTGTTTAACCCCGTCACCAGCCCTAATGAATCCATCCGCTCGACGGTGGCGGCCGCTGTAGCGTCCACTCCCCGCGGTGGATCTTTCGGGCGATTGGGTGACGCCGGAGCGTGGATAGCCGCCTGCCAAGGCAATGAAAGCCCGGTCCCTTTCGAGCAGGCGCGCACCATCGTTATCGCTGGGGACCATGGAATCGCCACACGTGGTGTTTCTGCGTTTCCTGTGGAGGCGTCAGTTGCCCAAGCCGAAGAGATCCAGGCTGGTGGTGGCCCAGTCCACACCATGGCCCGTGCTGCTGGTGCCGCGGTGCGCCTCGTCGACGTGTCATTGGACCGTGATAGCTGGGGAGAAGAACGCGTCTCCCGTTCGACTGGTGCCATCGATGTCGAAGACGCCATGAGCACTGAGCAGTTTGAGCGCGCTATCGGCATTGGCAAGCGATTGGCTGACCAAGAAATTGATGCTGGTGCCGACTTAATAGTTCCTGCAGATCTGGGCGTTGGCAACACCACCATTGCTGCGGCAGTTATCGGCGCGCTCACCCGGACTGAACCAGTCTTAGCGGTAGGCCCGGGTTCTGGTATTAACGATGAGGCATGGAAGACCAAGGTGTCCATCATCCGCGATGCAATGTTCCGCGTCCGCCACCTCCGTGACAACGTGCCCGCCGTGCTCACAGCAATCTCCGCCCCATGCTTCGTGGCATTGGGTGCGCTGATCGCCCAGTCTGCTGTGCGACGCACCCCAGTGCTTATCGACGGTGCCTACCCCGCCGTCGCAGCATATGTCGCAGAACGTCTGGCCCCAGGGACGAAGGATTGGTTGGCAGCAGGACAGCTATCCCCCGAGCCGTGTCACCTCATCAGCTTGCAGGCGCTGGATCTCACCCCCCTCATCGCTTTAGATATGTCTACTGGTCAAGGTGCCGGCGCGCTTGCCGCACTACCTTTGTTGAATTGCGCCGCCCAGTTAGTTGGCGATGAGATTGATGATTTGGTGCCGCGCTCCCGCGTAACTGTTGTCAAGGATGCTCCACACCCGTAAAGCGTGATCCCCTCGTCGTAAAGCGTGCGCATCGACGCACCGAAACGTTACTTTACCAGTGGATATACCCAGCCGTGGAGATCTTCGACTGTGCCGTGCTGAATGCCGGTGAGACGCTCGCGCATCGCCATGGTGATCTTTCCGGGCTCGTTGTTGTTCACCAGGAACTCGCCGTGGTTGGACAGCACTCGCCCCACCGGAGTGATCACAGCAGCGGTACCGCAGGCCATGGCCTCGCTCATCGCACCGGATCGAGCGTCGTCGGCCCATTCCTGCTTGTGAATGCGGCGCTCCTCAGTCTGATAACCCATGTCGCGCGCCACCTGAAGTAAGGAGTCACGCGTGATGCCAGGCAGCAGGGAGCCTGAAAGCGCTGGGGTGACAACCTTGGCGTTGTCGCCAGTTCCATAGACGAACATGAGGTTCATGCCGCCCATCTCTTCGATGTAGTTGTGTTCGATGCCGTCAAGCCACACCACCTGGTCACATCCCTTCTCCTCAGCCTGTGCCTGGGCCAGCAAGGAAGCTGCATAATTGCCGGCGAACTTCGCATCGCCGGTTCCCCCTGGCGCGGCGCGTGTGTAGTCCTCACTGAGCCACACGCTCACAGGCTTCAGGCCACCCTTGAAATAAGCGCCCGACGGAGAGGCGATCACGAAGAAGCGGTATGCATCCGCAGGCGAGACCCCCAAGGAAACCTCGGTGGAAATCATGAATGGACGCAGGTAAAGGCTGGCCTCTCCCCCGGCTGCTGGTACCCAGTCCTGGTCTGCGTCGACAAGCAGGCGCAGCGCTTCAAGAAAGTCTTCTACGGGGAGCTCGGGCATGGCCATGCGGCGCGCGGAGTACTGCATCCGCTTCGCGTTCTCCTCCGGGCGAAAAGTTGCAATCGTTCCGTCTGGCTGGCGGTAGGCTTTCAAGCCTTCGAAGATTGCCTGGCCATAGTGGAAGACCGTGGTCGCGGGGTCCATGGGGATGGACTCGTAGGGGCGCAGCTGCGCGTCATGCCAGCCTTTGTCCTCGGTCCAGTCGATGGTGATCATGTGGTCAGTAAATTTTTTTCCGAACTGCGGGTTTGCAAGGATCTCTTCCAGATCCTTGCCGGTAGTTGGGTGTGTGGTCTTTGTGATCTGAAATTCAAGAGAGGTCATGCGTTCCAACATACTCGCGCTGTGTCGGGCGTTGTCGATATGCTCGTGGGTACAACTAAGAAAGGAACGTATTCATGAGCTTTACCCTCCCGGTTACTGGAACCACGCTCACGCTCGGTTTTGCCGCGAAGGCACCGAAGCAACCCGAAACCCTCTTGATCCCTGTCACCAAAGGCGAGGCACTGGAGGTGCCCGTCACCCAGTTGGTGCCGAAGGGGCTGCTCGAAGCGCTAGAGCGCGTCGGCGCCACAGGAAAGCATGGCGAGGTCACGCGTGTGCTTTTCGACGATCAGCTGATTGTCGCGTTCGGCTTGGGGCATGCTGAGGAGCTTGACGACGACGCCGTGCGCCGTGCAGCCGGTGAACTTGGACGTTCTCTCACCGGTGTGCGGGAGGCCGTTATCTCTACCGAGTTTGGTGTAGCACCAATCGTGGAGGGCCTGCTGCTTGGTGGCTATACTTACGCCGGTTTTAAGGCAGCTGGCGATGAAGAGCAGAAGCCGGCTGTGGTCACTGTTGTGGGTGAGAAATCTGCCAAGGAAGAGTTCGAGACGGCCCAAATTGTAGCGGAGTCCGTGAATTTTGCCCGCGACTTGGTGAACACCCCAGCCAACCACCTCTACCCCGAGGTCTACGCGGAGCTAGTGCAGGCTGTGGGTAAAGAGGCGGGCCTCAAGGTTGAGGTACTGGATGAGAAGGCCTTGGAGAAGGGTGGTTATGGGGGCCTGATTGCGGTGGGCAAAGGATCTCACCGCCCACCCCGGCTGGTTCACCTCGAGTGGAAGCCCCGCCGCGCGAAGAAGAAGGTCGCGCTTGTGGGCAAGGGCATTACTTTCGACACTGGTGGTATCTCGCTGAAGCCTGGCTCCAAGATGGAGGACATGATCTCCGACATGGGTGGTTCCGCCATGATGCTGGGGGCCACCATTGCTGCGGCCCGCTTGGGAGTGCCGGTGCAGATTGATACGTGGCTGTCGATGGCAGAAAATATGCCTTCCGGCGGCGCAACCCGCCCGGGCGATGTGATCACCCACTACGGTGGCAAGACCTCCGAGATTATCAATACGGATGCTGAGGGCCGTGTGGTGCTTGCCGACGCGCTCGCGCGTGCTTCTGAGGAGAAACCAGATTATCTGATTGAGGCTTCTACTCTGACCGGTGCGCAGCTGGTGGCTTTGGGTGCTCGGACCGCTGGTGTGATGGGTAGCGATGAGTTCCGCGACCATGTTGCTGCTGTGGCCCGCGATGCCGGCGAGCCTGCTTGGGCGATGCCGCTGCCTGAGGAGACCGCGGATGATCTCAAGTCCCCGATTGCAGACGTGCGC
Source organism: Corynebacterium cystitidis (assembly GCF_900187295.1). Taxonomy (NCBI): domain Bacteria; kingdom Bacillati; phylum Actinomycetota; class Actinomycetes; order Mycobacteriales; family Corynebacteriaceae; genus Corynebacterium; species Corynebacterium cystitidis. The sequence continues at coordinate 705,117 of NZ_LT906473.1, read as the reverse complement.
AACTCCCACAGCTCGCGTTTTGCCGGCATGCTGGTAGCTGGCCGGTACATTGAGGCGTTTGTGGGCGAGGGCATTCAGTGGGCTCACGTTGATATTGCCGGACCTGCCTTTAATGGCGGCAGCGCGCACGCCTACACACCGAAGCGTGCAACGGGCTATGGCGTGCGCACCATTGTTGACGTGCTGCGGAGCCTTTCTTAAGTACTGCGAACGGGGTGTGCACCGGTTTACTAGTTGGGGTCTTCGCCGCGCTCGAATTTGGCGCGGCGTTCCCGCTGTTCGGCACGTTTGCGCAAGATGCGCTCCTGCTCTATTTTGCGGCGCATGCGATCAGGGTAGCCGGTCTCCTCCACGTCGTAGATGGGGATATTGAGCAGCTTCGCTACGGCGTCGATGCCTTTCGGACCTCCGATGCGGCGACGCGTGTGCTCACCATTTTCGTCGACAAGCACAACCGACATCTCGTTGACCATCGTTTCGGGTTCGACGAACCCCTCGACGAAGGCACGGCCTTTCACCCACTCGGCGAGGTAGGCACTATCTTCGGGGCGGATTGTCTCACCTGGACCGCGGGGAGGGGTCAGGGGTGAGGACTTTTTCTTGCGTCCGAAAAGGTTAAACACAATTATCCATCATACTTAGGTATGGGGGTAGTTTTAATTCGCCCCATCTATGCAAGGTTTATGCCCACAAAGTTTTGTCAACAGGTACTCTGGACGCATAAAGCTTCCGTTTAACTAATTTTCGAGGAGACTCAAAACATGGCGCACTCAGTTGAGATGCCCGAGCTGGGCGAATCCGTCACCGAAGGCACAATTACCACGTGGCTGAAGGAAGTCGGCGATACCGTCGAGGTCGACGAACCGTTGCTCGAGGTCTCTACCGACAAGGTTGACACCGAAATCCCGTCCCCTGTCGCTGGCGTGCTGCTAGAGATCAAGGCGGAGGAGGACGACACCGTCGAGGTCGGCGAAGTCATCGCCATCGTCGGTGATGAGGGCGATTCCGCCGACTCTGGCGCAGACGCAGCCGAGGAACAGGATGAGCCAGAAGAGAAAGACGAGCCAGAAGAGAAGGAAGAGAAGAAATCTTCCGGCAGTTCTGGGAAGGCTTCTGGCAAGGCCACCGACGTTGAGATGCCAGAACTTGGCGAGTCTGTCACCGAAGGCACCATCACCACGTGGCTGAAGGAAGTCGGCGACGAAGTCGAGGTCGACGAACCACTCCTTGAGGTCTCTACCGACAAGGTCGACACCGAAATCCCATCGCCTGTGGCAGGCACCCTGGTAGAAATCCTCGCTGAGGAAGACGACACCGTCGAGGTCGGCGAAGTCATCGCACGCATCGGCGACGCAGACGCTGCGGCCGCTGAGGATGAGGACGGCGATGTTCCTTCCGACGAGGCTATCGAAGAAGCTGAGTCCAAGGAAGACAACGCTACCGTTGACGAGGCGAAGGATGCCAAGCCGAAGAAGAAGTCCGGTGGCTCCGGTGAAGCTACCGATGTTGAGATGCCAGAACTTGGCGAGTCTGTCACCGAAGGCACCATCACCACGTGGCTGAAGGAAGTCGGCGACGAAGTCGAGGTCGACGAACCACTCCTTGAGGTCTCTACCGACAAAGTCGACACCGAAATCCCATCGCCTGTGGCAGGCACCCTGGTAGAAATCCTCGCCGAGGAAGACGACACCGTCGAAGTCGGCGAAGTCATCGCACGCATCGGCGACGCAGACGCTGCGGCCGACGCTGATGCAAGCGCTGATACTGACGACGCAGGTGCCGACGCTGACGAATCCGACGAGAAGGACAAGTCCGAGGAGAAGAAGTCCGAATCTCAGGAAGAAAAGCAGGAGGAAAAGCAGCCCGCCGCTAAGGATGAGCCGAAGCAGACTCCAGGATCGGAGAAGGTCAATAACTCCGGCAACGTTCCTTACGTCACTCCTTTGGTGCGCAAGCTGGCTGATAAGCACGGCGTTGACTTGAACTCGATTGAGGGCACCGGTGTTGGTGGCCGCATCCGTAAGCAGGATGTCTTGGCTGCGGCCAAGGATGATTCTGCAGCTTCAGAATCCGCAGACGCATCTAAGTCTGAACAGAAGGCTGCACCAAAGGGCTCTCGCGCTAACTGGTCCACCAAGTCTGTTGACCCAGAGAAGGCTGAGCTGATCGGCACCACCCAGAAGGTCAACCGGATCCGCGAGATCACCGCGACGAAGATGGTTGAGTCGCTGCAGACCACGGCACAGCTCACCCACGTTCAGGAAGTGGATGTCACCCGCGTCGCAGAGCTGCGTAAGAAAGCTAAGCCAGCTTTCGTCGAAAAGTACGGCGTGAACATCACCTACCTAGCGTTCTTTGTCAAGGCTACTGCTGAGGCTTTGGTCTCCCACCCGAATGTCAACGCGTCTTATAACGCTGAGGCGAAGGAGATCACCTACCACGAAGCTGTGAATATCGGTATCGCTGTGGACACCCCACAGGGTCTACTGGTGCCTGTGATCAAGGATGCTCAGAACCTCAACTTAGCTGAGATCGCGAAGGCTATCGCAGACCTGGCAGATCGCGCACGTAACAAGAAGCTGCGTCCGGATGACCTGTCTGGTGCAACCTTTACCGTGACCAACATTGGTTCCGAAGGTGCGCTGCTGGATACGCCGGTGCTCACTCCTCCCCAGGCAGGGATCCTGGGCACGGCTGCGATTGAGAAGCGCCCTGTCATCATCACTGAGGACGGCGTGGACTCCATCGCCATCCGCCAGATGTGCTACCTGCCGTTCACCTACGACCACCAGCTGGTTGACGGTGCAGACGCGGGTCGATTCGTCACTACCATCAAGGATCGCCTAGAGACCGGCGACTTTGAGGATGACCTCGGCCTGTAGTCCGGGCATAAGCGCTGCTACCGCCACCTCCCTACCCCTGGGAAGGTGGCGGTTTTGCATATATATACCAGTGTCCGTGCTGACAGAATATGATGAGAGGAACATCAATCACTCCCGACAATTAAGGAAGTTGTGCATGGCTCTGCCACACATTTCGGAATCATCCCCGTTTATCCACCGCCACCTCGGCCCAACGTCCAAGCAGCGCGACGAGATGCTGGGTGCTATCGGCTACGCAACCCTAGACGAGCTCATGGATGCCACTTTGCCCCCGAAGCTTACCGCCACGGAAGTTCCGGATCTTCCTCCGGCGCTTGCAGAGCACGAAGCACAACAGCGCCTCCGCGAGCTTGCAGGCAAGAACACCGTACTCAAGGCCTTCTACGGGCAGGGCTTTTCGACGACCATCACTCCCCCGGTGATCCGCCGCGGCGTGGTGGAAGACGCCGGTTGGTACACGGCGTACACCCCGTACCAGCCGGAGATTTCCCAGGGTCGCCTTGAGGCATTATTAAACTTCCAGACGATGGTCCAGGAGCTCACTGGTCTACCAATGTCGAATGCGTCGCTTCTCGACGAGGCTTCTGCCACGGCCGAAGCAATAGGGCTGATGAGCCGAGCTGTCAAAAAGGGCCGCCGCGTGATCTTGGATCAGCGCCTCCACCCCCAAGTGTTGGCTGTGGCCGCTGAGCGTGCCCGCGCCATCGATCTGGAGGTGGAGATCACCGCACTGGATTCCACACTGGTCGGTGAAGACCTTGTGGGGGTGGTAATTGCGTACCCAGGCACGGAGGGAGACATCAAGGACCCCCGCCCGGTTATCGATGCGATCCATAGCCGCGGTGGCTTGGCCGCGGTGGTGGCGGACCCGCTGGCGTTGATGGTGTTGGAGTCGCCCGGCGCGATGGGCGCAGACATTGTGGTTGGTTCCACGCAGCGGTTTGGTGTGCCCTTATTTTACGGCGGTCCGCATGCCGCTTATATGGCTGTCACGGATAAGTTGAAGCGCCAGATCCCTGGCCGCCTGGTGGGCGTGTCGAAGGATGCTGAAGGGGTGCCTGCGTACCGTTTGGCGCTGCAGGCTCGTGAGCAGCATATTCGCCGTGAACGCGCGACCAGTAATATTTGTACGGCGCAGGCGTTGCTGGCGGTTACGGCCTCCTTTTACGCGGTATACCATGGCCCTGAGGGTTTGACTGCGATTGCGCAGGATATTCACCAGTGGGCGGGCAGGTTTGCTGCGTCGGTTGCGCAGGCGGGGCTTTCTGTCAAGCATGAGCATTTCTTTGACACGGTTGCTATCGAGGTGCCGGGGCGTGCTGAGGGGATCGTCGATACGCTCGCTCAATCTGGTTACCTGGTGCGCGCGATTGATGCGGATACCGTTGGCGTGAGTTTCGGCGAGGGCACCTCGGAGCGTGACTTGGCCGCGCTGGTGGCTGGTTTTGGTATCACGGCGCTTGCCGACGATCACTCCTTCGAGTTGCCTGGGGAGCTTGCGCGAGCTGAGGCGCCTTTGCAGCACGAGGTGTTTAACACCTACCACTCGGAGACTCAGCTGATGCGCTATATCCGCATGCTGGGTGATAAGGATTTGGCGCTGGACCGAGCGATGATTCCGCTTGGTTCGTGCACGATGAAGCTGAATCCTACTGCGGGCTTGGAGGCGATTACGTGGCCTGGGTTTGCGGACGTGCACCCGTACACCCCTGATCAGTACACGCAGGGCTGGCGTGAGCTGATCGCGGAGTTGGAAGACTGGTTGGCGCAGTTGACGGGTTATGCGAAGGTGAGTGTGCAGCCGAATGCGGGTTCGCAGGGTGAGTTGGCTGGCTTGTTGGCGATTCGCCGCTACCACGAAGCCCAAGGGGACAGTGGGCGCGATATCTGTTTGATCCCGTCGTCGGCGCATGGTACGAATGCTGCTTCGGCCACCCTGGCAAACCTGCGGGTGGTGGTGGTCAAGACGGCCGATGATGGTTCTATCGACACCGCTGACTTAGACGCGAAGTTGGAGCAGTATGGCCCTCAGGTCGCAGCGATTATGATCACTTACCCGTCCACTCACGGTGTGTTTGATCCTGAGGTGCGCGAGGTGTGTGACAAGGTGCATGCGGCCGGCGGCCAGGTCTATATCGATGGCGCGAACATGAACGCGTTGACGGGTATTGCGCGCCCGGGTGATTTCGGTGGCGATGTCTCGCACCTGAACCTGCATAAGACGTTTACCATTCCGCACGGTGGCGGTGGCCCTGGTGTGGGCCCGATTGGTGTGGCAGAGCACCTCATTCCGTTCTTGCCGGCTGATCCGATAACCGTGGATGCCTCCGCCCCGGTACCTGTGGGTGAGGGCGTGCCGGTGGCTTCTACCAAGTTTGGTTCGGCGGGTGTGTTGCAGATTTCCTGGGCGTACATCGCTATGACGGGCTATGCGGGCCTGGCGCAGGCTACCGCGCATGCTGTCCTGGGCGCGAACTATATTTCGCGTATGCTTGCCGACGACTTCCCCACCCTCTACACCGGCAACGCTGGGTTGGTGGGCCACGAGTGCATCTTGGATTTACGCGATCTGACAGACAAGTCTGGGGTGACTGCGTTGGATGTATGTAAGCGCCTGATGGATTTTGGCTTCCACGCCCCTACCCTGGCTTTCCCGGTGGCGGGCACCGTGATGGTGGAGCCTACTGAGTCTGAGGACAAGGATGAGCTGGACCGTTTCATCACGGCGATGAAAACTATTCGTGCGGAGATCCAGGAGATTATTGATGGCAAGGTGGCCTACGAGGTGTCTGTGATTGCCCACGCACCGTTTACTGCTTTGTCTGTCAGCCGCAACGAGTGGGATTACTCTTTCGGCCGCGAGAAGGCCGCCTACCCGGTGGACACGTTGCGTCGCTGGAAGTATTTCCCACCGGTGCGCCGTATCGATGATGCCTATGGCGACCGCAACCTTGCGTGCTCCTGCCCACCTCCGGCCTTCTTCGATAGTGGAGACGCCACCGAATAGATGCTGATAGATGCTGATCGATGCCGTATAGATAAGGACTAACATAATGACTCAATCACCACTGCACGCCGTCCACGAGAAGCTGGGCGCAACGTTTACTGATTTCGGCGGCTGGGACATGCCGCTGAAGTATGACAACGAGCTGGACGAGCACCGCGCTGTCCGCAACGCCGTCGGTGTGTTCGATCTGTCCCACATGGGCGAGATTGCTGTTACCGGCCCCGACGCAGCTGCTTTTCTAGACTATGCGTTGATCTCGCAGCTCAGCACTCTGAAGCTGGGTAAGGCGAAATATTCCATGCTGGTCAACGAGCAGGGAGGCATTCTCGATGACTTGATCACTTACCGTTTGGGCCAGGAGGACTTCCTGGTGGTGCCTAACGCCTCGAATACTGACACTGTGTGGCAGGCTTTCCAGCAACGGGCTGAGGGTTTTGACGTCCGTCTGGATAATCAGTCGCGTGACACCGCGCTGGTAGCTGTCCAGGGGCCCGGCTCTGTGGCGTTGCTGCAGACCATGCTTGACGACGACCCCGACAAGCTCTCCTACTATTCAGCTGAACCTATGAGCTTGCAGGGCACCGACGTGTTGGTGGCACGCACCGGATACACCGGCGAGGACGGCTTCGAGCTTTACGTTGCTGCCGAAGACGCTTCCGTGGTGTGGGAGTACGTTGCCCCCGGAGCCACCCCCTGTGGTTTGGCGGCCCGCGATTCGCTGCGTCTCGAGGCCGCGATGCCGCTGTTTGGCAACGAGTTGTCCGAGCAGGTGACTCCGGTGGAGGCTGGCATGACGCGGGCGTTTGCGAAGAAGGACGCGGATTTCGTCGGCAAGCAAGCCCTCACCGGGCGCGAACCTGAGTTTGTGATTGCTGGTCTGACATCGGAGCAGCGTCGCGCTGCGCGCAGTGGTGCGGAGGTGTACCTGGCTGATCAGAAGATCGGCACGGTGACTTCAGGTCAGCCCTCGCCGACATTGGGCTACCCGGTGGCGCTGGCGCATCTGGCCCCAGAACATGCGGAAATCGGAACTGATGTTGAAATTGACATCCGCGGACGCCGTTATCCGTTTACTATTTCTACAACCCCGTTTTACTCTCGAAAGGATTAAGCACATGAGCATGCCCCAGGAATTTTCCTACTCCGAAGACCACGAATGGATCAACTCCACCCCCGAGGCCGCCACTGGCACTACCGTGCGTGTTGGCATTACCTCGGTGGCTACTGAACGTTTGGGCGAGGTTGTCTTTGCCGAGCTGCCTGAGGTGGGCGATACCGTCACCGCCGGCGAAACCTGCGGTGAGGTCGAATCTACCAAGAGCGTGTCTGACCTGTACTGCCCTGTCACCGGGACTGTGACCGCAGTGAATGACGCGGTGCACGATGGCTACGAGATCATTAACTCCGACCCATTCGGCGAAGGCTGGCTGTTTGAGGTGGAGGTCACCGAGGTTGGCCCACTGATGACTGCCGAGGAGTACGCGAAAGCAAACGGCGTGTCCTAAACTTCGGTGGCGTAACATCGGGCGGTATGACTGCACCGCGCGATCCGTTTTTCCCCGCAGACAAGTCCATTCGAGCCTCAGCTGAGCCACTTGATGTGCGTCGGTTGGGGCTTGTGGACTATCAACAGGCCTGGGACATGCAGGCTGAGATTGCGCGTGCGCGTGCCGACGATCAGGTGCCCGACACTGTGCTGGTGTTGCAGCACCCGAGTGTTTATACCGCTGGAAAGCGCACCCAACCTGAGGACCGCCCCACCAACGGGTTGCCGGTGATTGATGTGGACCGTGGTGGGCGTATCACGTGGCACGGTGAGGGCCAGCTGGTGGTCTACCCCATTCTCAAACTGGCGGACCCTGTCGATGTGGTCGACTACGTGCGCCGGCTCGAAGAAGCGATCATCCAAACGGTACGCCAGGTAGGTGTGGAATCTGCCGGGCGGATTGATGGGCGCAGTGGCGTGTGGGTGCCCGCTGAAGTGGCGGCAGCTGACCCGGTTGCACCGACGCGCGACCGCAAGATCTCCGCGCTGGGGATTCGCATCTCACGCGGGGTGACCATGCATGGGCTGGCGCTGAACTGCAACAATACTCTTGAGTACTACAGCCATATCGTGGCGTGTGGCATCGACGATGCAGACAACACCACCATGAGCTTAGAGCTGGGCCGCGAGGTCACCCCCGATGATGTCACGGACCCGTTATTGGCTGCGCTTGATGACGCATTGGCTGGCCGGCTCATCGTTGCAGACCACACGTTTAAAACGATGCCGGACCCCACGAAGGGTTTGCCGCGGCGTTAGGCCCCCTGCACTGAATCTGGTATTCGACACCCCAATCAAAGAAAGCTACGGTAAAGCGTGTGACTATTGCACCTGAAGGACGCCGGCTGCTACGCATTGAAGTACGCAACATGGAAACCCCGATTGAGTCGAAGCCGCGCTGGATTAGAAACGCTGTCAAGACTGGTCCCGAATATGAGGACATGAAGACCAAGGTGAAAGGCGCTGACCTGCACACTGTGTGTCAGGAGGCCGGTTGCCCTAACATTCACGAATGTTGGGAATCCCGCGAGGCTACCTTCCTGATCGGTGGGGCGAACTGCTCGCGCCGCTGCGACTTTTGTCAGATTAATTCCGCCAAGCCTGAACCGCTGGACGTGGAGGAACCCCAGCGTGTTGCTGAGTCTGTGCGTGGTATGAACCTGAATTACGCCACCATCACTGGTGTTACCCGCGACGACCTGGAGGATGAGGGTGCGTGGCTGTACGCCGAGGTGGTGCGCAAGATCCATGAGCTCAATCCGCATACCGGCGTGGAAAACCTCACCCCGGACTTCTCTGGTAAGCCTGATTTGCTGCAGGAAGTTTTCGAGGCACGCCCCGAGGTCTTTGCCCACAATCTGGAGACGGTGCCGCGCATCTTTCGCCGCATCCGCCCCGCCTTTCGCTATGACCGCTCCCTGGATGTGATCCGCCAGGCCCGCGACTTCGGCCTGATTACCAAGTCCAACCTGATTTTGGGGATGGGCGAAACACGCGAGGAAGTCATGCAAGCGTTACAAGACATGGTGGATGCTGGTACCGACATCATTACGATTACCCAGTACCTGCGCCCGGGCCCGAACTACCATCCGATTGAGCGTTGGGTAAAGCCTGAGGAGTTCATCGAGTACCGCGACGCCGCCTATGAGATGGGTTTCGGCGCTGTGATGGCCGGCCCGCTGGTGCGTTCCTCGTACCGCGCCGGCAAGCTCTACGTCGAGGCGATGGAGCACCGTGGCCTGGACCTGCCGGAGAACTTGCAGCATTTGAAGGAAACTTCGCAGGGTGCTACCGCCCAGGAAGCCTCAACCTTGTTGGAGAAGTATGGCCCGTCGAAGGATCATCCGGTTGGTGCTTCGCGCACTTAAGTCGCCTACGGTTGTTGCGGCAGTGCCCGTACGCGCTTAACGACGCCCCGCCCCGCACTTTTCGCTTCTTGCAGCAAGCAGCGCGGGGCTTTTTACGCATTTGCTCAGCGTCTGGCTAAAGTAGGGGCCATGGCTGAGTCGAAGAGTGCAAAGGCTGCCGAGAAGGCGGCGAAGAAGGAAGCGCGCCGAGCAAAACGCGCCAAGCGGAACCAAACGTTTTCCCAGATGTGGCAGGCGTTTAAGCTGCAGCGCAAGCGTGATAACAAGCTTGTACCGTATATGGTGCTCACGGTGGTTGTTGTGGCTGCTGTGTTCTTTCTCATCGGCCTGCTACTTAATCTTGAGTGGTTATTCCTCCTCTTTGGTATCCTCTTTGGACTGGTGGCCGCACTGTGGGTATTTACTCGCCGCCTAGAAAGTTCCATGTATGACGAGGTTGGCGATACCCCTGGTGCTGCCGGCTGGACGCTGGAAAACATGAAGAACACCGTGGGGATCGCCTGGGTGACCAAGACTGGTGTGGCTGCGAATCGTTCGATGGACACGATCCACCGCGTGGTGGGCAACCCCGGCGTGGTGCTTGTTGGCGAGGGCGACAAAAAACGCCTGAAGCCAATGATGGATAAGACGAATAAGCGTGTTGACCGCCTGCTGGCCGGCGTTCCTGTTTACGAGATTTACGTTGGCGAGGGCGAAGGCCAGGTTCCTCTGAAGAAGCTGCAGAAGGAAATGCTGAAGCTTCCTCGCAATTATAAGAAGGACGAGGTGTATGCCATCGCGGCGAAGTTAGATGCGATGGAGGCCGCCCACGGAGGCCAGATGGCTGGCCTGCCGAAAGGCCCCATGCCACGACAGGCCCAAAACATGGCAGGTATGAACCGCCGGATGCGCCGAATGCAGGAGCGCCGCGGCGGCAAGTAAGCCCCGGCTGGCGCTGTTTAGCCCTGGTTGGCCCCGGTTGGTGGCGGCTAGAACCCGCCAAGGATCTGCGCTGTCAAAATCTTCGCGATCATCGCCACGGGGTACACCATGGCGTATCCGAGTGCTACACGCGGATCGGAGCCTGTGCGATCATTGGAAAACGCGAGAACGGCCGGTTGTGTCTGCGCACCCGCGAGGAAGCCGGAAAGTTTGGTGCCACCCATGCGGAACAGGTAGCGCATCATCACGAAAAGCCCTGCACCGTAGGTCGCGGTAATAATGGCGCCCAGGACCAGGATCGACAGCCAGGCGCCTCCAGCAAACGCATCTAGAATGCGTGCACCTGCTGTGGTACCAGCGGCGGCCAGGAAGATCAGTAGCCCCAGCTCGGATAGCACAGCACAGGTGGTCTGCGGCAGTGCCGTGACAAATCCGCCGATCCGGCCGATCCGGCCAAACACCAACCCCACCAGCAGGGCACCTGCGGCGGCGCCGATGGAGAACGTGCCGCCTCCTGGCATGGGGATGTCGATAGTGCCCAGGAAAATTCCTAGCGCCAACCCCAAGCCCAGCGCTACTGGGTTGATATCGGTCAGGCCACGGGAGGAGTCGCCGAAGTAGTGGGCGATATCCTTCATGTTCTCGTGCGGGGCGACGATACGCACCCGGTCACCCAGCTGCAGTTTCTCGGCTTGTTCGGCCACCTTGTCGGTATCACCTCGGCGGATACGAGAGGTGTACGCGCCGAAGCGTTCGTCGATTTCAGCATCGATTTCACGCACGGTTTTGCCGGCTAGTGTGGAGTTGGACAGTGTCATGCGCCTGAAGTCGAGGTCTTTGCGGTCCAGCATGAGTGAGCGTTTCGACGGTTTACCAAGGTACTCGATAGCTTGATGCATCTGGTGCTCTGTGCCAACGATGGTCACAAGATCGCCGTAATCCAAGGGGGTGTGCACATGTGGGATTTCAATGGTGCCGCCTGCTCCGTGCTGAATGCGGGAGAACACCATTTCAGATCCCACGTAGTTCTGTACGTCTTCGACCACGGGGCGGTCGGTGCGTTTCACCTCGATGGTGCGGTTGAGTACTGGGTCTGGCGCGTCGGTGTCGCTCTTGGCCTTGCTCAGTGCCACTAGGGCGAAGATAAGCATGCCCAGCACACCGAAGATGTAGGCGATGGCGTAGCCCACGGTGGCAGCGGCTGCATCTCCCGACGAGGTACCCGCGGCAGACAGTGCTGGGGTGTTGGTCAGCGCGCCGGCAAACGTACCGGCAATCGTGGCAATATCGAGGCCGAGCAACCGTCCCACACCCAAAGCCACACCAGCGGTGAGCACCAGAATCACTACGTAGCCGGCCAGCTCCCCCACGGAGGTGCGCAGCGTGTGGAAGAAGTTCGGGCCGGAGGTGATACCGATGGCAAATGCGAACAAGACGAGGCCTAGTGTGGAAATGTCGTGGGATAGCTGCAGTTCCACGCCCTGGGTGGAGGCATAGGCCGTCACAATCAAAGAGACGAAGAGTACGGCAGCTGCACCCAGCGAAATACCTTTGATGCGCAGCCGTGCAACGAGCATGCCCAGCCCCACCAATAAAGCTAGGAGGAGTACTTGGTTATCGGCGAGGGCCTGCAGCACGAACTCTGTTCTTTCTCTTCAGTTAGTACGGAAATGAGCTAAGGAAATTTTTTAGCTACGTATCACTGTAGTTCCAGTTGCACGGTCATGCATGCCACGGCCGTCGGTGTCTACCATGGCGGCGGGCAGCACAAACGAGGTCAGAAGGGTTCGCACCGCTGCACGCCAGAACCCGACGTGGGCGCCGGGGACGTCGATACGCGCCACACCCATGCCCAGCACTGCCATGCCGGGTGTCCGGGCGAAAAGCCAGCCGCAGATAATACCTAGAATGACCCACACTAAAAGGGGGGTCCCTGCTCGACCGATATGGAAGTCTGTGAACGAAACCAAGAAATTGGCGATGATCGATGCGACGATCCAGTCGATTAAGACTGCCCCGGCGCGACGTGCTACTGATGCTTGGGCGCCGGAGCCTGTTTCGGGCAGCCCAATTTTTTCGCCGGGCCACTTTCCTGGTGCGTGTGGGTCATCGTTCTCGCCCGCGATTTCCGGGCCGTCAAGCCAGCTGCGCTTCTTCTGTGCCATGGGTTTCAGCCTAGTCGGGTGCGCGTGTGTGGCGAAAACCATAATCGACGTGAAAAATTTTCTTCGGCGCTTGGGCCAACTAGTTTGTAAGATTGGCCAACAGTGTTCGTACCCAGCTACCACAAGTGTCAGGAGTTTTCCTATGACGTTTCAGTCCGTTCAAGATGTGATCCAGTTTATTAAGGACGAAGACGTCGAATTTCTCGATGTCCGCTTCACCGACGTCCCCGGCATCGAGCAGCACTTCTCACTGCCTGCCAGCGAGTTCGATGAAGAGGCAGCGGAAGAGGGCCTGGCTTTTGATGGTTCTTCTGTGCGGGGCTTTACGACGATCGACGAGTCCGACATGATCCTGTTGCCAGACGTCACTACCGCCAAGATTGACCCGTTTCGTTCTACCAAGACGCTGAACATGAAGTTCTTCGTCAATGACCCTTTCACCCGCGAGCCTTTCTCCCGCGACCCGCGCAATGTGGCAGCCAAGGCTGAGGAGTATCTGCAGTCCACCGGTATCGCAGACACCTGCTCCATGGGGGCGGAGGCTGAGTTCTTCATCTTCGACAAGGTGAAGTACTTTGTGGATAACAACCAAGCCTTTTATGAGGTGGACTCCGATGAGGGTTGGTGGAACCGGGGCAAGGACACCAAGCTGGACGGCTCCCCCAACTTGGGCAACCAGACACGCGTGAAGGGTGGCTACTTCCCCGTGCCGCCGTATGACCAGACATTGGAGATCCGCGACGCGATGGCCAAGAATCTGCGCGATAACGGTTTTCACCTGGAGCGCTTCCACCACGAGGTAGGCACCGCCGGACAAAATGAGATCAACTACCGTTTCAATACCCTGCTGGCGGCAGCGGATGATCTGCAATCCTTCAAGTACGTGATCAAGCAGACTGCCGCCCACTACGGCAAGGTGGCCACCTTCATGCCGAAGCCAGTCGCTGGTGACAATGGCTCCGGTATGCACGTGCACCAGTCCCTGTGGAAGGACGGGGAGCCGTTGTTCTATGACGAGTCCGGCTACGGTGGTTTGAGCGATATGGCACGCTGGTACATCGGTGGCCTGCTGCATCACGCGGGCGCGGTGCTGGCGTTTACTAACCCCACTCTGAACTCTTACCACCGCCTGGTCAAGGGCTACGAGGCGCCGATCAACCTGGTGTACTCGCAGCGCAACCGCTCCGCGGCGGTGCGCATCCCGATCACGGGCAATAACCCGAAGGCAAAGCGCATCGAGTTCCGCGCACCCGACCCATCGGGCAACCCATACCTGGGATTTGCCGCGATGTTGATGGCAGGGCTGGACGGTATTAAAAATCGCATTGAGCCTCACGAACCGGTAGACAAAGACCTCTACGAGTTGCCACCGGAGGAGGCTAAGTCCATCCCGCAGGCACCAACCTCCCTGGAGGCTTCGCTGGAAGCGTTGCAGAAAGACCACGACTTCCTCATCGAGGGCGATGTGTTTACCTCTGATCTGATAGAGACCTACATTGACCTGAAGTATGAAAACGAGATCCAGCCGGCGCGCGTGCGCCCCACCCCACTGGAGTTTGAGCTGTACTTTGATTGCTAGGTGGGCTGGGACTTTTATGCTTCTGACCTGCGGAGATTTACGAAACTAGATTAGAGGGCCGGTCTGCTAAATTCTTCCAGCGCGGAGGTTCTGCCAGGCCGGTTTTCGGTCTTTTAGGGTGAATTTTTGTGGTTCTTTGGTGTTGAAAAACAGCCGTTTTAGCTCATACCCACGAGGTGCAGACCACGGACCTGTATGGTCTCGTGGCCTAGGCGGCTTGTTGATCTTCTTCGGGTGGTGCGTTACTCCATGCAGCGCCAATCACATTGTCCTTCGCCCGCTTCTTGCGTGGCCTACCACCGCCCGGTGAGGTGGGTGCAAGGTCGCCGTCACGTCCACGCTTCAGGTACCCAATAACACGCAACGCATTCGACGCCGCGACAAGGACGGTGAGCAACACTGCGAAACCGTCAAAACCACGCATACCCCGCTTGGCACGGTCGCCCATACCTAAGGCAACGTCATGCTTGGCACTGGCATTACGGGCTTCCACAGCAGCACGACCTCGCTTGTAAACGTCGTGCCACTGGTCGGTGTAAACCGGCGGGCCTTGGTGGAGATGTTTGTTCAGGTTGTCTTTTCCGCCTTTGTCTATGTAGAGCGGGACGGTCACCGACTTCTTGGTACAGATTCCGCCCTGCTGGGCCTTCGCTGGCGTCTGCTTTACAGTCAGCGGCAGCGGAACACGGCCAGACCGTGCCTTCTTAACAGCAGAAAGACGCGCCTGTTTGTCGGCCTTGCGTACCGGACAGCTCACCTTTCCTTCAAGCGCCGGGCACGAAAAGCGTACCGAACCGTCTTTGTTGATCTGCTTGGTGCGCAGGCGTAAGGCCTCACGCTGGGCAATAAACGTCTCGAATTGCTCCTGGGTGATCTCGCCTGCTTCTAGCACGCTGCGCGGGTCAAGAAGCTGGGGCATAGTCTTAATTGACGGGCAGTAGGCCTGACCATCAACGACGACCACACCCTCGTACTCGCCTTGAATACCCCGTGACTCTTCTCGGTTGGGAATATCACCAGTCAGCTTCCACCCGGCAGCACGCATAGGCCTTTGGTAGTTGTCTACTGCTGCACCGGGCGAGTAGGCCATGTCCCCTGACATGTAGCGGCGCGGCAGGCCGGTAGCTTCATAGATAGCGAGTGCCTGCCGGGCGTTAAGCCCTATGCGGTGGCCTGGCTTGTCGATAGAACAGCCAGTAATCAAATGAGGGACGGAGACACCGAACTCACCGCCGCTAGTGACCGTGAAAGTCGCCTCAAAGCCCCAAGCGTACTTCTTGGCCCGGGGATTGTCTTTAGGGTTGTGGTTGCCCTCACGCACATAGTGGCCAGCGTCAGGCGTCGAAGGCACTCGCTTCTGACCCTCGAAAGAGCCGTAGCCGGTGACCGGGAACATGGTGCCGTCAATAGCCATATCTCCCTTGGAGTTGGTGAGAGTGTCGTCGCCAATCAGTCGCGCAGATGCGAGCGCGAACGCCGAGGAGAGTAAGGCAGCGCGCTTCTTACGCTGACCAATGAAGGTAGGGTCGCGAGTGGCCCGAAGCTCCTCGTATTTCTCCGGCGTCAACCGCCCGTGATGTGGGGTCTCGGGGTAAGGGTCAATAACCCGGCGAATGGTGTGTTTGATAGTGCGCCACAGCCGGAAGTACCACTGGACATTCTGACGGTCATCGAAGTGGGAAAGGTTCAACCCGATCTCCTGCCAGGCCTTGCCTGGCAGACGAAAGCGCAAGATCTCGGCCGCTTCGCTGACATAGAGTGGCTTGCCGAGCAGGCCAACAAGAACCAAGAGGATTAAGGCGCCGCGCGGCTGAATGTATGGCTTTCGCCCTCCTCGGTAGCGAGTGGGGTTATCTACTTTGTCCCAGTCGGCAAGCATCTCCAGTGCGCCGGAGGTGTCCACGATACGCGCAGCCAGTTCAACCATTTCTAAGCTGACTGGCCCCTCTGTAGGTAAGTCCATTGCCTTCAGCTCACCGACTTTTAACTGAGCAAACTCACCATTAAGAATCGCATCGGCAATGTTCGCTGGTGCCGTGGTGCCTGCTGGTGTTTGGGTGGACATCGTGGTCACCTCCTTCCCGCTGTGTGGTTGTTGTGTTGTGGCGCTAACTTCTAGAGCACTCGCAGGCCTGTACTGCCGTGACGTGTACCGCCACGAAGCAAGGCAAAAGCCTGCTCCTGGTTGACGTTGGCCGGGGTCAGCCACTTCTTGTAATGCTGAAGACTTGCCAGGCCTGCTGCTGGCGCGATGACTGATTCAGGCACGTATTCGTGCATCAGCGTGACGACCCACGTCGTGCGCAGCCTGCGGGTATCCAGATGGACCCGGTGAGGCTTGCCAATGCGGGTGATAATCGCAGCCACCGATTCTGTGGTGGGTTGGCTGCGGTTGGGGAAAAGAGCAAGGCTGTCGGGGTCAAGGTCGGCAATAGCTTCTTTTAATTCGTCCTCCCACTCGGCCCGGACGGGCACATGACGAGGTTCTGCTCCTCGGTAGCCCGAAGCGGTGACTGTTACCCCCTGACCGTCTTGACTCACATCACACACCCGCAGGTGCGCCATCTCCCCAATACGCAGCCCAACACCAGCTCCCAGCGCTAGTAGTGTCATGGCACCGCGTCGTTGGTAGTCGGTAGAACGACCGCTAGCCCACTGGCCAAGCAGAGCTAGTTCCTGCTCTGTGTAGGGTGCATCTGGTGTTTTGTAGCCGTAGCGCGCACCGACGTATAGCGGCCACTCGGGGTTAAGCTCCTCACCAAGCGCGATCAGGATAGACCGGCGCACGCCCTTAACCCGGCTAGTGAGCTTGCTACTGGCAATGGCAAACTCGATAACCTCCGGGGCGAGCACCTCCTGGTGAGTGACTCCTCGCCCAAGACGCAACGCTGCAACGGCAGCGGTCGCAACGGCAAGCATCTGGTTGCGCAGGTCAGCGCGCGACGTTGCTTTCGGCGCAAGGTGGTCTATGGCTACGGCAGTGACATATGCGCGTACCTGCTCCCAGTCTCCTGCTGCTATCGAGCGTGGTCGGTAGCTGAAAATAAGGTCGCCAAAATCGTGCGTGTTCGACATCTCCAACGGTCTCCTAACAAGCGCACCCAACCTTTCTCGCCACACTCGCCGGGGTGGTGGGTTCCCGGCGGGGTGACAGAAAAGAGAAAGAAGGTGAGCTAACTCCTGTGGTGGTTTCTTAAAAGAAACGCTACCACAGGACACGCGATGTCGTCTAGGTCCAAGCACGCTTAGTGGCATGAGCGGCACATACACCACCAGGCTCACCCACCCTCAATAAGACGAAGTCGCGGATAGGTTTGCGAGGGCTCGCTGTTGGATTGTTTGCCCGCTTTAGCCTTGGGTTTTCTCGTCCCCTTTGTCCTCTTGTCAGCTCCGGCATAGTCACTGACCACGTTTCGCAAGATGACACCCTCAGGCCACGACCCGAAGCCCGAAACCTCCTCCATCGCACGCAACGCTGTCGCTCGGGGTATCCGACTCGTAACGGCCTGCAATGTTGTACCCTCAGCCATCTTGGCGACGGCCCACGAAAGCATCAGTCTTCGTGGTGTGACATGGATGCCCTGCGGTTGCTTCATCGTCGAGATGTAGCGAGTGTCAGGCAGCGGGAAAACGTCACGGGCGCGAAGGTCAGCGAGTGCATTGCATACCTCATCGCGAACACTCAGACGACTGTCCCCAACCACCACAGTGCTGCCGTCAAGGGCGATGTCCTCGGTCTTTACCTCCCGAATCTCGCTGGTGGACAAACCCGCACCGAAAGCCAGAGCAACCACACCAACACAAAGGTCCCGGCGAACCTGTGTCGAGTGCGTAGACGCCCAGGAGAATATCGCTGCAAGCTCGGTGAGACTATAGCCACCGGCATAACGGGGCTTCGGTCGGCTCGCTAAGGCAATACTGTGCCTATCTAGCCAGGCAATAGCAGGATCATCAGACAGCCAGATCTGCACGTCGCACAGCAGGTTCCGGTCTCGCCTGGCTGTTGCAGGATTAATCCCCTCACGAGGACTTCCCACCACGCAATCCTATCGCCATCAAAAAGGTCATCCAGGTCGGACGGTTCGGAACCGAGCACCATCATCGCGGGGATGTACCGGGCCAACATACCGCCGACAGTGGACAGCTTCTTATCATCGGCAATGCCACGGACGAGGGTATCTAGGCCGTGGACTTCCACACCGGCAATGAGGACTTGCCGCATCACCGCCAGCACCTCGTCACTTACTGGGTTATGTCGCGGTCTGTAGCTCCGCGCCTTCTCAAGGAGCATCTCGCGTTGCTGGGGGTTTAATGGCCTGTAATTCATTGCCCCACCTCCGGCGAGGCGTCTTGGGCGCAGACGCTGCTTCGCGTTAGCCTCAAACCATGCCAGAAAGTCCTAGATCGCCTCGCAACCTGTACGGCAACTCGTGGCCTTTTAACAAGAGCCTGAATGACAGCGGCGACACCACCGTCATGGCACACGCCAAGGTGCAACGAATGGCCAAAAGGCTCAAGTACGCAACCAACGACCTCTCGGCCAAAGTGGTCTCGCGGGGAACCGGCGTCCCCGAGACGACTATTTCGAGCATCGTCAAAGGAGCATTCTGGCCGACCGTGGAAACCCTGGCACGTCTGGAAACTGGCTTGGGCGAGGAGCTGTGGCCACATTAACTCGAAAATATGTTTTCGCATACGTCCACGTTTTCACGGCTGACTTGCGACCTGGTAGGAAAACCTTTCGCCCCTCCGGATCTCCGGATTAATCCGTCTTGCCGGATCGTGATTGCTAAAAGCTGCGGTTTTACTTCATAGGAGCCGGCAATTTCCCTCTAAGGGGTGGTAGCTTTAGACCACAGAAAAGTCTGCTTTCCAGCCGCATTTACTAGCGGTACGGGACAATGCCACGTATCAATTCCTGCCAGGTAGGCTAAGGTCCGTGACCACCCCACCACCCAAGCGAGGACGCACCCGCAGACAAACCCCTCGCGAGCTCTACCCCGACTGGCCTAACGACACGACAGCAGAAGGCGCGCACGGAATCGTCCAGGACTTCGTCTCCAACCTCGCCACGTTCGTCGAGTCGGCGACCGCTGCGGGGACATCCCAAGCCGAGCTATGCCGTCAGGCTGGCGTGGTGAAGTCAGTGCTGACGAAAGTCCTTCAGGGGGACGTGTGGCCCGACTCGGTGACCGTGGCGAAATTCGAGACGGTTGCGAGACGTAGATTGTGGACGGGGCCTAGGCCGGAGTAGCCGTCACCGAAGCAAGGAGCAGTGGAACCGGTCACATATCTAAGCGTTAGTTTGTCGCCAGGCTTCACTGCCTCGTACTACCCGACCCAGCTCAGGGGGCCGTGACCTTATTTGCCAAAGGCATCGTCCGCTAGCGCCTGAAACTCCTCGTCCTGGTGCTTCTTTTCCAACGCCTGCCATTCATCATCATTGTTTGGCTCGCCTACGTGATAATCGGTGCCCTTGTTCTCGTACAGGAAATAAATCGGAAAGTCCCTGAACGTTTCGCGATCCTCTTTGGGCATTTTCCTCAGGGTATAGTCAACACCATCGTGGTATCCGAGGAGGATAGATGTTGCAGCCTCTACCCCAAGGGACATCTGCCCGTACTCTCCGTTCTGCGCCCCCATCCAGATCTCTTCTAGCTCCGTGGTGTCACCCTCGCTTAAACTACCCAGGCGATACTTGATTTGAGCCCTGTTTATGACCGAGACCCCCTCAATGGGGTCATGTGCCAAGATCCAATCATTAAGCCGCTGCGCCATGTCAAGAAGCTCTTTCCTGCGTTCTACCTGCATGTCAGCAGCCTTAATCAGATTCAACACCGTCGCATTTTCATACGTCGAACGGTTTTCTTCGCCAACAGACTCATAGGCACTGGTAACGCCCTCTGGGTTAAGGTTCAGGGTCCGCGAGAGTGCTTCAGCTTCCGATACCCCCTCGACCTCCAACGAATTTCTGTCACACAGAACCTCAAAAGGGGTGACCATTTGAGGTTCCCCTATCTCACCGTTCTCGTCGACAGGGGCCATGCGATAGTCAAGTGAGTCTGAGTCAAACAGGCTCTTAACCCTCCACGTGTTCTTCTCCTCGTCCAATCGCCAGACCAACCGGATCTTGAGTCCACCAATATCAATATCCTGCCTGCGATTGTCGGTTTCATTGACCCTGACGTCCCCCTTGTAAAGAAGAAGGTGGGCCAGATTTTCCAACGCCTCCAACGCTGACTGAGACTGAGACAGACTGGTCACGTCAAAAAGTTTGGTGTCCACCCCAAACTCATAACAGATCTTTTCCATGTCCTCGAATGGACGCAGCGCTCTGAGCATCCCCAGGTCATCCGCATTGCCCCTCGGCTGGTAACGCAAAGCAGGTGAAGAGTCGAATTCAATGACGCTGCCACTGGCCATATTTTTGAGAAAACGAAGGTCCTGCAACGCGTAATACAGTCTCCTCTGGGTATGGAAGTTAACCTTTACGTCCCGATCACCGGTTTCAGGGTCTGATTCAAGGCCGAAAACAAAACTGAGACCCGGGGAGAAAAAGACCTCTACCTCTCTGTCGTTTAACTTTCTCCTGCGTATTCGATGGAAGGTAATGTCGCCGCAGGAGACCTCTAAACCCTCGATGTCATGCAATAAGTAATCCTCGGGAACGAAGTAAAGCACCGTATCAATCGCCTGGTCATGACCGCTAGGTGTCCGCACTGTGACAATGTCACTGCTTCCAGGGGCCCCAAACACCTGTCGCTTGGACATATCCACCTCGCGCAGGACGGTAAGAGACATCCCTGTCAACTCTTTCAGCGACGATACCTCAAGGGGGATCGGCTGATTTTTCTGACTTTCACGGAGATGGCAAACCAGACCGTAGACCGCATCTGGTTTTCTGGGAAATATCCTGAGCGGGACCGCCTTGGTTTTTTGGCCGTCGCGCATCTGCTCCAACAACGCCTTAGTGTTTCTAACGTTAAGGTCGGCGTAATAAAGCTTCTTAGGCCTAAGGTCACTCTTTCTCAGAGCGGCAACTAAGAGCACGACTCCACCAATAGCTTCAATCCCCTCCAGGTGTTCCCGCTTCATAGAGAACGAAGAAAGAGAGTTTGCAATTTTACCCTTCACCTGAACGGTAAGACGGCCGATACAATTCCTGTCTCCTAATTTGTAGCTGCCGCCCTGATTGTGTTCGTCTCGGTAGATCTCGATATGCCCATCAGTGAGCGGGGTTCTATCCCCGGTGTCGATCATCGGATCAAGCCGTTTCGTCCGACCAATAATGTGACTAAACACCCTGACAGCATTGTCTTCAATAGCAGACATACACTCAGGCTACTCTCCGCCCGCAGTACAATACACGCGCCTTGTTGCAAATACCAGGAGGGTCGAACCGAGCAAACCTCACATTGACGGCCCAGGCGATGCTTTGGGCGAACGATCGTAAGGTGGAACCAGCTCGCCCCTCATGCTTACATATGGGTCGAGAGATCAGACAACCCTTGCGAGGTTTAAGATGGCGGCGAAGCGGAAACGGTAGATAGGGACGAAGCCAGAAATTTCCTGGCGATGGTAGTGCCGCTGCCCCCGGAAAGAAAGTGGGCGCTAAGAGCATCGGAGAGCTGCCCTTTCTGGATGGGTCTAAAGTGATGCCTCCGCAAACTCTTACCGGAGTGAGCACCGACATCACCCAAGACCCTAAATATCTTCTTTCTTCTTCCGCCTTCGTGGCCCCTCACTCAAAAGCCCCTTTTCATATTCGGCCAGGTCTCGCTTTGAGCGCACAACGCTGGCCTTTCCTTCCACCGCCATTTCCTCAGCTGTGTTCCAGTCGATCCCCCAGTATTTAACCAGTAGACCGGGGACCATTTTCTGAGATACCCCACCCTCATACAGCGCGCATGCAGCGTTTTCGACCCCCGCCCAAAAAACTTCATCCGCTGATTCTCCGAGGAAGCTATTAAGGAATCTGGTTCCGTAGTCGTGCGCAGCCCGGATCATCTGCTCCTTACCTCCCGGTCCCTGTTCCGCGCTTCCGCCTTGTTGACCAACTGACTTAGACACAGTCCTGCACCCCTTCATCGTGAAACTTCGGCAAACCCACTCGCTTGCTCGAACCCGACTCTACTGCGCAGCCTTAACCTGTGGTATCCCTGTCCTCTCTCAGGACTACTCGTGTCTCGAATACTGGGTGAAACAGTGGCCCCGCTTCGGTTAGTTAGAAATGACCAATACCTTAAAAGGGACGCGCTGCACACTTTTCGCAAGAACAATCCTCTCTGGAACGTTGCAGGAGAACCAGAAGGAGTCACTTGGATGAAGATCGTTGATTGGAAGATTTTGCAAGACCAAGGTGGATACTCTCAATCTACCGAGTTCTTGCAGGTCAGGGAGATGATCGAGAGAGCTATCCAAGCCAATGATAACCCGCCAGGAACAGGCAGATTTCTGCTTCGCCCCCGTGCTGTGGATCAGGCGACGGGGAGGGACCTCAAGAAGCAGGCCGGAGTGACGGTTAATGGTGTCGTCCCCATTAAGAAGGGGTTCATCGACAATCTTCGTGACCAGGGGTGGCAATTTGAGAAAAGCGTTCACCCTGGCTTGGGAAAGTGTGATGCAGTATTCGACTTTAGGGGAGAAGTCCGACCTTTTATCGTGGAGTGGGAGACGGGGAATATTTCATCGTCGCACCGTGCCGCCAATCGCATATTGATGGCCATTCTCGACGGTCACGCCAGTGGCGGAGTAGTAGTTCTCCCAAGTAAAGACATGTACCTTCACCTAACCGACCGGATCGGAAACTTAAACGAGATGGAACCCTACTTTGACCTTTACAGGAAGGTAGAGAATCTCTCGTCTGACCCCTTCCTGTTCGGGTTCGTCGTTGTAGAACAAGACGGCCTCAGTTCAGAAGTCCCCTACTTCAAGGGAGGAAGGGACGGACTCGCCCAGAAGCGGGCCAGAGAAGCGCAGGAAGGGAACTAGAAAAGGCGTCCGGTGTCTTCCTGCCCCTCGGGGAGCAAGCCGCGCTGTCCCCTCACTGGTGAAGCACTACCCAGGTTGGGCATAACATTGTCAACCTTGCCCCCCTGGAGCCTGGCGATAATCGGCTCAACGTCACCAAGTTCGATCCCCACCCAGTTAAGGTGCTTTTGCTCGGCCACCGCGTACGTTGTGCCAGAACCCCCAAATGGGTCGAAGACGGTAGCCCCCTCGAACCCAGATACCGTCAAGACTCGGTCTAACATCTTTTCAGGCAACGCGTTTGCTTTCCGGAACTTAGTCTTCTTGTGGCGCACCGGTGAAAGGTCAGTCCAGACATCTGTCAGGTTCACACCCTCTGGGTTCATCTTTTTGATATGCCCACCGTAGTCTTTGATAAAACCTCCGCAGTGACGACAGCGCTCATAGGGGGTCCGCACCTTCGTAAACGACTTTGGACGCTTACCTTTGATGAAATAAAGCAGGGAGTAGTGAGCAGGATACAACTTATTCTTTATTGGCAGGGATGACTTCATCGAGACAGCTACCTGGTGACGGAAGGTCAGCTCTTCATTGCCCATAAGGTGAGCGCCCGACATGATGTTCCACTTTGGCAGGTTGTAGACCCAGAGAGCTCCCCCTTCCCTAAGAAGAGGAACGCACAGGTCAAGCCACCGATAAGTCCATTCCAAGTACTCCTCGTCCGACAACTTGTCGTTGACCTTCCTACCGTATTCCTTATTAAGGTTGAACGGTGGGTCTGCGAAAATAACGTCAAACTGCTCAGGTGACTGGCCTTCCATAAATTCGATGCAGTCACCCTGGTACAGCTTTCCGTGTTCAGTGGTGTAGACAGGTTCGATCATCTTTGTTCGCCTCTACGATAAGTTCATGTCCGACACGTATGGAGCCGAATCCGGGAGTCACTTTATCACATGTGGTAGTTAAAATTAACCATCGGGCTCATTCTGGGGAGGCAACTTTCGGCGCACTGTCCGTGGGTCCCAGAGCGGACGCCCGGTCATCGTCTCCAGCTTGGCGAGGGTATGCCCGTCTATCCACACTGACCCGTCCATGTAGCTGATGAGCATATTGTGGGCAATTCCCACCTTCCTAGAGAAGTCACGAAGGCTGGAGCACTCTCCCCGCTCAATAAATTCTTTAATCGTCTCACCGAGGTTAATCGCAAAGCGTTGTGCTTTTATAGCTTCAGGGTCCATCACGGACTCATTGACGTACGGAAAACCGGGGTAGAGTTCCTTGAGAGGGGTCCTTCGGCGGCGACCTCTCTTGCTGGACTGCATCTCCGACATTCTTACATAGTATCGGTACTTCGGCAGTTAAAGGGAAGACGGATGCCTACGGCGACAAAGCAGAAGCTCTCCGTCCAGAGATTTGCCTCCTCGCCACCTTTGAATGTTCTATCGCAGTGCCATCAATGTTGAGCTGCCAGCAGGAAGCGTTCAAACAGGAATTGAAGTAGGGACGTCGCGGGAGCTCAAGCAGGATCGGGGGCGTCCCGCCGTCTCAACGGCGACGTCGAGGTCGATTGTTGCACACAAATTAATTCCATGCAGGCTAACGTTGCACACCCTTGTGGACACAGGCTTCCTGCCCCTTGCTTTGCCGCGAATTCTTCGTGGGGAAGCTGCTGATCTTATCCTTGATAATTTAGATCACGGCACATCGCTGTTGGCATTCCACACAACGATTAGCGCCCAACAGGAATTGGACACCCCCACGAAAATTGCAAGCTGTTCGCTCAAGGCACACTCTTTTCGTCAGCTAACTGGGGAATCCTTTACGGGTAGCGCTGACGCCCCTTGTTATGGTTGGTAGTCCTATCCCCCACTGTGTACCCAGCAACTAAGCGTCAGACCCACCAGAGGCAACAACGGGGCCTATGACAACCCACCACAGCCACGGGGACGATAAAACCCCTGAACAACACCTGGAAAGACCCAACCCTACGACCGTTCCGGTTCGCATTGACATCGACATAGACAGCTCTCAGGCTAGGGCACTCGCCCACATCATCGCCCACAACACCGGATACCTTTGGGCCATTGACCCGGACGGTTGCAGGCGGAAAATCAACACATCTTCGGTGCCACTCTTTCTGCAGTCCATCGGCCGTATCAGCATCAGTAATGGCGGCACGGTCTCGTTCGTGGCTCGCGTCGACCCCTACGACCTCTCGCCTGACGCGCACCGCTACAGTGAGCGGGCGACCCTGACGCCCCTAGCGAAGAGGAAGCCAGGGGCGGGGTGAGTGCCCACTACCCTGGCGAGGACGCCGTCATCGACGACGCTAGCGGTCGCAACGGAACTATGCCCCGGTTTGCCTACCGCTATGAGGTCCGCGACTCGTCAGGCGAGATGCTCTCCTCTTTTGGGTATCAGGCAACAGCACTTGAAGTTACCCGTAAACTGAATGCGATTGGCGAGGGCTGCACTTGCTATAGCGTCATGTGGCAAAAGCTTGAGCACTAGGCACAAATCTCCTCCGGTGCCACCCGGGACACAATAAAACCCGGCCCAGTTACCTCACTGGGCCGGGTTTCTTCTTGTATGCCACCACGGGGCGAGCTGTCCTGTCACGCCGAACCCCTACGCTACTGCTCTGTCTTCCTGGGCCCTGGTCGTCGCTCCTGGATTCATATGACCTGACCTGCTGGTTCGGAATCCGGCGGGAAAAACAGGGGAGGTTTTGCGGGAACGGGCTACCCTAGGGGTGTGCTTCATGCTGGTCAATGAGATTCGTGAATGTCCCGGGCTGGGACTTTTATGCTTCTGACCTGGGGAGATTTACGAAACTAGATTAGAGGGCCGGTCTGCTAAATTCTTCCAGCGCGGAGGTTCTGCCAGGCCGGTTTTCGGTCTTTTAGGGTGAATTTTTGTGGTTCTTTGGTGTTGAAAAACAGCCGTTTTAGCTCATACCCACGAGGTGCAGACCACGGACCTGTATGGTCTCGTGGCCTAGGCGGCTTGTTGATCTTCTTCGGGTGGTGCGTTACTCCATGCAGCGCCAATCACATTGTCCTTCGCCCGCTTCTTGCGTGGCCTACCACCGCCCGGTGAGGTGGGTGCAAGGTCGCCGTCACGTCCACGCTTCAGGTACCCAATAACACGCAACGCATTCGACGCCGCGACAAGGACGGTGAGCAACACTGCGAAACCGTCAAAACCACGCATACCCCGCTTGGCACGGTCGCCCATACCTAAGGCAACGTCATGCTTGGCACTGGCATTACGGGCTTCCACAGCAGCACGACCTCGCTTGTAAACGTCGTGCCACTGGTCGGTGTAAACCGGCGGGCCTTGGTGGAGATGTTTGTTCAGGTTGTCTTTTCCGCCTTTGTCTATGTAGAGCGGGACGGTCACCGACTTCTTGGTACAGATTCCGCCCTGCTGGGCCTTCGCTGGCGTCTGCTTTACAGTCAGCGGCAGCGGAACACGGCCAGACCGTGCCTTCTTAACAGCAGAAAGACGCGCCTGTTTGTCGGCCTTGCGTACCGGACAGCTCACCTTTCCTTCAAGCGCCGGGCACGAAAAGCGTACCGAACCGTCTTTGTTGATCTGCTTGGTGCGCAGGCGTAAGGCCTCACGCTGGGCAATAAACGTCTCGAATTGCTCCTGGGTGATCTCGCCTGCTTCTAGCACGCTGCGCGGGTCAAGAAGCTGGGGCATAGTCTTAATTGACGGGCAGTAGGCCTGACCATCAACGACGACCACACCCTCGTACTCGCCTTGAATACCCCGTGACTCTTCTCGGTTGGGAATATCACCAGTCAGCTTCCACCCGGCAGCACGCATAGGCCTTTGGTAGTTGTCTACTGCTGCACCGGGCGAGTAGGCCATGTCCCCTGACATGTAGCGGCGCGGCAGGCCGGTAGCTTCATAGATAGCGAGTGCCTGCCGGGCGTTAAGCCCTATGCGGTGGCCTGGCTTGTCGATAGAACAGCCAGTAATCAAATGAGGGACGGAGACACCGAACTCACCGCCGCTAGTGACCGTGAAAGTCGCCTCAAAGCCCCAAGCGTACTTCTTGGCCCGGGGATTGTCTTTAGGGTTGTGGTTGCCCTCACGCACATAGTGGCCAGCGTCAGGCGTCGAAGGCACTCGCTTCTGACCCTCGAAAGAGCCGTAGCCGGTGACCGGGAACATGGTGCCGTCAATAGCCATATCTCCCTTGGAGTTGGTGAGAGTGTCGTCGCCAATCAGTCGCGCAGATGCGAGCGCGAACGCCGAGGAGAGTAAGGCAGCGCGCTTCTTACGCTGACCAATGAAGGTAGGGTCGCGAGTGGCCCGAAGCTCCTCGTATTTCTCCGGCGTCAACCGCCCGTGATGTGGGGTCTCGGGGTAAGGGTCAATAACCCGGCGAATGGTGTGTTTGATAGTGCGCCACAGCCGGAACTAACACTGGACATTCTGACGGTCATCGAAGTGGGAAAGGTTCAACCCGATCTCCTGCCAGGCCTTGCCTGGCAGACGAAAGCGCAAGATCTCGGCCGCTTCACTGACATAGAGTGGCTTGCCGAGCAGGCCAACAAGAACCAAGAGGATTAAGGCGCCGCGCGGCTGAATGTATGGCTTTCGCCCTCCTCGGTAGCGAGTGGGGTTATCTACTTTGTCCCAGTCGGCAAGCATCTCCAGTGCGCCGGAGGTGTCCACGATACGCGCAGCCAGTTCAACCATTTCTAAGCTGACTGGGCCTTCGGTGGGCAGGTCCATTTAACC
This sequence comes from Corynebacterium cystitidis, assembly GCF_900187295.1. Taxonomy (NCBI): domain Bacteria; kingdom Bacillati; phylum Actinomycetota; class Actinomycetes; order Mycobacteriales; family Corynebacteriaceae; genus Corynebacterium; species Corynebacterium cystitidis. Next base: position 677,421 of record NZ_LT906473.1, on the reverse strand, counting down.
GTATCCCGATAGCCAGTATGTTTTCCCACCACTGTGGAAACACCAACGCCAGTACACTGACTCACCAGCAGCGCCAACACATAGATCAGGGCCTGCCTTCCCCACCAAGTCAGCAGGGATTACCTCATGCGTTGTGGACAGTACCAGCAGTGCGTAAATGGATATCATCAACCTTCGGGGTGATCTACGAATCAGACTCAACATTTCACCTGCTGCTCAAACATACTGGGCTGCGGTTTATCTACCCGTCATCCGTCAAGGCTGGATCCGTCCCGGGGCTGCTGCTGTGATCAGGGTGGATCGCACCCGTCGGGCACAATCGTGTTGTGGGTTTTTAAACACCAAAACTGGTGATGTTGATGTAGTCGCCATGGCCTGGCAGGACACGGACAATATTATTCCAGTGCTAAGGGAGATAACCCGCTGATACGCAGGCAAAAAGATCACGATTGTGTGGGATAACGCCAGGGGTGTCAGCGACGGTCTGCAAATAGCCCATTTTCAGCGGTTGAAAATTAGCCCATTCTTGTGTTGTTAGTTTACGTACTCGCTTCGTTAGGTGGCTACTGATGGAAGTATGTCTTCCTTGCCCGCGATTCGGTAGCTGGTTCACTTGTGTGTGAATATTTCTGCGTGGTGGACGAGTCTCTCTATCATTGCTGCGGCGGCGGTGGGGCCCGGCCGTGGGGGGTGTCGTCCGGGTACGCCGTGTGTTGTGGAATGTGGTGGTGGGGTGAAGATCCGGAGGCGTTGCAGGCGGGTGATAATCAATGACAGCAGACCAGCAATGATTTCAATGGCCAAGGCTTCGCCCCCCTTACCCACGTCTGGACGGGCACATTCGTAAGCGATGGTGGCAAAGCCCCGTTTCAACCTCGACGACTGGGAAGCTGAAGCTGGGATGGCGCAACATGCAAACGATTTTTATTTTCGTCCGTATCGAGCCAGCCTCGGGTGCCAGACTGGGAATGTTAAAGGTAGTGGACTTAAAGGACCCGGCAACTAACACGGCCATTGGCACCGCCGCTAACACCAGTGAGGTCTTCGAAAAGGTTGTCAGTACAGACAAGGATCACAACCATACCCGTCTCAGCGCTCAACGCCACAGGCACGAGTGCCTGATAGCTGGTGTTTCATATCCACAATTTACGACAACCCCAATTACCCCTTTTAGCTCAAGCCGTGTACACTCAGTATCAAGAGATACCCCCTCCAAGCCTATGCTTTGCAGCTCAAATGCGAGGGGGGCTTTTTCGTGTGGCGAGTGGAGGATTCGGCATTGACCCGCAAAGAGTTTGCATCGTTTGAGCGCCAAATCGGGATTGTCGATGAACGTGGCCTCAGCATTGTCGAATCAGACGAGCCCGAAGGTTTTTTGCGTCAGAACAGCTATTATCGGTTCTCTGGCTATATGCGATACTTCCAGGTTGCTCCGTCGAAGGGTGACGAAAATTTTCGCAGTGGAACTACTTTCTCCGAAATCAGAGAGATATACGAGCTCGATGCACAACTGCGAACTTTAATCCTCGACGGCTTACAAAAAATTGAAATATCAGCGAGAACTGCGTTTGCACACAGTGAGGCCGAAATTCACACTCCGTACGCAGCCTATCTAGAAGTTGGGGCCTACTCGCAACCTCCGCGCCCAAACGAAACGCCGACGGAGGACATCATCCTATCGGAGCTGGAGCGTTCTAAGGAGCCCTTCATCCTGAGGCATCGGAGTGAGGGCGAAACCGGAGCCAGCTGGGCAAATAACGTTCCGGTATGGGCGGCCGTCGAAACGTTCTCATTTGGAACGCTATCTAAAGCGGTCACTTACCGCGACGACGACATGCGGGTTTACAAGTCTTGTTGCTCGATTCTCAACGCAAACAATCAAGATCTTTCTAAACAGCTAAGGGCTTTCGCGCACCTTAGAAATAGGTGTGCCCACTATTCGCGATTATGGAATATCTCGACGACAGATCAACCGTCAGTGCTGCCAAAGGTCAGAAAGAAGGCTAAGAGGGCCTTAGGAGGTCAGTATGAACCGAACTCAGTATTCGCAGTCATCGTTGCAATGGATAACTATTTAGCGAGGGCAAACATTCAGACGAGTTTTCTGGATGAGTTTTTCGAGGTTGCGCGGGTAAACAACTCCTACCTACGCGGGATCACCAACCCGCATAAAGCATGACTTCTGGCCTCCATACTTACCCGCTGAGTGAGAAATCCAAGACACTTACATAGCAAATTCCCAGCCCACAATGTCCCTATGAAATGCGCTACACAGTTTGGATCTAAGGCAGGTTTCAAATCTCCTGACCTGTGGTTGGGGAATCTGAAGATTGAGCGAGAAGTAGTTTCGTGGGTACGGCGACCCCAGGGATGCCCCAGCATAGAGCGGCCCTAGACTTCCTGCCCGGAGGTTATGGGCCCATTGTCGCCTGCCCTTATCGCTTATCGACGACCACTGCACCCACCGATCACACTTCTGTGGCCAAGCAGGTTTCAGTAACCGTCTGACGTTTTAAAGCGCTCGGGTAAAAGCGTTCAGGCTTTAGTAGCGCTCTGGTTCCTCACCGAGCTGGAATTCGCGGCCGGAGATTGTGCGCGGGGTGATTTCCACGAAGTTGTATTTTAGTGTTGGGATCCAAGGCTTGACGCCGTATTCTTCAGCCTCGAGGATTTCATCGGCTTTGGTCAGAATCCGCGACGGCCCCCTCACAACGACCGACCACGCCACACTGGCGTCCTGATCAACGTGGTCTGCTTCGAGGATGAGATCGTCGGCGCGAGCAGCGCCGAATAGTTTGGTTCCTTCGGCAGTGCGGAAGTAGATCTTGCCGTCATGGACCGCAAAGTTTACCGGGAAGATATCAACATCATTTTTGAGCTGAACCACTAGGCGCCCAAACGTCTGGCCAGCCATGAGTTCGAGGGACTCTTCCTCTGTCAGGTTCCGGATAATTTCTTCATTAGTAGCCATAACTCCATTGTGGCACCAAATGGCAGCCGCGGGGAAGGCTCTTTCTTTTTCTACCCCTGCTTACTTCCGGTTCGGCCGTTATCCGCCTGCTTCCTCAACGCCTATCCCGGGCCGTTCCACCGACACTTGCCCTTCAAGTTTCGTCATCGGAAACCTTGACAGATTATTGCGTTTATACAATACTTTCAAGCATGTCCCCAAAGAAGAAGCCAGTTGATCCTATTTATAACCGGATTCGTGTTTTGCGCGTGGAAAGGGACATGTCGCGCGTACAACTTGCTGAGGCGGTTGATGTCAACCCTCAAACCATTGGCGCGCTTGAGCGTGGTGATCACTACCCCAGCCTTGATCTCGCATTCCGAATCTGCGATGTTTTCCAGCTCCCCGTCGAGGCTGTGTTTTCTCGCACCGAGTTCACACCGATGTCAACCGAAATCTACCGAAAGGATTAAACGAAGACCACCGGTACCATTCCGCAGTCAGCCTTAACCCGTAAGAAGCTGATCGCTGTCAATTATATTGCTATCGCCGTTACTGTCCTGGCCGCTATGCTCCATTTTTTCCAACCCGGTATCTCCAACCTTTTATGGATACTCGGTTCTTTCCTGTTTATTTTCGGTATTGTCGCCCTGCGTCGCAGCATCAAATCTATTGATCTTCCGGCAACAGAATTAGATGAATATGAGTTCAAGCTTCACCTCGAAGCGCGCGATCACGGTTTACAGGTCTCAATTTGTTTGTCTTTAGTCTTGTTTTTGATCGGTGGGATCGTCGCGTTTGTGTCACGTTTTTGGTTCGACTTAACCGGTTTAGATACAGCTTTGTTCTTTTCAAAGCTGGTCTATATCCAACTCATCGGAGTTCCTTTCAGCGTGACACGGTACCTAGCCACCAGAATTAACCGCGACGAGATGGTGGCAGCGGAGTAAACCACCTGTGGCACAGACTCCCTATACTTCCTTTTAAGCTCTTAACCACGAAAGTAGGTTTCTGCTGTGCTGTCTGCCCGTACCGTTATTGCACTTGGTTTGTCCGCGAGCCTGGCCCAATCCCTCGCTGTCTCCCAGGCCACCACCCCAGCACAGGCTTTTGAGGTGTCCGCGAATTGCACTCCGGTGCACGTGTTGCAGGCAGGTGGCACAGGGATGTCCAATCGGTTCCACACGGCCGAGCCGCAACCCCTTTTTGACAACGGCTACAATCCTGCCGACGAGCTGCAAATCGAATTCGGGGCGCGAAACGTCAGCGGTTTCAACATCTCATACCCCAGTTCTTTGGGTGCGTTCAGTGCGCTGCACGGTGATGAGTTCGGCTATGAAATGTCCACCTTCGGCGAGTCACGCTTGGCTGGTGTCCAGACCGCGCTCGACGAAGTCCAGATGGTCGCGGCGCACTGCCCAGAAACGAAATTCATCTTCGCTGGCTATTCGCAGGGAGCAGCGGTCGTTGGCGATGTGGCTGCGTTGATCGCCAACGGCGAGGTCACCGGCATTACCGCTGATGATATCGCTGCGGTTTTACTGGTCGCCGATCCTGGGCGCGCACGTATCGACGATCACTCAAACCGGCCGCAACCAGCCAAACTTTATGGCCCTCTTCCCCCAGGCGAAATGGGTGCTAACTTCGAGATCATTAACGGCGGTGGCACCGGTGTGCATGGTGCACGCGAAGGCATGGCCGGGCCACGTCAACGCGACTTTGCCGAACTTTACGGCAAAGTACTCTCGCTGTGTAATGCCGAGGATTTATCCTGCTCTTCACCACAGGACTCATTGATCAGAGTACTGGCTGATTATGCCTCACGGGTTGACAAGGATGTGCCCGGCGATCTGGAGTCCGGGCCGATCCTGAAAGAGTTCTTGTCCCAAGTTTTCGCCGGTGTGGAGGTCGATGAAGCCGCCGAGGCTGCTGGGCTGACATTGGCGCAATTACCAGCGATTACACACATTATTATCGAGTTACACGAATACGGCGACCTTGCCTACGATCATTCCGGCAACGGACTTGACCCGGCCGAATTATTCGGGCTGATCCTCATTGCAGCGTTGCCCAATCTGATGCACGAGGCCGTTACTGCAGAGTATCTCGGTGGTATTCTCGGCGCGGTGGCAGATATTCTCGCCGCGGCCTCACCTGAGGCAGCAGTGTGGATCCGGGTGGTCGTCGATACGCTCTATGCTCTCGACGCTGCCGAAACCCTCTACAAGGATGTTTCCTATGCGGGCCATCTTCCGCGCATCACCACCGCCACCGAGATGCGGCAGGCTGCTGCACACCACGCGACAACGGTTGCGATGGCTGCGGTCGCCGAGGTCAGCGGTTTAGATGGCGCACTGGCTGACCCAACACACGCAAACACTGTGCTCACGGCGCAACTTGCAGGCGATTTTGGGCCGAAGCACATGAGCTACTACAAGGGTGGCTACTACATTGAAAGCCTGCGCGGCCAGGACTACGCCCAGCAGTGGCTTGAAGCAGTAACCCGCGGAGTACTTGCCGACGACTAGCCAGCCCCCTTTTACATATCCCACACCTTAAAGCACATCGCACACTCCGAATCGCCAGCAGGGCGCGTAGCAAACTCGAGCACTTCCTGCGGGCTCGGGTGATTTGGTAGGTCAGCCAAATATTCTTTGTGGGCGGCAAGTGAGGCCACACCCTTGTCAAAGAACTCCCCCGCCACATCCTGGTAGTGGGTAGGATCAGTCACACCGCCTACCAAGAACTTGGAGGCCGCGTGTGGGGCGCCTAGATCGTCGAAAAGCCACTTATTGCCCGCATCGCGGACCGCATCAGCTGTGGCCTTGCCGGTCACGCGGTGGTCAACATGGTTGATGCCCCAAGGCGCCTCAAGGTCAAAGTTAGAGGTAACAACCCAGTCGGGCTTGAGCTCACGGATCGCCTCCGCGATCGCCTTACGTACGGGGATGCCGTATTCCATCAGCCCATCGGGAAAGTCAAGAATCCGCAGCTCAGTAACGCCGACAATGTCGCAGGCCCGCTGCTGTTCTTTGGCACGTAGCGGGCCTACTTCGGCCGGTGGGCGCTGCATGCCGGCCTCGCCAGCAGTCAGCAGCAGGTAGTCCACCGTGATGCCTTTAGCAGTCCAGGCGGCCACGGCCGCAGAAATGCCGTATTCCAGGTCATCCGGGTGGGCGACAACGCACAAGATGCGCTCAACACCGGTGGTGTCGAGGGGCGCGAGCGTGGTGTCGGTGTTTTCAGTCTCGATCTTTGTTGCCATGACATCATTGTAGCGGGGCCGGGTGCACGTGACTAGGAGCGCTTGGTAAAGCCCATCCGCGGCCGAAACGCCTGCGGGTGCTTCCGTTGTGCAACAGCATCCGCGATGATCAGGCGGAACTTCGGGTCTTGCACCGGCATATGCGCGATGGAAAACCAACCGACATCTACGGACTCGTCGTCACCAACCAGCGGTTCCGCACCAGGGTCTTCAGGCTCCAAGCGAATGGCAACAGACTGATAACTTGCCTGGTCACCATTGTTATGAACAACGGGCCCAATCGCACCAACACCTAATAACGCCTCCGGGGTGGCCTGAATACCTGTCTCTTCCTTGGTTTCACGTACCGCGGTGACGTGGGCTTCCTCGCCTGGGTCGCAAATTCCGGTCACGGGTGTCCACGTGCCATTATCGGCGCGACGCACCAGCAATACCTCGGGCACAGCCCACGGCGAATCATCGGTAGAATCACGCAGCACAACAGCGGTAACCGCGGGTATCCACATCGGATCGTGCCCGATTTTCTTTCGCGTTTCGACGATAAACTCTGGGATCGGCATAACCTTCGCGGGAACCTTTCTGCGGCGGCGCAATGTTCACTAGTACAGACGCGCCCAGTCTAGCCCTAGCCCTAGGCGAGGCCCAGGCGAGCCGGTGGTGCTGGCTAGAATGCTATTGCGGGCAAAGCCGGCTGTGCCAGTCTCCGCTTTTCTTCTCCGCTATCCTGAACATATCTATCAGGTTTTGTACACACGATTTTCAGCTGAAAGGCAACGCCTATGTCGTCGGATAACTCTAAGAACCCCAACCCGTACGGCCCACCACCACAGGGACCATCCCAGCCTTCGGTGCCGAACCCATACGGTGAGAGCACCCAGCCGGGCCAACCGGGCCAGCCGGGCCAACCGGGCCAGCACTTTCCGCCTGGGCAATCAAACGACACTAGGCAGTTCGGTGGCCCGCAGCAACCCAACTACGGCCAGCCCTACAACCAGGATCAAGCGCCCAACCAGAACCCTTATGCCAACCAGCCCTCCTCCGGCGGGCAGCACTACCCCAGCGGGCAGCCCTCCTCCGGTGGGCAGCAGTTCAATCAGCCTAGTGCTTCCCCCCAGTACGGTTTCGCGGGAGCACCAGCGGCGTCATCGTCAAGCGCGGGTACAACCACCTCGGGCTCCAACATGACCGTGTTCATAGTCATCGGCGTCTTGGTGGTGTTAACAATCATCGCACTAATCGCATCTTTTGCGCTGTTCAGCGGTGGTAACGACGTGGATCCGGCGGCGGGCAGTACCACATCCTCTCCTGCTAGCACCAGCGCTACAGGCACCAGCGAAGCATCATCGACGCAGCCGACGGAAACTAGCTCGGCCCAAAATGGGTCTACAGCGTCGTCCAAGCCTGGCGAGATCGTAGTCGATGACACCACGGGGCAAGACTATGACTCGATGATCATGGGCATCGAACTATCCGACGAGATGAAAGAACATGTCGATGCTGATGTGTTCGCCGACGTCACCCTGGATAAGTTCAAGGAGCCAATCCGCCCAGGAATGGATTACGTCGTCTCTGCAGTGATGGTTCCCGATGCTCTGGATAACCCGGAGAAACTCGTTGAGGCAATCAACAAGCTCACCTCCCGCTATTGCTTCTTCGGCTTCGACGCCAAGGGAACCCGCCGTGCCGACACCCGTATCGGGGTCGACGCCGCCTGCCAAGAAGAAACTGACGTTGAGGAGTTCGTCTCTGTCATTAACGCAGTGCGTGACCATGATCCATTTCAGATCGAATCCTCCGCAATTGGCTCCCATGATTACCGGGTTTCCTTCAACGACGTCAATCCAGACACCATTGAGCAAGACTATGGCAACCTCCGCGCTCCCGAGGGCGTACGCATCCGAGTCACCTTCTTCCCCCGTGATACGTCCGACTTCCTGTGGTACACCCTCACCTCTGACGGTTTGGTGGAAGACGAGCGACCTTGAAAACAGGCACTGGAACCATGGCGGTTCACTTTGATCGGTTTCGACTTCCACCACTAAACTTCTATCTACTATGAGCACCTCGATAACGCCCGCGAAGCCCCGCCGCATACTGCCTGCACCAGTGTTCGTGTTGGGCTACGGGGTGCTCCTCATCTCCGCTGTGGTGTTAATCGTCCTGCTTGTCAACCACGAAGCCAGTAGCGAAGCAACGCCGCAACCCAAAGAGAAGAAGAACAGCGCTGGGCCAACATTTGAGACAGACCCACAGGCCACCCTTGGATTGGTTCAGCCATGGCTTATCGACGAAGCGAGCGCGGCTCCCGCCCAAAACGGACTCCGGCTCGAAGGGATGCTCACCGAAGCAGCCGACGCCAACCCCAGCGCTTTAGCCATCCACATCGATCAACTGCTCATGAGCACCTGCCTGACAAACCTGGCCCTCGAGACCCCGGACAACATGCAGCTAGATTTCTGGGGGTTCTGTTATAGCTCGATGCCACCAGAGCAGCTCGAAAAACTGATCACCGACGCCAGGGTAACCGGCGCCGACTCGCTAGCCATTCTCGACTTTCCTGGCAGCAACCACGACAAAGAAGTCTTCTATACGTGGTTTGCTGACACAGACCGCGAACAGGCCGAAATTGAAAAGAAGTGGACCGTGATCACCGGGGATAAGGACATCGAACTGATCTCGCTAAGCCTCTACGGCCCGGATTCCATCCAAGTTGTGGATTTTGAAGAAGGTGGCAAGCCAACGAGGAAGGAGTCGCCGGCCAACGAGGCATTCGACCAGCGCTGGGCCCGCTAAACGTCGTTCAGTGCAGTGTGGCGTCGTTACGTGCGCATGTGCTACCAGGGCTGTTCAATCAGCGCTGCGTCGGGGACCACGGTGCTGATGACATCCAAAGTGGCGTCCATATTCGTATAGGACATGAGCATGGATTGGCTTTCTTCAGTAGCACAATCTTCCACGTTGATGCCCGCCTCGGTGCCAGACACCACCCCAATAATCGCCGCCCGGCCATTTACCTCCGTGAACACCGGGCCGCCCGAATCGCCCTTCGCCGCGCACACCTGGGCAAGATCCCCCCGAGTCTCGATGGTGGTGCCGCTATCGTCCGTGACAAGCTGAATCTGGTTGGGCTGGCCGAACTGACCACAGGTATAACCGGTGGTACCACCGGTCTTGCACACGTCGATCAGCTCAGTGTGCAGATCGACAACAAGACCCGTTGGGATCGCGTCACCGACAACCTCCATCGCACGACTGGGGTCGGTGATCTCAATGATTCCGATGTCGATGTTCTGACCTGTGCCTCCAGCACCTTCTGTGCCTGGGGGCTGCATACCGGAATAAATGAAGGTACCGGCCTCCACCCTATAGTCCTCGGCGTGCGTAGCATTGGTGGGCCACACCAGATCGCCGACCTTGCCACAATGCCCGGCCGTCACCGCATACGCGCGACCATCCTCGCCGGTAAAACTGAACGCCACCGTGCACGACTGGGCGGTGAATGTTTGCCCCGGCTGCGGATAGAAATCTGTCAACTGAATTAACGTGCCCGGTGCCCACGGCGCGGAAGTCGGCGTGAGCACCGTGGATTGTGGGACCACATTCGGATCCACCGGTGGCGGTGTTTGGGCCGACTGCTTCACGGCTACCTCTTCCGCCGACGGCGTTGTTACATCGTGGGTGGTTATCCCCATCCACACCACAATCGCCACGACAAATGCGACCACCATGACAAGGGCCGACCATAAGGTCAGCCCCGCACCGGTGTGGCCTTGCGCTTGGCGGTGTCGTCCAGTGGAGTTGCTCACAGTCTTACTGCCTTACTTCTCGGGCTGCGGGCCTTCAGCATCCATTTCAGCAGCAGCGACATCCTTGTCACCGTTCTTACTCTGGTTCTGGCCCTTCTCGGCTTCCTCGGCCTGGATCTTCATGTCGCGGATGAACTTCTCCGGATCGAACTCGGTGAAGTATTCCGGGCCTGCAAATTGTTCCTGTGCCATCAGTGGCTCCTTTACTCCAGGTTGCTCCAGCTTGCTTTGGGTTGATTCAGGTTTCGGGTTGATTCAGATGAGGTTTGCCCCGACGAGGATTACTTAACGTCTGACTTGGCAATGGATTCTGCGATGAATTCCTTCACCTTTTCGGCATCATTCGGCATATCAGCCACGTGGCGATCTGCGCCCATAATATCCGCGAAGCGCTCAGGGATCTCCGGCTCCTGCCCGATTGATTCCACAATGGTCTCAGAGAACTTCACTGGCAGCGCCGTCTCCAGCACCACGATCGGGGTGTCAGTTTCGTCTTCCCACTCGCGGGCAACCTTCACTGCGTCCGCTGTGTGCGGGTCGATGATGATGTCGAACGCCTCGTGCAACGCCTTGATTGTGGCAACGCGGTCCAAGTGTGTGGACTTGCCCGAGTAAAACCCGAACTCATCGCGCACCTTCGAACGGGTGACATCATCTTCCAGGGAGAAACCGCCGGTGTTCACCGCCGTGCCGAAGAGCTCGTCGATACGCGTGGCGTCACGGTCCAACAGGTCGAAAACAAAGCGCTCAAAGTTCGACGCCTTGGAAATATCCATCGACGGCGACGAAGTCGCCAGAGTTTCAGCCGCCGAGCGCGGAATGTACTTGCCGGTGGTGAAAAAGTCATTGAGCACGTCATTTTCGTTAGTAGCCACAATCAAGCGGTCAATCGGCAGCCCCATCTGGCGCGCAATATGGCCGGCGCAAATATCACCAAAGTTACCGGTAGGAACGCTAAAGGACACTTTCTGATCATTCGACTCAGTCACGCGCAGCCACGTGGAAATATAGTACACCGTCTGCGCCAACAAGCGCGCCCAATTAATCGAGTTGACCGCGCCAATGCGGTACTTTGCCTTGAACTCAGCATCAGCATTGACGGCCTTGACTACATCCTGGCAGTCATCAAACACGCCATCCAAAGCGATGTTAAAGATATTCGGATCATCCAAACCGAACATTTGCGCCTGCTGAAACGGCGTCATCCGCCCTGCCGGAGTCAACATAAACACGCGGATCCCGGTACGCCCGCGCATCGCATACTCCGCCGATGACCCAGTATCACCCGACGTCGCACCCAAAATATTGATGGTCTCACAACGCCGGCCCAGCTCGTACTCGAACAGCTCCCCGAGCAACTGCATCGCCATATCCTTAAACGCGGCCGTCGGCCCGTCGGACAAGTGGGCAATCATGAGGTGGTTGTCGACACGCGAAACCGGCACAATCGCCTCAGTCGCAAAATTTGGGGTGCGGTAGGCACGCGCCGTAATCGCCTCGATATCTTCGTGCGGAATGTCATCGATATACAGCTTCAGCACCTCAGCAGCCAACGCCGCATAACCCTTCTCCTCTAGTAGCGTGCGCCACTGGCTCAAGGTGTCGTCGTCAAGCTCTGGATACTGAACCGGCATGTACAGCCCGCCGTCCGGGGCGAGTCCACCGAGCAAAGTATCGGTGAACTTAGATGGGGTACGGGAAGAATCGCGAGTTGAAATATAATCCACGGACACTAGCTTACGTGGAGCACCCGACACACGGGCAGAGTAGGGTGCACCATATGCCTAAATCCCAGCCTGCACCGCGACCGAACCCGCGCCCCAACCCCCGCGACGTTGTTACCACCAAAGCACTTACCGTGTGGGTGGCGGCGCTGGCTGTCTACATCGTGGCCATTTTAGGCCGGACCTCTTTCGGCGTGGCCGGCGTGGATGCCATCGAACGCTTCGAGGTGGACGCCTCCCGCATCGCGGTGTTCACCGCAGTACAGATCGGCGTATACGCGCTGGCCCAGATCCCCATGGGCCTGCTGATCGACCGCTTCGGGCCCCGTAAAATGCTGGTGATCGGCGCGCTGATCATGGCTGTAGGCCAAACGATCTTGGGCTTAACGACGAGCTACTGGGTAGCCATTGGTGCCCGCGTTCTCATCGGGCTGGGCGACGCCACCGGGTTCCTTTCCGTGATGCGCATCCTCCCGTACTGGTTCCCCATGAAGAAAACACCCCTGTTTACCCAACTCACCTCTGCCTGTGGACAAGTAGGCCAGTTCCTCTCGGCGGTACCTTTCCTCTGGCTGTTAAACACCTCCGGCTGGACCGTGGCGTTTTTAAGCCTTGGTGCTACGGGAGTGCTGGTGTGCCTGGCGGCCATCGTCGCTGTGTCTGACACACCGGAGGGCTCCCGCGGCGAAGAAATGCAGGAGCGCGCCCGCCAACGCGCCGAACGGCTTTCCTTAAGCAGCGCGCTGAAAACCGTGTTTAGGTCCGCGGTGTGCTGGCAGGCTTTCTTCCTGCACTGGGTGTCCATGGTGTACATGCTGGTGTTTTCCCTGCTGTGGGGTGTTCCACTGATGACGCTGGGCATGGGACTTTCCGAGCCACTTGCGGGCACGGTGCTCGTGATCAACACCGTAGTGACCATGCTGGCCGGGCCCTTCATGGGTGCTGTCTCCTCGCGTGCGGGTCAGCGCCGCGAGCTCGCTGGCATCCTCTTTTCCCTGGTGCACTCGGTGGGCTGGGTCGTGTTCTTGTGGTCCCCTACCCCGCGTACTGTGGCCGCGGTGATTGTGATGCAGCTGTTCATCGGAATCTTAACCCCAGCCGCCAACTACGGTTTTGACTCTGTGCGCGAAAAACTGCCGCGTTCGGTGGTTGCGACAGGTACCGGCATGGCCAATATGGGCGGATTTATCGCAGGCATGCTGGCCGCCCAGCTAATGGGAGTGATGCTGGATTACTCCTCCCACGGGTTGGAATACCAGTGGGCTGACTTCCGCTTTGCCTGGCTAGCCGTCTTCTCCGTGTGGGCGGTAGGCATGGTCGGCTTGATTATTGCCCGTGTCGTGCTGAAACGCACAGAGGCAGCCGTGACATCGTCCGGCCCCGTGGTCATCGTTGATGACCAAGAACCACGCCACGGCGACTGACCCCTGTCAGTTCTGGCGTGGTGGTTCCTGCTTGCCAGTGAGGATGTCAATCACACTGCGGATCGCCGCATCTCCAATCTGGCCCACTGTGTCCGAGGCGATCGACGCGCTGCGCGATTGCGTATGTGCGCTACCAGCATTCCCGTTGCGATCCAAGTTCAGCCTGCTCACCCCAGGCGTCGTCACCGTAAGAGAGAGCGTGCTGCCCTCCAGCTGCAGCGGTGCCAGGTGGTCCACGCCTGCCACCTCTGCCGCCTGGACTAGTGCCACGAGGTCTGAGTACGTTGCGTCTTCTAAATTAATTGTCATATTTACAGCCATGCCACCATGTTAAACGCTAAACGCAGTCAGCGTTGGCGCCCGAAACACCCCTACTGCTCAAATTCGAAGGTGGGCACCTCACCCCAGAACACTTCCTCCACCACGCGGTGGGCACGCCGGGTGGTGCGCAGGTAGTCCTCCAAGAATTCCTGGTTATTGTGGGGGGCATACCCCAACGCACCAGCAACCTGAGCCAGCTGCGGGCCGGGGCTGGGTAGCTGGTCGGCACGTTTGCCGCGCACAAGTACCAGCGCATTGCGGGCGTCAGTAGCTAGCAGCCACGCCGCCTTGAGAGATTCCACCTGTTCAGGTGCAATTATTTCGGCGGCCTCTCCAGTGGCCAAAAAATCCAACACGTCCAAGGTGGAGGTGTTGTGCAGCTGCGGGTACTCGTCGGCATGCATCATCGTGAGCAGTTGCACGGTCCACTCCACGTCGGTCAGACCCCCGCGGCCCAGTTTGGTGTGGGTGTTGCGGTCGGCGCCACGCGGCAACCGTTCATTATCTACGCGTGCTTTGATGCGGCGGATTTCGCGAATATCGGCCTGACTTGCTCCGCCAGCCGGATACCGGAAACGGTCAATGGCCTGCAGAAATTTCGTCGAAAGCTCCTTGTCACCAGCCACATGGGTGGCACGCTGCAGTGCTTGTTTTTCCCACACGCCTGCCCACTGGTCATAGTAGCGCTCGTAGGACCCTACGGTGCGGGCCACAGGGCCGGACCTGCCCTCAGGCCGCAGCCCCAAGTCCACCTCTAGTGGTGGGTCCCCCGACGGCTTGGACAGGCGCCTGCGCAATTGATCAATAATCTTCGTGGTCCAGCCCAGCGCTTCCGATTCCTCAACACCGGCGGTAGGTTCGGCCACAATCATCACATCCGCGTCAGAACCATAACCCAGCTCATTGCCACCCAACCGGCCCATACCAATCACAGAAATGCGTGCCAGTGGCTCCTCTGCTCCACGTTCAGCCAGTTCAGCGCGTACTTCCGCGAGTAGTGCGGCTTGCAGCACAGCGCGCCACACCCAGGTCAGCTCGTCGCATACCTGGCGCACATCCATCAACCCCAGCAGGTCGGCAGAGGCAATGCGCGCCAGCTCGAAGCGTCGTAAAGCACGCGCCGCGTTTACAGCTTTATCCGGGTCGTGGTGGCGTTTCGAGGCCGCGATGATCGCCTTGAACACCTGGTCCGGCGCCGCATCGAGTAGCCGGGGCTGCTTCGCACCATCGCCTAAGAGCTTAACGACGTCCGGCGCGCGGATAATCAGGTCTGATGTGAAAGGCGAGGTGCCCAGGATTGTCATCAGGCGTTTGCCCACGATGGTTTCGTCGCGAAGCATGCGCAAAAACCAGGTGCGGTCAAACGCGGCATCGGACAACTTGCGGTAATTGAGCAGACCGGCATCTGGGTCCGCGGTCTCTGACAGCCACTCCATCAGCGTGGGCAGCAGGATCGCCTGCAGTTTCGCCTTGCGGCTAGCACCCTTGGCCAGCGCGTTCAGGTGCTCCAACGCACGCTCCGGGTGCAGGTAGCCCAGCGCCGCCAACTGCAGTTTCGCTGATTGGGCGCTTAACGACGCCTCGTCCGCGCTAAGCTGCGCCACAGAGTTCAGCAGCGGGCGGTAGAACAACTTGGCGTGCAAGTTGGATACGCGCCGGCGTACGTCACGAAGGTGTTTGTCTAGCTCTTCCACCGCACTGTGCGCCACCGTGGCGGTAAACCCGGCGGTGGTGGCCAGCCATTTCCGCGCTTCCGTGTGCTCTTCAGCGGGCAGGGCATGGGTGCGGCGGAAGCGGTGCAGCTGCAGGCGGTGTTCCAGCAGGCGGAGAAACTCGTAGGCCTCGATGAGGCTGGCGGCATCGCTGCGCCCGATATAGCCACCATCGGAGAGCGCGCGGAGTGCTTCGACGGTGTTGAGCACCCTGAGGCCCTCGTCGAAACGCCCGTGGACAAGCTGGAGTAATTGCACGGCGAACTCCACGTCGCGCAAGCCGCCGTTGCCCAGCTTGAGCTCGCGGTCGCGCATGTCGGCGGGCACGGTGTCCAGCACGCGGCGGCGCATAGCTTGCACGTCATCGACAAAGCTGTCGCGGGTGGAGGCCTCCCACACCATCGGGTCGACGGCCTTTGTGTACTCGCGGGCCAGCTCCATGTCGCCCGTCATGGGGCGGGCCTTCAGCAGCGCCTGGAACTCCCACGTCTCGGCCCACCGCTTGTAGTAGGCCACGTGGGAATCGACGGTGCGCACCAACGCACCAGACTTACCCTCCGGGCGCAGGTTGGCGTCCACCTCGAAGAAACACGCAGAGCCGATGCGGTTGAACTCGCTGGCTAAGCGTGTGGCCTTGGTGGTAGCGGGTTCGGCGACAAAGATCACATCCACATCGGAGATGTAGTTCAGTTCCTGGGCGCCACACTTTCCCATGGCAATCACGCCCAGGCGGGTATCCGGCTCCTCGTCGCCGTAAACAGTGCGCACCGCCACCGCCAGCGCCGCGGTCAAGGCGGCATCGGCTGCGTCGGTGAGCAGCTGCGTCACGTCTGTAAATTCGAGGCGGGGTTCATTCGCGCCGAATCCCTTGCGCGCGGCGAACGTGCCCGCCAAGTCAGCGGCGGCGACACGCATCATAAGGGTGCGATACGCCATGCGCAGAGCGTTTTTAGCGTCTTTTCCTTCCAGTTCGGCGCGGTAGGTCCCCGGCCCAGTGCCCACAGTCGTCGCAGACGCGTCAGCGACGGCACCGACCGCGCCCAGCATGGTCTCAAACAGCTCTTCGCGTGTGGGGCTAGGCCGCTGCAACTCTTTCCACAATTCCGGGTGGGCGGCCAGGTGGTCGCCCAGCGCCGAAGAACCACCCAGCAGTGCCATGAAACGGGTGCGCAAAGTGTCATCGTCGTCAAGCGCGCGGAGCAGCCCGCCGTAACCCTCGCCGAGGTTGTCGCGCAGTCGGCGGGCAGTATTCAAAGCGAGGTCTGGGTCGCCACAACCCGCCAAAGTCCAGCGCAAGGCATCACTGTCCCAGCCTAGAGCCTCCAGGTCTGCGGCGGCGTGTTCACTGGTCAGACCCAGTACAGCCGGGGACGGTTGGTTGCTGCGTGCCACAGCGCACACTCCTTTACAGCCTTTAGATGTTGAAATTGGTGGCTAATTCCCACTCGGTGATCTGGTCTGTGTACTCGCGCCATTCACGCCATTTGGAGCGCAGGAAGTATTCAAACACCTGCTCTCCAAGCACCTCCGCCATGAACTCGGACTTCTCCAGGTGGCGCAGCGCCTCATCCAAGCTGCCAGGCAGATCACGGTAGCCCATGGCGCGGCGCTCACGGCGGGTCAACGCAAACACGTCATCTTCGGCGGGCTCGGTTAAGGTGTACTCCTCGCGGATCCCTTTCAGCCCAGCAGCCAAAATGGCTGCATACGCCAGGTAGGGGTTCGCGCCGGAATCTGGGGAACGTACCTCCACCCGCCGCGATGCAGGCTTGTTCAGGCGGTACGTCGGCACGCGCACCAGCGCCGAACGGTTGGAAATACCCCAGGTCACGGCGGTGGGTGCCTCGGCGCCGAACTCGAGGCGTTTATACGAGTTGACAAACTGGTTGGTCACCGCCGAAATCTCATGGGCATGCACCAAAATGCCTGCCACGAAGCGGCGGCCTGTCGCCGACAGGGAGATCTCATCATCCGGGTCGTGGAACGCGTTGGTATCGCCCTCGAACAAAGAAAAGTGCGAGTGCATCGCCGAACCCGCGTGCTCCTTAAACGGCTTGGGCATGAACGTGGCGCGCACCCCAGAGTTGGCGGCCACCGTTTTGATCAGGTAGCGGAAGGTCACCACGTTATCGGCCATGGTGAGCACGTCTGCATGGCGCAGGTCAATCTCCTGCTGGCCGGGCGACGTTTCATGATGGGAAAACTCGGTGGTAATGCCCATCGATTCCAGGGCATGAATCGCTTCCCGACGAAACTTCGGTGCGCGATTATACGCAGACTGGTCAAAATAGCCACCGGAATCCACAGGCACTTCCCTGTTCTCACGGTTGACCAGGTAAAACTCAATCTCGGGGCCGACGTTACAGGTAAAACCTTCGTCGGCAGCCCTGTCCACTTGGCGGCGCAGCACATGGCGCGGATCCGCAAAAGAAGGGTTACCGTCCGGCATGGAAATGTCACAAAACATGCGCGCGGAAATCAGGTCTGGTTCATCAGCATCAAACGGCAGGATTTGGAAGGTGGAGGGGTCTGGCAGCAGCAGCGTGTCAGATTCGCTAATGCGCGAAAAACCCTCAATGGAAGAGCCATCAAAGCCAACGCCTTCCTCAAACGCGCCTTCCAGCTCTAAAGGGCTCATCATGACAGATTTGAGGCTGCCGGAGATGTCGGTAAACCAAAGCCGGATGAATCGGATACCGCGTTCTTCGACCGCGCTGAGGACATATTCCTGTTGGCTATTCATACCCTCGACTGTAGCGTTTCCCGCCAGCTAACATGATGGGCATGAAACCAGGAGTTTTGGAAGTAGAAGCGAAATTCGCCGTCGACGATTCTACCCCTCCCCCGGATCTCACCGCCTTGGACGCGGTTGCTGCCGTAGGTGAGGCCCGCGACCATGCTCTGTCTGCGATTTACTACGACACTGCGGATTTACGCTTGACGCGCGCGAAGATCACTTTAAGACGACGCACTGGCGGCAAGGATGACGGCTGGCATATCAAACTGCCCGCCACCGACGGCCGCCTGGAACTGGGAGCGGAGTTGACTGATCCTGCTGTGGTGCCAGAAGAGATCTGCTCGCAGGTGCGCGTGATCGTTCGCAACCAGCCTTTAGAACCCATTGCCCAGGTGAACAACAACCGCAGGGAAACCACACTTTACGACGACACCGGCGCCCCTGTGGCCGAGTTCTGTGACGACAGGGTGACTGCTTGGTCGCTGCTGCCGGGCGGCCAGAAGCAACACTGGCGTGAATGGGAGCTGGAGCTGGCAGGTGCGCTGCCCGGTACGCAGGAGGGCACTGAACTTATCCGTGCTGCCACCACGTTGTTAATTTCGGCAGGTGCGCGTGTTTCTGCAAGCCCCTCTAAGTTGGTGGCAGCTTTAGGTGACACCGTAGAGTCTGCTCCCCTGCCGCCACATCTAGCCGGTGTACCGCTGGATGACAACGACCCAGCCTTTGCGGTGGTAGAGGCTGTGAAGGCCAACCGTAATTCTCTTGTGGAGTGGGACCCGAAGGTGCGCCGCGACGAGTGGGACTCCGTCCACCAGATGCGTGTGGCCACCCGCGAGCTGCGTAGCCAGCTGGAAACCTTCGAAGGGGTGCTGGCTAATGATCAGATGAGCTATATCGAAGACGAGCTCAAAGAATTAGCGCGGGTGCTCGGTGTTGCCCGCGACGCCGAAGTGGTGGAGGAACGCTTCCACGACCTGCTCGACTCCGACCCCACGGGGCTGATCGACGACACCGCGCGGACACACATCCACGACGACATGCGCAAAGAATATAAGGCGGCACACGCCGACATTATTCGCGTGCTTGATTCGGACCGCTACCTGTCTTTGCTTGATGCCATTGACAATTTGATTGCTACGGCGTCCTCACAGGCTGGGTCTGCGACTGTAGGTTCCGCCACTGCAGAGCCTTCTGCTGAGCCATCTGCTGAGCCATCTGCAGAACCATCTGAGGTCCTCTACGACCACCTGGCCAAAGCCTACAAGAAGTTGATGAAGCGCCACCGCCGAGTGCAGAACAACTATGACAACCCGGAGCTGAGCCTTTTCCAGCGCGAGGAGTACGTCCACGACACCCGTAAAAGCGCGAAGAAGCTACGCTACGCCGCGGAAGCTGTGTGCCAGGCATCCACGTTGAAGACGGGCAAACTAGTGAAGCACTGCAAGACGTTGCAGTCCCAGCTTGGCGATTTCCAGGATGCGGTGACAGCCCGCAACCGATTGCGCGACCTCGCCGATTCTGCCGCCAAGCGTGGTGAGAACACCTTCGCCTACGGCATGCTGTACCAGGTGGAAATGGGCAACGCCGCCACAGCCCTTGAAGGCTACGGCGACGTCGTCGCTAAGATCAGGCGGGCGTTTGACCGCCTGAAGAAGCAGCGTTAGTTCTTCTCCCAGGACGCTGGCTCGCCCCAGTTGTCGTCGGCTTCCTCGGCGCGGTCAGCGGCCTTGGTGCGCTCGTTGGCGATCTTCATCGCGTTTTCGGCTTCTTCGCGCGTGTCGTAGGGGCCCATGCGGTCATCCCAGTTGGTTTCTTTCCCCTGAGTCACCTCGCCGGTCTTCGTGTCGTAATAAAACTTGTCAGCCATAAAGTCCTCCTTAGTTTTTGTGGACCCCACTCTACCCGCGCCCCGTTGGTTCCGCGTTGGTAATGTAGGTGCCAGCTCCCACCTCGTAGAAAGGTTTTCTCCCACTATGCCTTTGTGGTCCGCTCCCGCCACCGCCCCTGCCGACCGTGTCGCCACCACCCACCAGGAGTTAACCGGTAAAACTCCGAGGCAGATCGCCGACGCACCCGCCACATGGGTTTTGATCGGTGAGAATGTCGACCACTACGGGGGCGTTACCATCGTCGGCCTTTCAGACCTGCGCGCTGCCGTCGCCTACTCTGAGCGTGACGACGACACCATCCGCGTCACGTTCCGCACCGCCAACAGCACCGAGCTTAACGACGACACCACCTTGGATGCTGTCGCCGAACTGGCAAACTCCCGCCACGCGAACCCCGACGCCGACGAAGAACCAGTTGTGGAGGAGCTGGGGATTGCTATCCGTTTCGGCGGCATTGTGCACACGTTGATGAGCCGCCAGATGCTCAGCCGCGACACCCCAGGTTTAGACATCACAGTGGAGTCCGACATTCCTCTCGGCGCAGGTCTTGGTGCCATGTATGCCGCTGATGCCGCGTTGGCCTTGGCCCTGCTCGCCGACAATGACGACATCAATGAAGCACCCCTGCGCACCCGCATCGCTGAGGTCTGTACCCAATCCGTGGACCAGTACTCCTCTATGCCGGTGCTGCGTGCCCGCCACACAGCCGCACTGCGCGGAGTGGGCGAGACTATTTCGGTCATCGACTATGCAGACGGCTCTGTCACCCAGGCCCCTCACCCACAACGCGCGGGTGTTGAAGTGTTCGCTGTGGCAAAAACGCTGGGCAAAGCCGATGATTCTCAAGCCAAGCTGATTGCAGACCGCCGCGCCTTTATCACTAAGGTCTGCCAGAACTTCGGCACCGAGTCTCTACGTTCCATCCCCGATTCCACCCCCCGCGCCGTCGCATGGCTCGAAGCGGTGCGCCAGGTCAAAGGCACAGACGGACTGCCTAGTGTTGAGGAGGCGAAAGGATGGCTCGAATTCAGCGAGAACGAGACGTTGCGCTCCATGGCCGTGGCCAAAGCACTCCGCTCCCGCAACACCAATGATCTTTTCCACCTCCTGAACACGCCAAACCACACCCACGGCTTGGACACCCCCGACGACATAGTCCAGCTAATGCCGCTGCGAGGCGCTGTTGCTGCGCGCCCCGCGGCCGCAGGAATGAGCCAGGCCGTCATCGCTTTCGTCCCTCTTCAGAAAGCCCACAACTTCGGTGCAGATCTTGCCGACGACGGTTTCCACGTCTTTTCCATCGCACGCGGAAAAGTGGCAGGCCTCGTCGATAAGCGTTAACCGGCAGCACCAAGAAGCATCAATCTGCGGGCCAGGCGAAGGCCACCTCACGGCCATCTATATCCGCCCGAATCAGAGAAAACTTCGTTTCCGTACCTTCTGCAGGATGCCCCAGCGACTCGCCGAACACCGGCGGGTCATTGACGAAGATGCGGCAGGTGGAACGGGCCGTGTCAGTCAGCAACACCACCCCATCAAAGTTGTGTCCAACCCACGGCTGCAACACCGTCGCCTCCGTAAGCTTCAGGCACGCCCGGTCCACGGTATTTGCCAACTGGGACGTGCGCCCCATCGTCTTGATCACCTGGGACGCATCCTCGATGACCCACTGCGGGATCTCATAACCACCCGAAATCGCCAGACACACCTCGGTGGCGTAACGGTCAATCAAACGCCTTAAAGGCGCAGTGACGTGGCTATAATAGCCACCGATGCCCGCGTGCACCTCCGGATCCTGACTACCCAACCACACGTAACCAGATCCGCGCAGCAACTTCTGCGCTTCGCGCATCACAGCCATCCCACGCGGGGTATCTGCATCGATGCTGCTCAAGAACTCACCGATCGGCATGTCCCCCAGCTCAAAGCCCAAGGCCTGAACCTCAGTGCTGAACGTCTGCTCCGACTCAGCATTGGCCGGAAGCAGCGTGCGGAGGAACCCCTTGTTGGCTTTCTCCATCAGCTGGCCGGCCACCATGCCCGTAAGCAGAGAAATCTCAGAATTGTAATCCATGATCGGGTGTCGCGGCTCAATGCGCAGTTCATAACGACCATCGTCGAGCTGATCCACGCGCACCGACGGCAGACGCAAATTAATCGCTTGACGACGCAGACTGCTCACCTGGCGCAGCCGCCCCACCTCCGGCAAATGCTCAATCGAGGGGTGGATACGGCCCTGACCCAAATCCTCCTGCACGCCGTCATAGTCAAAGCGCGCCACCGAGTGAATCATCGCGCGCTCCACTCGAACATCTTCAACATCACCATTACTATCCAGCTGGAATGTCCACAACACCGCCGGACGATCAACGTTAGGCAGCAAGCTGGCAGAACCTTCCGAGAGTTCCTCCGGGTGCAGGCGCGCCGGTTCATCGGGCAAGTAAATAGTCTGGCCACGCTTCAAAGATTCCTCACGCAGAGGCGAATCCGGACCAATAAAAGCGGCCACATCTGCAATGGCGTACTGCACTATGTAGCCTGCGTTGTTCTTGCTGCTGCGTTTCTCGATGAACACCGCCTGATCCAGGTCCTTCGAACCCGGCGGGTCAATAGTGACAAACGGAATATCACGGGCATCCCTGCGTTGATTAGCGAACCTGTCTCTTGCTGCCGCCGCAGATTCGTGCAGATCAGGGCTAAATTCGGTGGGGACTTCGAACTCTTCTGCGATCGACCGGAAATTCAGCGGGGCGGCGTACAGCTTCATAAAACACCAGTATGGCAGAAACTCCCCGGGCAGACTGAGCGCTATCGATTGAGGCGGTGGAGGCGGCGGTGGTGGTGGCACAGGTTCTACTACAGGTTGCCATCTTGTCTTCGCACTACTATTCTCCGCCTTCTTCCCAGATGTCGCTTCGCGGCAATGGCTACACGCGCCTCTTAGCGGCAATGGCTACACCTGTGGCGGATAGCAGAAGCACGAGAGCCACACCAAGATATCCAAATACTCCAGGTCCACCGGTATAGGGCAGGAGGACCTCCGGCAGCTTAAAGGCGTGCGCCGGATCGTCCGCTTCGACTTGGCGTCCCGTAGGGACAGAGATACCTACGGCAGAAGCTATATTGGCATGGAGAGCACCTGATTCAGGGGCATCTACCACAATGGTGACTGTGGCTTGGGCTCCTGGCAGCAGGGCAATATCACCATTTCTTTGGGCACCATCGCTATATCCCGGGATCTTCTGCTCGGCATTTCCGGTCACATCAAAGCTCGCACCAGTTTTCTCATTTGGTGTTTCCCCATGGTTTAAGCATGATGCAGTTCGGTGAAAAGCGCATCAGATATTTAAAAATCTGTGGAAAATTCGGCATAATCAGCCAGCCCAAGGCTCTCACTGCACACGGCATTTCGCCCCCGAAAAAGGGGCGAATGAGCCGACCTATAAGCCGGATTCTGTCCCCACACCCGTAAGCGCGGGCGGTAATCATCCATCTGGACCAGCCATCGCTGGTGGCCTCAAGCAGCTACCTTCGGACTCAGCGGGCAGCCTCACCATCCGAACCACCACGCCAGTGGCGCAGCGTAATGCCTTGCTCCCGGTGGGGTTTACCTGGCCACACGTGTCACCACGCATGCCGGTGCGCTCTTACCGCACCCTTTCACCCTTACCCAGTACATGCTGGGCGGTCTACTTTCTGTTGCACTTTCCCGCAGATCGCTCCGGGTTGCCGTTAGCAACCACCGTGCCCTGTGGAGTCCGGACTTTCCTCGACCCCCGCTTGTACCACATTGCTGCAGCTAGTTCGGGGTGCCGCGATTACCCGGTCGGCTCATTCGCAAGCACTTACTCTACGCGTTCGGCTCCGTATTCTGCTAATTTTGCGCTACCGCTGGATCAGGTGAGCGGTGTCGTTGACGCGGCGTACCACTGCGGTGTCGGGGTAAAACTCCACCACAGAAATAGACGCCAAATCCAGAAACATCCGCGCAAACAGGTCCCCTCTGGCATTCAGGCCTTGCCGCACCATTGATTTGATCGGGGTGACGTGGGTGACCACCAGAACCGTCTTGCCTGGATATTTGTCCTGTAGTTTCTTGCGTGCGCTGGTGATGCGTCGGTGCATTGCTGCCACGGCTTCACCGTTGGGAGGGGCCACGCTTATCGACGATTCCCACTTCTGCAATTCTTCCGGATACTGTTCAAAGGCTTGGTCGCGTGTGAGGTTTTCAAAGTCACCGAAGTCCATCTCGCGCCACTGGTTGTCGGTCTCGTATTCCAGTCCTAGCTTCTGGCCCACTATTGCTGCTGTTTCTTGTGCCCGCTGCATCGGGGAGGACACAATCACGTCGATCTTTTCGATGGCTGCGATCCACTCTGCTGCCCGGCGCGCTTGGTCGCGGCCCACGTCGGTGAGCTCCGGATCTGAGGATCCTGAGTACACCTTTGCCGCCGATTGCGCTGTTTGACCGTGACGCAACAGCACGAAGCGGGTGGGTGTGTCGTCGATTCCGTTCCAGTGCGCGTGGGTGGCTACCTCGTGATCATATTCGGTTCCGGTCTCGGTTTCGCGCTCCTGCGCCGACCAGTAAGTGCCCTGCTGCGCGGGTGGTATTTCGGCTTGCGAGGCCGGCCCGCCAAGGATTCCTGGGGATTCGCCTCGGGCGGCTGCGTCCATGGCGTCGTTGGAGAGTTTGTCGGCTACTTGATTCTTTTCACGTGGTACCCAGTTGTAGGTCACGGAGTTGAACTCGCGGGCGAGTTTTTGTCCGGCCAGGGCCAGTTTTTGCATATCGGGGTGTTTGATTTTCCAGCGCCCGCTCATTTGCTCGACCACTAGTTTAGAGTCCATAAACACCTCAACGTCGCTGGCACCTAGTTCGGCGGCTGCTTCAAGTCCGCGCAGTAGGCCGTGGTATTCGGCAACGTTATTAGACGCTTTGGGGCCCACAACGTAGACGATTTTCTGCAGGATGTCGCCGTCGGCGTCGTAAAGCACTGTGCCGGAACCGGCGACACCGGGGTTGCCGCGGGAGCCGCCGTCCGCGTAGATAGTCACCTTCATGCTTAGCTCCCGTCAGCGTCGGAACGGCCAGCGTGAGCTGTGCCACGCACCAGGAAAGTTCCACAGTTGGGGCAGTTGGGCAGTTCGTCGGCGGGCACGGCGTTGATTTCTTCGCGCTCGGCCGGTGGCATCTGGATGAAGCATCCACCGCAGGTGCGTCCGCTGACCAAGGGGGCGGCACCACAGTCGTCGTAGTCGGCCAGGACGTCGTCGGAAAGCTTTGCGCGAATGTCGGCCGGATCGGCTGCGGCGGCGGGTGTGGGGGCGGCTTCGGCAGCGCGGCGTGCCACCTCAATCTTGGCATCAAGGTCTGATAGTTTCGCGCCATGGATGTCGCGGTTGTTGCGTAGTGCGGCGATCTCATTGTGGGCTTCTTTGAGTTCGGAAAGCAGGTCCATGATGCGTGACTTTGTTGCATAGGTGTCGTGTTCAAGATCTTTTCGACGCTCCGGATCAGTCTCCGCACCCAGTTGCTTTTTGTTGTCCAGCTCGCGGCGCTTCAGCTTGCGCTCATCTTCTTGGATGCGCAGGATTTCCAGCTCCATGTCGTCCACGGCCAATTGGGCGGAGCCGGCGGCATCTGCCATGCGGGCGCGTTCCTTGGTCAGCTTGTTTAGTTCTTCTTGTTCGGCGCTGATCTTGGCGGGTTGGCCTTGGGCACGTTCGGCGTTGGCTAGTTCTAGTAAAAGGTGCTGCTGGTCGGTGGCTAGTTTCATGGCTCATCCTCTATCTAGTTCGCTGTGGTGTTCGTGGTGTTCGCGGTGTTCGCGGTGTTCGGGTGCGCGGACACAGTCCATGGGTCGGTGCGCAGGCTGATAATCTCCGTGTCTACCCCAAGGCGTGCAACAATACCCGCTGCCTGGGTGGTCCAGGGAAACTCACTTGCCCAATGGGCGGTGTCAATCACGGCGGGCCCGCCTGCGCGCAAATGCTCGTCGACGGGGTGGTGGCGTAAATCGCTGGTCACGTACACGTCCACGCCTAGCTTGGTTACATCGCCTAAGAAGCTGTCGCCGGAGCCGGAGCTGACAGCCACCTTCTGCACCAGTTTGTCCGGGTCACCAGCGGCGCGCACTCCCCACGCGGTTTCAGGCAGGGCGTTGGCCACCTGCTGGGTGAATTCGCGCAGGGTCATCGGATTTGGCAGCTCGCCCACGCGGCCTAACCCAGTGGCTTGTTCTAGGTCCACGTCTTGTTCCATCGCTGTGATATCAAACGCTGGTTCCTCGTAGGGGTGGACGCGGCGCAGCTCGTCGATAAGCGCGCGCCGGATCCGGGTATCGGCAACGAATTCGACGCGGGTTTCGTCTCCCACATAGTGCTTGCCGACGACCCCCTCTGTCGGGTCTGCACCTTCTAGCGGGGTGAAACCGCCGCGCCCGTCGATGTGGAATGCGCACTCGGAGTAATTGCCAATGCGGCCTGCACCCACCTCGAAAAGGGCAGCCATCACTTCGTCGGCATGCGTGGCGGGCACATGGACGCCCCACTTATCGCGAGCGCGCGGGTCCACCACTTTGATGGGGCGGCCAGGCTTGATTCCCACCAGTTCTGCTAGCTTGTCGTTGACTCCGGGGCGGGCAGAATCCGCGTTGGTGTGTGCGGTGAATAAGGCGCACCCGCCTTTGAGCAGGGTGTGGATCACTTTGCCCTTCGGGGTGTTGGCGGCCACGGAGGTCACTCCACGTAATAGCAGAGGGTGATGCACCACCAAAAGCTGCGCACCTAACTCCACGGCACGTTCAGCAACTTCCTGAGTGCAGTCCAGGGCGAAAGCCACACGGGTGACCTCGTCGGTGGGGTCCCCACACACCAAACCCACGGCATCCCAACTTTCGGCAAGCTGCGGTGGGTAGGCGGTCTCAAGTGTAGAAATTACGGTGCCAACTGTTGTCATGCGTCCCATTCTGCCATGCTGGAAGCCATGACCCCACCAACCATCCTGCTCGACGTTGACGGCACACTCGTTGATTCCTTCCCCGGCATCCGTGCCGGCTTCCTCCACGCCTTAGATACCGTTGGCCACCCGCACCCTAGCGAAGACTTCATTGCCCGCATTCCTGGTCCGCCCATGGAGAAAACTCTGGCCAGCTTGGGCCTGGATGAAAAGACCTGCCGGGAGGCCTTTAACGCCTATATGGACTACACCCGCGGTGGCGGCTGGCAGGAGGCACAAGCCTTCCCGGGGGTGCCCGAACTGCTAGAACGGTGGCGCAATGATGGCTTCCGTTTGATCACAGCAACGTCCAAGGGAGAAGGTTTTGCGCGTGCCATCCTGCAGCGCGAGGGTCTGCTGGAGCATTTTTCCTTTATTGGGGCTGCCGAGGAGTATGGCACGAGGCGCTCGAAAACCGATGTACTGCAATACATTTTCGATAAGGTAGATCTTGATCCTCAGCACGCCGTGATGGTGGGCGACCGCACCCACGATA
The DNA here is from genome assembly GCF_900187295.1 of Corynebacterium cystitidis. Classification (NCBI taxonomy): domain Bacteria; kingdom Bacillati; phylum Actinomycetota; class Actinomycetes; order Mycobacteriales; family Corynebacteriaceae; genus Corynebacterium; species Corynebacterium cystitidis. The sequence continues at coordinate 650,097 of NZ_LT906473.1, read as the reverse complement.
TTGCAGGTGCCGCCACGTTCGGTATCGACACTATCGCCGTTACCTGGGGTTATGGAGATCAGTCTGAGTGGGATACCGCCCGCTTCACGGCACACACGATAGAAGAATTGGACCAGCTAGTCAGGAGTTTTCATGCTGCACATTGATTTTGTTTGTACGGGTAATATTTGCCGCTCCCCGATGGCGGAGGTCATTGTTCGTTCTGCTTTGGACAACGAAAACCTCGCCGACAAGGTCCGCGTCACCTCGTCGGGTATTGGCGGGTGGCATGTGGGCAACCAGGCCGATTCCCGCGCCCTGCAGGAGCTCAACGACCACGGCTATGACGGCTCCGCCCACCGCGCATTCCAGTTTGGCGGAGACCGCCTGGACGCGGACTTGATTGTCGCCCTGGACAATAATCATGTTTCCGAGCTCATTGCCCAGGGCGTGCCGCAGGAGAAGGTGCGTCTGCTGCGCTCCTTCGATCCTGCCGCTGGCGAGCGGGCGGGCGTGGCTGACCCGTATTACGGCGGCCCAGAGGGCTTTACTACCACCCGTGTCCAGATTGAATCTGCCGCCCCAGGGATTGTGGAGTGGGTTCGGCAGCACCTGGACGAGTAGGGTTAGTGCTGTGACGACGGTAAAAAGCTCTACGAGAAAAGCTACGCAACAATCGTGGTGGAGGAAGTTTTTCACCCCTGGCTGGATCTTTACGGCCGTGTTGATTGTGCTGTTTTCCTACCTGGCCTTTACCTTTTTGGCGCCGTGGCAGTTGGGTAAGGATGACGCGATTGTGGAGCGCAACAACCGTATTGAGCAGGCGTTTGAGGTTGATCCGGTGCCGGTATCGGAGGTGGTTAATCCCGACGGCACGTATGATCGCGCCGATGAGTGGACACGTGTTACACTCGCGGGCCGCTACCTGCCGCAGGCTGAGGTGTTGCTGCGCCTGCGCCCGGTGGATTCCGTCCCGGCGTTCCAGTCGTTGGTGCCGTTTCTGCTGAATAGTGGCCAGGCTATTTTGGTCAATCGTGGTTGGGTCCGCGCCATTGACGGCACGAAGGTCTCCCCCATAGCCCCTCCGCCGACGGGCCAGGTCACGCTGACGGGCTTGGTGCGTGTCGACGAAGGCGTCCACCCCAAGCCGCCTCTGGAAAGCGAAGATTTCCAGCAGGTCCATTCCATAAATACGGGGCAAATCTCCGAAATTACAGGCGTCGATCTAGCCGAACCGTGGGTGATGCTTACCGACGAGCAGCCCGGCGTGCTCACCCCTCTGCCCCTTCCCATGTTGGAGCGCGGCAACCACTTGTCCTACGGTTTGCAGTGGATTGCGTTTGGCATCATGGCCCCGCTTGGGCTGCTCTATTTCATTTGGGCGGAGCTGAAGGAACGCCGTCGCGTCCGCGAGGAGGATGATGAGTTGGCGGCGGCCGAGTCCACATCGCGTATCGACGACACCGCCCAGCCAGACCCACCCCCTCCGGAGGGGGTTTCGGTGACAACCACGAGCTCAGCACAAGCGCAACGCATGCGTAACCGGTACGGTGATTCACGTAGGAACCTTTGGGCGCGAAACACCGACCGCGACGAAGAGCGCATCTGAAACTTCTGGGAAAGGATAGCCCGTTATGAGTTTCTGGAATCGTCTATTCAGCGGAGAGAAAGACTCCGAACTCGGCTCTGAGCGTGAGCCTGCCGTTGGCTCCCACCTCGCCGATGTCCTCGACGACAGTGATCGTAGCCTGCTGGAGACCTGCCTGGTCACCTTGGAATGTGTGGGCATTACGGTCAATGCTGGTGTTGAGACTGGGGACATCGAAGATGCCGTGAGTGAAGAACTAGGCATGTTCCGCCGTCGCCCGTTGACCACCCTGCTGGCTGCACGGGACCCTTATGAGGACCGCATCTTCCGCCACGTCTATATCGATGATCTGGACCACAATCGCTCCACGGTCAATGACTACCTTGATTTTCTGGACGACATTGCAACCGCCGCCGAAACCGGCCACGTTTACCACAACGTCGTGGTGATGCTAGACCCAGGATCGGAGAGCTCAGGTTCGCTTCGGTTCCGCATCGGCGAATGGGATGTCTATGATATTTCCTTTGACTTGGACGAGTGCTTCGGTGACATTGATGCCGAAACTCGCTTCCCACAGGCAGTCGCCGCCCCAGGGCTTACCGCCTACACTTTTGAGGGCATCTACCACACCAATCCCATGATCATCTGGGTCGATGCCAACAATGCACAGGCCACTGCGCTGATCTCTGCCATTGAGGCCGAGCGCGACCAGTAGCCGCCTTCAGCCCGCCTTCGCGCTGAATATAAAGAAAAAGTCCCTGCCACGAGAAGCTCGTAGCAGGGGTTTTCTTAGATATTTGGTGCGCCATGACGGGCTCGAACCGCCGACCTACTGGGTGTAAACCAGTTGCTCTTCCAGCTGAGCTAACGGCGCGCTGCTTGAATACGTTAGCACGGACCCCGCCCAGCAACAAAACCGCAGTTCAACCGCAGCCGAACTACTGGCGGCCACCGGCTTCCAAGCAGGATCCTTGCCAGTCGCCGACCTTCTCTGCGCGGGTCTGCACTAGGCCTGCAAGCTGGGCGGACTCGGAAATGTCGCCAGGGTGGACGCTATTCGGCTTGTTCGCCGCTGGGGTTAACAGCCAAATACATCCTTCATCGGCTAGGTTGCGGGCAGCATCCATGAGGGCGTCGACAAGATCCTCATCATCAGAGCGGTACCAGAGCAGGACAACGTCGCATAGCTCATCGGTTTCTTCCTCAAGGAGCGCCTCGCCGATCGCTTCCTCAATGGCCTCCGAAATTGAGGAGTCAGCGTCTTCATCCCAACCAATTTCCTGAACGATAAAATCGTTTTGGATTCCCAGCAGTTGTGCGTAATTATTGACACCGGCGGCGTCCACAGTTAGTTGTCCTCCTTGAGTGTTTTAATAGAACAGATAAAGGATAACCGTTCGCAGAGCGCTTTTCCTGCTTTGCACAGTTAAATTCTCCCCCAATTTCGTACAATTTCGGGGGCTACCACCATCGCAGGGGTAGGGGTGCCCGCTTTAACACACCAATAGGGGTACAAAACTCCTTTTTCAGTAGGCTGGAAGGACCGCACTAACTCAACTTTCTGGGAGGACTGTTCATGGCTGATCAAGAAGCACAGAACGCCGACTCTAACTTTCCGCTGATTCGCGACGGAGTCGCATCGTACCTACACGATTCGGACCCGGAGGAGACGCGCGAGTGGATGGATTCCCTCGACGGGCTTCTCGACGAATCTTCTCCGGAACGCGCCCGCTACCTCATGCTTCGTTTGCTTGAACGGGCGTCGGCAAAGCGCGTTGACTTGCCTTCTTTGACCTCCACTGACTTTGTAAACACCATCCCTACCGAGATGGAGCCAGAGTTCCCAGGGGATGAGGAAATTGAGAAGCGCTACCGCCGTTGGATGCGCTGGAACGCCGCCATCATGGTGCACCGCGCACAGCGCCCAGGCATTGAGGTTGGTGGACACATCTCCACCTACGCCGGTGCTGCGCCGTTATACGAGGTGGGCTTCAACCACTTCTTCAAGGGCAAAGACGCACCCCAGGGGGGCGATCACATCTTCTTCCAGGGTCACGCCTCCCCCGGCATGTACGCCCGCGCCTTCTTGGAGGGCCGCCTGACCGAGGATGACCTCGACGGGTTCCGCCAGCAGGTGTCCCGCCCACAGGGTGGCCTCCCGTCGTATCCGCATCCACACGACATGCCGGAGTTCTGGGAATTCCCCACCGTGTCTATGGGTATCGGCCCGATGAACGCGATCTACCAGGCACGCTTCAACAAGTACCTGCAGGACCGCGGGATCAAGGACACTGACCAGCAGCACGTCTGGGCATTCCTGGGCGACGGCGAAATGGATGAACCGGAGTCTCGTGGCCTCATCCAGATGGCTACTCTCTACGGCTTGGACAACCTCACCTTTGTGGTGAACTGTAACCTGCAGCGGTTGGATGGCCCTGTGCGCGGTAACGGCCAGATCATTCAGGAGCTGGAGTCCTTCTTCAACGGCGCCGGCTGGAACGTGATCAAGGTTGTGTGGGGCCGTGAGTGGGATGAGCTGTTGGACAAGGACACTGAGGGTGCCTTGGTCAACATCATGAACACCACTAAGGATGGTGACTACCAGACTTTCAAGGCTAATGATGGCGCCTACGTCCGCGAGCACTTCTTCGGCCGCGACGAGCGCACAGCCAAGCTGGTTGAGGACATGACCGACGACGAGATCTGGGCGCTGCGCCGCGGCGGCCACGATTACCGCAAGGTCTACGCCGCCTATGACCGCGCGCTGAAAACCAAGGGTAAGCCCACCGTCATCCTGGCGCACACCATTAAGGGCTATGGCCTGGGCCACAACTTCGAGGGCCGCAACGCAACCCACCAGATGAAGAAACTGACTCTGGATGATTTGAAGTTGTTCCGCGACAAGCAGCAAATCCCCATCTCCGATGAGGAGCTTGAGAAGGATCCGTACTTGCCGCCGTATTACCACCCTGGCGAGGACTCCGAAGAGATCAAGTACATGCTGGAGCGTCGTAAAGAGCTCGGCGGATCCCTGCCGGAACGCCGCGTGAAGTACACCCCGCTTGAGGTGCCAGAGATGAGCACATTCAAGTCTTTGCTGAAGGACTCCGGGAAGCAGGAAGTGGCTACCACCATGGCGCTGGTACGCACCTTCAAGTCACTGATGCGCGACAAGGAGATCGGCAAGCGCGTCGTACCGATCATCCCTGATGAGGCCCGTACTTTCGGCCTGGACTCGTGGTTCCCAACGCTGAAGATCTACAACCCATACGGCCAGAACTACATCCCGGTAGACCATGATCTGATGCTGTCCTACCGCGAGGCTGTCGACGGCCAGATCCTACACGAGGGCATCAACGAAGACGGTTCCACTTCTTCCTTCATCGCCGCAGGTACCTCATACGCCACCCATGGTGAGCCGATGATCCCGATGTACATCTTCTACTCGATGTTCGGTTTCCAGCGCACCGGCGACGTGTTCTGGGCGGCAGCCGACCAGCTGACCCGCGGCTTCATCGTGGGTGCAACCGCTGGACGCACCACCCTGTTCGGCGAGGGCACCCAGCATATGGACGGTCACTCCCCGATCATCGCGTCGACCAACCCGAACGTGATCCAGTACGATCCAGCTTTTGCTTATGAGTTGCCGTACTTGGTCCGCGAGGGTGTGGACCGCATGTATGGCCCGGACCGCGGCGAGGATGTCATGTACTACCTCACCGTGTATAACGAGCCCACCCACCAGCCTGCCCCGCCAGAGAACCTGGACGAGGAAGGCCTGCACAAGGGTATCTACCTCTTCGACGACAAGTCAGGCGAGGGCGAGCACCAAGTTTCCTTGTTGGCTTCCGGTATCGGTATGCAGTACGCGTTGAAGGCACAGCAGTTGCTTGCCGACGAGTTCAATGTCGGCGCCTCCATCTATTCGGTCACCTCCTGGGTGGAGTTGGCCCGCGATGGTGCGGCAAAGAACGTCGAAAAGCTGCGCAACCCTGCTGAGGATCCGGATGAGCCATTTGTAACCAAGCAGCTGAAGCAGACTGCGGGCCCCTACATTGCTACCTCGGACTTTGCGACCGACCTGCACGAGCAGATCCGCCCGTACGTCCCAGGCGAGTACTACGTGCTGGGCGCTGACGGCTTCGGTTTCTCCGATACCCGCGAGGCAGCACGCCGCTACTTCAACATCGATGCTGAGTCCATGGTTGTTGCTGCGCTGATCGGCCTGGCTGAGGCGGGCAAGATCGACATCTCCGTGGCAGATGAGGCTGCGAAGCGCTATAAGCTCGACGACCCAACCGCCGTCTAGTTAGCGTTTCTGGTGCGCGGCAGATCGCGCTTCACGACGAAGCCCCGTGTGGTTCTGCAGCTGCAGAACCACACGGGGCTTTTGACTATTAGTGGTGCGTGTGATGCTCCGGCGACTGCTTAGACCATCGGTACTTCGGCGCTCACACCGAACAGGACTCCTGGCTCCGAAAACTTTTCAGTGACGCTCTTTTCGGTCGACAAATCCTGCTTTGGCCGCGAAGAACCGCTTATTTGTCGACCAAAAAGTGCATTCGCCTGTGGCTGGCACCAGCACTACTCAACGAAGAACCTTTCGTTCTCGCCTGGCATCCAGGGTTCGGCACGGTCAGAAACTGGGAAACTTCTCGTTGGGTTCAGTGCCGCAGGTGGAGGCCCAGCCCCAGGGTGCGCGCTTTCCTTCGTCGTCAAGCCCAATAAAATCGATGGCATAGGCGGTACCTGCGATCCAGGTCCCGTGCGAGGGAACGTGGCGGGCGGGCGAATTCCTGGCCATCCACCAGCCGGTAAAGGGAAAATGCAAGGTGATAGGTGCCAACGTGGCTAGCTCACTTTCTCAATCAACCGCAGCAGTGCCACGGTCACGCTTTCGGGCGCCTCCAACGGGAGCATGTGGCCAGCATTGGGGACCACCTGCAAGTACGAATCGGGCCAAATCTCTTGAATGCGCTCGGCCTGGCTAAGCGGGGTAACATCATCCTGGGTGCCAACCAACACGTACCCTGGAACCCCAGCCAGCGCAGGACCGGCCTGGAGCTCTTCGTGGACTTGTAAATCGTCGAAGAAACCTACGTAGGTTTCCAGGGGTGTTTCGTGGATCATGGCCGCGTGGAAGTCAATCAGCTCATCATCGGTGTCACGGTGAAAGATGGTCACCGCCAACCCCGGCGCGATGATCTTGGTGACCTCGTTGCGGAACTTGTCGGCCTCTTCAGGCGAGGCCTCTACCGCGTCATAGATGGCGTCGGCAACAGGGGTAGCCAGAATCTGCGGGATACCCTGATCCGCCAGTGCCTCCACTGACGCATTAATCAACACAACACCGGCCACATCACACTGGTGCGTGTAACGCCGAATCAGGCTCAACGCCACCAACCCGCCCAGCGAGTGCCCCACTACAATCACCGGGCCACGCACTTCGCGCTCGCGCATCACCGCCCACACATCATCAGCGGCGGCATCAACGCTGCACTCTTCAGGGGGCACGGCACCGGTCTGCCCATGACCGCGAAGATCCATCAGCACCTGGCGCACCCCTGTGCCACGCAGCGCATTAACCTGTTGATAGAACGCCTCGGCCGCTAAGGTGAAGCCGTGGATATACACCACGGTTATCTCGGCGTCCGGTTGCCCTACTTCATACCAGTGGACAGGGACATCGTCGTTAAGCACGACGCCCTGTGCGCTCAGGTCAGTCAAGCCTGGCGTGCGCTGTCGAGAGTGAAGCTGGCCACGCGCAAGCGCGAGCTGGCGGCGCCCATTGGGTGTGAGGCTGCGCGCATAATCGAGGGGGTTGTGCATGCACCCAACTTTAGCCCAGCTGGGTAAACTGACCGACATGGAGCTTTCGCAACGCTTAAACCTAGACAACCTCGGGGCCCTGCAGCCGGATCATGAGCCGGAGGCGAACTCTTCTTTGTCTACCCTCGGCCAGGTCGCAGCCTTGATCGAAAGCGTGGCCGGCGTGGACCCTGATGAGGTGACGCCAGATTCGACACCGGACTCGCTAAGCCTTGACTCGCTGAGCCGAATTGAGTTGATCGTGCGCGCTGAGGGGCATTTTGGGGTGCGTATCGACGAAGAAACAGCCCTGAACTTTCACACTGTTGACGATCTGGTCACTTACCTCGCACAAAACACCTAACTGGTCCACAATAAAAGGTATGAACGCTCCGATTTCTTATCTGACCGACATGGACGGTGTCCTCATCAAAGAGGGCGAACTCATCCCCGGTGCCGTCGCCGCGATGATTACCGCAGTGACCGGCAAGGAGCCGTACTATATTGGCAAACCCAACCCGGTGATGATGCGTTCCGCCCTGAACAACATCGGGGCACACTCTGAACGCGCTGTGATGATCGGTGACCGCATGGACACCGATGTGAAAGCAGGACTTGAGGCGGGCATGCGCACCATCTTGGTCCGCTCGGGCATTTCCGACGATGCCGAAATTGAACGCTACCCCTTCCGACAAAAGCTCACTGGAAATCTACCACCGCGTGGAAACCCACGGTGCGAGCCAGCTGCTGCACTTCGCTGGCAAACTGCTCGGCGGCAGCGGCAGGTGCAGAAAGCACTTCGCGGCAGCGCAACCCTCGGGCACCGAAGGTGGTGGTGTCACGCTGCCAGCGGGTAAACCAGGTGACATCCCAGATGTCCAGGCCCGGAGTCGTCTCCACCTCGGCTGGGGGCAGGATGTCAGCCATTAACTGCTCAACGCGTCCGCGCAGATGCACTGGCATGCCAGAAATGGTGAGGACACAGGTTATGGGGGTCTCAGAAAATTCAATGTAGCCTGCTCGGGGCGCGGCCAATGTTGTGGTCATGTGGGGATCCCTTCGTAGAAAAGTAGGCACAGACACCTCCACCCCACACGTATGCGGAATGGGCGCCTGTGAGACGAGGTTCGTCTTCCCCAACGGCCTCAATAATCTCACTGTCGTGGTTTCGATTCTGGCTTCACTTGCACCACATAGGCAACCCTAAAGTCGCACTTCACCCCCCATTTACTCAACCTAAACTTGAGGTTCAGGGGATCGTCGTGAAGCGAGCACCACTCGCGCGTACGGTGGTTGCCATGACGAACCTGACTGAAACACTTAACAAAGTAGAAACCCGCCTCTCCATCGGCGGCCAATGGCGCGAAGGATCCACCGGCGAGACCTTCGACGTGATTAACCCCGCCACCGGCAAAACATTAGCCACTATGGCCTCGGCCACCTCCGACGACGCGGTCGCAGCCCTCGACGCCGCCTGCGCCGCACAGAAAAAGTGGGCGCGCACCGCCCCGCGCGAGCGCGCCGAGATCCTACGCCGCGCCTTTGAACTAGTGATCCAGCGCAGTGAGGACTTTGCCACTCTCATCACCGCCGAGATGGGCAAACCATTTGCCGAAGCCCAGGGCGAAGTCACCTACGGAGCCGAGTTTCTGCGGTGGTTCTCCGAGGAGGCCGTGCGCCTGAAAGGCGAAACATTTGCGATCCCCGAGGGCGGCAACCGCGTGATCACCCAGCGCAAACCCGTAGGTCCGTGCCTGTTGATTACCCCATGGAACTTCCCGCTGGCGATGGCCACGCGCAAAGTCGGCCCCGCGGTGGCGGCAGGCTGCACGATGGTACTCAAGCCCGCCAAACTCACCCCGCTGACCGCCCAATACTTCGCGCAAACCATGGAGGACGCTGGTTTGCCGGAAGGGGTGCTCAACGTGGTGGCCTCCAACTCCGCCTCCTCAATCTCTGAGCCGTTGCTTGCCGATCAACGCCTGCGCAAGCTCTCTTTCACCGGCTCAACAGCCGTGGGTAAACAGCTGCTCAAAGGTGCTGCCGACAATGTGCTACGCACCTCCATGGAGCTCGGTGGCAACGCCCCGCTGATCGTGTTCGAAGACGCGGACCTTGACGCCGCCGTCGACGGTGCCATGAGCGCCAAAATGCGCAACATCGGCGAGGCCTGCACCGCCGCCAACCGCTTGATCGTGCATGAGGCGGTTGCCGCTGAGTTCTCCGAGAAGCTCGCCGCCCGCTTCCGCGAGCTGACCGTGGGCAACGGGTTCGACGAGGGCGTTGATGTGGGCCCGCTAGTGGAGGCATCCGCGGTGGATAGTGTCCAAGAGCTTGTCGACGACGCCCTCTCCCACGGCGCGCAGGCCCTAGTTGGCGGATCGCGTATCCACGGCGACGGATTCTTCTTCGAACCCACCGTGCTGACCAACGTCAGCACTGAGGCTCGTGTGTTCAGCGAAGAAATCTTCGGCCCCGTCGCCCCGATCTACCGCTTTAGCAGCGAAGATGAGGCCTACGAGATGGCCAACAACACCGAGTACGGCCTGGCCTCCTACGTGTTCACCCAGGACCCTGCCCGTTTGTTCCGCGCCTCCGACGCACTCGCGTACGGCATGGTGGGATACAACCTGGGTGTCGCCTCGAATGCCGCTGCCCCCTTCGGTGGTGTGAAACAGTCCGGCCTGGGCCGTGAAGGTGGCGCCGAGGGGATCGACGAGTACACCGAGCTGCAGTACATCGGGTTCAAAGACCCGTACGCTTAATCCCGCGCGCTTAAGTATCCGCGTGCTTAACGAGGATCCTCCCGTTTGCCCTCCCACCGGCGCGAGATGCCACGCGCCTTTGGGATGCGGCGCGCCACCTTGTGGGCGGCCCTGTTGACGGGAGCGAATTCGTCCTGGGTGGGAATCACCCACCCGCGGTAGTAGCTGACCAACGCCAGCAGGTAACCCACCAGCGGCGAAATGATCATGCCCAGCACCGGCTCGCTGCCATAGTGGAACAGCGCCATGCTCAACGACGCAATCACCGACGGCACCACGTACAAAGTATTACCACCGAAAACAGACGGGATCTGCGCACACGCTATGTCGCGCAGCATCCCGCCCCCGGCAGCAGTAAGCACACCCATAAAGATCACGGACAGGATGGGCAGGTCGTAGTTCAGCGCCTTCGTAGCACCAGTGACCGCCCACACACCCAAAATAATGGCGTCGCCGTGTGCTTTCACAAACTCCCACGCCTTGTTTTCCAGGCGTGTCAGCGCGGCAATTAGCGCGCCTACAAATGCGAGGGTGAGATAGCGCCAGTCCGAAATCGCGCTGGCGTGCAATGGTGCCACCGATTATTCCGTTGAGGACCACACCTATCAGGTCGAGGACGTGATATGTCTGCAGGACAAATGGTTCGACTTCATCTATGTTCACACATTCGAAAGTACTGGGACTTTCTAGGAGCCGAGCATTTCGTCGACAAGCGCTGTGTTCGTCTCCTGCCACAAAGGCTTCGCCCAGTCGCCGAAGTCCTTGTCGGTCAGGCACACCATCGCTGTGCCTGCGAGTTCGTGCTCGCTCCAGGTGGGGATCACCCACAGATAAGTGCCGCTCATCCCGAAGTGGCCCACGGTGTCGGCAGGCATGTTGTCGCCGGTCCAGTGCGGGGCTTTGCCCCCTTTCACCTCAAAGCCAAGCCCCCACGGGTTCGGTTTCTGCATTCCGTAGCCCGGCACCACACCGATCAGCTCCGGGAACTGCACCGTGAACGCCTCGCGCACGGTTTCTTCCGCGAGCAGGGTGGGTTCCAGCAGCTCGCGCGCGAACACAGTAAGATCGCTTGCCGACGACCGTCCGTCGTGCCCCGGTGATCCCCAGATCTCCGTGTGGCCCATCCCCAACGGGGCGAATACCCCTTCCCGGGCGTAATCACCGATAGTGATCCCGGATTCTTCTTCCAACACCTGCGCCAACCAATCAAAACCAGCCGAGGAGTAAATGCGGCGCTCCTCCACACCTTTCTGGGCCTTCATCTCGCTCATCGCCACACCGGAGGCGTGCGCAAGAAGGTGTCGCACCGTGGAGCCTTCAGGGCCTGCCGGTTGGTCGAGCTCGAGCGCCCCTTCTTCCACGGCCATCAAAAAAGCATAGGTGGCGAGCAGTTTAGTAACACTCATCAGCTCGAACACACGGTCCTGGTCGCCGTAGCTAGCGATGGGGTTGTTTGTGCTGTTCCTGCTGGGCGTGCCGACGATCGCTGCCGCCACATTATTCGGTGGCCATGAGCCAAGACGCTTAGTTAACTGCGAGGTGAGATCCATGCCCCAAGCCTAGCGTGCTCCTGCTGCACATTAGATTCCTTTCTCCTCTCGACCCGAAGCATCCTCATCCACGCCGGCCTCGTCGTCACGCTCCCCCGTGCCCAACGTCCACTGCTCACCAGAATCGACCACAGCCTCGTCGTCAAGCAATACATCCAAGGCGTCCTCGAACTCCTGGCGCTGCTGTTCTGCCTTTACTTCCTGGGTGTCAGCATCCATAGGCACCTGCTCACCCTTACGCCGCGCCAGCTCCTTCTCCTTCTGCTCATGGCGCCAGCTGCGCACCCGCGGCGGCTCAAGACGACGGCCAACCCGCCGGCCACGCTCTTCCGCCAACTTCATCAGCTCGCGCACCTGCGTTGCCGTCATGTTCACCGGGGCGAAATCGGGCCGCGCCGGAATATACCAACCACGCCAATACGACAACATGGCCAACGCAATCGCGAACACCGGCGAGATGGCCATGCCCACCAAGTTCAAGCCAAACGCATCAAAAACCACCATCGACACCGCCGATAACAACGCCGGCACCGCATACAGCTGCTGGGAGGTAAAAATGCTAGGCACACTACCAATCACCACATCACGCACCATGCCACCACCGACACCCGTGATCACCCCCATAAACACACACGCCACCACAGGCAAGTCATAACTCAGCGCCTTCACACACCCAGTGACGGCCCAAAAACCCAACACCACCGCATCAGCATGGAATTGAAACAGCTCCCACCCTTTGCCTTTAAAATCGGTAACCAGCGCCACCAATGCGCCACCGAACGCGAGAATCAGGTACTCCTCATTCGCCATCGCCGCCACGGTGCCACGCCCGATCAGCATGTCACGCAACATACCTCCACCCAAGGCAGTCAGCAACGAGAGGAACAAAAACCCGATGATGTCAAAGTTCTGCTTCCTCGCGACCGTGCCACCAATAATCCCCATGAGGAACACGCCAGCAAGGTCAAGAAAACGGTACAAGGCCTGAACATTAGGTGCTAGATCTTCCACGCACCCCAGTCTAAACCGCAGCCCCGCACCTTCAACTGCCAGTCTGCACGTTCACCCAGTATTGTGGTGATCATGCAGTCCTCCGTGCGCATCCGCGACTACCACCCCACCGACAAGCCCTTCGTTTTCCACCTGATCAACGAGGGTTTTAACGTTGATTCCCGCTTTCGCTCACACCTGGACGACTTCCTGGACCTCTACCTGCACACCGCGGTGTTGCGTGCGACGCATTTTCGCATCGCGCTTATCGACGACAAGCCTGTCGGACTGCTCATCGGACGCATCCAAGGGGATCCTGTTCTACCTGGGACACGTGGCAAACTAGCCGCAATAGTTGGAAACTTTTTTCGTTTGCTTCCGGTTTTTCCACGGGAGCGGACTGGTTTGAAGGACTGGGCCTCTGAGCAGCTCGTTGCTTGGCGGCTGATGCGCAGAATCACAGCGCGAAATATTCCTGTGGGCAACGAGGTGGTGTTGTTCGTCGTTAGTTCCCAGTGCCGCGGCACCGGCGTAGGCAAAGCCCTGTTCGGTGAGTTTTCTGAGCAAGCCGAAGAATTTTTCCTCTACACTGACTCACACTGCACCTGGCAGTTTTATGAGAAACGCGGCATGCGGCGCGTAGCCGAAATCCAGCGCACCTCACCCCTTTATTCCGAGCCGGTCGACCACTACATCTACGCCTTCTAGGTGCGGTTAATTTCCTCTCCTTCCCTATCTTCTATTCCTTCCCGCAGCCTCTATCTGGATCGCGCACTATTCCGCCGACAAATCCCTTGGTTACCCCAGCGAGAACCGGATTTGTCGACCAAATAGTGCAGTCCGGCAAGCTCTGACGTGCTCACCCGGCAGGCGCTGAAACTATCAGCTACCTTAAGGGGCAGAACCAGCCATCGACTGTTGGTTATATTGGTTATATTCAACGTTTCGGGGGAAACATGATGAAGATTTATTCTCGGGAAGAACTGCGCACTCATTTAGGTATCGGGGAAAGAGCATTTCGTAGCCGTTTACAAAGCGGCGAGATCACCAAACTTGACCACGGCTTTTATGCGTTAGGCTCATTTACTGGCCAGGAATTTGCCCAGGCACTCCTCCAGATCCACCCGACCTGGGTGCTCACCGGAGTGTCGGCTTATCAATTCCACAATCGGGCCCCACTGACGTTCCCGTTGCATTTCCGTGCGCCACGTAACACGAGGAGCCGCTCTTCCGCTCACTTTCAGGTGAAAGCACACCGGTACCCGGTGTCCTCCCGGTTTGGGCAGTTCACAGTAGTGCCGCCCATCGTTGCTGCATGGGATGCCCACGATGAGATCTCTGCGCACGATTTGGTTGACTTTCTCGAGGATGCCTATGCCTTCAAGAGCGGCAAACGCAACCTGGACCTCCATTTGTCATGGATGGGGCACGTGCCCGTTGGCCTCCGCGAATATATTTCGACGCTCTCCATTGGCACTGATAGTAACCTTGAACGAAAATTCCTTCGCGCTTTGAAGCGCAGGGGCTTTGAGTTTGATCAGAATGTGGTTGTCGGGCCCTATCGGTGGGACTTCCGCAGTAAAAGGTTTTCCCGGCTCCTCATCGAAATCGGCGCTTACAAATACCACCGCGATCTTTCCACTGCCGAAGGTGAAAAGGGGCATGTACACGACTCGTGGAAGCTGAACTATGCAGCGCTCAACGGCTTTGTAGTTCTCCAGTTCACTGCACGATGCATTGATAATGAATTGGAACGCTGCCTCGACATGGTCGAAGACTCCATGAGAGTCTTGGAAGGCGGGAAACCACAAAGAAAATGGAAACCAGCATGGCGCTGGCACTCCTGGATCCAGCGTCTGAACCGGCGTCGAATAGCCTGAAAGGTTTGCCGCTTCCTCCTCACCGGTATTTGACTCTGCCGAGTGGCACACTCGGATGCTCCACCCTTATGCCAATGACATATTCAGTCGACAAATCCGCCCACCGCCACAGAAAATCAACCATCTGTCGACCAAAAAGAGCGGGCTGGTAGAAAGCGCGGGCTGCAAGACAAAGCGGGCTGTGTCTGCTCACACCACCGTTAGTGGCGCCTCAAGGGCCAGCTTTTAATCGTGGCTGCGGGGCGTGCGGTGGGCTTGAGGCTGGTCAAGGTGTGGGCCCCACGTTCGCAAGGTGGTGCCCTCGACGTCGAGCACTACCCGGCCAGAGGCGATCTCCACTAGCTTGGCGTGTACCCCAAAAACCTCCTTTAGGGCATTAGGGGTAAGGATTTCGTCGGCAGGCCCGGTTTCCAGCAGGATGCCGCCTTCACCGATGAGGGCGACGGAGTCACAGAACCTGGCGGCCATCGCTATGTCATGAATCGCGATAAGAACGATAACCCCGTGTTCGCGAGAAAAATGGCGGAGCAAGCTCATCAAGTTGTACTGGTGTTGCAGGTCAAGGTGATTATTGGGTTCGTCCAGCAGCATGTGGCTGGCTTGTTGGGCCATAGCGCGGGCCAACATCACGCGTTGCACCTGCCCACCGGACAGCTCAGCCAACGGCCGGTCAGCAAGCCCATAAACATCGGTGTGATTCATCGACTGGTTAATCACATCCTCGTCACCGGAATCCATGCCCCGCCACAACCCCTTACCTGCGGTGCGGCCCAACGTAACCACGTCGCGCACCGTCATCGAGATCGGCGGCCCGGAATACTGGGCGATATAGGACAATACTTCCACGCGCTGTGCTCGGGAATACGCCACCAATGGTTGGTCGTCGTAAAGCACCGTTCCGGAAAAATCCTGCACTCCAGCGACCGCGCGCATGAGCGTAGACTTTCCGGCGCCGTTGGGCCCCACGATGCCGTAGACCCCGGGCGAGGAGAAATCCAATGAGATATCGCTGACCACTGTTTTCCGGCCGTATTTCACGGCGAGGTCGCGCACAGTGATGCTCATCGTTGGCGCTCCTTTCGGCGCAGGACCATGAAGAACAAGGGCACACCGATCAGCGCAGTGATCACGCCGACGGGGATCTCCTGCGGGGCGAACACTACGCGGGCAAAAGCGTCAGCCGTCACCAAGAAAATCGCGCCCACCAGTGCAGACAGCGGGATCAACGACACGTGCTTCGGGCCCGCAATGATGCGCACGGCGTGCGGCACAATCAGGCCAATAAAACCAATCGCGCCCACCGCCGACACCGTCGCCGCCGTGAGCAAGCTGACCGCCACCAATACCACATAGCTGACAGTTTTCACGGGCACGCCCATGGTGTAGGCGATGTCCCCGCCCAACGCCATCGCATCCAAGTAGCGCGCCAGCGCCCACAGGACTAGCAGGCCAACGGCGCCGGCAAGCGCCACAACGATCAGGCTGTCCCAGCGAGCCGCGCCCAACACGCCGAGCAGCCAGAACAGCGCGCTGCGGGTGGCTTCTGCATCGCCAAATGCGGTAGTAATCAACTGGGTCAACGCATCAAAAAGGAAGCCCACCAGCACACCGGTGAGCACCAACCGGGTCGCGTCCTCGGCCCGGCCGCCGATCAACCCCATTAACACAGCAAAGGCTAGCAACGCCCCCACAGCGGCACCACCAGTAATGCCCCACTGCCACGAGGAAAAAATCAGTGCCACCACGGCACCGGTTGAAGCGCCCGCGGAGATTCCTAGCAGGTAAGGTTCAGCCAGGTCGTTGCGGGTGATCGCCTGCATGACCACACCACACACAGCCAGAATCGCACCAACCAGCGCGGCCATCAGCACGCGCGGCAAGCGCAGATCCACCAGGATAGATTCGCGCAGCGTGGACGGCCGTGGATAGGCCGGATCCACGAACAGTCCGGTGGAGTGGGTGGCCCAGCCGCGGATTTCGGCGAGGCTGACAGAACTGACACCCATGGTCATGGATACCACCATCACGACCAGGAGGATAAGCCCGCCGACGACGGCAGTTGTTACAGTTCTTTTCACTGTGGGCAGATTAGTCGTCGTCGAGCACGCCGTCGCGCAGCGCATCTGCGATTTCTACAACGCCTTCGTGGGTGCGTACCGACGCCGACGCGGTGATGCCATCAATTACGATGTATTTTTTGTTCTTCACCGCATCCATATTCTGCACAGCGGGGGTGGTTTCAAGGATTTCCACCTTTTCTTCCCACTTATCACCAGGTGAGCCACGCAGAGGTAGGTCGCCGAGAATAATCACGTCAGGATTTGCCTCAGCGACGGCCTCCCAGGAAACGGTGGGCCATTCCTCATCGACATCGGCAAAAACGTTGGTCATGCCGAACAGCCCGCCCATCTCGGTCAGGATCGATGGGCCACCGGCCACGTAGGGATCTGACTCATAGGCAGAGTACAGCATCATGAACGTGGTGCCTTCTGGCGCTTGAGTGTCGGATGCGTCTTCCAGCGCCTCGTTTTGCTTCTTGATCAGCGCTTGAGCCTCGTCTTGGCGCCCAAAAATCTGGCCGAGCTCGGTGAAGTCGCGCTCCAGCAGCTCAAACTGGGTCTTACCCTTGTTGTCGCCGTATTCCTGGCATTCGGTGTTGTTGTTGAAGGTGGGCACGCCCAACTGCGCCCATTCTTCGCGGGTGCCGGCACCGGACTCGTCCCAGGACAGTTCGAATGGCGAGTAGATGAAATCCGTGTCGGCTGCGCGCAGCTGTTCGGACGTCGCTGGGTCTTCACTGATCAGTGTGAGCTGCTCGGTTTCATCCTCGTAGCCGGCCGGCGGGTGCGATTTGTAGTGACTGTGGCCGGCGATCTGGTCGGCCGCGCCGAGCATGAGCAGCGTGTCGGTCGCGCCCTGCTCTAGGGTGGTCGCGCGCTGCGGGGCCTGCTCGATGGTGAATTCGGTGCCGCAGTTATCAATGGTCACCGGCTCAAAGTCGCTTGCAGCGGCGGTAGTAGTGTCGCTTGCCGACGACTCTCCCGATCCGCTGGCACCATTGTCGGCGGTCTCACCTCCGCAGGCCACAAGTGTGATGGCGGTGGTTAGCGCGATGGCGCCCAAAGTGGACTTTTGTGCAAGCGACATGGAATCTTCTCCAAATGTTCTAAAGTTCAATTGATCTTCGCCTGATCCTAGTTGGTGCCATGCCTCCAAGCAAACTTCTAGCACGTGCCGGCGCGAAACCTGGCGCAGGACCCTGCCCGCAGCCACCCGTCACCACCGGAGCGACTAGAGTCACTAGCCCAGCTCGTCCAAGGCCACAACCTGGTCGCACACGTGGCGCAGCAGGTCATGGTCGTGCGAGATCACTAACAATCCGAGCTGCCTTCGCTGGACTTCGTCGATAAGCCCTGCCCAAATGTCTGCCTGAAGCAGCGCGTCCATCATGGTGGTGATTTCATCAGCCACCACGTATTTGGTGCGCGGATCTAAAGCGCGTGAGATATTGATGCGTTGCAGCTGGCCGCCCGAGACCTCCAAAGGGTAGCGCTCCAGCCAGTCAGGCTCTACACCCATACGCTCCAAAGTCTCTGCCGAGATACCCCGCACAACTTTGTTCAGGCGCCAGCGGGCATCAATGGCACGCTCAGGGTGCTGCTGAATCAATTGGACAGGCAGGTACGTGCCGTGGTGCAGCGGTTGGCCGTCAACGGTGACCTGACCTGCATCCGGTAGCAATTGCCCGGCCAAAATCTTCGCCAGGGTGGATTTACCGGCACCGCTGTAGCCGTGCAGGCCGACAACCACACCGGGCGGCACCTCCAGATTAATCCCGCACAGGATGGGGCCTGCCCCGGTGGCAGCGCCAGCGCCGGGATACGCGAAACTAATGTCGTGTGCATGCAGGCTCATCGGATTGCTCCCCAGAATTTGTTGGCGGGTTGGGCATCCCACAGGGCTTGGGTATAAGGAGCTAGCTCGCCGGACAGATCGCCGGGCACAGTTTCCACGATCTGACCATCGCGTAGCACAGCAATGCGGTGAGCCACACGCGTGGCAGCCACCATGTCATGAGTGATGAACAAGATAGCGCAGCCCTCGACCGACAGCTGGTTAAAAAACTCCAACACCAGGTCAGTTGTGGCGGGATCCAGGCCAGGGGTTGGCTCGTCAGCGATTAGTAGCCGCGTCAGTTTCGGGTTGACAGTGGCCAGGGTGGCACGCCGCAGCATCCCGCCAGATAGTTCGTGGGGGTACATGTGGGCGACCTCCTCCCCCAACCCAAACCGTGCCAACTGGCGCACTGGGTCCAAGCGGTCCATCGAAATGAACTTACCCATGGTCAAGGTTGGGTCGAAGTGGTTGACACCTTGAGGCACGTACCTCATGGTGTCGGGGTCCACATGAATTTTGCCGCGCACATGCGAGTTAACGGGCAGAAGTCCCAGGATGGCGTCGGCAAGCAAAGACTTACCCCCGCCGGACGCGCCGACAACAGCCAGGATCTCCCCCGGCGCGATGTCCAGACTGACCCCGCGCAAGGGTGTGACGTGGCGGCGCCCCACCAACCCAACGTATTGGTGGAAGGAGACCTCAAGGTCGCGCACAAATAATGCAGATGGTGCAGTCATGTTTCTCCTATTGGTGCCTCGTGGCCGGGGCGAGCAGGCCGCGCAGCAGTTGGCTAGATGCCTCGAGAAGCAACACGAGTACAAGCAGCATCACGATGGGACCTGCGACCAGCCACCACTGCCCGGCAGAGAGGAAGCGCATACCTTCGCTCAAAATGATGCCTAACGACGGGCGTGTGGGGTCGAAGCCAAAACCAAGAAATGTCAGCGAAGACTCGTGCAGGATGGAATGCGGGATCATGTAAACGTAGCCCACCAGGATATGAGGGATCAGCGCCGGCAAAAGGTGGTTGCGCACCACCCAACCACGACTATGGCCGCGGGCGCGTGACATGGCCACATATGGTTCTTCCCGCACCTTCAAGATCTCACCGCGGATTAGCCGTGCCAGCGGCGCCCATTGGGTCAGCCCCACGCCAAGCACCACACCGAGAGTTCCTCCACCAACCGCAAACGAGATCAGCAGGGAGGCCACAATGTGGGGCACGCCCAAGTTCATGTCGACAAGCCAGTTGACCAGCCGATCGGCCCACTTCGGCCCACTAGCAGCCAGGATGCCAAGTACCACAGAGACCAGCGCAGACACCGTGGCGGTGACCGCTGCCACGCGCAGACTTAAAGCCAGCCCTTTGACAGTACGCGCCATCATATCGCGGCCCATCCAGTCTGTGCCGAGCAGGAATTCGCTGTCGGGTGGTAGGTTGCGCTGGCCTGCGGTGGGGCGTATCGACGCCTCAGGGTAGGCAGCCGCCAGGAAGAAAATGAGTGCCACCCAGACAATAGCCAGCACAAGGAACACGGCGAATAGCACGCGGTTATTGAGGGTGCGCCGTGGCTGATACAGGGTCGAACGCATCGCGGTCCTCCTTTACCTGTGCTTGTTTGCTGCTGTGAATGCGTGGCTCCAATGCCACCGCGATGGCGTCTGCCAGCAGGTTTCCCACAAACACCACCATCGAGGTGATCACCACAGCACCCAGCAGCAGCGGGATATCACCATTGAGGCCTGCTTGGGTAATGATGGAGCCCAAGCCGTGATAGGAGAAGACGGTCTCTGCCATCACCGAGCCACCCACCAGGGATGACAGCGTGGTGAACTGCAGCATGATCGCCGGAATAATGGTGTTGCGGATACCTTGGCGCCACACAATCTGACCTGTGGACATCCCGCGGGAACGGGCAAAGCGCACAATGTCAGAGTCCATAAACGCCACCATTGCCTGGCGAGTGTGCAGCGTCACCGAAGAAATACCCACCAGCGCCACAGTGATGGCCGGCATCACTGCATGTTGGAGGCGGTCAGTGAAAGTAACTTCGTCGGAAAGCATGCCCAATGGTTGCGACATCCCCACGGGCACCCAGCCCAAGTACACGCCGAAAATCATGATGAGAACGAGGCCTACCACGAATGTTGGCGTTGAGGTGAGCAGGTAGGTCACCGCGACGATGATCCGGTCGAAGATCCCACCGCGGCGCGCGCCGGCCACCACTCCGAGGCTGTAACCGAGGACGGCAGAAAGCGACCACGCAATCGTCATGAGGATCAGCGAGTTACCCACCGCGTAGGCGAGGATGTCGGCGACATCACGACGGTACATGTAGCTGGTGCCCATGTCACCAGTGATTAACCCACCCAGCCAGCCGAAGTAGCGCTGCCACCACGGTTGGTCCTGCCCCCACAGCGCAGCAATCTGGGCGATCTGCTCATCGCTGATCCCTTGCAGGTCATTGATGTACTCCGCGATGGGGTCCAAGGGCGAAAACTCGACAAGCAGGAATGCCACGAGTGTGACACTCAGCAGCAGCCCTGCCAGCCGAATAATCGTTAGTGCTAGCCGCTTCAGCTCCATTCCTCCACATTGCGGAAGATCTGCAGGCCGTGGCCATGTCCATGGATGAGTTCGCTGCCTAAGTCAACGTCCTCGTTGACTATGAAGAGGTGGTCACGGCGCAGGATCCACGCCATGGAAACATCACCATCAGGGTGTGCGTTGGCACCGGCCTTCTGGCCTTCTTTCCAAAGGTTCAGCGACGCCTCGAAGTCTTCTGCGCGGCGTGCCTGCTCAAAATACTTATCTACTTCCGGGTTGGAGTAGTTCGGCATGTTGTTGTAGCCAGTATCAATCGCGTCGGTGGAGTAAACGTCCCACAATTCCTTAGGCGAGAGTGAGCCCAGAGCGAAAATAACCGCCTTGGTCTTGCCCTCTTCGTAGATGTCATCCCAGGTGACATGTTCTTGCTCAAACTTGATGCCAAATCGTTCGGCCTGCACCGCTAGTACCTCGCCGAGGTCGACGCGGGTCGGGTCAGTAGAGGGCACCATCAGCGGGATGACTGCTTCGGTGCCGTCTTTGTCCACGGTGCCGTCGCCGTTGGTGTCTTCCCATCCGGCGTCCTTCAGGATCTGGGTGGCTTGCTCAACCTGGCCGTCGTCGAAGGAGAAGTCAACTTCCCACGGTAGCTCGTCAGCCACCGACCATGCCGGGTGCCCGTATCCGTTGAGCACCAGCTCGGACAGCTCCTCGCGGTCAAGCCCCACGGTGATCGCTTCGCGGATTGCTGGGTCGGCAGTGATGTCGTTGCCAACTTCCACCTTCTCGCCCACAGTGACACCCGTGTTGCCGGACTCAGTAACAGGAAGAACAACTGCGAACGTATCGACGGATTCGCGCACCTCCAGCTCCATGCCATCAATCTGCTGGTCTGCGTTACTGTGCGAGACCTTCAGTACGTCGACCTCGCCGGCGTTAGCCGCGGCGATGGCGGCTTCTTCGTCTGCCAGTAAGAATGTGAGCTTCTTATAGTGCATCTCCTGCGGGTAGTGCTCGTTGGCTTCCATGATAACCTGCTCGCCGATCTGCTTATCAACGATCTTGTACGGGCCGGAGCCAATGGGGTTATCAGAGTAGTCGGGGCCATAAGCATGCTCCGGAACAATGCCGATCAGTGCGGTCAGCGGCCCAAAAAGCGAGTCTGGCCCGTTGAGCTCGAAGACCACCGTGGTGTCACCTTCGGCGCGGACCTCCTTGACCGTAGAGAGGTCAAAGTTGGTTCCATCCTCGACCAGCATCTCGTAGGTGAACACAACGTCTTCTGCGGTGACGGGCTCGCCGTCAGAAAAAGCGAAGTCAGGGTTGAGTTGGAATGTCCAGGTTGCCCCGTCCACGTCGTAGGATTCCGCGAGGTCGCCGACCAATTCCATGTCATTGGTCCACTTCAGCAGGGAAGAGTGCAGCACCTTGTGCTCATTGTGGGTACCCCAGCCCTTGGCGGGATCAAATTCAGACTCGCCGAAATCTCCGAGTGCGAGGACCAGTTCGTCGTCGGCACGCTCGGTAGTGCTGCCTCCACGCTGGCTGGATGAAGAAGTGGTGCCGTTGGTCGCGTCTGATCCCGCGTCAGTTGTGGTGTCGGAGTCGCTGCAAGCGGTCAGTAGCAGCGAGGCCGAGACGACCACCGCACCCCAGGTCAAGAAACTTTTACGCATGTCTACCCCTTTCTCAGTAAACACTTAAGATCTACCCTAACATTCAATAGAATGATTGACAATTGGGTGACATGACAATTATTGTGCGCTTGACAGCGCCTGCCCGCCGCCTACACCACTACTTCCAACCCACCTTCACGGCGTAGCCGTCCTGCTGGGTGCCCCCAGTCAGTGCCTCCACATGCGAGACCATCAGCATTTTCACGCGATCTTCCGCGCGCTCCAGAAGTCCAGCCTCCACAGCCTTTTGCTCGGCCACGCGTTTTTCTTCGGCAATGAAATTGGAGAAGTCTTGCATTTCTATCTGGTTGAACGGGTTCATTGACTGGTCGTACACAGTTATTGAGTCCGGATCGATTTCAGAACTTGTCACCTTTACCCTCGGCACCGTCACATCGATGGTGGCTGCCTCATCGTCGATACGCACCTCCACCGCCTCAAAATCCTCCACGCCCGCCTTGACCACGCCGGAGTAGGTCAGCAAAAATGAGTTGCCTGTCAGCGGCACGTTGCGCCCGAACAGCACTCGGCCTGCGTTCTCGCGCTTGCCCACGTTGGTGAAGATATATTCCTCAACGGACAACTCGGCGATTTGATCGAACGAGCCTTCCACCGTCGTGCGCGTGACCGACACCTCTTCCTCGCCCTGCGTCGGGTTGACCGTCCACAAAGCGGCGATGATAGCTACGACCAGCAGCGCCGACGCAACAAAAATTCACAGGACCTTGAAAGCTTTTCTCATGCTGGCAGCGTACCGCACTTAGTTGATGAGGCGACCATTGCGCTTTGTATTACACATCGCGCTTAACGACGATTCCCCCTGCCCCACTGTTGCTTCCGCTTCGAAAGGGGTCAACGCGCTTTTCCGCCGACAAATCCGCCCGCCACCCACACAGACCCGTTATTTGTCGACCAAAACTGACGCCACCGGCAAACAGATGCCCCTATCGCACAGCAGCACCCAGGTTTGCAACGCTACCCACCGCATCCGTGATCACGTCGAGCATCCCGAGCAGCTTTGCCAGCAGCGGAGAAAGCGCCACAACTAGTGGCGCAAGCGGGCCGAAGAGGTCGGCGACTACCTCGGAGCTCATCGCCGCAACCTCAGAGGCTTCGTCATCCTTGTCACCTTTATCTAGATCACCGGTTTCTCCCTTAGTCCCGCTACTGGACAAGCTTTCCGAGCTCAGCGACGACAATCGCGCCGCAGAGCCGTCTTCATCTTTGGCAGCCTCCTGGCCAGCAACCTGCGCCCCAGCAGCCTGCCCAGCCGGCTGCGCCCCAGCAACCTGCGCCCCGCCCATGACAAGCGCTGCTGCTGTAGCGACAGAAACCAAAACCCGTTTGACCTTCATGAATGACCTTTCCCTGTTCTCCGGCCTTGATGCCGGTTAATACGGTTTAATACGGTGTACTCCCCCTCTATCGGTTCCGAGACCGTTTCGTTACATAACTGACGTGGCGCACCGGCAGCCAACTTACCTTCGCGCAACTAAAGGCCTCGCCGATCCATGCCCTACCCGCACGTACCTCACCCGAGCGCAGCGAAGACCAACCGTTCCAACAACTCGCCGGTGTCCCACGGGTGTGGGACTGCGGCTCAACTGCCGACCCGATACCTGTATACCTCTACCGCCCCGAAATGATTAACAAAGTTTTCTGCCCTCGCTTCGATGCGTTGGCGTGTTGCTTTGTCAATCACGGGATCCACGTTGCGCAATTCGACGACCAATTCTCGGTGCGGTTCCAAGGTGCCAGTGGGGTCATCGTTGACCACGCGCAGGTGCTTATCGACAACCAACCCCGCCCGCCCATGAACGAAATCCTGGCTTGGACCCTAAACACACCACGTTAATCGCTGTCGACACGGCCCTTGACACACTGAGTTATAACTGTGGTGGTGGCGGCAGACCGTGGAACTTTTTCTCTAATGTGGTCGATACAAGGACGGTAGTTACCTGTGTCTGCCCGCTCTAGCGTGTCGAGATATGCTTCGCGCTGATCATTGAGCATTACAATTTGCCATCCAGCCGCAGTTCAGACGCGGTGTTCGCCCTGGCTGGTGGCCATGCGGGCGTACGTGGCTTCCGCGCGATGCCATCTCGTCGTCCCATCCCTGCAGTTCCAGGGCGATTGTTTGGGTGAAACCGTTGCCGGAAAGCGCCCTACCTGCTTGGAGACGCCGCCTGCGCGACCGAGCGCTCGACGGGGCTCGGTCCTCTACCACACGGGGCTCCCCAGCCCCAGGATTGGTTTCCGCGTGAATCTAGCGATAGTATGTGGAGAGTTAGTTTTCCTAATCAAACTTTTGTCGAAGCATAAGGACTGACATGTCTCATAGACTGCATCCCCAATTCCGTCGCTTTACTACCCTTGCTGCTCTTACCACGGTGGCCATATCTGCCACTGCGTGTGCTGGCAGTCCCGACGATACGGCTGAAGCTTCACTGAACCGCTCGACCACCGTTACCGAAGTGACCACGGCTTTCTCCACGATCACGGTCACTGAGACGGTGACCGCCGAGCCTGCCCCGGCCCCCGAACCAGAGCCAGCACCTGAGCCCGCCCCTGCCCCCGAGGAAAACAATCAGCAGCTCGGGTTCCTCGCCCCACCACCAGCGCCCGCACCGGCACCACCACCAGCGCCCGCCCCAGCTCCTGCACCGCCGGCTGCTCCTGCAGCAGCGTCGGTCTATTACGCGAATTGCAGCGAGGCCCGCGCTGCTGGTGCCGCCCCGATTTACGCTGGCGAGCCCGGCTATAGGAGCAAGCTCGACCGCGATGGTGACGGCGTGGCCTGCGAGTAGCCCCACCAAGGCCAACAACTTCGAAACACCAAATGCAGCACCCTTGATTAGCCTTGAGGCCAGCATTCCAGATAAATACGTGAGCGTTTCAGAAATGGCCATCAAGGCTGTTGTTTCCCCAAAATTCCGAAGTATTATTCGGAATACGGCTTCCGGGTCGGCCGCCGCACCCGAAAAGGGCCAAATCCGAAGGATACTTCGGATTCTTGATCTTCACTTCAGTTATACTGCGGGATAATCCATTAATCCGAAGGATTCTTCCGAAAGGTGTGCTCGTGGCTGAGACGCGTAACGACGTAGCTGTGAATGTTGGCAAGATCATCTACAAAACCCGCAAGACATACAATCTTACCCAGGTGCAACTCTCGGAGCTCGCGGGATTATCGGATAAAACAGTACGCGATATCGAGCATGGGACGGGCTCACCGAGCTTGAACTCGGTACTCACGGTCCTCGATGTCCTTGGGCTCTCTTTTGAGGTGACCTCATGACAGACCTGTCACGACTGCGTTTCATTGACAGCGCGAATGTGTTCAAAGCTGGACGGCTCGCTGCTCAGCTGACCCGAAATGACTCGGGAAGCGTTACTTTCCAATACAAAGAATCCTACAGCGGTCCAGGTGTTGCCACGACACTCCCTCTCGGCGTTGACCGCTCCCCCGCCCCCAACGGGGCGCTGCCGCCTTTCTTCGCGGGTCTGTTACCTGAGGGCCACCGACTATCGGTGTTACAGCGTGCGGTCAAGACTTCCTTGGATGATGAATTTACGCTACTGCTTGCTGTAGGAAATGATCTTCCTGGAGATGTCCAAGTCTTACCAGAAGGCCAGCACCCATCTGATTCTGTTCCGTCTATTGATATTGGTGATCCGAATGTTCGGTTCCGCGATATTGTCGACTTGGTGGATACGGTTGGCATTCCCGGTGTTCAATCGAAGGCCTCCGCATCTATGATTAATGCGTTGGTCACGAGTCGAAACCAACACGCAATTCTCAAAATTGATCCTCCTGAGCATCCACACTTAGTGTTCAACGAGGCGCTCCATCTCACCCACGCCCACAACCTGGGAATTCCAGTTAGTGAAGCAACGATAACACATGACCGCGAATCGATTCCCGGCCTAGTGGTGAAACGATTCGACCGTTGCACAGATGGCTCGACACGGGCGCTTGAAGATGCCACCCAAGTGTTGGATCTTCCTCCAGCACGAAAGTACAACGTCGACGCAGCAGAAGTAGTTAAAGCGCTGGCCGCCAAAACTAAAGCACCGCTTATTGCTACCCGCAACCTGTATCTCCAATTTATCTTTGCGTGGCTAACTGGTAACGGCGACTTGCATGCAAAGAACGTCTCGATCGTGCAAGATGCCACTGGCGACTGGCATATTGCACCAGTCTATGACGTGCCGTGCACCGCGCTGTACGGGGATATGACGTTGGCCTTGCCGGTCGCGGGCCGAACGAAAAACGTCCGCCTACGTCATTGGGATGAGTTCGCAGACGCTATCGGCCTGCCCCATGCTGCAGCTCGAAGCGCTAACACGGTAGCCATGCGCGCTGCTCAGGCCGTGAATCTAGAGACCTTGCCCTTAAGTGGCTCTCCCCTCTACGCCGCCGAACGCGAGCTGCGCCAGCGCCGGAGCCAACTGGAGTAGTGGCATATCACCGGCTCACCGTCCGGCACGCAGCCTAGCTATCTATATGATTCGGGGGCTACACTGGTCCCAACACCATTCATTTCAATTGTCCTATCAAAGGAGACTGGCTTATTATGCCTAGAATCACTATTTCTTTCGGCGCTATCCTTATTATCCTGGGCATTATCGCCTACTTTGCCACCGGAATGGCTAGCTGGACCGCCCTCATCCCGTCAATCCTGGGGGCTGTTATCGCTATTTTCGGTGCCATTGGTATCAAACAACCGAAGATTGGTATCCACATCGCCCTTGTTGTCGCGATCCTCGGGATCCTCGGCACTTTCCGTAGCGTCCTCCAGCTAGGTGAAGTTTTTGCCGGAACTGCGCAACGCCCTGCGGCCGTGATCGTCAGCACCATCACTTTCGTTCTGTTGGTGGTTTATCTGGTGCTTGGCATTCGTTCTTTTATGACCGCGCGCCGGTGGAAGGAAGAAACCGCTGTCGCCGAGTCACGCTAAAGGTTGCGCTAAAGGCTACCTGATTCCAGAGCCGACACGGCACTTCCGCAATTTTAGACTGCGATAGCCGTGCTAGCCGTGCTAGCCGTGCTAGCCGAGGGTATCTTCTCCGTGAATCCTTGGGGTGTGCCTTAACCGCAGCCTCGTGGGGACAATCGGAGTGGTTTACCGGGCCTTAAGGTGCTGAATCTCCACACCTTCACGATATTGTCGTGCACCAGAATTTTGATTCGCGTGCCTAGTTGGAGCACGCCCATGAAATTCGGGAGGAATCCCCCAGCTATTTCGCTTATCGACGACCAGCCGGGGACCCTAACTCCATTATTTAAACCGCCGGGCCCACCCCAGAAAGTGTCAGTGGAACCATCCGCGAATTCCAACATCACTGGTGGACAATAGCCACCATTCTCCTCACGCTCAACAAAGTCCCAGCTCAAAGCGATTGGAAACACACTTACCTAAGTAATGCCGGTACTGCCATCAATGTTCAGCGTACGACCATTTTCAGGAAAGTTAATTTCAAAACGCATTTTCCACAGGCCGGGTGCCACCACTTCTTGACCATCCCGCAGATCGCTGAAGAACACGATAGCGTTATCGCCTGAATTTTCATCATGGAATTCACTGTGGGTCAATCCACCTCCCTGCATCGCGCGCACTTCAAGTTCATGGTAGCCAAAGTGCAATTCCTCGATAGTGCGGGGAACTTCTCGGCCTTCCTCAAACTCAATGCGATAGCGCACTGCGAGTTGACTTTCGTCACCTATGATCGCCTCTGCGCTGATCGTCACCCCGCCTACGTATCGCGTGCATTGATTGGTCTGCCAATAGTGTCCAGCATTTCCATGTCCGACACCCCAAAGCCGAAAACGGTGGCAGACACCCAACGGCGCCGTGGTGTTTATTTCCGACAGGTTGACGCACGGCTAGTTCCTGCTCGTCGAGTGGCACTAGTCGAGCATGTTTGCGCAGATGCTCCTTGCACTTATTGATCGCTACTCGCAGCACCCACGCCTTCTCGTGCTCCTCATCATTAAAACATGGGGTTTTAGTCAACAGGGTTAACAGCGTTTCCTGGGTGAGATCCTCCGCATCGGCACGCGATCCAACATAGGATAGGTTTTCACTACATACATGTTTGAGTCGCCCAAATCCTGACAAATCCTGACAGTCACCAGACCTAATCGCTTCCGTACAACCAATGCGACGCCTAAACACTCACCCTTCCACGACATCCCACCCGATTTTCTTCATCTCCCGGTGTCTGCCTCCCGCCATCCGGTTTAGCATCGGCACTGCCGTATCGACGTAGTCGTACACCACTGCATCTACGTCATCGCGCCTGGTGATGCGACCCGTGTACTGTACTACCAGCCCTTTGAATCTAAATGGAGCGGCCAGAAAAAGCGCATCTAACTGTGGCACATCTAGGCCCTCACCGGCAGTTTTGTTCATCGCGATTAAGCACAACTGCGGTGCTTCTAACTGCTTACGTAACTCAGATCGTTCCGCCGTCGTTTGTGCTCCCGTCATAGTAAGTACGGGGATTTCACTATCGGCGCCACCCGCCAGGGCAGATACTACTGCCTTGTACATTGCGTCTACACCCGCCAACCTGTTCACTAGCACCAGGCAGCACCGCCCTTGGCCGAGCGCTTCTGCCACATCCTGGGCGAGCAGTTCTACCCGAGCAGAATCCTCGGCGATCTCGTTACAGAGTTCTACTAAATCTGCACTTTCGCTGCTAAACGGTGTGCGCCGCACGATCACAGTCCGCTTGCCCACCCCGGTCTCGCGCACCATGTGATGCCGCACGGGCCCGAACTGGAAGTTGATCAGCCGGTCTAGCTTGTCGTAGCGGTAGTTCGTCGCGGTCAACCCCAGCCAATAGCGCGCTTTCACAGAACTCAAAGCCGCTTCCGTCGCCGGCCCGACCGCTCCGTGGCATTCGTCCACAATGATCTGGTCATACTCTGCCAGCAAGCCCGGGCCCGAGCGCGCGAGCGCTTGCTGCGACACAACCTCCACGCCGTCAACACAGTCGAGAAAGGTGTCCAGCCGCGACTCCCACTGTTTCTGCAGCTCTTTCCGGTTCACGACGATCGCCGTGCGCACCTTCCGATTGCCGATCACCGCACACGCCATCACCGTCTTGCCCTGCCCCGGGTCCGCCAGCAGGATCCCCACCGGATCAGCGCACACATCCCGCACTGCCTTCTTCTGCTCTGGCCGCAGCGTCCCGGTGAACTCCACAGCAATTTTCTTGGCCGGCCGCGGCCGCGACACGTTCACCTCATACCCTGCCCGTTCCAATACGTGGACGGCATCGTCGACAAGCCCGCGCGGGAGCACCAACTCATCATCGCGCTCCTCCCACCGCGTAATAATGCGTGGTGTCCCATACGTGGACATTCGTGAGTTTTGCTTGCGGTAGAACTCCGGATTGGGCACGCTGGCCAGCCATTTCAGCTCGGCAGCCACGCTTACTTCACGCGGCACATGCATCCCCTCTGCGACACGGAGGTTCACAGGTCCGCGATGCTCACTCGGTTTCGGTTGCGGGGGTTGATCATCGAGCTTATCGACGACCGCATCTACGTCTGCTACTCCCATCGCTTTGACCTCACGGAGCCGTGCGAATTGCTCCGGATATTCCTGCCACGTGGACGGGTCCACGAACACGGTCGTGCGTTTGGTGTGCCAACTTCCTACGTGTAATGGAAGCGCGATAAGGTTACCTAGCTTGCCTGCTCCTTTGGAGCGCACCGGCAGGGTGTCCTGTGCCGGGAAGAACCGGTCCATGGAGTGCAACCGCACGTGGGGATACTCGTGCGCCACCTCACCCAGCAGCCCGTATCCCAGCTGTCTAGCCAGCCGCGCTGGAACCGGCTGGGTAAAGAAGATCCACACGTGGGCACCGTCACCGCTTCGCGATAACTCCACCAACGGGTCACACCCATACTGTGCCGCCACCTCGGCGTAGGCGGTCGCATCCTCTTTCCAGTCGCCATCATCAAAGTCGCACACCAACACTCGGCAGGTATCGTCTGGAAGCATCACGTAGAGCCCCTTATGCGAGGCTTTCGGATTCCAAATGTGGTCCCGGATCACGTCGCGAGTCAGTGGTAGGAATCGCCGCTGCTGCTGTGGCACGTTGTAGTTTTTCTCTCGCGACGGCGCCCATCCCTTGATCCCCTTCTCTTTGTTCTCCCAGGCGTAGGCGTACACGTCACTGCGGCCGACAAACAGGGACATGTACACGTCCAGGAGAGCTTCTTTGTCACCGGAGGGCGCTTTGTTACTTACTAATTCCTGCTTCTGAACAGGATGTTCTTGGCGTACTGCTAACTCACAGCGGAGAGCAGCGATCTCCTCTGCGAGTAGGTGGCTGAGCTTTTCTAAGCGCTCCAAGCGGTCGGCGAGTTCCATATTCTTCAGCCTAAACACCTACTACGCTGGATTCGAGATTTTTGCGCACAGCTTCACCTGAAGCCAACAGACCTGCGATTTCGGAGCACACCTGAAAATCGCCCACGCTTCCCCACCGATCAGTGGCTTAGGTAGGAAGGTAGCGTTTAATCGTCTGGTAGGAAGCAGATTCAACCCCGACTTCAACCATGGCCCACCGACCAATGACCAATCCAAGCCATCGAGCACTTCAGCTGTCCCCTGAATCTTCGAGCCATTCATCAATGTTCCGAACTCGATAAAAATGGAGCCCATCTTCTCTGCGACTAAGTACCTCACTGCCGAGAACGGAAAGTCCCACTCCCACTAGAGGCCCGAGAGTCGATTCATTCACCTAATCGACAAACCAGACGCTTACCAACGGTGCTGAGTTCTGCCGAGAAAAACGCGGGGAAGCTCGCAGACTGCGAGGCCCACAGGCGGTCGCTGCGTTACTGGCCGAAACCCTCACTGTGCAGCTTTCTCCGATTTTCTTTCTAGGCTGATTCTAATTAGCTGGAAAAGACATTCGCTTAACGACGATCTTCTGCTCCCCGTAGCAAAGACTGTTCTATTTCTTAGTCTGGCGGGAGAAGGACTATACGTCCGCTTATGGGGCGAGCGGATCGCCGGGCATTAGTTTCCAGTATTTAACTTTTATAGCGTCCTAGGCCTTCAATCTATGCCTGATCGCGAATTCCTGCGAGGTGCTCCTGCGAAATCGCAACTGGTGGCTGGTTGATATCTTGCGCTAATCCCAGCAACTTTGCGTTGGCTACTGCAGTGATCTCATCGAGGCGATATCCCATTGCTAAATCGTCGATAGTGCGCTCGTCTACCCCCTCGGCGAGGATTTCTTCGGATAGTTGCCACGCCCCCTGCAGTTCTAACTGGTATTTCGCGGCCCCTTCCACCTCGGTGGCTATATCCAGTTGCACGATAAGGTCACGGTCTTCTTGGATGAACCTCCGCAATTCGATCTCTGATTTCACCTGTCGCGTAGTTTCGCTCTCTGCGTCCGGAGTACCCACACTGTCCACGCTAGATTCATTCATCCCCTCCGCGATGTTCTCAGCGTAGATCTTACGCACAGACCACCGAGCGAAACCTGTCCTGCTGTCGACCATTACCGACCCCTTGTCACATCAACGAGGTCTTGTCCAACCACCATCACGCCTTTCGCCTGTGTAGCCTGGGCATAATAGCCTCGCTTGTGGCTTACAGGGCCGAACTGCTCCTCAAAATGCACGGTGCTCTTTTTCACTTTCTGTGAGGCCTTGTCAGATAAACGCTCGTGTCCGTCGCCTTTCATGCGACGCTCTCGAAGACTTTCCCGTGCAATCGCCTTGAACTTTTCGGCTTCCTCACGCTCGGCCTGAATGGAGGTGTCAAAAACAACATGTCCTATAAAGGCGCCAATGGCTTCGGCGTAGCGCCTAATCGATTCCATTGTGTGGTTCTTCGAGTGGTCCCCCGTCGTGGATTCTAAGCGGGCGATGACACTGCGATCCACGCCCATCTTCTGAGCCACACTTTCTTGCGTCATATTCTTACATTTCCGCAGAGCAGTGAGGTGGTTAAGAAGATTGATGTCGGAGCTCGCGAGGTCCACGCCGAGGCGCAGTGTGGGATCAAGTTCCAGCTTGGCCATGGTGTTTTCTTCCTTTTAGTAACTAAATTAATCATAGCGACGCGCCGTGCATTATATTACACATTTAATTGCTTAGCTGCACATTTTGTTGATCTGGGGTGGGAGGGAAAGTCCACGGCCGATAGGCACGACCATTGTCAGCGCACCAGTTTTTCGCGGCCTCCATTGCGTTGATCATCTGCGCGGTCTGGGCCTTGTCAGTCCGCGCGTTGTCGACGCTTCCATCACGCTTGTAGTAAATCCGCTTCTCCGAAAACTGGGTCACAAGCATTCGATGGGCTGGCTCCCCTGAAACATCGGCGATATCGAAGTAGTAGAGGCGGTAATGGCGAGGGTTCCGCTGAGAGCTACTTTGACGTTGGCTAAGCGAGCTTTGAATTTCTCGGATTTCTCCCATCCATGGCGGGTGATCTACCTGCTGTGCAGCATCGAAACCACTGGGAGCTTCCATGGCTTTTTGGTCTTGGCGAGTAATTGGATGATACCCCTCTCGGTTCCACTGCTTCATATTCGCGTAAATCCAGTTAAATGCGACCGCATCCCGGTTCCGCAGTGCGAGAAAGTTCTGAAGGGCATCGTCTGCCCATTCCCACCGTTCGAGATCGTCAAAAGCCGGATCTCCAGGGATGAGAATATGCGGTTTTGCGGAAAACATAAACTCCTCTCCGAGGCCAGAATTCCCCTCCGACGACCTGTCTTCGTTATCTTGCGACCACTTGTTTAGCTCTCATCGTAACCGGGGTATTGATGAGCAGGAATTTGCAACCAGAAAGGATAGGGCACCGAAGATCTAGTCGCTTATCGACGAGCACTCCGCGGGCGCTTGATCGTCCCGGGCATCTGCGCTACCACCAATACGTTGCTAGATTTAGACGCCGCTGACATCTAGTTGGATCCCGGCCTCGTTGGCCACCAAGGGCAGAGTGTTGTCGACGTTTTCCAAAGTGCCCTCGCCTGTAAGAGCGAAGCGGGCTGAGCCTGGCAGCGTATTTCCGGCAGCACGCGGCCCGTCCAAGACTTGGTAGGAGACCTCCACGGAACCATCCTCGTGGGGTGTCACTGCTGTCACTTGCTCCTGCATGAGTGGTGCCGGCTGAGAAATGGGCCGCCCCTGATGAAAGAACACCACACCTTGGCGCAACGAGTTGCCAGGGCCCACGCCACCGGCAATGACAGACCAACTCAACGGTGCACACGGATCGAAAGCATCCTGGGTGATACTGAATGTGAATTGGTGCCCGCCGGAATCAATGATCGGTAGAGAAGAAATACTGGCCAGCGGATTGGCTGCCGAAGGGTCGCAGGCTTCAGTGGGAGTTGTTGCTCCAACCGGTGAATGTGCTTTGTCTGTGGTCTGTGTGGGCGGCAGTGAGACAAAAGAACTAGGGGCTGCAGAACTGGGTTCCTTAGAACTAGATCCCTGCTGGTGGCTAAGGCCTTCCTCCACCGAGTTTTCTTCAGCTGGGTTTTCTTTCGCTGAGTCTTCGAGAACCGGGCTATCAGTGCTTGCGTTGCAGCCCGCCAAAAGCACTGCACCAGAGACAGTCAGTGCGATGAGCACACGGCGTTTTTTCACAACGATGTCCTTCCTTTCGTCGGAGCATGGCACTGTTTTCCGAATTTCAGTCAGCCGCCGGGGAGAGCGGGATGCGTCGTCGGCAAGCGCACTGGCGCTCAGACAATAGTGTAACGGCTCCGTGGGGTGCTTCCGAGCCCGACAAAATATTGAAAAACATTGTCAAAAGTGTGATAGTTGGAGACGGAAGTCTTGCCAAATGTTGGAAAACTGTCAGAAAGGTACCCCGATACACATGAAGAGGACATGGCTTGTTGGGCTGGTCTCAGCGTTAGCATTGATCAGCCCAACGGTAAGCCCCGTAGGAAGCCCGCTAGCACACGCCGGCCCAGACGACGGAAAAATAGTGGGCACCGAACAGCACATTGACGCCCCCAAAGCATTCTGGGAGGACAACAACTTCAACCTAGAAATCCTCGAAGGTGTCGATCTTCAAGAGGGTGTGCTCTGGGTCGGTAAAACCGAGGATCCCCAGTATTATCAGTACACCCTGCCGGATGAAGGCTTTTTCGATGACTTCGGCGCACCTGGCCAGACGTACTACATGGCACCGCAAAGCGCTTTCATGTTTAACTACCCAATCTGGTGGGGCTATGGTGCAGACACAGGCATACCGACTGAGTCTTTCCGCCATGGCATCGGCGCCTTGGACTTGCTTAGTGTTGAAGGCCCCGGCCAGGTGGAGATGTTCTTCGACCAAGGCCGCCAATTCGGCCCCAAGCGCCAGTTGGGCTCAGGAGACAAGTCCCCACATACGGTGCCCATTGTGAAGGGTACCCACGAACACGCTGCCACCATCTTTACCAAACCGGGGCGCTACGTGCTGGAATACCAAGCCAGCGCGCGCACAGTGGATGGTGAACTGATCCAGTCTGAGCCACAAGATCTGGTAGTGCAAGTCGGCGGTCAACGCCCGAAGGATACGGCCACGCCGAGCCTGCAGCAGCGCTATGATGCCGCCGATAGCGGCGATGCCGCAGCGGCTGGTTACACCTTCTCCGTCGGCCCCGCCGAGGCAGGGAAGAACCTCAGCACCATCTCCTTTAAGGCCGGCAATGGCGCAAACGGCACGTTGACAGTGCTTATCGACGGCTACTTCCTCACCGACCTTGACGTTGTTGACGGGCAGACAGAATGGGATGAGCTCCTCGGGCCAGTCGATTCTCGCCTGCAAGCGGTATTCACCCCGGCAGCGGGGGAAGGCCCGCGGTGGATCTCACCAGAGCTCAGCTACACCGAAGGTGGTAGTGCGCAAGTTTCCTCAGCAGAATCAGCCGAATCCTGGAATGACCGCACCGGTTTTTCGTGGCGCAGCAACTGGAACCTGCCAACTGCTATTTCCACGCCGGAATTTACGGTCACCGCACAACACGTGGCTGGTCGACCAGTGGAGGCTGGTGAGTATGCGAATCCAGATATGGTGAAGATCACTCTGCAGGCTGATCCGCGCTTGCGTGGCTTCATACATGGCGGATTTTATACTGACCCGGATGATGAAAACCCGACGTCTACGATCGAAGGAACCATCGAAGGCGGCAAAGTAGAGCTCTACGGCAACACCTACGACTGGTTAAACGGCACCCAGGTGCGCTTCACTATCACCCCGCACCCAACCATTGATGAGCATGCCACCACCGTAGTACTGACCGATAACTACGAATATGGGAAGAATTTTGAAGGAACCGCCACCTTCGAAACACCCGATTCAGCGGTAGTGCCGCCGGAAATTAGCAAGCCGGAGGGGCCGGACGCGGGGCCAGGCGATGACGGTGCCCAGCAAACGATCCTGCTGGATAAAGGGCACGTAGACATCCTCGCTTTGCAAGAAGACGGCCAGCTTGTTGCCCGCCTCAAAGACGATACTGGGCTTCATGCAAACCAAACGGTGCAGCGGCCGCTAGACCAAGTGGTACTAGTGGTGCGCGACAACGCGTTACAGCAGCGCACCGAGCAGCTGTCCGATGCTAGATTCGATTTCATGGGCGAGGTAGGGCAGATGTTCTACTACCTACCTGAGGCGCAGGACCGAGGAATCATCTGGCCCGGCTACAACACCACGGGCATCAACTACGACGATGTGGATGGGCACGTCACCCTCACTCTCACGCCGCGCACCGTTCCCGAAGGGGCCACCTGGGGAATGTTCAAAGGCAGCGGGCACAACCTGGAGATTCTTACGGATTCTACAGTTGATGACCACAGCATTGAGATTGGCTACCCCGCCCATACTCACGTCAGCTGGGCATTTAGCACACCCGGTGAGTATGTTTTCGATCTAACGTACAGCCTGACCACAAAAGATGGCGAAGTGCTTACATCTGAGCCGGAAGCACTGACCTTTGCCATCGGCAACGCTGCCGCTGCTCAAGCAGGGGCTGAGGTGGAAAACCCTCCAGTAGACCATGAGAAAGACACACCTAGTGATCTACCCCTGCCACCAAAAGGGCAAAGTAATGGTGAGGGCGAGGACCCGAATGCTGATCAGAACACTGGAGAACCTGAAGACAAAAAGGAGAGCAGTACTACGGATCTGATTGGCTCCGCGCACAATTTCTGGAACAGGTATCAGCCATTGTTACTGGTGCTGGTTGGTTTCTTCGGAGGAGTCAGTGCGCTGTGGAGTGTCCTTCCGCTGGTAAAAGCTTTCTTCCAGAATTAGCTGACTACCCTCGGTTCGCGCCTGCCGTACCTTCGGACGACTACACGATAGATCTGATGGGGAAGGACTCCGATCTCACCCCTGATAAGTGGTTCGGATATCGTGTAGTCAGTTCGAACTTTTCATGGTGGGTGCCCTCTGATCGGCGCAGTATTTACCCGCGTAATCCGGCATCGCACGCCCGGATGTGACACCCCAGACGCTTTCCGACGAACACCTCTGAGTCAAGTGAAATGTGTAAGGTCTTCTGTAACGAGGAGGCCGTGAAAGCTCGTAACGGGGCGATCGCAACTATCTAACATCTCTAGCCTGTTTTGTGTAAAAAATGGGACTCAAGGTTCCACCTCGTTGAAAGAGCCCCTGGGCTCTTCGCTTGAGAGCGATATGCGGGGTGGTCACTTTTCCCAGTATCGTGCGTGGCCTTGGTTGAACAGATCGAATTCAGTCCAGTGTGTAGTTCCCTTTAGCTGTTTCTAGTGTTCAGAATCGTCAACTTCCAGTCGCCGGAACAACGACCAAGAGTAGTAGTCTGCTATTTGACCGTTGAGATCCTGCGTAACTGGGTGAAAGAGCACCAGGTTCGTCACGCAGCGGGCACATCACAGGTCGTTCATCGGCCTCAAACAACTCTCGCCGTATTAGCCCATCGCTCCGTTGCCGGATATCATTCATTTCATCGACGAGCTCGGCGATCGCTTCTTTAAACTCATCAAGGCTGTAAAACTGTTGCTGGTCGAAATGCCCCAGGATCTGGGAGTACACGGTTTGTACGGCGCGTTCCACCGCCAGTAATCTGTCCCACGCGAGCAGTTCGTCGGCTGCATCGCGCAGGCTTTCTCATTGTTGCTTATCGACGATCGCCTCCGCCCACTCCACGAACCGCC
Source organism: Corynebacterium cystitidis (assembly GCF_900187295.1). NCBI lineage: Bacteria > Bacillati > Actinomycetota > Actinomycetes > Mycobacteriales > Corynebacteriaceae > Corynebacterium > Corynebacterium cystitidis. Next base: position 612,238 of record NZ_LT906473.1, on the reverse strand, counting down.
CCACGACCTCGCGAGTGTCCGCCGTGGGCTACTCGGGCAAGTTGTCCGCGTTAGTAATCGGAAGCGGGCATTCAACGGGGGCGAAAGGGACTGCGTTTAAACGATTCGGGCGCGTTTCAGCCATACCCCATTATGCACAACAAGTACGGCGAGAGCACCAAAATCCGTTAAAGTCTGGCAACGCGTGTGCTGTGCGTCGCTTGACGACGATCACCAGGCTCGCCTTATCAAGAAGAAGCCGTTGACCCTGATTCTTGTTGAAGCAGGTTGGTGGTTACGTGCCTCGAATTCAGCTTATCTCACATGTGAATGTTTCAAGGTTAAATACCCTTTTGCCCATTCTTTGGGAATGCGGTCGAATAAATCATTTCTGTCTTCATTGAAGAGGCTTCCGTCTGAAACTCATGGAGCAGTTCTTCTCCCGAGGTGGATCGGTAGAAGGCTGCATAAGGGTCAAGATAGGAGGCTAAGGTTCTAAAGCGCACTCCTTCTTTCCTTAAAGCGTCAGCAGCTAATGTTGCTAGATAGTTGCGTTCGATCTTATTAGCCGCGAGGTCAGCAACTGTCCGTTCCACAGAAGTTACCGGAAGCCCATCAATACTTACTACGTCTTCTGGCGGTAGATTCCGGTTGCTGTAAATCCTGGTGTCCTCCTGGCTGGTTTGTTTTCTTTTTACGGCGGAAAACGAATGCTTTTTGGGGGATGAGATCACCGATATGATGGAGGCTAGCTGCAGACTCATGCGATACGACAATGAGTGCAGTGCCCTCTCGCCGCTCATCGGGGTATAAACCTGGATCAAGTGCCACCCACGCCGAGCAGATGTCTACAAATGGCCCATGTCGCGAGGAGGGCAGGAGGTACACGCCGCGTCGAGCGCGCTGAAGCACTCCCTCTTCGGCTAAGCGCCCCAACTGTAGGCGGGTAATACCTTCACGCCCTGCTTGCGCTGTGGTGATAATTCCCTACTGATCCGAAGCCAGTGATTCAAGCGCTTCGAGAACCTCCGCTTTTTCATCTACATCACCTCACACTTAGTTTGCATCACTGTTCACTTCATTTGTATCACCCGTATTGATACAAACGAAGCGATTATGCGAGCGCTGACGCCCCCTTGCAGGTTTCCCAGTATCGTTTGCTGACAATTCTAGACGCTTGGTGGCGGAGGCAATTTTTGCAATTCCACTAGGAAGTCGTCCTGCGGACAGCTACTGAAAACAAATTAAACCGGGGATGGTGCTTGGCACGACCCCATTAACTTGCAAAATCAACTGATAGTAGGGTTGGGCAAGAAAGTACGTATCCACGCCGACGAAGGGGCGAATCTTGAACGATAAGCAGATTCAAAAACGCCGACCAAAAGTGTTAAGCAATGCGCGTAATCGATTTGAAGAAGTCAAAGATGTCCTCCCTAATTTGTCGGATCTTGAGCCGGAGGAGGCCGCTAAAAGACTTTTCTTCGAACTCGCCTCTCTCCGCGCAGTTCGGATCGACCGCGAACACTTCCTCCGTACGGAACTGCATAAAGCTGGCATCGGGGAACAGCAGATTGCAGAGTCTCTTGCAACTACTCCGGTTCAAGCCGGAATATCAGCGAAGATTTTAGAAAAGATCGCGCAATCGTCGATCCGTTTTGAAACCAACAGGTCCTCAGCGGCGTCGTTTCTTTTTGGTCTTCCTGGTGGAGTAGCCCTCTTAGCTACCGTCCCAGTAGACACTGCCCAATATTTTGTGCATGCTCTGCGAATAATGCAGAAACTCGCCTATGTGAACGGATGGCAGGATTTCTTTGAAGATTCCCGTTCCATCGACGATGAGACTCTAGCTGAGATCGGTTTACTGATCGGAGTCATGATGGGCATAGGGGGTGCCAACGTGGGCCTCAATCGGTTCCTCACGAGTGTTGCCGCCCCAGAAGTTCAAAAGCGGGTTGCACGACAAGCCTTGACAAAAACCGCCTGGTACCCCACTTTGAAAAGGGTCCTTCGCACGATCGGCATTAGGGTAACCAGAGATAGTGTAGGGAAGGCCGTGGGTAAGGCCGTCCCAGTGGTTGGCGGTGTTGTTTCCGCCAGCGTTACATTTATTGCTCTTCGGACCCAGTCCGATCGGCTGCGCAAGACGCTTCGCAAAGTCGCTCCCCCAGGAGTAGACGCACCAGAGTATTTAAAGGCACTTAACCAGTCCGATGAATCCCAGCAAGGCACCACCAGGTGAAAACCAACCATGAGGGCAAACTATCCCCCACACTCAGAGTTGGAAGCCATCCTAAGCACGCGTATCGACGATTCCACTATCGAGTTCTGTGTAACTTCAGGACCCCCTCGCATATCTAGTTAAGGAATCCGGGATGCTCGATTTTTCGTCGACATCCTCAATAGTGGCGTTACCTCGCATTAAGTATCGGGAATGCGAGCGTTTAAGGTTTTCAAGCGAATCCGAGCAGATGTATGCAACTTCCTCGTGGGGGCCGGTGTGCTGCATTTCAAGGGCCATCCGCCACTCTAGTGCCAAGTGCGGGTTAGTGAAGCGTCGAACGTGCGCTTCACCAGATTTGCGGTGATAGGTGATCAAGAAATCTTCCATCGTTTCGCTCTTTTCTGGGCTCTTTTACCCCACTCTATGCTCCACCCCAGCAGGGAAGTAGAAACGTGCTCTCCTAATTAAACCTGGAGTAATTTTCCCGCCTGTTTCCCTACCAAAATAAGTTTTTTATGAGAAAATAAGTCCATAGCTTAACACCGTTCTGTAAGCAGAAGGCATAAGGCTTGACTCTGCCGTCTTGTTGATTAACCCGTCACCGACGTTAACTAGGAGCGATTTCCGATAGGAGATGCCATGTCTAATCAAACTACTCGCTCCTATGTGGGAACGAAGTCTGACCTTTTCGCTCTAGTCCTTGCCGTACTGACCTTTTGGATGTTTGGCCAATCCATGCTGAATGTTGGCCTCACCGTGGGCACTGACCTAGGCATGTCTTCCGAGCTGACCAACCTTGCTGTCTCAATGGGTTCACTCGTGTGCGGCATGCTGATTGTGATGTGGGGGTCACTGGGTGATACACACGGACGCCTGAAAATGGTGCGCATTGGTAGCTTGCTCAATATTGTGGGGAGTTTACTGATCGCCTTTGCGGCGGGTGCGCCGGGCGGCGTGATGGTACTGCTTGGTCGGGTTTTGCACGGACTAGCCGGTGGCGCGATCACTCCTGCCGCACTCGCACTAGTAAATTCTTACTGGCACGGTGATCAGCGTAGTCGAGCCATTTCTATCGTTTCCATGGGCACTTTCGGTGGGATGGCGTTGTCTTCCATCGTGGGTGGTTTAATCGCTGGCAGCCCACTGACGTGGCGTGGCATCTTCGTAATTTCGGCGCTGCTTTCAGTAGTGGTGATTGTCATGCTCCGCAACACGCCCGATGTGGCCCCGCTGGCAGATTCGGGCAAGAAGCTCGACCTCGTAGGCATTATCTGCCTCGCTGTAGCAATGCTCTCTCTGCAATTCTTCATCACCCTGGGCTCGGCGTTGGGCTGGACTTCTCCTATTACACTCGGCCTGCTTGCGCTGTTCATTGTTGTCACCGTTGTATTCATCCGCCACGAGTTAAAGGCCCAAGATCCTCTCATTGACTTTTCGGTGTTTAGCAACCGCACGTTTACTGGTGCCATAACGGCGAACTTCTTGGTCACTACCTCCGCTGGCATGATCACGATTGCTCTGTGGGTCATGCAGGCCTCCGGCAAAGGCTATGACGCCACTAGGGCCTCCCTGCTCACCATCGGGTATGCGATCTGTGTGTTGGCCTTTATGACCACCGGCGAGCGACTCATGAAGTCTCTGGGCTACCGAACTCCCATGTTGATCGGTTCTTCACTAGTGGTGCTCTCAGTGCTCATGCTGATGTTTACCAACCTCCTGGAGAAGCAGTATGTGATCATTGCAGTGGTTGCGTTTTCGATCTACGGCATCGGCTTGGCACTATTCGCCACTCCTGCGACGACGGCAGCTCTCAACTCCCTGCCACAGGATATCGTGGGTGCTGGCTCGGGCATTTTTAAGATGGCTTCCTCCTTGGGATCTGCGCTCGGTCTGGCTATCGCCTCAACGGTGTTTTCCGCCTTTTCTCAACGCGGTTCCGGTTCCGAAATCGTGGGCCGCATCATTGAATACACTGGTGAGCAGTCGAATGTGGCAGTCCGCGAGGCCGGAACAATGTCTCTATCTACCTTATTAATTGGAGCGATCATCGCGGTTATTGCGATTCGGCTCCTCCTCCCCTCGCACAAACAGCAACAGTCCTGATGCTGTCAGGTGATTTCCTGGATGCCCAAGGCGACTTTAAGCCCGTCGTCTGCGAGCACAATGTTCCTTCGGTTGCCGCTACACCAGTGTGAACCAGTCGGTCCCGATGTGTCCGCGTGCAAGAAGCAATGGAATCTTGGCTCGGTCCGTGTCGGCCCACCCGATGGCTTGTCGACGATAACTCGCCCCACTTCTGCCTGAGGCTGTGTGTCGCAGTGCCCCCAGTGCCACGGTGGACCACTACCACCCTCAGGATAGCGAGTGCTTCGACAATTGTGGTTATGACGCAATTGGCCCCAGACTTTCGCGGTACTGGAGGGATTCATAACGCCTCAGTGGCCTAGATCTCTCGGAGTCGTTGGACAGCCCGGTTCAGGCTAGGGCTAACTGATGCAGCGGTCTTGATGTTCCAGCTTTGCTCTGCGAACTCTATAAGTCTGTCCGCAAAAAGTGGACCCATTCTATGGTCATCCGTGACCATATCGTCGCGGATATCCTTTGGGGAATGTTTCCGGCAGAGTTCGAGCAGAAGTCCCTTTGGGTGGGGGATCTTTTCTGGTTGTTTCGGAATTCTATCTTTTGGAATACGAAAATAGTCAGCGCAACTTTGAGCGTCTGATAAGAGCCATCCCTCGGTCATTGAGTGGACCACACGGAATATAAAATTCGCAGATCCATTCGACGGTGGATCAAATCTTTCGCGAAGCGTGACCGGGCACTGATTGTCAGAATCTCTCAAGATCAGCCATCCTACATCGGTGTATTGTTGGGCGGCACTATGGTAGCCGGAAATTTTTTGGTCTAAGTTCGCCACACCCCGTTTGTTTATCGTGGTGACCGAGATCGTGCCCACAATATTCGAGCAACCTTTTGCGACTCCACTATCTGAACGGCCTTCTGTCACATAGTTGAAAATCATTATTACCTGCTGAACTGAATAAGGGGCCGCAGCTCAATAGGATCGATTAGGCGTTCAACTACATCAGAGTTTGTTAGGCCCGGCGCAGCTAGCAAGGCTTGTGCTTCTGGATTGTCAATCTGGCCGAGGAGCGAAGCAGTAGTACTTTCATCGCCAACCTTTAAGACTAGAACCTCGTTCGGGTGGATACCTTCGTCGTCGAGCAAGTCGGGCGAATGCGTTGTCATAACTACTTGCATAGTAGTGCCCCGTTGCGCGGTTGCCAGCATAGAAGGAAGTACGCGGACAATCGCTGCATTAAGCGAGATTTCTGGTTCTTCTAACAGAAGCAGACCAGAAGTAGTGGATTTGGAGATAACCGCCCAGAGCAACCCGATCAATCTCAAAGTACCATCCGAAAAAGCAGCCTCGTTTTGGTGTGTAGGGCTTTTGCGCCAATTTTTAAAACCTGCGATCAAATGAGGTTGACCAGAAGGATCTGTCTCAAGCTTCAAAGTTTCAAAATCCGGTACAGCAGCGGTCAGGGCGGTCTGAATCTTATCTAACCAAGCATTGCGGGTCTTCTCGGGCGTAGCGTTGATTGCGGCCAAGAATCCTGAACCGTACGGATCGTCAGATTTCGGCCCCTTGTTAGCTTGTCTGATCGCCTGTGGCGAAATGTGGAAATAGCTGATGGAGGCGAAAAAGTCTGCAATAGGCCGAAACGCTCTATTAGAGGCGATCTGTTCAAGATGAGTTTGGGTGAGAAGTTCAGGATCGCTTTCGTCCTCTGTTTGAGGACGATTAAGTATGACTTGACCATCCCTTTTGACCTTCTCTTCACTTACAATTGGCCGATGATTTCCCGCCTGTTCCGACCTAAAAGTCAAGAGGTAACTCCATTGGTGGTCATGATCTTCCAGGTCGACCTGAATCGTGACAGCACCATGGTTGGTATTCCTCGCATTCAGGTTTCGCACAGCGCTCCAACCACCTCGCTCCTCCAACGCCGACGCTAGACCACCACCGGGTTTAGCAACATCGGCCAGGAATCTGAAAATGTCGAGGAAATTTGATTTTCCCGAGGCGTTGGGGCCGACGACGAAAAGGCGATTACCCAGCTCCGCTTCAATAGAGCTGAAGTTGCGCCAGTTAGTTGCATTAATGCGTTTAATTCTCATGTCAGCCTTCACTGCACTTCAAGAGCCTAGAGTGGACTCGGGTCATAATTAGGTGAGGTAAGTAGTTAAATTGTTAACGCTTAGCCTGTTAAGGCACTATTTTAGCATCGCTGCAGCTTGCAGCGGATCGGGTGAACCGACACCAGCACCCAGCCGTTGCGCGATTGGTAGTTGACCGGTAGTTGACCACCGGCCCCAGTTTTCCTGACACCTACACCAGCTATGGTTCCGCTCTTGCCCGCCCACTCCACGCCCACGAATCCGAAGTATCGTTCCGAGGTGTGCCCATGACAGAGACGCGTAACGACGTAGCCGTGAACATTGGCAAGGTGATTTACCAAATCCGCAAAGGGTACAACCTCACCCAAGTTCAGCTCTCAGAACTCGCTGGATTATCAGACAAGACAGTCCGCGATATCGAGCACGGGACAGGCACACCAAGTTTGAATTCGGGACTCGCGGTTCTCAATGTTCTTGGGCTCTGATTTGAGGTAACCGCATAATGGACCTGTCACGACTACCTTTCATGTCAACGCGAATGTGTTCAAAGTGTGACAGCTCGCGGTCAACCTGACCCGAGAAGATTCGGGAAGGGTTACTTTCCGCCACAAGGAAGACTGCTTCAACGGCCCACCCCCAGCCACGCACCTTAGGCATCTAAATGATTCAGTGGCTACACTGATCCCCACATTCCCGTTAATGCCGATTGCCCTATCAAAGGAGACCGGCTTATGCCTAGGATCACTATTTCTTTCGGAGTTATCCTCATTACTCTCGGCATTGTCGCATATTTTGCCACCGGAATGGTCAGCTGGACCACCCTCATCCCGTCAACCTTGGGGGCTGTCATCGCTATTTTTGGTGCCATTGGTATCAAGCAACCTAAGGTCGGCATCCACATAGCACTTGTTGTCGCGATTCTCGGGGTCCTCGGCACCCTCCGAAGCGTCCTCCAGCTAGGGGCAGTTTTTTGCAGGGACAGCGGAACGCCCAGCAGCCGTCGTCGTTAGCGCAATCACTTTCGTTCTGTTGCCGATTTATCTTGTGCTGGGCTCGTGTACCCGTAGTTCCTCGTAAACCTGTGGCGGAAAGTAGCACTCCTGGCCATGAAATAACCGTTCCAGCACGTCGAGTACTCCTGCCTGAGCTGCGTGCGACAGTGGCCCAGTGTCGATGACGAAAACACCCATTAATTAAATACCAAGTGCTTCGTTAATTGTTTTAAGTTGCGCCCGGCTACGCTTTCGTGGCGTCCGCTTCGGAAGGTGTGTCTCGTCAACCAAGTTGAGCAACGAATCCAGAGCGGCCCCCGTGGTGATCCTGCGGTCTTGGAAAGCCTTAAGCACTGCCACTTTATAGACTTGGGGTATTTCAGGCACGTCACGGACCAGTGGCAGTTCAATCCCGAGAACTTCAAAATCGCCCTTGGTGGGAGTGTCTTGCGCTAGTGCTTCACGACGATCAGCCGCTAATAAGTCCAAGTGTTGCAGGTGAAGGAGTGTGGACGACCAACTCGTGCCACACTCCGCCGAAATGAAGATCGCTGTGTCTCTTTCTGTGTATTTCCGGCGCGCTTCGCGCCATCGACGTGCTAGAAAACTTCGTGGCATCAGCAAGTACGCGGCGAAGGAATTAACCATCTGTTCTTGGCTTCCACCGTGGTCACAGGTGGAATATGGGTCGCCGAATAACCAATGCCCAAGTTCATGGGCAAGAGTAAACCTCGCCCTGGAGTTCGTCGTATTGCTATTGACAAGGGCCACCGCAGGGCCGCGCTCTTGCTCGTCTTCTCCCGTGTCTATCTCAACCATTGAGCCGTCGAACCTGACTTACACAATTGGGTTTAGTCCCCCGGTTTGTGTTGGGTGAGGGTGTTGATTAGTTGTTGGTCTTTTGGTGTTATTGCGGGTGGGATGGTTATGCGGGTGTTGTTGATTTCGATTGTGCTGTGGCGGTAGGTGCTGAGGCGTTGGACTAGTTTCGGGGCGGTGGTGTTGGTGGTCAGGTAGATGTGTTTTGACAGGGCTAGGGCGGCGAAGACAACGGTGATGTGTGCGGTGATAGCGGTTTCGGTGTGGTGATACATTGGGCGCGCATCAAGGTCTGTTTTCGCCATTCGAAAGGCCTGCTCGATGTGGTAGAGCTGGTGATAAAACCCGATGATCTGACTGCCGTCTACCTGTTGGGCATCGATACTGGTGACATAGCCTTTCCATCCTGCTAAACCCCGGGCTTGAGCAAAGGTTTGTCCGTTGATGACAAACTGCCCGTTTTTCTTGGCCACAAATCTCGGTAGGCGTGCTGAGCGTTTCTTGGTGGCTATCTCGTGTGCTTTCTGGCGTTGTTTATCTAGCGAGCTGATGTCGTAGCGGTAGCGTTTGGCACTAAACCCGATCACCGCACGTCGCTGTATAGCCTGTGTACCTGTTCCCATTGTTTTGGTGGTTTCAACGATGGCACCATCATGAGCATCGATACTGTCCTCGTCATCGGGATCAAGTGTGATGTCGTAGGGCGCTTTTTTCAGTCGGTCAGCAACAATGTAGTCAATACCCTCGGCATCAAGTGCATCTAGGTTTTTTGCTGATAGCATCGCCGCGTCAGCAACAACGACGACACCAACAAGATCATGGGCTTGGATATAGGCGTTGATCATCGGGATCAATGTTGTTGTTTCGGCTGTTTTACCGTGAAAAAATTCCACGTGAAGCGGGAACCCTTCCAGATGAGGGTGTCAAGTTGTTTGTGTGTGGGGTTGATTTTATAGGTAGTTTTGGAAGCGGTCGGGGTAGGCTACGGACATTTGGTTGATGGCTTGTTTCCACCCTGCCACGCGTGCACCTTCTATGAGGCGTCCGGCTGTGGCAGCAACCTTTTTGCCTTCTTTGGCTCGTTTGGCGGCACGGCGATCTTCGATATTGCAGATCATCAACCACAGCGTCTTGACTGCGGATTCATCGTTAGTGAACTGCACCCTATTACGGGTGGCTTTACGTAGTTGATTGTTAAACGATTCAATCGAATTCGTCGTGTAGATCACCTTCCTCGCTGCTGGCGGGAACTGTAGAAACGGTATAAACCGATCCCACGCATCGCGCCACACTTTCACTGATTGCGGATATTTCTGCCCCAGCTCAGTTGCAGCAAAGTGTTCTAACGCTTGCGCTGCCTGGTCCTCATCAGCAGCGGTGTAGATCTGCTTTAAAGCCGCTGATACTGCTTTACGGTCCCCGTACGCAACCCACCGGTTGGCTGCCCTGATCAGGTGGACGATACAGGTTTGAACCATCGAGTTCGGCCAGGTCGCTTCGACTGCTTCTGGCAGGCCTTTCAACCCATCACAGCACACGATGAAAACGTCTTTAACACCCCGGTTAGCCAGGTGGGAACAGACCTGTGCCCAGAACGAGGCTCCTTCTTCTTTGGCAATCCAAATACCCAGGATGTGCTTAATACCGTCCATATCCACCCCGATAGCCAGATAAGCAGACTTGTTGACCACTCGCCCACCATCACGGACTTTGATACGCAGTGCATCGAGGA